>JAZQNK010000033.1:0-36377 GCA_045627325.1 Treponemataceae bacterium | reverse complement strand
ATGATGGAGTGCAAAAAAGCACTTGCAGAATGCAACGGTGATGAAGAAAAAGCAATCAAACTGCTTAAAGAAAAGGGACTTGCAGCTGTTGCAAAACGTGCAGAACGTGCAACAAAAGAAGGTCGCATTTTTATCAAGGAAGAAGGTTCAAAACTTGTTATTGCTGAAGTAACTTGTGAAACAGACTTCGTTGCAAACAATGCAGATTTTATTGCATGTGGCGAAAACATTGTAAATACAGCAATGGCAAAAGGCTACACAACAATTACAGACGAATTGAAAGGCCTTTTGGATGATTTCGCTGCAAAAACACGCGAAAACATGGGTATCCGCCGTCTTGAAATGATTGAAGTTCCAGCAGGCTGTGTTATGAGCAAATATATCCACAGCGATAAAAAAACTGGTGTTGTTATTGTTCTCAAAACAGAACCAGCTTCTGACGATGCAAAAATTAAAGAATTTGCATACGACTGCTGTCTGCACATTGCAGCATTCAACCCTGCATACATTGAACGCAAAGATGTTCAGCAGTCATACATTGACGAACAGAATGAAATCTTCAAAGCACAGCTTGACCAGGATCCAAAAATGGCTTCTAAGCCGGACAATGTAAAAGCTGGCATCCTTCAGGGCAAACTTAACAAACATCTTGCAGACATCTGTTTCATGGATCAGATGTTCGTAAAAGATGACAAAGTTTCTGTTGCCAAGAAACTTGCAGAAGTTGCAAAATCATGCGGCTGCACAATCAAGATTGAAAAAGTCGTAAACTACGTCCTTGGCGCATAATTTTACGGGGCTGTCTTTAGGCAGCCCCCTTTTCAAGATTTCTCTAAAAACTTTTTAGGGTTTTCTTTTATTTTTTTTTGAGCTCAACAGGGATTATGTGTTATAATACTCGAAGCTCTAACATTCTATTGCGGACACACGAATAAAAATCTTTCATTTCAGTTCGTGTGCATAATTTTTCCGCCTTTTTAAGGAAATCGACTATGTCTGAAATTAATGAAGCAAGCGTAAAACGCATGGAAAAATCTGTAAGCGCTTTAAAAGATGAATTCAACGCAATTCGCACCGGTCGTGCATCGGCCTCTCTTTTTGACAAAGTTCGTGTAGACTATTACGGAGAAAAAACACCTCTTTCTCAGGTTGCAAACATTGCAATTCCAGAAGCACGCATGGTTGTTGTAACTCCTTGGGATAAAAATCTTATTGGTGAAATTGAAAAGGCCATTCAGCGTTCTGAACTTGGCTTAAATCCATCAAATGACGGCAAAGTAATCCGCATTGCTATTCCGCCTTTAACAGCTGAACGACGAAAGGAACTTGTAAAACAGGCTAAGACAACTGCTGAAAACAGCCGCGTTGCAATCCGCAACATTCGCCGTGACGGAAACGAAGAGTTAAAAAAACAGCAGAAAGACGGTTCTATTACAGAAGACGAATTGAAAGCAGCAGAAGATTCTCTTCAGAAAACAACTGACAAATTCATTGCAGAAATTAATAAAATCTTTGAAGATAAAGAAAAAGAAATAATGGAAGGCTAATGGCTGAATTAACCATAGACAAAGCAAATGTTCCTGTTCATATTGGAATAATTATGGACGGGAACGGACGCTGGGCTCAAAAAAGAAATCTCGCACGCTCTTTTGGTCACAAAGAAGGTCTCGAAAGTGCACGTCGCATTTTAACTGCAGCGGCTGAACTTGGTGTAAAATATGTAACTTTATACACTTTTTCAACTGAAAACTGGAAACGCACAAAAGAAGAAGTCGGCTTTCTTATGGGCTTAATCACATCGCACCTTCATACAGAAGTTGAGCGCTATTTAAAAGATGACATAAAACTTTTGCATTTAGGTGACATGGAAGGTCTGCCAGCTGATGTTCAGACAGAATTGAAAGATGCAATGGCTAAAACAGCTTCAAAAAGCGGAACAACCGTTGTGCTTGCTATTAATTACGGTGGAAAAGATGAAATTGTAAGGGGCGTAAACCGCATTCTTTCAAAACAGAATGATGTTTCAAAAATTGACGAAAAAATGCTCGAAACATCTTTTGACATTCCAGATTTGCCGCCTGTAGATCTTCTTATTAGAACCGGCGGCGAAAAAAGACTGAGCAACTTTCTTCTCTGGCATGCAGCTTATGCAGAATTGTCTTTTTCGGACACATTGTGGCCAGATTATTCAAAGGATGAATTTTTAGCAACAATAGCAGATTATCAACATAGAAACAGAAGATTTGGTGGTGTCAAATGAGTAAAGTATTGCAACGTTTGCTGACATTTATTATCGGGCTTCCTCTTTGTATTGCACTTGTATGCTTAGACTGGCATAACCATCTTGCATTAAACATCGTTGTTATAATTGTTTCTGTAATTGCAGCAGGCGAAGCACAGACAATGATGATGCAGAATCTTAAAGTACAGCCCAAATTTTTTGTGCTTTGTCTTGCTTTTGTTGTTGCCACTGTAGCTGCTTTGTGTTCAGCATTTAATTTTCCAATGGAATATGTAACATTTACTTTTGTAATCAGCCTTGCTTGCATTCTTGTTTATGAAATTTTTTCACCAAAACCGGAAGAGGAATCTTTTACACATTCACTTACAAAAATCGTTACTTCTTCTTTTACTATTTTATATTCAGTATTTTTCCTGACATTTCTTCAGAGAATGACACCATGGGAACATTCAAGGGAAATTATTGCAGTATTTCTTCTGATGGTTTTTATGTGCGATTCCATCGCATGGCTTTTTGGCATTACAATGGGGAAAAACAACAGAGGCGTCGTAAAAGTAAGCCCGAACAAAAGCGTAATGGGCTTTATCGGCGGTTTTATCGGTTCAATTGCAATCAGCATTCTTGCATGGCTTGTTTTTCCGAATGTTTTTGTTTCTCTGCCTAAAATGATTATTTTAGGTTTTGTAACAGCACTTGCTGCTATTATTGGCGACTTGGCAGAGTCTGTATTAAAGCGCTCTGCTCAAATTAAAGATTCTGGCAAAATAATTCCTGGCAGAGGCGGCATCTTGGATTCCATCGATTCAATAATGTTTGCTGCTCCAGTGTTTTATATAACAGTTCAATTATTATTTAAATTCGCTTAAATTATGAAAAAAATTCTTGTTTTGGGCGCCACTGGTTCAATTGGCAAAAGTGGTCTTGATATTATCCGGCAGCATCCAGATAAATTCTGTCTTGTTGGAATGAGTGCACATAAAAGTGCCGAAGCTCTGCTGAATGCTTCTAAAGAATTTGGCTGCAAAGCTTTGTGTCTTTCTTCAAATGAAGCACAAAAATATGACGGCATTTCTTTTTATGGTTCAGAAGGCTTAAAAAATTTAATTGAAACATCAGACTGCGACATTGTTCTGAATGGCATTGCAGGTTCTGCAGGACTTATTCCTTCAATTACGGCAATTAAAAGTCATAAAGATCTTGCACTTGCAAACAAAGAAACAATCGTCATGGCTGGTCTTTTAATCAAGCAGCTTGTTGCAGAGAACCACACTCGCCTTTTGCCTGTAGATTCAGAACATTCCGCTGTTTTCAGTCTTATTCAAAAATATGGCGAAGATTCTTTAGATTCCGTTGTATTAACAGCTTCCGGCGGTCCGTTCAGGAATACACCGAACGAGAAGCTTAAAAACGTAACACTTCAAGATACACTGAAACACCCGACATGGAACATGGGTCAAAAAATTACAATTGATTCTGCAACACTTGCAAACAAAGGTCTTGAAGTTATTGAAGCATGCAGACTTTTTAATGTACCTGCATCAAAAGTTCATGTTGTTGTTCATCCGCAAAGTCTTGTTCATTCGCTTATACGAACAAAAGACGGCGTGCTTTATGCACAAATTTCAGAACCAGACATGCGGCACCCTATTCTGCAGGCTTTTTCATGGCCGGAATTTACAGAAAACAAGCTTAAACTTTTTGATTTGTCTGATGACATTGAAATGACATTCCATAAGCCACGGCTTGATGATTTTAAAATGCTCAAACTTGCATATGAAGCTGCAGAAAAATCTGGCCGCTACACAATTGCATATAACGCTGCAAACGAAGTTGCTGTTGCAGCTTTTATAAATAATCAAATCAGATTTCTTGAAATTCCACAGGTAACACAAGAAGTTCTTTCATGCGACTGGACAGGTGAACCTGCAGATTTTGACGAAGTTTTTGATGCTGATAAAAAAGCACGGAAAACAGCTTTAGATGTACTTGAAAAAATGAGGTCTTTATGATTGTTGTCTGGGGATTGCTCGGTTTATGTGTCATTATTGTTGTGCATGAATTTGGACATTTTATCGCAGCAAAGCTTCTTGACATCGATGTAGAAAGTTTTTCAATTGGCATGGGACCAGTGCTTGCCCGCAAAAAAATAGGAAAAACTGAATTCCGCCTTTCACTTATTCCGCTTGGCGGATATTGCGGCATAAAAGGCGAAACAGATTTACAGAAAGCACTGGAAGCAGATTTGCCTCAAATTGAAGCTGAACCACATTCTTTTTTTGAAAATCCTATAAAGCGTTTAATTATTGCACTGTCCGGACCTGTTGCAAACGTTATTTTTACAGTTTTTGCATTTATAATCATTTCTTTTGTAGGCCAGACAAGCTATACAACAAAACCGATTGTTATTCTTGCACCTGAAATCTATCCTGAAATGACAAGTTCAGCACAAGAAGCCGGAATAAAGACAGGCGACTATATAACTGCAATTGGCAAAGAAAAAATAAACACATTTTCAGATATTATTTCAGTTGTTTCAACACATCCAGATGAAACATTAGATTTTGAAATTATTCGTAACAACGAAACTTTAATGATTCCAGTTTTCATAAAAATGGACAAAGCCTCTGCAAGAGGCTTAATCGGTGTAGTAAACTGGATTTCTCCGGAAATCGAAAATATCGCACCTGATTCTGCTGCAGAAAAAGCAGGTCTAAAATCAGGCGACATCATTATTGAATCTAACGGCATTGAAGTTCTGCACACAGCTGGACTTGTAAAAACATTTGAAAATGCAGAAAAAGCAGTTTTGAAAATTAAACGCAGCAATGAAACAGTTCAAGTTGAACTTCCTTTAGAAAAAACACAGGACGGCTCTTTTAATCTTGGCATTGAATTTAAAAGCCTAAAAGTAACCGAAAAAGCATCTTCTTTTTTTGGTGGCATTGCTGACGGTTTTGCAAAAACAGGCGAACTTATTGCCCTTACATTAAAAACAATTACATGGTTCTTTAAAGGAATTGATGTTTCACAGGCTGTTTCTGGTCCTATAAGAATCACCGTTATGCTTGGAGAAGTTGCAGAATCTGGTTTTGCAGCAGGAATAAAAGAAGGCATTACAACAGTTTTGTATTTTCTTTCACTCATAAGCGTTTCACTTTTCATCATGAACCTTCTGCCAATTCCAATTCTTGACGGAGGAATCGTTCTTTTTGCATTAATCGAAATTATCCGGGGCAAAGGTGTTGCACCAAAAACAATGCAGCGTTTTCAAATTGTCGGACTATGTTTCATCGCGTTCCTGTTCATAATTGCTTTTACAGGCGACATCAACTACATTATTGAACGGTTCAAACTTTTTTTACAGAACAAGAGCTGATTCTAATTAATTTCTAATGTAACATATAAAAACCAAAAGGATTTAAACAGTATGATTTGTACAGCTAATTTTCATAATTCCTTAAAAAAATGCACAGCTTTTTTGAGCTTTATAATTTGTTTTACAGCAGCAGTTTATGCACAAAATTATTCTACACAGCCACATTTTGCAGCTGTAACAGCACTTGCCTACAAAGAATCATCCGATACTGTTTTTTCTTGCGGCGAAGATGGAATGATTATTGCATGGAATAACAGTACAGGTAAAGGTGACCATTTTCAGTGTTCAAACCTTCCAATTCGTGCAATTGCAGTAAATCCGCAGAGAAATGAAATTGCAGTTTATGAAACAGATGATACTGAAATTTTTAGGGTAACCGTTTTAGACTGGACATATAAAAACAAAAAATACACAAAAACATTTAAAGATTCTGTAACTTGCCTTTCGTTTTCGGCACAAGGCACATATCTGATTGTTGGTACGGCATCTTTAAAAGGTGTAAACTTTTTCCTTGCAGAAAATGGAATGCCAAGAAATATTCTTTCTGCTTCAACTGGTGCCGTTACAATGGCAAAAACAAGCAGCACAGAATCTACACTTGTTGTATATGCACCGACAGGCGAATTAACCTATTATGACTTAAGGAAAGGCACCGAAAAAGGCCGTTTTGCCGTACAGCCCAACCTTCAGCAGCCGGTTCTTTTTAACAACAACATGAGCTTTGCAGGTTTTGTAAACGACACAATTTATAAAATATCTGCAACAACAGGAAAAACAGAAACAACAACATATGCATATAAGCCGATTCTTTGCACAGTTGATTCAGATACAAACATTCATTATGCACAAAATGATTCAAACACAATGATAATTTATTCTGTTTCAGAAAATGGAACAGCAACACAAGAACAGGCTATTTCCGTTCAAGACGAAACAAAAGCAATTATAAAAACAGCAAACGGCTATTATACCGGCACAGATTCAGGAGATATTTATAAGCTTAACAAAACTGAAAATTACAGTTTAATGCAGATAGAACCGATTACGACACCAACTTATTTGAGCATAAAAGACATCTGCACAACACCAGATGGAACCGCATTTATTTTAACTGAAAATGAATTGCTAAAACTTCTTGACGACAACGTTTCAACAATATTTGCAGCATCAAACAATGGTTTTTCAAATATTTCTGCAACAAATGAATATATTTATTTCTGGTCAAAAAATACAAGAAAAACAATTTATGCACTGCCTTTAGCTGATGCAGCAGCAACTCCTTCAGCAGTTTATACACCGAAATATTCAATTCAATCTTTCAAAGTGTATGAAGATAAAATACTGCTTCTTGAAGGAAATTCCACAGTTACAATTCTTGATACAGTAACAAATACAGTTTTGAACAAATATAATGGCACCGGCTATCTTGACGCAACTTTAATTAACGATACAGAACTTTATGTCGGAAAATCAAATGCTACAAATCCAAAAGTTCCTTTGCTGTTGATTGATACAAAAACAGGCGAAACTGTAAGCCTGAACATAAAAGCAAGTGCCGTTTACAGTTTTGATGCAGACAACAGTGCAATTTTTGGTCAAATGTACACAGAAAACAATAATACACCGTCCTGTTCTCTTTTTACATTCAGACCAGCAACAAGAGACTATAAAATTCTTTGGACAGAAAACGGTGAATCAACATCTTCTTTTATGCAGATAATTGACGGAAAAATGTTTACAGATTTTTCAAAAAAACAGCTTGTAGTTATAAATCTTGCAAATACATCTATGCGAAGACGAATCAATGTAAACGGAAACATTATAAAAGTTGCATCAATCGGAAACATGATTTATCTTTTGAATTCAAAAGGCACATTAAGTGTTTATAACAACGACTCTGAATTTACTCAAGTTGGAAATATGGTGCTTTCTTTTGAAAACGAGCTTGTAAATGCAATGGAAAACTAAACTCGACATAAAAAAATCACAGATTTTTGCCCTTATCATTTCTGCTTTAATTCTGTTTTATATGTCAAAGCAGTTTGTTCCATTAAGAAATACACTTGCTGCCGAACAGAATGGCTGGAATTCATACAGAGGAACTGTTGAAAAAATTCTCGACACCAGTGTTGAATATTACGAAAACGGAAACGGCTTAAAAAAAACATCTATTTTATTCATAGCAAAGCTTTCAGACGGTCCTTTTAAGGGAAAAACAGTAAAAGCATTGCAGATGCAGGATGATTTTATTGCACTGAAAAGTGACACAGTAAAAGCAAAGGACAAAATTATTATCCTGCAATTAAATGACAATACAGAAGCTTCTTTTGCAGAAAACACACCTTATCAATATTTACACGAAAATCCAGTTTTTGTATTTGAAGAATTTTACAGAATTCCTTCCATCTTGATCTTATCGTTGATATTCATGCTGCTGATTCTTTTTTTTGGCGGCATAAAAGGGTTCAATACATTAGTTTCACTTGTCCTTACAGTCGGTGCTGTTTTTTACTGGTTTATTCCTTCAATTTTCAGCGGCAAAAATATTTATACTTCAAGCATTTTAGTCTGCCTTTACATAATCATAATGACAGTTCTGATTGTAAACGGTGCAAATAAAAAAAGTCTTTCAGCCATTCTCGGTTGCTTTGGCGGTGTGCTTATTGCAGCACTTCTTTCAATAATCATGAAAAAAGCAATGCATATAAACGGCTATTTAAATAATGATTCACTCTATCTTGAAGCACTTTTGCCAGGTGGTCAAAAAGACCTTGTTGCCGTTATTTTCTCTGCAATTATAATCGGATCGGTTGGTGCTGTTATGGACGTTTCTATGTCTTTAGCTTCTGCGCTTTACGAGCTTGCAACTACAGTTTCTGACATTTCTTTTTCAAAGCTTGTAAAATCAGGCTTTTCAATAGGCCGCGACATGATGGGAACAATGGCAAATACATTAATTCTTGCATATATTGGCAGTTCACTTTCATTTCTGCTTGTCTTAATAGCATATAATTCATCATTTCTAGGCTTAATAAACAATCAGCTGATTGCCGTGCAGATAATGCAGTCTTTGACAGGTTCAATCGGCATTCTTTTTGGAATTCCGCTTACAATTTTTATTTCAGCTGCACTCTATCTTGTAAAAATTGTTGTTTCTGTATCTGAAAATGACAAAAATAAAAAGGCTTGAAACATTTCTCAAGCCTTTTACATTTCTTTTTCAAGATTTTCAAAACGGGTATACGACGGCAAAAATACAACGTCGACGTCGCCAATCGGACCGTTACGCTGTTTTGCAACAATCAGTTTTGTAGGAATTCCTGTTATTTCTTTTGGAATCCCCTCTTCGTCATGACTTTTCTGCCGTTCTCGATGAATAAACATAACGACATCGGCATCCTGTTCGATTGAACCAGATTCACGCAAGTCTGCAAGCGTCGGTTCTTGACCTTCGGCATCTCGTCTAACCTGTGACAGTGCAACAACAGGAATATTCAGTTCACGTGCAAGACTTTTTAAAGATCTTGAAATTTCTGCAATCTGTTCATGACGAGGCACAAGTGTATTTTCGCTTGTAATCAATGTAATGTAATCTATAAAAATAATCTTTATTCCGCATTGAATTTTCATTCGCCTTGCAAGAGCCCTTAGGTCAAGCAACTTCATGTTTGGTGTATCTACGATATAAAGAGGTGCATCATAAATTACACCGGCAGCATCCTGCATACGCTGCAATTCCTGCAGAGTCAAAAGACCTGTTCGAATCTTCTGCGAAGGAATGCGTCCCTGTGCAGCCAAAAGACGCTGCATAATCTGTTTATCAGACATTTCAAGTGAAAACAGTGCAGCAGGAATTTTTTCTTTTATTGCAATATTTTGAATCATCGAAAGCGCCATTGCTGTTTTTCCCATTGACGGGCGCGCTCCGATAATAATAAGTTCAGAATCTTGAAATCCACTGGTCATTGTATCAAGATCTCGAAGACCAGAAGGAATTCCTGTAAATGCGTTTTTGTTATTGTAAAGTTTTTCAATCATATCAATGGTCGAAAATACTATTTCTTTTGCTTCTTTATAGCTTGAAGTTTGATTTGAATCAGTCAGCTCAAAAATCATTTTCTGAGCATCTTCGAGAACAGCACGGCTTCCGACTGTTTCATCATGAGACTGTGCAATAATTTTGTTTGAAACTTTGATTAAATCGCGTCTGACTGACTGTTCAAGAACAATCTGCGCATAATATTCAACGTTTGCACTAGATGGCACCGTATCTGTAAGAGCTGTTATATAGCCCGGTCCACCTGCATCTTCAAGTTCATTGTCAATTCTTAATTGTTCTGTTAAAGTAATAAGGTCTCCACGCTGCCCATTGTTGTACAATTTCAGCATGGCTTTAAAAATTTTTTGATTTTGAATTGAGTAGAAGTTGTCGGGACGTAAATAATGAATTACGGTTCCGACAGCTTCCCAGTCAAGGAGTAAAGCGCCTAATGTTGCCTGTTCGGCCTCAATATTTGATGGAGGCACTTTATCCTTGAGTGCCATTATTCAGCCTTTGCTTCTGTTGCTTCAGCAGCCGGCTGTTCAGCCTGTGCAGCTTCTTTTTCAGCCTGTTCCTGGCTTTTTACAACCAAAGTAATTTCAGCTGATGTTGTTTCATACAAGCGGATAACTGCTGTGTATTTTCCAACACTTTTGATTGTTGAACCTGCAATTTCAATGCGTTTGCGTTCAATATCATAGCCCTGTTTCTGAAGATATTCAGCTACAGTCTGATTTGTAACAGCACCATAAAGTTTGCCGTTTGTTCCAGCTGGCATAACGATTGTAACAACTTCTGACTGAAGTTTGTCTTTCAATGAAGCAGAATCCTTTCTCTTCTGCTCTTTCTTTGCTTCAATTTCAGCTTTGCGGCTTTCAAAATAAGCAACTGTTACATCGTTGTATGGCAATGCAAAATTGCGTGGAAACAAATAGTTGCGTGCATAACCGTTTGCAACATTCTTTACGTCACCTTCTTCACCGAGGTGTTTTACATCTTGATTAAGAATAACTTTCATTTCAAGCTCCTATAATTTTAAGACAGCAACCGGAGTACAGCTAATGTCTTTTTTGACAAAATAAACATATAACATCGCTGCAGAGCAGCCATGCATTTTGTTTTTAACGAATAAAAACAAGAACGGCACTAAAAATTTAATTTTTAGTGCCAGCCTTTGGAAACAAATGTTTCCATGATTAAAACAAATTACTCGCAAACAAATGGAAGCAAGCAGATTGCACGTGCACGTTTAATTTCAAGTGCAAGGCGTCTCTGATGTTTTGCACATGTGCCTGTAATGCGGCGTGGAAGAATCTTGCCACGTTCTGTTGTAAAACGGCGCAGTGCATCTGCATCTTTATATGTAATTGGTGTTTTATTTGCACAGAAACGGCAAACCTTCTTGCGGAAGAAAGTTTTTCCCTTGCCGCCACGAGCAGAACGTTCTTCACCTTCGCGGCCAGCATCCTGCAACTGTGCTTCAGTTGTCTGATCTACGTCTTTATTTTTGATATCTGACATAATAATTTCTCCTAATTCAAAGTATTGAAAAACTTTTCAGTTTCTCTTAAAAAGGTATCTCTTCCGGGAAATCAGAATCTCCACCATAAGACTGACCAGCATCATATTCGTTATACTGCTGATTCTGTGGAGCTGCTGGACGCTGCTGATAAGACTGCTGACTGCGGTTCTGGCTGTAACCCCCTCCGGCAGACTGCGTCATACCGGCACTTCCTCCAGAATTTCCGCCTAAAAGCTGAACATTTGAAGCAACTATAACAATCTTGCTTCTATTCTGTCCGTCCTGTTCCCAGCGATCCTGTCGCAATTCACCTTGAATTCCGACCTGTTTTCCTTTGATAAGATATTGATTGAGGTTTTCAGCAGATTTTCCAAATAAATTGACATCAAAGTAACTTACTTCGTCAACCCACTGTTCCCCATTCTTGCGTCTTCTGTTTACAGCAATTGAAAAACTACCGATAGCAAAGCCACCAGCTGTATATTTCAATTCAGCATCACGAGTTAATCTTCCAATTATCATAACTTGATTCAAATCATTCATGCTGTAAACTCCTTTTTGCAATTATATCTAAACGATAATTCCTATTCGTCAACGCGAACGAACATGAACTTCATCAAAATTGTATCAAGCTTGAATTTGTGATCGATTTCGATAACTTTTGCAGGATTTACTTTGATGTTAAAAAGATAGAACTTTCCACGATTTCTCTTTTTTACTTCGTAAGTAAGTTCTCTTTCGCCGAAGAAATCTTCTTTTTCGATTTCTGCACCGAACTCACCTAAAACGGCGCGAACGTTTGCAAGACCGGCCTGGCACTGATCTTCCTCAACAGGGAAGATAGTCATTAATTCGTACTTTCTCATGTTTACTCCTTATGGACGATTGGCCCTTTGACTGGGCAAGGGGTTTCGTATAATATATCTTTTTTTGCAAAAATGGTCAATATAACGCACCAAATGCAAATTTACGCAAAAAAAACAAGCAGGTTTTATCAAAAAATCATTCAGAAATTCTGTATGTTTCACTGAAATCAATTCGCCGCAAATTAACGCTCATCAAAAGACCAATTCCAGCCATGGCAGTCCACAGAGAAGATCCGCCATAAGATAAAAACATCAAAGGAATTCCTGTAATCGGCATTACACCCATAACCATGCCGACGTTAACAATAAAGTGGAAAAATATCATAAACACAATGCCAATTGAAACATAATAGCCATAAACATTGGTTGTGTTTTTAACAATTATCAAACCGCGGATAAAAATTACAGCAAACAGACAGAATATAAAAAAGCAGCCGACAAATCCCCATTCTTCAGACAAAATACTGAAAATAAAGTCTGTACTCTGTTCCGGCAAAAAGCGGTAATGACTTTGTGTTCCCATCAAAAAGCCCTGTCCAAACAGATTGCCTGAGCCAATTGCAATTTTAGACTGAATAATATTCCATCCAGAACCGCGCGGATCAACTTCAGGATTCAAAAACACAATAAGGCGCATAACCTGATAATCTTTCAGCACTTTTGCACAAACGGCAGATGCACCAAGAGCAATAGTCAAAATACTGAAAACATATGCAATCCAATAAAAATATTTTGCCCTGAACAGAACATATCCGACCATACCGAGAAGCGTAATAAGCGCAAGGCAGCCAATAACAAGCAGTCGCAGCGGCAAATTCCTGAAAATTTTGAAAAATGTAATTGATTGCTGATATATCTTTGCTTCCCAAACAGGCAAAATAGCAAACACAATTGTCAAAGCACCTATTCCAAGAACATAAAAAATATATCTTTTTGGAAGCCTTGCCATATAGCACATAACAAGAAAAATCGGAATATAAACACTCGCAGAGCCTAAATCAGGCTGAAGCAAAATTAAACCTACAGGAATAAGCATAATGAACATAGCCGTTACAAAACGCCTGAAATCCTGCACTTTAGAAGAATTTTCAAGATAACGTGCCAGATACAGTATGAAAATGATTTTTCCAAATTCAGAAGGCTGAACACCAAAATCACCTATTCCAAGCCAGCTTCTGGCACCTTTTACATTTTTGCCAAACAAAAGCGTATAAACCAGAACAACCAGAAGCCCGATATAAAGAGCCGGCGACCACTGGCGGAAGCGTCTGTAATCAACTACAACCAGAATAACAAGAATGACAAGACCAGTAATCGCAAAAAAAATCTGTCTTGTATATTCTCTTGTCTGAAGATTTCCATACTGGTCAAAACCAGAAGAATAAATAAAGAGAATGCCGCAAAGAACTAGAATCAATACAGCAAAAAGCAGAAAATAATCCAAAAAATTGAATACACGTAATTTCATTCTTGTCTTCCCACTGGTTTCTGAATTGAAGAAAAACCTAAAGCCTCAACAGCTTCTTCATAAGTCTGTTTTGCAAAAATTCCCTGGAAAATAATATTCGAGGCATAAGGTGCCCACCATTCCCAGACATTTGTTGCTTCAACAGATACACACACAACAACAGCATCTTCAGGCGGTGCATCAAACGGTGCATAAGCCACAAACCAAGAATGCCACTGCGATTTAAGCCCTACTTCGGCAGTTCCGGTTTTTCCGGCAATCTGCACAACTTTATTCCGCAAAGGCCATTGAGCAGAACCGTTTGTTACAGTATAGCGCAAATCTGTCTGCAATTCATTCCAGACAGATTCATCAATATCAGCTTTGTGAAGAACCTGTGGTTTAAGTTCTTTTGTAATTTCTTTTGTTGCAGGATCATATGCAATTTTTAAAAGATGAGGTCTGTAAATAACGCCTTTGTTTACGACCATTGCCATCATATTTGCAACATGCAGAGGTGTAACAAGCGTAAAACTCTGACCAATTGAAGCGTTTAGAGTATCTCCTCCAAGCCATTTTTCATGATAATTGCGCTCTTTCCATTGAGCAGTCGGAACAAGACCTCTTGCCTGAGACGGCAAATCAATTTCAGTTTCCTGACCATAACCGAACATTCTTGCATATTTTGAAATGCGGTCAATTCCAAGTGCATCACGCCCAATCGTCCAGAAATAAACGTTACAAGACTGAGCAAGACCATTTTTCAAATCAAGCTTGCCATGTCCAGGAACACCAATATGGCACTTGAATACACGTCCACCATATTCCAGTTTTCCTGTACATTCAACTTTCTGATTTGGATCAAATGAACCTTCCTGCAGAACAGCTGCGGACATAATTACTTTAAAAGTTGAAGCCGGAGGATATGTTCCTTCAACGGCACGATTCAGCATCGGTTTTCTTGAATCATTCAAAATTCTTGCAGAATCAGCAATGCTGTCACCAGAAGTCAAAATATTTGCATCATATGAAGGATAAGAAGCCATGGCAAGGATTTCGCCTGTTGACGGTTTAAGAACAACAGCAGAACCATATCTTTCACCAAGAGCTTTTTCTGCAAGTTCCTGAATTGAGCGGTCAATTGTTAGAACAAGATTGTTTCCCATTTTTGGCGGAACAACAACAGGGGCAGCAGAAACAAAGCGGCCTTTAGCATCAACAGTACGGGACTCATGTCCAGGTTCGCCCTGCAGGAGCATATCATACTGGCTTTCAATTCCACTCTGTCCGATAATACTGTTCTCGTTATAAATGCGCTTCTCATCACTATCCTGCTTGTTATAGCGCACTTTCAACTGTTCACTTGTAATATTTCCAAGATAGCCAATAATATGGCTGAAAGACCCACCTACAAGATAATTTCTTACAGGTTTTGTACGCCATGAAACACCCGGCAAATCAACAAGATTTTCTGCAATCTGAGAAACAGTTGAAAAAGAAACGTTCGATTTTACTTCAACAGCGCGAAACGAACTGTGATTTACATATTTTATCTTAGTATCAATATAGGATTTTTTTACACCAAGAAATGACGCAAGACGTGCAATTACAGTATCAAATTTTTCTTCCGGAATTTCACCAAGAGTAATATCAACTGCAAAAGAATCAACATTGACAGCAAGTGCCTTATCTGCATTTCTGTCATATATTTCGCCACGCTGGGCAGGAATTTCCTTGACCGTACTTGAAATTCGTTTTGACTGAGTACGATAATCCTGTCCCTGAATAACCTGCATTGAAAAAAGTTTCAGCAGATATAAAGCAAGAACAACAAAAATTATCACTGCAATAACTGCAATTTTTTCGTTTTTTGTTTCTGATACTTCAGGAGCATTTATAAAATCATTCTGCCGCATAAGACTCACTCTTTGGCAAAGCTATGAGCCACGAAGGGAACAAGCGCAAAAAAGCAAAAACAAGCGGCGCCAAAACAGTATTCATACAAAGTTCAATCCAGAATATTGATTCACCAAAATGATATACAGAAATCTTTCCACCGAACAAGACAGAGATGAAAAGCATGAGAAGAGCTTTCAAAAATGTTGCAATCGCAGCAAGAATAGCAGGGAAAAATACAACATCAACATTAAGAAAATTTTTGAAACATCCTGTCAAAAATCCAATTACTGTTCGGATAAGCGAATTCAAGCCCAGCGGAGAAGCTGAAAGGAAATCAAGAAAAAAACCAGAAACAAAACCATGAAATTCGCCGGCAGCAGAACCGTTGTTAAAAGAAAAATAAAGCAGCAAAATGAGTGCAAGATCTGGAACAACGGGCAAAAAACTGATATTTGAAAGCAACGATGTTTCAATAATAATAAAACTCAATGAAAAAAGCAGAGAAATGCAGCCAGACTTAATCATTCAATTCCTCCCTGTCCATTACAATTACAGATTCAAGACGCGAAAAATCAATAACTGGAGTTACTTCAATCTGAAGCGACGAGTCATAATCAACAATCTTAATTTTTGAAATGGAACCAATCGGAATATCACGCTCGTAATTTCCGTTTTCACCAGAGGTAACAATTACATCACCAATCTGAAGTTCATCAAGAACACGTTTATTTATATATCTAAGCGAAAGATTTTCACTTTCAGAGCCATTGCCGCTTACCAGTCCTAAATCTCTTGTATTTTGAATACGGGCAGAAACACTGCACTGATAGTCATAAATCGGCATGACAAGACTTGTATAAGGACCAACACTTACAACTTTTCCGACAAGACCTACATTACCACGCTGAAGTGCAATAACAGGCATGTTTTTCTTTATGCCTGCGTTGCGGCCTTTACTTATTGTAATTGCAGAATATGCCGCATTCGGATCACGACCAACAATAAATGCAGGATAATTTTTCTTGTTTAACGAATCGGACAATCCAAGCTGTTCACGTAAACGACCGTTCTCTCGTCGAATTTCAGCATTATTTCTCTGCAAATACTCGTAATCTTTTAGCTTTTCTGTCAAAGCCTCATACTCTTTTCTTAAATCGGCTAAATCTTTTATGGCAGAAAAAGCGCCACCGACAGAACTTGAAACAGTATGGGCAGACAGCTGCGCCGTTGAAACAATTGAGAAACCTGCTTCTTTGAAATTTACTATAAATCCACCGGTATATAACGCCAGAATTACGCCAGAAATAACAACTAGCAGCAATAACAGAAAAACCGGCAGACTGAATACACTTGACTTTGACCGGGCCATAACATCTAGTTGTTCAAAGCATCATAAATACTGCGGTCTGATGCTGTTTCTTTGTCTACTTCAAAAGACTTGCCGGCACCAATTGCGACGCAGTTAAGAGGCTCTTCTGCAAGAATAACAGGAACACCGGTTTCTTTTGAAATAAGCTTTGTAAAGCCCTTTAACATAGAACCGCCGCCAGTCATAACAATACCGCATTCAACAATATCAGCTGCCAGTTCCGGCGGAGTTGTTGAAAGTGTAAGTTTTATTTCATCAAGAATCTGAGTAATCGGATCTTTTAAAGCTTCACGGACTTCTACTGAATCTATTTCAAGACGTCTTGGAAGACCTGTAATTGCATCAGTACCCTTGATTTCACGCTTTTCAATATTTTTGCCAGGAACAGCATTACCAATTTCAATTTTAAGACTTTCTGCTGTTGTCTGACCAATTATAAGGTTATGAACACCGCGGACATATTTAATGATTGCATCATCAAATTCATCACCGCCAAGACGGATTGCTCTTGTAACAACCGGTCCGTTCAATGAAATTACGGCAATTTCTGTTGTTCCACCGCCAATGTCGCACACCATATGACCAGCAGGTTCATGAATAGGAATTTCTGCACCGATAGCAGCTGCAAGACTTTCTTCGATAAGCTTTACTTCCTTTGCACCGGCACGGACAGCAGCCTGCTGAACAGCACGGCGCTCAACTTCAGTAATACAAGAAGGAATGCCTATTTTCATTCGTGTTCGCGTAAGTCTATATCTAGGAATAACTTTCTGGATGAAGAATTTAATCATCTTTTCAGTTGAGTCCATATCAGCAATAACACCATCTCTAAGGGGACGTATGGCTGTAATGTTATCAGGAGTTTTCCACAGCATCTGTTTTGCTTTTGAACCAACAGCTACAACACGTTTAGTTCCGCACTCTACAGCTACAACAGACGGTTCATTTATAACAATACCTTTTCCACGAACATATACAAGTGTATTGCATGTTCCTAAATCAATTCCTATATCAGTAGAGAACTTATCAATTAAGCTCATTTCCTCCCCCTAACCATTATTATTCAATTTCTGAAGTGCACCCGGATGATTTACCTGCACTCGAAGCGCTTTTCTCCATTCAGAACGCGCTTTTGTTGGATCACCTTGTTTCTCATATATTATTCCAAGACCATAATAGGCATCGGCATAATTTACATCTTTTGCCAAAATAGCATCAAATTCTCTTTTTGCATCAAAAAGATTATTCTCTTCGAGATATATTTTACCGAGAATGTTGCGACTTTTCAACACCAAAATATCATCATTTGATTCACTTACGACACGAAATAAATACTGTTTTGCTTTTGAATAATCTTGAGCTTTATAATACTGCTCACCTATTGCCTGAAGCAGCTTTTCTGATTCGCCGATTCCAAGTGCTTCTGTAAAAGCACTAATGCTTTCATCTGTCATATCAAGCGAAGCATAAGAAACACCTAAATATTCAGGAATATCATTTGAAACATAACCATCGGCTTTTGCAAGTTCAAAATATTTTATGGCAAGGTCTGAATAGCAGTTATAAGTTGCAAAAACACCTTTTTGATAATATGCCCTTGCAAGCATGTATTCAATCTGAGGTTTTGATTTTGAGTAATTTGAAATAAGGGCAAGCCTTAATGCATTTATTGCATCTTCAATATATGCCAAAGCGGCAGAAGTATCTGTCTGCGAAACCGCAAGATAAAAAGCAGAATAACCGCGATAGACGAGTACAGACTGCTGTATCGGTTTTTCTTCAAGCATTCTGTCTGTCTGAGCAAAAACACCTTCATAATCTTCAAGATTCCACAATTCTTCAAGATGTTCAAATGAAAGCTCTTTTGAAGATTCCTTGTGTTTTGCAAGGGCACGCATGGAAATGCCTGTAAAAAAAGCAACTGCAAGAACAATAACAACAACGCAAATAAACGCAAACTTTCGTTTTTTGCGTTTTTCATAGCTATCATAAAACTGCAGCTGACTCTTTCTCATTTCTCTACCAACCCCGTCCCAATTTGGCACCGTCGCTTTAAACGGCTAAAGAATCATATAACGGCAATTTCTAGATTTCTAAAAGTTGCCTTTGCTCTATAAAATTAATAAAAGCAGAAGAGACAATAAGCCGAGTTCTGTCAATAAATTATTGCATTGCAATAATTTACCATAATCATCTATCTTGAACAAAACTTACATTTTGTCTCCAGCAGTTTACCAACAGCCGTTTGGGCAGAACCCAATATCGGAAAATCAGCTGTTATTTAACTTTGCTCCAAATGAGGCTTGCAATGCAACTTTTGTTACCAAAAGCCCGGTGAGCTCTTACCTCACCTTTTCACCCTTACCTTCCGGCGGTATATTTTCTGTTGCGCTGTCTGTAGCTTTTTCATTACAAAAAAGCCCCCGGCCGTTAGCCGGCATTTTTTCCGAAGGAGCCCGGACTTTCCTCTGCGGCTAAACCGCAGCGATTATATCCCTTCTGCCAGAATCAACTAACAAATTTCTGAAAACTTAATTTCAGAAACATACTTGTCAAAATGATTTTCTGTAATTTTCAAGGCTTAATATCAGCCCGAAAAACAAAGGACAATGCTCCAGTCTGTCTATAAAAAGTGCATGTCCTTCACACAAACTTGCAAAAAGCAAAACTTTATCTGCAGAAAATCATTTTTCAAAGATTTCACAAAAAATTTTAATTTCTAAAGATAATCAAAACTTTTATTAGTCTTCAAAACCAATTTCTTTGATTTCATCTCTAGAATGACGCTCTTCTTCATCGAATTCGTCTTCTTCGCCATCAATATCTTCATCAAGCAAATCGTCATCAAGATCTGCAAGACTTCCTGTATCGTCAAGATGGAAATATTCACTTTCGCCTGTTTCGTCTTCTTCGTAATACAATATGCGGCTGCAGTAAGGACAGAAAACGATTTTTTCACCGGTATGAACTTCATTAGCAAACTGTGCAGGAAGAATCATATGACAGCCGTCACAAACATTGCCTTTTACGGCAACAATGCCTTTGCTGTGTTTACTCTGAATGATGCGGTCAAACTTAAAGATAATTTCCTCATCAATACCAGGAATAATTTCTGCTTCCTGTGCTTCAAGCTCTGCAAATCTTTTCTTCAAGTCTTCAATTTCATGTTCAAGGTTTTCTTTTCCCTGATTAAGTTCAGATTCCTGCTGAGAAATAAGCTGTTCATCCTGTTTAAGACCTTCATCAAGTTCAATAAAGTTCTTTTCTTCGTTCTGCAATTCTTTGCGAATCTGCTGCTCAAGTTCTGTAGCATCTTTGATTTCTTTTTCAAGAGCTTCATATTCACGGTGTGTAGTGATTGAATCCATGCCCTTTTCGCCACGTTCACGTTTTGCTTCAGCTTCTGCAAGCTGAGTTTTTAAAAGAGCAACTTTTGAGCGGAGTTTTTCGTATTGTGCATTTTTTTCGATAAACTGCTTCTTCATACGTTCAAGAAGCTCATCTTGATTAGAAAGCTTTTTTGGAGCCTCTTCAATCTGATTTTTAAGTTCATATTTTTCAGAAAGAACATCCTGCAAAGCCTTTAACTTGTCGAAAACTTCGGTCATTTCCATAATAACACCCTCTTATATACAGGTCATCTCTAAAAATACTTCTTTAGAGAGACTTTCGATTTTCAAACTGCTAAAACAGCACAGCCAGAAACATCGCATTTATTCGTGCTGAAGATTTAATACCTGTTTCCAAAGGAAACATAACGCTCTGCGTCGTAACAAAAGGTATAAATCCGACTGCAACCACAATTAAGCCCAGCATACCTTACTGCACTGCGGCAAGACTGCTGACTGCCATCTCTAAAACGGCAAGTTTTAGAGCCTCAATTATTTCAGTTCCAAAAACTGCGGTTTTCAGAACATTTCTATATAGTTTCTCACCCAAGAAACGTAAACAAATATATACTTTATTGGACTAAGTGACAACTGCAAAAAATAAAAACTATTAATTCGTGTCACTAAATTTGCACTTCATAAGCACAAACATCCAAAGTTGCCGCTAAACACCAGCTTTCAACGGCAACATCCATAAACACCATCAGTTATCCAGATAATCACGCAGCGGGCTTGACCGTCGTGGATGTCTTAATCTTCTCAAAGCCTTTGCTTCAATCTGACGGATTCGTTCACGAGTTACATTGAAGTACAAGCCAACTTCTTCAAGTGTAAGTGAATAGCCGTCATCAAGACCAAAGCGCATTTTAAGAACTTCCTGTTCTCTTGGCGGCAATGTTTCAAGAACTTTCTGAAGCTGTTCCTGAAGCAGCGTAAAGGCTGTCTGTGTTGCAGGATTTTCGACTTCTTTGTCCTCGATAAAATCTCCAAGCAGAGAATCTTCTTCTTCACCAATTGGCGTTTCAAGCGAAATAGGCTCTCGTGCAACATTTTTGACTTGTTTTACACGGCTTACTGCCCAGCCAAGCTGAGCTGCAATTTCTTCGTCTGTCGGTTCGCGGCCAAGACGCTGCATAAGCTGACGGCTTTCGCGGACAACTTTGTTAATCTGTTCAATCATATGAACTGGAACACGGATTGTGCGTGCCTGGTCAGAAATTGAACGTGTAATCGCCTGGCGAATCCACCATGTAGCATATGTTGAAAATTTAAAGCCTTTGCTGTATTCAAATTTTTCAACAGCTTTTATAAGGCCGATGTTTCCTTCCTGAATGAGGTCAAACAGATGAAGACCACGGTTTGTATATTTCTTTGCAATTGAAACAACAAGACGAAGGTTTGCATTGATGAGTCTGTCTTTTGCCTTTTTCATCATAATGCGACCGCGCTGAATTTCGCGTGCCATAGACAAAATTTCAGAAACATCATTTTCAAATTCATATTCAAGCTTGCGCAGTTTTCTGTCAATCTTCTGAATCTGTGTATAAATTTCGCGGATATCGTCTGCAGGAATACCAAGTTCTTCTTCAAGTTTTGCACGTTCAGATTTAAGAGAAACCCTTTTTCCAAGAGCACGAAGCTCTGTATAGTCGGAAATGCGGAGTTCTTTTTCTTTCTTTTCCTGACGGTGACGATATTCCTTGATTTTCTTTGTAGCTTCGATAAAGCGGTCAGAAAATTTTTCAATTTCTTCAGACTGAATATCTACGCTTTGCAGCACAGGCAGAATTTTATTGCGCAATGCAACAAGTTCTTCGTTTTCAAAAATTGAAACATTCTGGTCTTTTTCATAAAGCTGCTTTTTTAAAGCAATATACTGCTTCATTTCAGGCAGAACCTGTTTCAATGCATCGCTGTAATTTGCCTTAAGACGGCGTTTTTCTGCCATCTCTTCATTGATTTCTTTTCGCGGTCGGCCAGCTTCATGCGGGTCGATTTTTGTAAATGCCCTTTGTGCAATTGCATAAAATTCTGGAATAATCATTCCGGAATTTTTAATGACATCTTTTATAATATTTTCACCGCTTTCCATTTTTTTGGAAAGCTCAACTTCCTGTTCTGCAGTCAAAAGGTTTTCTTTACCAATTTCACGCAGATAAAGACGGATAGGATCATCAATAGAAGAATCTTTATCATTATTTACAAGCCGTTTGCGGCTTATATCATCATCCTTTTCTGATTTATCCTCTCCATTAGCAGCGACTTCTTCAGCCTGTTCCCTGGCTTCTTCATCATCTTCGTCATCAAGAATAAGATCTTCTTCAATGACTTGAATGTTGTTCTTCTCAAGGACCATAAGTACCACATCCATTTTGTCTGAATTCAAAATTTCAGGTGGCAGCATATCATTGATTTCATCCCAATTCAGAACTTTTTTAGTTTTTCCGTATTCAACAAGTTTTACGATTGCTGGATCGAGCTCTTGATCCGTCATTCAGTTACGTCCTTTACGTTCAATTCGTTGTCGATGGCCATTTTTTCGTACTGCATGTCACGCAGCAATTGAAGTTCTTCAAGAGTAGATGCCTTGCACTGACGAATTCTATTCATCAGGCGTTCGCGTTTTCTCTCCAAACTATTACGACGCACCAAAGCAATACTATCTTCAATCGTCTTCTGTGAATTAATGGCAAATTCACTTGAAGAAACAGTTTCACTTACCAGTTTGCGCAAATTTTCATTTTCGCATTTGGAAAGTATTACATCCAAACTTACTGCATCTTCCCGGTAAGCTTCCTCCAATGCATAAAACAACTCTTTTGCGGCCGCATCTTCAAAATCTTCTGGCGTAAGCACTGAGCGCATTTTTGTGAAATATTCAGTATTAGACACAACTGCGAGCATCGCCCTTATCTCGGCATTCTTTTTTATATTCAGGTTGTTTTGTACATTAGATTCAGATGTCAGTCCGTTTGTTTCAGTCCTTTTCCGAGCAGCATCCCGACGATTAAAATCAGAGTGAACGGCTTTTGGGTTTAATCCAAAAGTATTGCACAGCTGCTCAAGACACGATTCTTTTTGTATGTCTGACTGCAAAGCGTCTATATATGAAAAAAATTCCAAAGAAGCATTGGTTTTTCCATCAGGTGTATCGACAGGATACTTTTTTGCCAGTGTAGACAATAAATAATCGGCGTCAAGGATACTATTCTCTACAATATTTGTCAAGGTTTCTGCACCAAAATTCAGCAGAACTTCAGCAGGATCTTTTGGTTTTGGTTTATCTCCTGGATCAAATCCGGCAATATCTACGATTTTTACGGCAGCACCAGCGTGGCGGCACATAATTACGGCACGGAACGTTGCTTTTTGACCGGCTTCATCGCCGTCAAACGAAAGCAGAAACGTATCAACAAAAGGCTTCAGCATTTTAACCTGATCTTCTGTCAAAGCTGTTCCCAGTGGTGCAACTGCAAAATTAAGCCCAGCCTGATGATATGCAATTACATCCATATAGCCTTCGCAAAGGATTACGGCTTTTCTTCTGTTTATCTGATTTTTGGCAAGATGAAAAGCATAAAGCGTTTCTGATTTTTTATACTGCGGTAAATCACCTGAGTTTAAATATTTAGGTCCGTCGCCTTCAAGAATGCGGCCGCCGAAAGCCACAACCTGCCCGGAACGGTTGCAGATAGGAAACATCAATCTGTTTGAAAAAAAAGAAACGTCAGGATAATTTTTTGAAAAAAGACCAGATTTTGTAAGAAATTCATTTGAATAATTTTTCTGAAGCAGAAATTTCTTAAGCCATCGGCGGTCTTCCGGCGCAAACCCCAAACCAAACAGAGAAGCTGTTTCAGGGGAAACACCTCGTTTTGCAAGATAATCAAGGACAGGTTTGCCCTGTTCTGTTTCGTTCAGAAAATAACGGAACAATGCAGCAGTGCGCTTATACAAATCAATAATGTCATTTTTAAACTGCTGTTCTTTTTCATATGCTTCGTCTTCTTTTTTTGAAGATGCACCTTCATAAATAATTTCAATGCCGTTTTTCTTTGCAAGCTGTTCTACAGCTTCAGCAAAAGGCACGTTCTCAATATCCATCAAAAACTGAATTGCACCGCCGCCTTTGTGGCAGCCAAAACAATAAAACATTTTCTTTTCCTGATTTACAGAAAAAGATGCAGTTTTTTCGTTATGAAACGGACAGCAGCCCCAGAAATTTGTGCCTTTTTTATCAAGATGAACATACTCACTTACAAGAGAAACCATGTCAACCGAACTGCTTACATTGTCAATTGTTTTTGATGAAATATGACGGCCCATTATTTTCCAGCAGCCGCCTTTACAGCCAGATTACGGCCAGTTTTGGCATGTTCTTCCAGTGTAGTTGAAAAATGATGTGTACCTGTTGATTCATCAACAACACGAAAATAATAATACTTTGTCTTTGGAGGATTTGCTGCTGCTTTCAGCGCAATTGCACCAGGATTTGAAATCGGACCGGCAGGAAGCCCTGCCCATTTGTATGTATTATAAAGACTGTCAATTTTCAAATCTTCATAAGTAATTTTTTCAGGATGAGGACGTCCTTCTATTTCAGTCAAAATATAAACGATTGTAGCACAAGATTCCAGACCGATGTGATGTTCAAGCCTGTTTTTAAAAACACTTGCAATAAGAGGCGCTTCTTCTTCCCTGCAATATTCTCTTTCAACAATTGAAGCAAGAATTACAGTTTCATGCAGTTCTTCCATATTTTCACAAGATATTTCCAAAGATTCGATTCTTGAAAAGAAATTATCAACAAGCCGTTCAACAACATCTCTTGCATTCATTGAAGGATTAAAAAAATAAGTATCAGGAAAAAGATAACCTTCAAGATTTCTTGCAGGAATTTTATATTTTTCAAGAAGTTCAGGATTATTTACTTCTTCGATAAATTCTTCTTTTGAAAGAATTACATCTGAATCAACAAGCAGCTGGGCAATCTGAGAAATTGTAAGACCTTCCGGAAGACTTACGCTGATATAGTCCTGTTTGCCAGATTCAAGCAATGCAAAAATTTCAGACAGGCTCATTGAAGGATTTACAGAATACCTTCCGGCTTTCATTGCGAATTTTTCAATGCGTGCCTTCAAATAAAAAACATCTGCAGACCTGATTATGCCATTTGATTCAAGCTCTTCTGCAACATCTAAAACGCCTGTTCCGGCAGGAATTTTTAAAATATAAGGGTCACCTGCAGAAAATTCAGCACCAGAATCTGCTGCAGCAGGCGCAGTCTGCAAATAAAAATAAGTGAATGTTACAGCAGAAACAGCTATAACAGCAGCAGAAAGCAGAATAATGGAAATTTTAAAAAACAGTTTCATAAATTCCTCTGAATACGTTATGGCACAAGCCGTGCACTATACAATACAGAACAGTGTTCAGCATTGCAACATACTCACAAAATTTCAGGTCATCTACGCTGAGCAAAGCCTTCTTAAACTAACAGCTCCAGCATAATTTTCTGCACAAATTCAGTAAACATCCGCCATGTTTGACAAGACAGCAATCCCTGTACTAGTCATCAGCTTCATACATCGGAAGATACTGCTGCAGAATCACCTTATCCCAAGTATATTCATTTTCAACATATTGAGCAGCATTTTTTATAATTGCATTAATTTCATCTGGAGAATTATGAATTTTTTCAACCAGATTTAAAAGTGTCTGGGCAAGCACATCCGGCGTGTTCTGCTCATAAAGAAAACCAGTTTTGCCGTCAACAATCTTTTTTAAACCGCCGGCAGCATGTGCAACAGGAATTGACCCGAAAATCTGTCCGATAAAGTCTTCAAGACCGCACGGTTCAAAAAAACTTGGCAAAACAAGAAAATCAAAAACTGCAACACAAAGACGGGCAAAAGCACGTTCGTAGCCGCATATATATACATATCTGTTTGTGTATTTTTCTGCAAGCATTCTATGCCGTTCTTCAAGAGCAGAATCTCCATGCCCAAAAACAATGAAACATGCATCTTTATTTTGTGCAAGAACAATCTCTGCTGCATCGGCAAGCACATCAAGCCCTTTCTGGTGTACAAGTCTGCCGTGGTAGCCAAAATAAACGTTGCCTGCTTTATGCTCGATAGAACCGTAACATTTAAGACCGGGAACATTAAATCTGCTGCCAAGCTGCTGCAAAAACCAGCCTCTGCAGGAATATTTGCCTTCAAGTTCATCATTTTTCGGGTCAAAACTATAAGGCAAAAGAGATTTTTCTTTATCAGTCGGGTCATAACGTTCAACATCAATGCCGTTTGTTATGCCTTTTATTTTTATGTTCTTTTCAAAAAAGGTTTTTGCAAGACCACCTGTATAAACATCTTTTGCATTTAAAAGCTCTTCAGCATACCACGGCGAAACAGTAGAAAGCGTTGCATAAACAGAAGCAACAAGAAACGGTTCAATGCGGCCATTCATCAAGCCAGTCTGAAGCATCGGCATCGGAAGACCTGTAAGTGAATAAGCTTCAAGCATTGAATTAAACTGCTGACGATAACCTTCACCAGCATTGTGAATTGTAACGAAAAATTTTGTATTTGCAAAAGCCCTTGCATGCTGAGGAGAAGCCTTTGCAAAAGCAGGAATAAGCGCAGTATGAGCATCCTGACACTGAATGACATCAGGATATTCCCCGGAAAGCTGAGCAAAAGCAATTACAGCTTTTTGGAAAACAGTATTCATTATGTTTGCGTCTTTATGCCCTGAACCACGCACAAAATTTGGATTTTCATGCTCATCTTCTTCGGTATAAACATAAACGCCACGCTTTTCTGTAAAAATGCGGTGCATGACAAAAATTATGCGCACACCTTTTACTTCTGCCTGACCATAAGCAACTCTATAAATTGAATCGCCGCAGATAATTCCGGCAATAGAAGAAGATAATTCTGTAATTTTTGAAAGCCGTTTCATCATTGTACAGCCATAAAAAGGCATGAAAACCGTACATTTAGCACCATGTTTTACAAGTCCTTCGGCTAAAGAACAAGCAACATTTTTAACCCCACCCGCTTCAGCGATTCCGGCATATTCCCGAGTTACATGCCAGACATTAAGCGGCCGCACATCGCCACTCATAAAAGATTAAGCCCCCGTACCAGATGCAAGAAAATTAATTCCTGCTGAAACTATAAGAAAAACAGCTGCAACCAAGCAGAAAATCAAATTAAAAACCAAAAAACGCAGATAAGCAGATGTTTTTTGATAAATTGCGAAACCGACAGAAAGAATAATGGCACAAACAGAAAACATAATAAGCAAAATTGATGTAAATGAAATTATGCGCAGAATTAATATCAATGAAGTATCAAGAAAATTCTGCAAATTTCCAAGAACATATATAAAAACAAGTACAAAAAGATACAAAAATAAGCAGACATTAAGACGCTGTAAAAGTCTTATAAAAAGAAATTTCTTTTGTGTTTCTGTAACGTTATTCTCTTGCACTCAAAGAGTATACTTAACCGCAAAAGAAAAGTCTAGAGTTTTTGCCATTCGCACAATTTTGTGCCTGAAAGCACAGAAAACTTTTTAACGGCTTGAAGCATTGTACAATTCAGAAGGAAACTGCTGCAAAAATGAAGGAATCGGTTTAATTTCAAAACTGCAGTTTTCAGACGTTTTGGGGTTAATAAAGCTTAATGAATATGCATGAAGTTCAAGTTTTATGCTGACGGAAGAATTTTCTGCAAAAGCTTTTTTTGCCGCAGGACAATAAACATTGTCGCCAATAATCGGGAACCCTGTCCAGGCAAGATGCGCACGTATTTGATGCTTAAAACCACTTTTTAATGTACACTGCACTTTATAAACGCTGCAGCCTTTATAGGCTTCTGGAACATTTTCAAACTCAACTTTTGAAACATTTTCAATAAATGTTGAATAAACTTTATCCTGTGCTTTTTTTTCAGCAGCCCTGCCGGCAGTTCCATTTAAATTAACAGGACGGACTTCTGCCCTGTTTTTTCCAAAATATCTAAAATACGAAGATATTTCCAAGCCGTTTTTTAACACAAAATCACATTCAGAAAATGAATTATCCGGCTGTTTTGTACAATAAGCAGTATAACCTTTTATAAAATTTCCAGACTGCTGCTGTGCCCAAAGAATGTCAAAAGCAGATTGATTTAAAGCTACAATAAAAAGACCGTGTGTCGCAGTGTCCAGACGGTGCACAAGCCCGTGTTCAACAGCTTTTTTGCCATAGACTTCTCTGCCTTGCGGAAAAAGTTCAAGAACAGCTTCTAAAGCAGTGTCTTTTTCATTTTCTTTTAATGGAGCTGTCGGCATACCATGCGGCTTTTCTGCAACGACAAAATCTTTGCAGTCATAAATTATACGGACACTGTTTGGTTCATTCATAAGACCATCGCTGTTTTTCATATTTTTCGCGCAGTGTTTTTATAACTTTTTTAAATCTTCGTGGAACCGGTGCTTCAAAAACAGAAAATTCGCTGCTGTCAGGCAGACGGATTCCTAAACGGCGTGCATGAAGCATAAGCGTTGCACTGTCAAAAAGTGCATCGTGCTTTCCATAAATCGGGTCACCTAAAACCGGGCAGCCTAAATATTTCATATGCACACGAATCTGATGGGTTCGCCCTGTCTTAAGCTTTACCCGCATAAGGGAATATGGACCATAACATGATACGCATTTATAAATCGTATGAGCAAATTTTCCTTTATCAATGTCTGTTGTTGTAAATTTCTTGCGGTTGCGGCTGTCTCTTGTAATGCCTGTTTTTATTGAACCATGCGGTTCTTTCGGATGGCCAACAACAATTGCAATATATTCTTTTTTAACACGGCGCGACTGAAACTGAGTCTGAAGCCATGTAAGTGCCTCTCTGTCTTTTGCCGTAATCAATATGCCGGAAGTATCTTTATCAAGCCTGTGAACAATGCCAGGACGCAGAAGCGGACTGTTTTCTTCGCCATCGAGGCTCTGTGCAGATTTTCCCCAATGGAACAAAAGCGCATTTACAAGAGTGCCTTTCCAGTTGCCTGCAGCTGGATGAACAACCATGCCCTGTTTTTTATTTACAACAGTAACACGTTCATTTTCAAAAATAACTTCAAGCGGAATGTCTTCAGGTTCAAGGTTTTCGGGTTTGGGATCAACCCACGTTATTTCAATTTTGTCGCCGGCTTTTACATTTTTTGATAATTTAGACGGAGTTCCATTAAGCAGAATCGTCTGCGCAACAGTTTTAAGTCTTGAACGGCTCATTCCGCCATCAATTTTTGCAATATATGCGTCAAGCCGCATCGGCTCACAAACTGAATCATCAACAATCACAGAAAAAACAGACATTTTTTATTCCTAATCAAAAACCTGCAAAGCAGATTTTTCAATTTTTAAAGATACACATTAATTTTCAAGCCCGGTCAAGGAAGAATTTTCAGCTTTATTTTTATAAACCGGAATAATTTTAATATCTTCATCAAGACCATCTGTGCCTAAATTTTCATTTCTGGCTTGTTCTTCTTTTGCAAGCATAATGCGGTTTAAGAAAAAATCCACGATGCCAATTCCAAGGCTCAAGCCTGCAGCACCAAGAATAATTCCTTTTGTTTCCATATCAGACAGATTGGCAGAAGAAGCTTTCCTTAATGGATTTACTGCATATTTTGAATCCATTCCATTTGCAAAATATCTATAAAATGAATAACCTGCACCGACAAACATTGTCGCAAACGGATAGGAACCAAAAGTTACAATTTCACTTCGGCGCAGTTCCCTAAGTTCAGGTGGAAATTCTTCAGGGTCATAAGGTTCAATTTCAATATTTGACAAGTCAAGCTGCTGTGCAAATATCGAAACAATTGAAAATATCAAAATAAACGGAATTAACAGCAGTTTTTTCATCTTCAGACCTTTTTACGTTCGCCAAAAATAGCAGTACCAACACGTACAAGCGTAGAACCGCATTCAATGGCAGATTCAAAATCATTTGACATTCCCATTGAAAGTTCTTCAAAATTTACAGCAGGAAAAAGCCCTTTCATGATTTTTGAAATTGATACAAGTTTTTCGAAAGATGCTTTTATAATTTTTTTGTCTTCTGTAAAAGGTGCCATTGTCATAAAACCTGCAGGCACAACATGCGGACAATTCAAAGCAAAGCGAACGGCATCTGTCAAAGATTCAATCGTTTCAAAACCAGACTTTGACTCTTCGCCTGTATGAAATTCAAAAAGAATTTTAACCTTTTTATCAATTTTTGCACACTGCTTTTCAATTTCTTCAATAAGTTCCAGTCTATCTACAGATTGAATGCATGAAACAAGCGGCACAATCTGCTTTACTTTATTACGCTGAAGCGAGCCAATAAGATGAAGCTCAATATCTGGATATTTTTCAATTAAAACAGGAAATTTTTCTGCAGCTTCCTGTACACGGTTTTCGCCGAAAAGTTTTGCACCCGCCGCAATTGCTTCTTCAATTTCTTCTGCAGAATGAAATTTGCTGACAGCCATAAGCCTTACGCTGTTCGGTTTGCGGTTCGCAAGTTTTTCTGCATTTCTTACACGTTCATCAATAATTTTATAATTTTCTGCTATGCTCATAAAACTTCTCCTACAGCATCAGACAGTCTTAAAAGTGTCTGAATATCAAGCGTTTCAGCACGAAGCTTTGGATCTATCTGTGCTTTCTGCAAAGCAGTTTCAGCTTTTGCTGCATCATTCATAAACGCCGAAAGATTGTTTTTTACGGTTTTGCGGCGCGAAACAAAAAGCGAACGCTGCATTTTTGTAAAAAGAACAGGATCTTTGCAATGCGGAAAATCCTCTTTTTTGACAAATTTTACAGCACGGCTGTCAACGTTTGGTCTTGGCCAGAAAGAACCGCCGCTCAAATCCATAAGCGGAGTTACATTATATGCCCACTGGCACAAAACAGAAAAACTTGAATAATCGTCTGTTCCAGGCTTTGCACATGCACGCTGCGCAACTTCTTTTTGGACAGTTATTACAGATTTTTCAAAACGCACGCCTGCGCAAATAAGGTCTGCAAATATTGTTGCTGCAATATTATAAGGCAGATTGCCAAAAAGACGAGCCGGCCTTTCTTCAACTGTTTTCCAGGTTTTAAGCACATCGCCTTCAATCAGTTTAAAATTCTTCCGGTCACCAAACAGCTCGCCAAGAGCAGCTGCAAAACCATGGTCAATTTCAAAAGCAGTCAGTTCTGCACCACGATTTAAAATTTCACTTGTCATTGCACCAAGGCCAGGTCCAATTTCCCAGACAGCAGTTCCTTCTTGAATTTCAAGTGCATCAATAAGCTTTTTTCTTGCCTGTGCATTAATCAAAAAATTCTGTCCGAATTTCTTCTGCATCGCCAAGCCTCGCTCATCAAGAAAGGCTTTTAACGCAGCAGGTGAATCATAATCAACCGAAATTCCCAAAAACAACTCCTTAAAAACAGCCCTTTATATCCGTGAAAAAAATCTGACTGCAATGTCGATTATTTCATATAAAAAAGACATAACCGCTTCAAAAATTATCATCAGTTCAGGAAAAAACAACAGGCATATTATAGCAAAGATTCCCAAAATAAAAAATAGCGAAACAAGCGGAACGACAATAATTGATGAAAAAATTCCCACAAAAGAAAAAGAATGAAACACGCACAGCTGAACAGGCAAAGTTGCAAGCTGTGCACCGGCAGAAACAGCAAACGATTCTTTTAATTTTAATAAAACTGTGTTTTTTGAAGAACCGCAAATTTTCATTATAAAAGGGTTCAAAAACGTAATGCCCCAAATTGCAGAATAAGAAAGCAGAAAAGAAAGCGAAAATGCATCAAGAGGACGAATAAGAACATGCACACAGAAACAAAACGCCAGCACAGCACCTTTGCGCGGCTTTATGCCAGATGCAGAACAAAAACAGCTTAAACACAAAAAAATAAATGCACGCACCAAAGAAGGCTGTGCGCCGGCAACAAACACAAAAAAGAACGAAACAAACAGAAGCAGAAACGAATGATGCTTTTTCTTAAAAAAATCTGCAATTTTCTCTGTAAACATGCACATTACAGAAAGATGAAAACCAGAAAGTGCAAGCACATGAGCAAGCCCGGATTTTCTGAACAGCATATAGTCTGAAACTGCAAGATAATCTTTGCTGCCAATCGATAAAGCAATGAGAAATGCGCCGGCCTTAGACCACGACCATAAAATACGTTTTATTTTCTGTCTGAAAACAGCACGATATTCTAAGAAAATATTTTGATAAACAGTCGGCTTTATTTTTTTTACAGAATCTGCAAAAAATATTTCAGAATTGATGACCGAACGCCTGTCTTGAGCTAAAAAACTGCCATAAAAGCATAAAAAAGCACCTTCATCAATTAAAAAATTACATTCTGCATTTTTGCAGATTTTGCCAGGAAGATTGCTTTCCAGAAGACTTGCTTTTATAAAAACAGTTACAGTTCCATTTGCAGTTCCTGCAATATTGCGGCTGGTCAAAGCAGCAGCTTTTATTTTTATTGAATAATACGCTTTATTATGCTTTACAGGCGAAGAAATTATTGTACCAGAAACTGTTTCAGCTTTTTCAACAGGAACAAGCGATTTTAATTTTGCATTTTGGCATTCAAAGGCAATCGATGAAAAAAACGCAAAAAAAATGCCGGCAGCAAAACAGATTCGTTTTTCTTTTTTATAAACAAACAAAACAAGAACAAGCAGAAATGAAAAAATTAAAGCCAGCCTTAAAATAAAATTACCTTTCTGCAAAACAAAGCCATAAAAGAAAATCAAATCTATAAATGCAGCAATTTCAATATTTTTTCTCATACAGGAATATATATGAAAAATACATTTTTTTTGTTAAAAATCTGATTTTTTTACAATTCATAAAAATTATGGGAAGTTTTTTACTTTGAATATTGCTGAAAATTTAGTTTCAGCAAAAAAACAGCCGGCTTACAAACGTAAACCGGCTGACATCTTATTTTATGCTTTTGTAAGGTTTTATTTATGCACCGAAATATGCATCGTGCAATGTTTTTACAACTGTGTTTGCTTCAGAATCATCAACAATAAAGCTGATGTTTACTTTAGAAGCACCCTGGCTGATCATCTGAACATTAACATTTTCTTTTGAAAGCACTTTGAATGCTGTCTGCATAATTTCAGAAGAACGGGCAACATCGCAAATAACAGTAACAATTGATTTTCCGCGCTTAATGTCAACAGAAGCATATCTTTCAAGATCTTCTTTCAAACCGTCAAGAGGTTTGTCTGTGTTAATTGTCAAAGACACAGAAACTTCTGAAGTTGCAATAACATCAATACTGATTTCCCATTTTAAGAACTGGTTGAAAACATGAGCCAGAAAACCAGGAAGGCCAATCATTCTTGTTGAAACAAGGTCAATCAAAATATTATTTTTCTTTGAAGTAATTGCAGTTACAGGAGGTTTTTCGCCAGTATGTTTTGCAATAATAACAGAACCAGGAGATTCAATATTGTAAGAATTCTTTACACGGACTGGTGTTCCCTTTACACGGCAAGGATTCATTGAACGAGGATGAAGAACCTGTGCGCCAAAATAAGCAAGCTCGGCTGCTTCGTCATAAGTTACTTCTGGAACAGTTTTTGCATTTTTTACAGTACGAGGATCAGCTGTAAGAATTCCATCAACATCTTTCCATGTCTGAACTTCTTCAGCATTCATTGCAGCACCAATCATAGTTGCAGTCAAATCGCTGCCGCCACGACCAAGCGTTGTAATATAACCGTTCTTGTCTTTTGCAATGAAACCTGTAATTATTGGAATTTCTTTATCTTTATCTGAAGCATAATCAGTCAAATGTGCAGGAATTGTCTTCCATACATCATCGAGAAGCTCAGCAGACATAAAATTTGAATCTGAAATAAAACCAACATCCCATGCATCATAAAATTTTGCAGGAGTTCCATTTGCAGACAGATAAGCTGCCATCATGCGGACAGAAAGACGCTCACCAAAAGAAACAAGATAATCTCTTGTGCGTTTTGTAAGTTCGCGCAGCATAGAAATGCCTGTAAGCAGAAATTTAAGCTCGTCAAGGAGCTTGTCAACACTTTCTATTGCGACACCCAACTCTTTTGCAGTATCACGATGAAGTTTTTCAACATTTGAAATATCAACAGTTCCACTCAAAGCAAGTTCTGCAGCTTCAAGCAAATAATCAGTTGTGTCGCCCATTGCAGAAAGCACAACAGCAGGCTTTTTGTCTGCATAAGTTTTGATAATAGACGCAACATGACGAATGCGTTCAGCATTTGCGACGGAAGAACCGCCAAATTTCATGACAATCATAAAAATCCCCGTTTTTCACTGGACCGTTTCCGGATAATTGAGCTTGATATGCTAGACGTGCACACCTGCGAAAAGACACCTGTCAGAACGCAACACTCATAGTGTTCAGTTTAACGAAAAACATCAAAACGGACAAGAGTTTTTGCTTTGGAAAGGCTGAAAGCAGAAAGGCAGCAGATTTTTACATGCTTCAGCCTCGTTTTGCAAAAACTAAAACAGATTAAAGAATGAAACTCAACGCAAAGCATTATGCTTTCTGAAACAGACATTGAACACTCTGCACGAATAAAAAATACTGTTCTGCAAGTTTAAAACATGAAGAGCCTCCGAATTAAATCCGAAAGCTCATCAATGAATGAAATGCCGAATTGAATCGGCTGATAATTCTTTGTTGTAGTTATTTACTCAAGATTTCTGGCTTGTTTCCAGAGTTTCTGCCAAAAGCTCTTCGTCAATCTGAGAAGTCTTGAATTCGTTTACAAGATTTGAAACATCGTTTGCAGTCTGTTTATTCGATTCTGAAGCATCGGCAACATTTGTTATAAGAGTCTGAACTTCCATTGTCTTTAATACAATATTGTCAACTTTCTGACCTATTTCATTTGTCTGAGCTTTAAGCGTATCAATTTTGCTGAATGTATCTTCGCTCTGCATTTTCATTTTTGAAGAAGAAACATTGATAGCCTGAGCAGTTTCGTTAATAATTCGTGTAGTTTCTGCAACACCACGGATTGCACTGTCCTGTTCAATCATGCCCTGCTGCAAATCTTTTACCATGTGGTCAATGCCTTGAATCTGCTGTTCAATTCCTTCAAAAGACTTTAGAGAAGCATCTGAAGACTTTACAATATCGTTAATCGCTTCAGTAATATTTTTAAGCAGTATATTGATTGATTCAGACTGTTTTGCTGAACTTTCTGCAAGTTTTCGAATTTCGCCTGCAACAACAGCAAAACCTTTTCCTGCATTTCCGGCATGAGCCGCTTCAATTGAAGCATTCATTGCAAGCAGGTTTGTCTGAGAAGAAATATTTGCAATGGCAGTATTTGCATTTGCAAGGTTTTTTGAATGTTCAACAACTATGCTTACTTTTTCAGCAACTTCTCGCTGCAGCGCACGGCCTTCATCAGAATTATGAACAAGAGTTGTACATGAAGATGCAATTTCATTCATTCCGTTATTGAAATTGCTGACATTTACAGCCATCTCTTTCATTGCATTAGACGAATCTTCAATAGAAACAGACACGCTGTTAAGGCGCTTGTCAAGCTCAACAATTTCATCTTCTGTTTTAGAAATTCCTTCAACAACATCATTCATGCATGAAGTCTGTGCCTGTGTTTTTGTCGTAATATCCATAATTTCAGAACCGGTAACAAGCATCGCCTGTTTTGCACCGTCAATCTGAACAAGCAGGTTTTCACTTGTTACATCGAGTTTTTTTGTTGAGTCTTTTATAGATTGAATCATTTCGCAAAGACGGTCGATAACCGCATTGAAATTTTTGACAAGCACACCGACTTCATCATCTTTTTTTACAGGAATATTCTGTGTAAGGTCGCCTGCACCACTTGAAATCTGCTCAAGTGAAGAAGAAACGCCTTTTATTCGTTTAAAGAAAGGTGATGTAAAAAAGAACGACAAAACAATCGCCACACACATAATGAACATGCCAAATGAAATCAACGCAATTCTTGTTGTGCTCAATGCATTTGCAATAATCTCGCCGTTAAATTCACAGCCGATAATTCCAACTGTCTTGCCTGCCCGTGTCTTTACAGGGGCATAAGCCGAAACAGTCCAGCCCCAGCCTTTCTGAAATGTCAAATCACTTGTTATTATCTTTTCTTTT
>JAZQNK010000032.1:0-13232 GCA_045627325.1 Treponemataceae bacterium | reverse complement strand
GCAAACAAACCTAATTATGGACCAGAGCCTGATACAATTGCATATCTTTTGAATCGCGGCTGTACTGTAAAAGAGGTTCAAGTTGTTATGGACGAAAGAATTGCGGGAACTTCTTATCTTGGGTTTATGTCTTCTTTGCATTATATGCTGCGCATTTGCATTTCAATTCTGTTTGTACAATGGTTTAGAAAAAGAGGCTGATTATTATGACATTGTGGTTAAGAATCTTATTGATAATTGTGTCTGTTTTGACTTTTTCGTACATTATTGTGAATATAAGAAAATCAAAAGTTAAGCTTGAAGCACTTATTTTCTGGGTTATTTTTGGTTTAATGCTTATCTTAATAAGCATTTTCCCTCAGATTGCAACTTTTGCTTCTTCGCTTGCCGGTTTTTATGCACCGATAAATTTCGTTTTGACTTCAATAATTTTTCTTCTGCTGTACAAAGTTTTTACATTGACTATGCATATTTCGCAGATTCAACAGAAAGTTGAAGAACTTGTGCAGTATATTGCATTGAAAGAAGCACAGGAAAAATCTGATAAAGAAAAAACAAATGATTCTGGAGATAAAACCAATGAATAAAATAAAAGCTTTTTTTCTGGGACATAAAGGTCTTTTGTCTATTCTTATAGTGTACCTTGTTTTCTGTTTTTATTTTACATCAAAAATAAATCATTTTATGTCTAATTCAAAATATTCATCAACTGCAGAAAATTCAGCTGAATTCGTAAATATTCCACTTGAAGAAAACAGTTCTTTTTCATTCAGGCTTGAACCTAAAAACTCAAAATGGAGCGGAATTTCGATTTTTTTTGATAAGATTGATGAAGAACTGCCTGCTGCCGTTTCGATGAGCATTTCTGATAATTCAAATGTCGTTGTTTATTCTTACACTCTTTCTGGTGAAAATTTAGCAAAAGCAAACGGTTATTATAGATTTAATTTTGCAGACAGCATTAATGCAAAACATGGAGAATATACAGTAACTGTTTTTGGCACAAATATTAATCTCAAGCAGAACGGTCAGTTTTCGCAGGCAGCTTACAAGCTTTATGGAAATTTGCTGAAGAAATTTTTAGTTCCGTTTATTTGTGTTGTTATGTTTGCCTTTTTATTTGCAGGTGTTTTTATAGTTTATTTTGTCTGCATAAAAAGCATAAAAACAGAAAAGCTTTTTCTGTTTGGTGCAATTATTTTCGGTTTGTTTTTCATGTTTATCATGCCGCCGCTAACGGTCGGCGATGAATGCCGCCATTTTGATACTGCATATGATCTTTCAAATAAGCTGCTTGGAATAAAAAATGCAGAACCTGGCAAAATGATGAAACGTGCAGCAGATTTATCTATAGTGCCGCCTGATTATATGAAAAACCAGAACTGGACACTTTTTAATTATTACGAAGAAATCTGGCCTTTCGTTTTTAAGCAGTTAAAGCAGCCACAGGATTATTCGCTTGTAAGTGTTTATCCTTATGCAGCTAAATTGAATTCTTATTTCTTTATGTTTCTGCCTTCTGCAATTGGTATAACTGCCGGCCGTCTTTTGAAATTAAATTTTTTGTTTACTTTTTTGCTTGGAAGATTATTTAATCTTGCAGTTTTTATATTGCTTGGATATTATGCTTTAAGAAAATGTGTTTATGGCAAAACATTTTTTGCAACTTTTGCTCTTGCTCCAATGTTTCTGCATCAAATTGCTTCATATTCATACGATTCAGTTTTATTCTCTTTGATTTTTTATTTTACTGTTTCAGCTGTTTCAATTATTCAAGAAAAGCGCAAAATTTCAGTTAAAGAATGTATTTTTCTGTGCATTTTCATTTTCTTATTTGCAGCAAGTAAAGTTATATATTTTCCGATTGCTTTTCTTGTCTTTTTATTTGGAAGAGAATGTTTTACTTCATTTAAAGCAAAGAGAACCTTTCTTGTCTGTGCATGCCTGTGTTTAATTTTCAGTTTCTGTTTTGAACAGTTTTATGAAAAAAATACAGCAGGTCTTGTTAATGTTGAACAGTTTACAGAAAGTGCTTCAAAGGCTCCTGTCGCAGCATCAAGTGTTGTTCTTTCGCAGATAAATGCAGAACCAGAGATGTATTCGGTTAAATGGATTTTAAAACATCCATTTACATATGCTTATGTTCTTTTGAACAGTCTTTCTGAACGCGGAGACTATTATCTTGTAACTGCTGCCGGTGGATTTTTGGGTTGGGAAGCAATTCCAATGAATAAATTACTGGTTGCTGTCCTTATATGTCTTTTTGCTTTTCAGGTTTTGCGAAAAGATTCTCAGAATCAATTGAATGTTTCAAAAGAAGCAATGCGGTTAAAAATATTTTCTGGAATTGTTTTTGTATTTATTTCTGGTGCTGTGTTTACGGCTCTTGTCGGTGCAGCAGGAAGACCTGATTTTGCAAATCCTTTTGTTGGTGCTGTTCAGGGAAGATATTTTTTGCCTGCTCTGCCCTTTTTGTATTTTGTTACACAGTACAAGACAGAACCGGATCAGACTGCTGCACAGAATATTTTGAGTGCAAATTTTTTTATTCTGGTTATGTTTGCAATTGATCTTTCGTATCGGATTGTGGGCATTTATTAAAGGTTGATTTAGACAAATAAAACAAAGTTGTGTTATTATTTGCTGTATGACATTACCAAAATTTAATTTTAGTAATGTCCAATTATAGAAAATGTTTATGATTTTTTGTTGGAGAATATTTTGAGTAAAAAAGCTGTTATTATTGGTGCAGGTCCTGCAGGACTTACTGCTGCATATCAATTGCTTGCAACTACAGATATAATTCCTGTAATTTATGAAGAAACAGATGAAATCGGTGGAATTTCAAAAACAGTAAGATATAACGGCAACCGCATTGATATCGGCGGTCACAGATTTTTTTCAAAAGATGAAAATGCCACGAACTTTTGGTTTAATCTTATGCCAAAGCAGACAGCTCCTTCAAAAGATGAAATTCTTCTTGGCACAAAAAAAGATTATGTTGCAAATGGTGCATCTGAAGATGCAGAAGCTGCAAATCCAGAAAAGACAGACAATGTCATGCTGATTCGCCACCGTGTTTCAAGAATTTTCTTTCTGCGAAAATTTTTTGATTATCCGATTTCGCTTAAACCACAGACTTTTATTAACATGGGCTTATGGCGCACAATAAAGGCTGGATTCGGCTATATGGCTTCTGTTGTTCATAAACGAAAAGAAAATTCTCTTGAAGATTTTTATATAAATCGCTTTGGCAAACCTCTTTATCAAATGTTCTTTGAACATTATACAGAAAAACTCTGGGGTGTTCATCCTTCTCATATTGCACCTGATTGGGGTGCACAGCGTGTAAAAGGTCTTTCTGTCGCAAAATTATTGTGGACAGCTCTGACAAAGCCTTTTAACAAGAAAACTGGAAAAGTTGAAACTTCTCTTATTGAAGAATTTTTCTATCCGAAATTTGGTCCCGGTCATTTTTGGGAAACTGTTGCAGAAGAAATTGAAAAAAAAGGCGGCAGAATTATAAAAAATGCATCTGTAACAAAGCTTGAAATGGAAAATGATTCAATTAAAAACATAACTGTTTCATGTAATGGCGTTGATGAAGTCGTTACAGGAGATTATTTCATTTCAAGTATGCCTGTAAAAGACCTCGTTGATAATATCAGTGGAAATGTTCCAGAAGAAATCAGAAATATTGCACATAATCTTCCTTACAGAGATTTTATGACAGTTGGACTTCTGCTTGATAAACTGCTTTTAAAGAATTTAACAAAATTTGCAACTGTAAATAATATTGTGCCAGACTGCTGGATTTATGTTCAGGAACGGGACGTAAAAATTGGAAGGCTTCAGATTTTCAATAACTGGTCGCCATATATGGTCAAAGATTTTGAAAATTCTGTTTGGATTGGCCTTGAATATTTTTGCAAGGAAGGTGATGAATTCTGGCAGATGAGCGATAAAGATTTTATTGATTTTGCCGTTGGTGAACTTGCAAAAATTGATGTTATAAATAAATCTGATGTAAAAGATGCTGTCCGCATTAAAGTCAAAAAAGCTTATCCGGCTTATTTTGGAACTTATGAACACTTTGATAAAGTTCAGGCATTTTTGAATAATATTTCAAATCTTTATTGTGTAGGCAGAAATGGTCAGCACCGTTATAATAACATGGATCATTCCATGGTAACTGCAATGGAAGCTGTAAAGGTTATTTCTTCAGGCTCAAAAGACAAAAGCTCAATCTGGAATGTTAATACAGAAAAGGAATACCATGAATCAAAGTCTGCAACTTGATGTACCAGTCCTTTTTTTGACGTTTAATCGTCTTGAAACAACAAAGCGTGTTTTTGAACAGATTAAGAAGCAAAAGCCGTCGCAGCTTTTTTTAGCTTCAGACGGTCCGCGCTTTTCAATAGCCGGCGAAGCCGATGTTGTTCATTCTGTCCGAAAATTCCTGCTTGACTCAATTGACTGGAGATGCGAAGTTCATACCCTTTTTCGTCCTGAAAATCTGGGAAATGGACTTGCTGTTTCAAGTGCTGTTTCATGGTTTTTTGACCATGTTGAATATGGAATAATTCTAGAAGATGATTGTTTGCCTTCTGACAGTTTTTTTAAATTTACAAGTGAACTTTTGCTGCATTATAAAAATGAAACAAGCATAATGCATATTTCTGGTTATAATCCGCTTGATATTTCCCTTAAAGGGACAGACAGCTATTATTTTACGAAAATTCAGCAGTGTTGGGGTTGGGCAAGCTGGCGCCGTGCATGGAAAAATTATTCTTTTAATATTTCTCCGGAAAAATGCAAAAAATTTGTGCGTTCAAGAAAATTCAAGCAGTTTTTCCCCCATTTTGCAGAACGGCCTTATTGGAAACGGCTTTTTAAAGAAATGACCAAAAATAAAGCTGATGTATGGGATTCTCAATGGGAATTTGCAATTGCAGAAAACATGGGGTTCTGCATAAATCCATGCAGAAATCTTGTTTCAAACATCGGTCTGTCAAATGAAAAATATGCAGACAATATCATCTCAAATTGCAACAATATTTTGCGCTATGAAATAACAGATGTAAATCATCCTGAAGAAATCATATTCAGTAATGAATTTACAGATAGAATTTCAGAAGAATATTTTAATATTCCAATCAATCATATTTTTAAATATTATGTGAATCTTTTGCTTAAATATGTTGTAAATTCGGCAAAGAAATTGCAGAATTTTTGTTCTGGCAAAATTAAAAAAAATAAAGGCACAAATGTTAAATAAGTCTATGAAAAAAATGTTTTTAGGTACCTGTTATAGCTGCGTAAAAGGAGATTATGTACATGAAAAATGTCTTTGTAAAAGTTTTTGACTGGAGTAAAACGCACAAAAGAGATATATCATTTGCTTTTACTTCATTGTTTTTACTGGTACTTTATGCATCAAAGTGCATAAAAGCCTCAAATGATAAATTTTACACAATAATTGGTTTTTCAACACTGATTATTGCAGTTGCATTTTCTTTTATTCTGTGCCGATTTTCTCATAAAAAAGATTTTTCAATTTCAAAAGCCTGGCTTATTATGGCTCTGGGTTTTGGCATTTTAAGAATTTTTATAATTACGCCTTTCTCTGTCTGGGATGAATATGGTCATTATGAAATCTCTTACAGATATTCAGATTATCTGCTTTTTAAATTTAAATCTCCTCATTTTATGGACAAAAACCATGCAGATTATTCAAATCTCGAAATTCAAAATAATACAAAAACTGCATATCTTCGTTATAAAGAACCCTTCTTCTTAAAGGAAACTGAAAAAGTCAACAAAGAACGCATTCCTTCAACTCCAAATCCTGTACAGTATCTTCCGCAGGCATTTGGCATTGCCGTTGCAAGACTTTTGCATTTTAACTTTATGCCCCTGTTTAATTTAGGACGTATTTGCAATCTTTTGTTTTATGTTTTCTGTCTCTGGCTTGCAATAAAAATAATTCCTTTTGGCAAACTTATAATTTTTGCCTGTGGACTTTTGCCTTTGACACTTCATCAGGCTGCATCTCTTTCTCTTGATTCATATATTATTGCCGTAAGTTTTTTATTTTTTGCATTTCTTATAAAATCTATGACAAGCGAAGAAAATGCTTCTGTAAAGGAAATTTTAATTCTTTGCATTCTTTCTGTTTGTATTTCACCAAGCAAATTAGTGTACTGGCCGCTTTCTTTACTTGCATTTTTGATTCCACAAAAAAGATTTGAATCTAATAAAATCTGGTTCTTTTCTGCTGCATCAGTTGCTTTGTCTGGCATTCTTGCAATTTTTGCATTTTCTCTGCCCTCTTTGCTGCAGCAAGCTGGAACAGCTGATAATGTAAAAATTATCTATAATGGTCTTCAGGGCTGGACTTTGCATGATATTATTCATAATCCTGGAAAAATTTGCAGCATGGCATTGTGGACTTTGCGTTATACAGGTGCAGAATGGATTTCTCAGGCTTTCGGTTCTGTTATTATGGGGCTTTCAAGTGATGTTCCTTTATGGTGCAGACAGATGCATCTTTATGTTCTTATTATTTCTGCACTTGTCTGCTATACATCCAATACAGAACAGGAAGTTTTGAGCAAACTTCAAAAAGCAGGCCTTGTATTTGTTATCATATGTGTTGTTGGGTTGTGCATGTTCGGTGAACTTGTAATATGGACGCCTCTTAATGCTTCAAGTATTGAAGGTGTTCAAGGCCGATATTTTTTGCCGATTTTTCCATTGATACTATTTTTGTTTCGTAATAGAATATTCGTAACAACTCGGAACGTCGAAAAAGCTGTTTTTGTTACCGAAATATTCCTTCAGTTTTATCTTGTATTTATGAGTGTAAATTTAACATTATGAGTAAAGTTATTCAGATTGATCATCTTTCAAAATATTATAATCTTGGCGTAATAAATAACGGTTCTCTTTACCGCGATATTCAGACATGGCTGGCTTTAAAACGTGGCAAAGATGATCCTCATTCAACAATGACGGCAAAAGATTATGAAGCAACTCCAGACGGTTTCTGGGCTTTAAAAGATATTTCTTTTGAAATAAATCAAGGTGACCGTGTTGGAATTATTGGAAGAAATGGTGCTGGAAAATCAACATTGTTGAAAATTTTAAGTCGCATTACTGCTCCAACTGAAGGTTCAGTTCGCATAAAAGGACGGATTGCAAGTCTTCTTGAAGTTGGAACAGGTTTTCATGGTGAATTGACAGGAAGAGAAAATATTTATCTTAACGGTGCAATTCTTGGAATGAAACGGCGTGAAATTGACAGAAAGCTTGATGAAATAATTGCATTCAGTGAAATTGAACACCATATTGATACACCTGTTAAACGTTACTCAAGTGGAATGTATGTCCGGCTTGCTTTTGCTGTTGCAGCTCATCTTGATTCAGAAATTCTTATTGCAGATGAAGTGCTTGCTGTTGGAGATGCAAATTTTCAAAAAAAAGCAATTGGCAAGATGAATGAGCTTAGTAAAGCTGAAGGTCGTACGATTCTTTTTGTAAGTCATCAGATGGAAGCTGTTCAGAATTTGTGTACTTCTGGTGTTATTCTTGATAAAGGCCGTCTTGTTTATCAGAATGACAGCATTGAAAAAGTTGTAAGCCAGTACCTCAGACCTTCGAATGAAGCATCTGATTATTTAATGTGGAATTCTACTGGAGAAATAAAAGACAAATATTTTACGCCATTGAGACTTTATTTAAAAAAAGGCAAAAAAATTGCAAATGAATTTCTGCATACAGATAAAAATGTAACCTGCTGCATAGAAGCAGACATTCAAGATGTCCATTCAATGATTAACATATGTGTTTCTTTAAAACGAAATAATAATTCTACTGTTTTTGAAACTTGGTTAAAAGATTTAGATGATGAGCTTGATATAAAGACTGGTTTTAACAGATTTGAAGTAAAGTTACCTACAGATATTTTAAAAAGTGGTGAATATTATATCGATATTCATGCTGGAATTTTTAACGAAAAAGAGATTGTTCCGTTTCAGACAATAATGCTTCCTTTTAAAATTCTTGGAGAAAATTCTTCAAGACCTGGTGATATTTATGCTTCCCTTCACTGGAGAGTAACACATGATTAAAAGTTTTAACGGGCTCAGGTTTCTTTTTGCATTGATGATTTGCTGTGGTCATTTTATTTTTACAACGCCTAATGCAGGTGCAATGACAGGAATGTCTGCATTTTTTGATACAACTGCAGCAGTAACATTTTTCTTTATTTTAAGTGGTTTTTCTTTGTCTTTTGGTTTTTCTCAAAAAATGATTGACGGAACATTCAAACCTGTAGAATTTTTGCGCAAACGTTTTTGGAAACTTTATCCAATGCATATTTTTGCTCTCATAATAATTCTGCTGCTTTTTGGCAGATCTTATAACTGGAATGCTGAAACAATAAGGAATTTTATCTTTAATATTTTTCTGCTGCAATCTTATGTGCCAGACATGAACTGTTATTTTGCGTTTAATAGAGTTTCATGGTATTTAAGTTCTCTTGTGTTTATTTATGTAGTTTTTGCTTTGTTTTTTAAATATATTTACAAAGATCAACATTCAATGTGGCTGCTTGCAATTTTGTCCGGTTTATGGAGTGTTGCACTTGTGCTTTTTGCACATTTCCAAAAATCATACGATGATTTTGTATTTGGTGTTTTTCCACCGACACGTCTTTTGCAGTTTTTTGTTGGTGCATGGCTTTTCCTATTTTATAAAGAACTCAAAAAAATTGATTTTAATAAAATAACATTGACGTGTGCAGAATTCTTTTCAATTATCTGTCTGTGTCTTTCATGGAGCATAAGAAATAGAATACCTGATAAATATGAATCAATTTTTTTGTATATTCCAGCCTGTGCATTGATTATTCTGGTTTTTGCATTAAGTGACGGCAAAGGTCTTTTTGCAAAAATTATGGGAAGCAAAGTCATGATATTTTTAGGCAGCATAAGCTATGCAATTTATATGCTTCATCTTTTCAGCCAAAATCTTGCCTGTGGAATTGTGTCGCAAAACTTTTATGAACAAACTCCTTTTTTGTTTTTTGCTTTTTATTTGCTGTTTGTCATCGTTTTTGCAAGTATTATGGATTTTCTTTTAGTAAAGAAATTCGCAATGTTTATGATTAAAAGGAATAAAAATAATGAATAAACCTGAAATCATTCAACTTCCAAAAATTGCAGATGCACGTGGCAATCTTTCTTTTTTTGAAACTTCGAAGCATATTCCTTTTGAAATTCAACGTTCTTATTGGATTTATGATGTTCCAGGCGGAGAAACAAGAGGAGGACATGCATATAAAAACACATGTGAATTTGTCGTTGCTCTTTCTGGAAGTTTTGATGTAACGCTCGATGCAGGAAACGGAGAAAAACAGGTGTTTTCATTGAACCGCTCTTATTACGGTCTTTATATACCACGGCTTTACTGGCGGCAAATGAGCAACTTTTCTACAAATTCACTTGCATTGATTGTAGCATCAACAGAATATAATGCAGATGATTATCTTCGTGATTATGATGAATTCTGCAGTTTTGCAAAAGGAGTCGAAGAATAATGAATAATAAACCGACTGTTTATGACTGCAATATTATTGAACTGCCGAAACATCATCATGAAAAAGGAAATTTAAGTGTCATTCAAAATCAGCTGCACCTTCCTTTTGATATTAAACGTGTTTTTTATCTTTACGATATTCCTGGCGGAGAATCCAGAGGGGCACATTCGCACAAACAATGTCATCAGTTTTTAATTGCAGCGTCTGGATCTTTTGAAGTTTTTTTGGATGACGGTGCTGTTCGTCGTACTGTTCAATTGAACAGACCTTTTTATGGACTTCATATTCCGCCTGGAATTTGGGCTGCTGAACAGAATTTCTCATCAGGTTCAGTTTGCCTTGTTTTTGCTTCTGAAATTTATGATGAAAAAGATTATATTAGAAGCTATGATGATTATATAGACTGGAGAAATAACTAGAATATATGAATATTCCATATCTTTCATTAAAAACAATAACCGAATTGCATAAAACTGAACTTCTGGAAGCTGTTACTACTGTAGTTGATTCAGGCTGGTATCTTCAGGGAAAAGCAACTGAACATTTTGAAAGTGAATACAGCAGCTATATTGGCACAAAATATTGCATTGGCTGTGCAAATGGTCTTGATGCACTTATTTTAATTTTCAGGGCATATAAAGAATTAGGTTTATTGCATGATGGAGATGAAGTAATTGTTCCTGCCAATACATACATTGCTTCAATTTTGGCAATAACAGAAAATAACTTAAAAGCTGTGCCTGTAGAACCAGTATTTAATACATTGCAGATAGATGACTCAAAAATTGAACAGTCAATCACAGAAAAAACAAAAGCCATTCTGCTCGTTCACCTTTATGGTCGCTGTTCATATACAGAAAAAATTGAATCTATCGCAAAAAAGCATAATTTATTAGTTGTTGAAGATAATGCACAGGCTCATGGCTGCATGTTTAAAAATAAACGCACAGGTTCTTTAGGCAATGCTGCCGGGCACAGCTTTTATCCTGGCAAAAATCTTGGAGCTTTTGGAGATGCCGGCTGTGTAACTACTGATGATAAAGAACTTGCAGAATGTGTTCGTTCTTTAGGAAATTACGGTCAGTCAAAAAAATATGTTTTTCAATATTGCGGAAAAAACAGCCGTATTGATGAGACAAATGCAGCAGTTCTTTCAGTTAAATTGAAATATCTGGACAAAGAAAACAACAGACGAAAAGAAATTGCAAAAATTTATCAGAGTAGAATTTCAAATGAAAAAATCGTTCTTCCCTATAAAAACGATGATGTCGACAATGTTTTTCATATTTTTCCTGCATTTTGTGCAGAAAGAAATGACTTTCAAAAGTATCTTGAACAGCTGAATATTCATACAATGATTCACTACCCGATTCCACCGCATTTACAGGAATGTTATAAAGATTATGAATGGTACAAAAAAAGCTATCCTGTAACAGAAAAAATACACAGCGAAGAACTTAGTCTGCCGTTAAATCAAAGCTTAACTGCAGAAGAAATTGACTATATAATCGATTCTGTGAACAGATATTAAGGTTTAGATTGAAATGCGAAGTAAAACACCGTTAATCAGTATATTAATACCTTCTTATAATCATCAAAATTTTATTGAGCAATGTATAAAAAGCGTTTTAGCTCAAACATATGAAAATTTTGAGATAATTGTTGTAGACGACTGTTCAACAGATGAGACAGCAGCACGTATTAAGGAAATAAATGACGACAAAGTCACTTTTATTCAAAATTCTTTTAACCGCGGTTTAAACGGCAATTTAAACGTTGCCTTTGAAAAATCAACAGGTGACTATATTGCAGTAATTGGTTCTGATGATTTTTTTGACGAAAACTATATTCAGGCTTTTATTTCATTTATTAATGATGAAAAAGAAAAATATTCAGTTTATTACCCTAAAATTGTTCACGTTGATGATTTTGGTAATTTATTAGAAAAGCAACCTTCTCCCTCAACTTGTAAAACCAGTTCAGGAATTCTAAAAAATCTATTTTTGTATGGCAATTTTTTAAGTTCCCCTGGAATGATTATGCCAAGGAATACGGCAAAACAAATTTTTCCTCTTGATGCAGGAATTCACCAGCATCAGGATTATATAATGCACATTCAGCTTCTGCTACTTGGTGAACCTGCCTTTATGCCAGATGTAAAAGTTTGTTATCGTGTACCAACTGACGATAACGGACATATGAGCAGCAACTGCGTAAAAGCCACCAAACGAATAGAAATAGAAACACCGTTTGCACAAAATTATTTTGTAAAAGGCATAAAAACACCGGAAAAATTAAAAGAAATTTTTGGTGACATGGCAACAAAATACGGCGAACCAACAAAAGAAACAATTCCGTATTTTTTGTCACGCATAGCACTTGATGCAATTCATAATCGTTTTTTGCCAGTTTGGGGATTTAGGACATTAATTGAATTTTTAAGCATGGATAACCATCAGGATCTTTTGTATAAATTATACGGTTTTCAGTATAAAGATTTTTCAGCACTTTTTAACAATGTCCGGCTTTTAGACGACTATTTACAGGAACAGCAGCAGACATTTTATTCTTCAACAAGCTGGAAAATTACGAAACCGTTGCGCAGTTTTAATAATTTTTTGCAGAAATTAAAAAGGGAAAAATAAATGAAAAAAACGGCGATTGTTACTGGCGGAACAGCAAAAGATGCTGCTGCAATGGCAGTTTTGATGTTGAACATAAAAGACACGAATCCAAACCTTGCTGACGAATTTGTAATTTTTCATGATGGAATAAGCAAAAAAGACCAGCGGCTTATGCAGAAAATTATGCCCTGTCGTTTTATTTTTTATAAATCGCCATTTGAGCAGAACAAAGATTTTGATAAAAGTACCTTGGCTTATTTTAGCAAAATGGTTTTTTGCAAGTATGAATGTTTTAAACTGTTAAACGAATACAAAACAGTTATCTGGTCTGATTATGATGTGGTAATTTATCAGGATTTAAGTGAATTGATAGATTTTAGCGATGGTAATTACATAAAAATGTGTCAAGGGGGAGACGATTTCCGTTTTCAATTTAACGACAAATTTGACCCAAGCAAAACCCCCCAATACAATTGGAAAGAACCAAATATTCACATGAATTTATTTGCTTTTACAGACAGTTTACCCAATGCTGAAAAAATTTATTCTGAATGTATAAAACGAACAAATGAATTTGCCCCATTTATAAAATGTCCGGAACAGGCAATTTTGCAAATGATCATGGCTGATGAAAAAATGTCTTATTATCCCCTCGCTTTCAACATTTATTCTGTTCATCCAAATGATGTAGCCGAATCTCCCAACTGCAAAATTTTGCACGCATTTGCTCAGCCCAAATTTTGGAACGGCAGAAATAATCAACAATGGGAAAACTACTATAACCAGTGGCGCAAAATGGGGGGCTGCAAACATTTATCCCGCTATTCCAAAATAGAATATTTTCTTTATAGACTGAAAAGAAAAATTAAAAAGATTATGAAAATTGTAAATTAAAAGAGTTTGAAATGAATACAAAGATAAAAAAGATTTTAGAAATGACAAAAGATACGTACCAGTTTCTGATATCGCCAGAAAGTAATCGTGTGCGTTTTTCAGGGTATTATCCT
>JAZQNK010000031.1:0-3126 GCA_045627325.1 Treponemataceae bacterium | reverse complement strand
TCAGCTTCTCTAAGTGCGTCCTGTTTTACACGTTCGGCTTTCTGCTCTGAAGCAGATAATTGAAATCTGGCATAAAGCCAGCGAATAATCCATCCAAGAACAATTCCAACAACAGGGAGAATTACGAACCAAACCCAATTATTCATAATTCACTCCTATTAAAAAATTATAGAATAGTTCATTTCCATTTTAACGCAAGAAGGTATTGATGTCAAACTTTCCATTCTATAAAAAGTAACTTTTTTTTATTTTTTTCGAACATTTTTTCTTTCAATTAATTTCAATTAGATATAACATATTCAGTATGAAAAAGAATTTATTTTTTGTTTTATTTTTATTCTGCAGTATCATCCTTAATGCACAAAACAAACAGAAAGGCACCACAGACAAACAACCTGTTTTAACAAAAATCGGAACTTATAAATGTGGAAGACAACCAAAGCAAGTTCTCTTTTCCCCTGATAATAAATATATAATTCTTCCATTACTTGAAGACAACGGTTTTGATATTTTCAGCATGAAAGATAAAAAAGTTATTAAAAGAATTAATCCGCCATATTCAGAGAAAGTCGGTTTTGCAGAAGGATTATTCATCCCGGAAAAAAAGGCGCTTTTTGTTTCTCAAATGACAACCGGAAATATTTATGAATATACTTATCCAGATTTTATTTACAAACGAATAATCAGTACAAAAGGCGTTTGGTCAAAATTTATTGCGTGGGATCCTTTCTCAGAATTACTTGCCGTTTCTAACTGGGTTTCCAATGATGTAAGCATTATCAAATATTCAGATGGAACTGTTATCAAAAAAATTAAGACAAATAAAGCACCTCGCGGATTGTATTTTATAAATGATGGAAAAGAATTAATTTCTCTTGCTTATGAGGGCGGAGAAATAGAAAGATTCGAAACAAATACATGGACAAAAACTGGTTCCATTTCTATCAACAAAAGTGCAATGCGCCATATCGTTTTGAATGATGAAAAAACCAAGGCATACATCAGTGATATGTACTACTGTTATGTATACGAAGTTGATTTATCCACATTTAAAATCACACGAAAAACCAAAGTTTATGCAAATCCAAATACAATCGATTTGCTCAACAACAGATGGCTTTTTGCAAGTTCAAGAGGTCCAAACAATCCTGTTGATTATACAAAAAGAAGTCCATCTAACGGAAAAATACAGATTATCGATATTACAACAATGCAGATAGTTCAAACTATAGAAGGTGGAAATCAACCAACCGGACTTGATATAAGTGATGATGGACAATATTTATGCTTTTCTAATTTTCAGGATGAAAACATTGAACTTTATAAGATAGATTAATTGGAGTCTTTAAAATGCAGTGGTTTGAAAAAGAAGATTTTTGGATTAATTTTGCCCCTATCATGTTTGATGATGCACGATGGGCTGAAGCTTATGATACAGCCGCACATATAAAACGAATTGCAAATCTAAAAGATGGTGATTCAATTTTGGATGCAGGATGTGGACTTGGCCGAATCAGTGTTGAACTTGCTGCCCAAAAACTTGATGTTACCGGCGTTGATATAATTCAATCTGAACTGGACGTTGCAAAAGAAAGTGCAGAAGCAGAAGGCGTTCCACTTAAATTAATTAATCAGGATTTAAGAAATTTTAATCAATGGGAAAAATATGATTGCGCCGTAAATCTTTATACTTCATTTGGTTATTGCGACACAATTGAAGAAGACATGCTCATTTTAAAAAATATTTTGAACAGTGTAAAAAAAGGCGGAACTTTTATTATGGAATGCACAAGCCGTGAAAGTGCAATTCTTTATTTTACAAAAGGCGAGCTTTTTGACAGAGCCAGCTATACTGTAAAAACTGAATTTAGTGTTTCAGGTGCTTGGGAAGGTCTTGTTTCAAAATGGATTTTATATCCGCTTGGTACAGATTTGCAAAAAAATCCAAAAGCAAAACCTGTTCTTGAACATACATTTACACAGCGGCTTTATCCTGCAACTTTTCTAAAAAACAAAATACTTGAATTCGGATTTTCAAAAGCAGACGTCTATGGCGAATATGATTTTAGTCCCTACGATGAACATCTTCGCACAATGATTATCGTTGCCAGAAAATAATAAAACCGGAGTTAGAAGACCCCGGCTTTATATTATAAATTACTATTTCTTTTTCTGTTCACTTGGCTTTTTCTTAGCACCTGCAAGAGCGGCTGCCATTTTAGCCTGTGCTTTTTCCATATCGCTTACCATTAAAATTGGCTGACCAGTAGCATCCAAAGTATCTCTCCATAAAGAGCCTTCAGGGTCAACCGCATTACGATGTAATGTAACTGCCTTAATTGGTAAATGAACAAATTTGTCATGAACAAGACCAATAACACATTTTGTTTTACCAGCCATTGCTGCATGTACAGCGTTATTACCAAGACGTTCACAGTAAATTGAATCTGAAGCAGTTGTTACAGAAGCACGAACCTGATAAGAAGGATCAATATATTTTAAGTTGATTTCAATATTTTTTGATTTAAAATATTCTTCGATTTTCTTTTTGAGGAATACACCGATATCCGAAAGTTTTTTATTTCCAGAAGCATCTGTTGCACCAGTTGCATCAAGCAAATCTTGACCTGCACCTTCAGAAACTACAATTACAGCATGTCCGCGTTTTGCAAGACGACGTTCAAGACATGCAAGGAAACCTTTATCTCCTTCCATTTCAAAAGGAACTTCAGGAATTAAACAGAAATTAGTTTCGTGACTGGAAAGAGAAGCTGCAGCTGCAATAAATCCAGCTTCGCGTCCCATAAGTTTTACAAGACCAATACCATTAATCTGGCTTGCTGCTTCCATGTGTACAGCTGCAATAGTTTCTTTTGCGCGCTGAACAGCAGTTTCAAAACCAAAAGAACGATCCATAAACATAAGATCGTTATCTACAGTCTTTGGAACACCAACAACTGCACATTTAAGACCACGTTTTTCTACTTCGCATGCAACATCATAAGCACCACGCTGTGTACCGTCACCACCAAGAATAAAGAGCATATTAATTCCGTCTCTTTCAAGACAATCAACAATGTCCCCGGTTCTCTGTCCGCCACCACGGCTTGTTCCAAGATATGTACC
>JAZQNK010000030.1:0-8463 GCA_045627325.1 Treponemataceae bacterium | reverse complement strand
TGACAAGTTATATGTAATACCGCCTGTTATGGAATCATACAGCGGTGTAAGATTCAAACCAGATGTTGAAGAAGTTCCTGTTGACATACCAAATGCACTGCTTGAAAATACAGGAGATTGACTGCTTCCACACAGTCCCCACAAATCAACATAATTAACCGGGTCGTTTACAACATAGCTGAACCAGTTCCGGTTTTGCGATTGGGCTGATTCAATATAAAGGAGCTTGTTCTGCAAAACCTGTCAGTTTATGCTACGCATAAACTGAGTTAGACTTAATAGCAAATTTGGGTCAACAGCCGTAAGCCGCGTATTATCTTAGATCTCTGTTACAAAATTGCAACAATTCAGTTTAATTTGATTTTGGTTGGTTAGTCAATTATTTTTTTTCTTGGTTATAAAAATTCTCATTGAGGTTTGCTTTAAAAGTCAGTGAGAATTTTCAATTCTGCTGGTTTCCTGTGATAATTTCTGTAATAAATGCGTTTTTGCTGATTTTTAAGAGGTTGTTTAATAGAAGAACAATTGTTGTTGCACATGCAAATGAGATGAAAACGCCTGCAACAAGTGCAGATTCTTTGACATTTTCAAGCTTAAAAAAGAAGCGGCAGAATTTTGGTGTAAGCAGATAGCCTGCAACTGCTGCTGCCAGTGGAAAAACGAGTGAAAACAATGACTGAACTGTTAATGCTGTTTTTGATGCACTGATTTTTACGATTGAATTTTGAGAAACAGGAAGATTATTTGAGTTGTGAACGGTAAAAGGATGACCTTGCTTTGTGCAGCTTGTGCTTTTGCAGTTTATGCATGCATCTGTAATAAGCGGCACAACTTCTACGATGTTATTTTCTTTTAATGCAATGACTCTTACGGTGTCTTTCATGTTTTTTCCTCGTTTTAACCATACCAGAACAATTTTCAAAATCATTCAGCAGCATATAAAGGTTCGCGCAGGCGCATAATGTCTTTTGCTGTTCCGTCATCCTTTACTGTAAAGACTATTCCCTGAAGTTCAGGCAAAGTTTCTTTTGATATTTCTTCGCTTTTTGTCCAGTTTGGGATTCCTGTCAAATACTCATTTATTATTGAATCTGCAGAACAGCCGCCGACTGAATTTATGCAGCCTGTACGGCCTGCGTCTGTAATTGCTGCTGTTCCTTTTTGCATTATGCGTTCATCTGCTGTCTGCACGCGGCCATGTGAACCGATTATTGCACTGACCTGACCGTCTGCAAAAAACGAAAAGGTCTTTTTTTCGGCGGTTGTGGTTGCATGAAAATCTATGATAATGCTGTTTGTGTCTTTTTTTAAGCGTTCAAGCAAAAATGGCAGCTGAACAAAAGGATTGTCTGCATGAATCCTTGTAAAGCCTGTGTAGCCAAGCATTGAAACAACAGTAATTTTGCGTCCTTTTACGGTACATGTTTTCCAGCTTCTGCCCGGGCTGTCATGCGGAAAATTTGCAGGCTTGAGGACATAGTGCATTTCAGAAAAATCATCTACAAGGTCTTTTTTTGAATAGATTTTATCTCCGCCTGTAAGCACGTCCAAACCTAATTTATGAAGATAACCTGCATGATTTTTGCCGATGCCTGTTCCGTTTGTTGCTCCGTTTACGTTGCCAATAATAAGGTCAACTGAATATTTCTGCTTGATTACTGGAAGAAGCTGCTTTACGCATTGAATTCCAGATTTTCCAACAATTTCTGCTATATATAAAACGCGAATGTCCAAAATAATTCCTTAGTTTTGAGGTGGTGTCAAAGTTTTGAGTTTTTCATTGCAAATTGAAGCACCTGTTGTGTTGCCAAGTTCTGCATAAGTGTCGCGCAGATTATAAAGTGCGTCATAATAATGCGGAAAGATAGTAACAGCTTCTTCAAAAGCTTCACATGCATTATTATATTCACCTCTTGCAAAAAGCAGAACACCAAGATTGTTCCAAAGATGTGCATCATCATCGCACAGTTCAAGTGCTGCCATATAATAGCCGTATGCATCATCATATTCCTGCAGTGAATAGCAGATTAATCCTAATGTTTCAAATATATCTGCATCTTCGCCGTTGATTGAGGCTGCTTTTTTTAATGATTGTTTTGCACACTCAAGTTCACCGGAATTGCGGTAAATTACGCCAAGATTGTACCATAATAGATAATTTTCTCTGTCTAAGGCTAATGCCCGTTTTAAACATGCAACTGCTTCCGGATAAGAACCGCTTGTGGCAAGTTCTATTGCTTGTGTGTTTAATGCGTCAGGGTTTTCCTGCATATTGTTTCCTAAGTGAGCTTCTGAAAATTTTTAATTTTTGAAGCACATTTAAAAGTCAATCTTTTTAAGCCGCCTTAATAAAACGACTTAAAACTCGTCTGCAATTCTAAAAACATTCTTTAGAGTTGTCTTAATTTTTCTGCAGCATGGAACGGAAAAGTTCACTTATTAAAGATGAAGCTTCTTTGTTTCCATAAGTCTTTTCAATGCTGTTCAAAGATTTTTCAATAAGCTCTGTGCTGTAAAGTTTTGCTTTTTTAATTGCACCGCTTTTTGTCAAATAATCAATGCATTTTTCTACAGCCGGCGATTCAATTCCGTCTTTTCTTGCTTCTGTAAAGCATTCCATGATTTTTTCAAAATCTTCTGGATGTTCTTCAAGGTGAATTATTACAGGCAGGCTTTTTTTGCCTTCAACAATATCATCACCACGTTTTTTGCCAGGATTGCCTGTCGTAAGGTTTATTACATCATCAAGCACCTGAAAACCAACGCCTATGTCAGCAGCAATTTTTCCAAGTTCATCTGCCTGTTTATCTGCAGCACCGGCAATAAGACTGCCTGTTTTTGCTGCAAGGCATGCCAGTGTGCCTGTTTTGCAACGCACCATTGCTTCATATTCATCTTTTGACGGCACTAGATTGTTGTTTCTGTGCCATTCAATGTCCATTGCCTGTCCAAGGTGAAGGCGGCGCAGCTCTGCACTGACTGTACGGTAAAGTTTCAGTTTTAAAGCTTCGTCAACATCAAGACCTTCAATTGCAGCAAAAGCAACAAAATAAAGCCACGAACCTGCATTTAATGCTGTATCAAGACCGTATGTTAAATGAGCAGCCGGTTTTCCGCGCCGCATGTCTGCGCAGTCTTCAATGTCATCATGAATAAGGCTTGCAGTATGAACAAATTCAACGAGCGGAACTGCTTCGTATGCGGCTTGCATTCTGCTGGCTGAATCTGCTGCAAAAAGTTCAGCGCACAGAATCTGCAGCAAAGGCCGCCATCTCTTTCCGCCTAAAAGCAGAAGTTCTCTGCATGGGGTTAATAATGGTTTTATATGTTTTTCATTAATTGCTTCTGGAAGCTGCAGAAAAAGCCGTTCTTTCATGGCTTTATCAAAAAGTTCTGGAAGATTTTTATTGAGAACAACTTCAATTTTTTCTAGTCTTTGTGTATACTTATTCATCGCTTTAGTCTAACACATTTGTGCTTCTTGCAAAAGGCTTTTAAATATCATTTAAGAAACTCCCTCAAGATTGCAATTTTTGAGGCTGTTCTGTCTTTTGTTTTGTGTTTTGTTTGCTAAAGAGATTATTGCAGGTGTTTCTAATTTAGAAATGCAATTATTTTAATAATTAAAAAAGGAACCAGATTGAGTACAAACAGTTATCAGAAGCCAGACTTTTGGTCTCAAAAAGCTTTTAAAGAAGGTTATCCTGCACGGTCTGTATATAAACTGCAGGAAATTGACAAAAAATTTGGTTTTATCAAAAAAAACAGCCGCATTCTTGATTTGGGTGCTTCTCCTGGAAGCTGGACCGTTTTTGTTTTGCGTCAGCTTGAAGGTTCGGGTCATGTAACATCAATAGATTTGAATCCTTTGTCAAAAAATGTAAAAAGTTCGAATTTAACATTCATACAAGGTGACCTTTATTCCGAAGAAATAAGAAGTGCTGCATTATCATTAGGTCCATATAATCTTGTGATTTGCGATGCAGCACCGCCGACAACTGGAAATCGCGTTATAGATACAGCCCGTTCAAGCGGTCTTGTTGAACTTGCCATTTATTATGCAGAAACAATGTTGCAGCCAGGTGGCAATTTCGCTGTAAAAATTTTTCAGGGTGGCGATCAGCAAATGCTTTTAAAAAAAATGCGTGGAATTTTTACCGAAGCAAAGGGCTTTAAGCCTGTGGCATGCCGGTCAGAATCGTTTGAAACATATCTGATTGGTTTGAATAAAAAAGCATAAGAAAACTTTTAAAAATTTTTTAAAAGTTTAAAGGGCATTTATTATCAGACATTTTTTTATGAGTTTTGTGCAGCTTTTGTCAGATTAAAAAACTCTTTTATGTTCTGGTACAAGTGAGCGTTGAGGTATATTTGGTTATGGAAAAGAAAAAACGGTTGTATTTTTTAATTGTACCTGCTGTATGTATTTATGTTGCTGCAATTGGTTTTGTTATTATTGGTTCTGCAACAAAAAACCCTGTTGAACCACGCAAATTGACAAAACCGGCAATTAGTGCTGCTGAAGATCTGGAACAGCCAGACTATGAAAAAACAGCAGCTGATGTTGTTATTAATAGTACAGAAGAAGTTATTTCTGCAGAAAATGATAAAACCGAATTTACAGAAGTTTCCGTTCTTGATGTTATGGAACAGGTTTCGCCGGCAGAAGCTGCAAAAGAAAATGAACCTGCTGCTCCAGCCGGTCTTGATGGAATTGGTGGTGCAGATGTGACGTTGCAGCCGGAAATGGGCATTGAAACACCTGAACTTTATTATACTGTTTATCGCATCAAACCGGGCGATATGATTAGTACACTTGCTGAAAATAACCACATAACACAAGATACACTTATAAGCGTAAATAATATAAAACAGTCACGTACAATTCAGATTGGTCAGTATATCCGCATTCCTTCAATGCCGGGCATTGTTTATACAACAAAAAATGCAAATGAAACTCCAGAATCAATTGCAGAAAAATATAAGGTTTCTGCTGCAAAAGTTGCACAGGTAAATCAGACTGAACTTGGCACAGTTTTTGATGCAGGCAAAACACTTTTTATTCCAGATGCAGAACTTGACTGGATTACAAGACAGGAAATAAACGGCGATCTGTTTACACGTCCATTGAGAAGAAGCTATTACATTTCATCTCGATTCAGCTGGCGTGTAAATCCTTTTACAGGCAAACGAACTTTCCACAATGGAATTGATATGGCAGCTCCTCAGGGTACACCTATTTATGCTGCATTAGGCGGAACAGTTGTTGCAACAGGCTGGGATAACGTTTATGGCAAATATGTTACTGTTGCGCATCATTCAGGATATAAAACACTGTATGGTCATATGAGCAAAATTACTATAAAAAAAGGTGCATATGTAACAACTTCTACAAAGCTTGGTGAAGTAGGTTCAACAGGTCAGAGTACTGGTCCGCATCTTCATTTTACTGTTTATAAAAATGGCACACCGATAAATCCGGCAAATGTCTGGAACTAAATCTTGAAATTTCTCGAATAAAAGGAAAGCCGGAAAAAGAAAAAATCTTTTCCGGCTTTTTTTGTCTGATTATGAAATTAGCTTAAATGTTCAGCCAGCGGTTTTATAAGTTCAACTTTTTTTACAAAAAAGTCCAGGTTGCTGATTATAAAAAGCAGGCAGTAAATCGTTATGCTTATTCCAAACAGCATATAAACAGCAACAGACATTCCTGCTGAAATTTCCGGAACATTATCAAGAATGGCAAACAGAACAAAAGCCAGAATCAGCAGAATTCCTGCGACAATCCATTTTGTAAAACTTACAGGGCAAACGCTTTGCGGGTCAAAATCTGGATAAATGCGTTTCATAATGTTTGAAAGTTTTATGTCAGAGAAGGGCAGTGGTATGAAAAGCGGTTCTGCAATCTTTTTTTCTGCAAGACTCATCATTCTGACTTGGGTGCGGCATTTTTTGCAGCACAAAAGATGAAAACAAAGAGATGCCGGCAATGCCTGGTGTTTATCAAGCAGCAAAAACTGATCCATGTGTTTTTCGCATTCTTCGTTTTTTTCTTCCAGATTATATTTCATTTTTTCCTCCATTATTTTCAATTTACGTTTTGGCTAAAGCTCGTAGTTCAGCTGTTCTGCAAGCCTTTCTTTTAAAAGTTTTTTTGCCCTGAATACATGCGATTTTATCGTATTTACAGGCAGGTCTGTGATGATGCTTATTTCGTTATAACTCATGTCGTAATAGAAATAAAAAAACAGGCATATACTGAATTTTTCAGGTAATTCTGCAATTGATTCCCTTATGACTTCTTTTGTTAACTCTTTAAGCTGTTTTTCTTCCGGGTTTGTCGTCGTATCAAGAATTTCGTAGTCTTCTGGAATTGAAAGATATTCTTTTCTGCGGTTTACGGCATTTACTGCTGTATTATAGGCTATGCGCATAAGCCATGTAGAAAACTGTGAATCTCCACGGAAAGACTTTAAACCTGTAAAGACTTTTATAAAAACATCCTGAACGAAGTCATCGCAGTCGCTTTCGTTTTTAAAGAAGCTCATGCCAAAAATGCGCAGACGCTGTTCGTATTTGCTTGCAAGTTTTGCAAATGCACGTGCATCTCCATCGCCTGCAGCTTTAATAAGTACAAGCTCAACTGCGTCTGCAATTTGAGATGGAAGATTGATTACACGGCTAAAGAAGGACAAAACAGCCTCTGCTTAATTTATTTGTTCTAAAAACTTTGAAACTGTCTTAGTTTAATCTGTTATAGATTAAAAGACCAACTCCAAGAGCAAGCGGAAGGAGTCCGCCCAATAAAGAATAAGACAGTCCGTCAATAATGCAAAAAATTACTGTAAGAATAAGCCCGACACTGCAAAGCAGAAGTCCTGCAAGTAAAGAAAGGCTTTTCATGTTAATATTCTGCGGTGTATATGTTCCGTTTCTAAGCTGAAACATTGTCTGTCGATGATGCCAGAGCAGATAAAAGAAAACGACGACGCCGCCAATAAAAATGCCTACGATTGGAATTAAAGCTACAATGATTTGTGCAGCCGGTTCTGTAAATGAATTCATGATTATTTATCCTTCTATAGAATTGGACACTGCTTTTTACAAAAGGTTGCAGAAACCCTTGAGGAGTTTAAGACTGGGCTTGTGCAGGCACAAATGATAACTGCAGTTCCGGAAAATGGCTGCTTATCAACGAAAGATCCTGTGCTTCAAAATTTACACTTGGAAGACTTGTATCTGTTTCAATAAACAGAATAAATTCTTTTTTTTCTATTCCAAGCTTTTCTTCGCCTTTTTCTGTAATTTTTTCGTAATATTGAATAATGTCTGTTATGGATTTTCGTGTAAAATTGCCAGGATATACATCAATTACAGCCCGGCCTAATGTTCTGTAACGACTGAAGCGCTGATCCCAGTCGCCTTTTTCATCAGACTGGCTGAAAAAGCAAAGCTCGCTTCTATTGTTATAGCTCCATTCACGAGGCTTTATGTTTTCGCCATAGAGAACAATTTGTGGATGAAACTTTACCGACATGACGCACCCTCCTTGGCAGCGTTAGTTCAAGAAAATGTATTCATTAAAATAGAGTACGTCTATTTTGCCGAGCATAAGCTCAGCATTTAATTTTTCAATAAGTTCCTGCTTTACTTTGGCTTCGCCAATGTTCAAAAGTTCGTCTTTTGAATGGAGTGCAAAATAATCAAGAATTACACTTCTTAAGCGGCGTTTTTTTTGAACCAATTCTTCAAAAAAAGCCTGGTCTGTTGTCGGAAATGTAAAGAACGGCGTTACAATCAAAGATACAGGCGGAATGTCTGCTGTAATGGCACGAAGTCTGCCAATATCAGAATAAACAGTCGTTTTGCTGCCAGATTTTTTTTCAATTTTTACAGGTTCAGGATCGATTTTCCTTAAGCCAGCCCCGATCCTTTCTGGATGCGATGTTAAAACATATGCAGTAACAAAAACAGCTGTCAAAAGAATGAGAGTACAAATAGTTAATAAAACTTTCTGAAATGCTGTAAAACGCAGATGAAAAAAATGCCTTTTCATGCAGACTATTCTAGCAGATGAATGACATAATTGAAAGTAGAAAAATTTAAAATGTTAATTTTTATAATAGATAAAGAAGAAAATATCTTAAATTTAGAATTTGCATAAAGCACATGAGGTTGTCTAAGTAGTTTAATATATAGTGTAATCCTGAAGTTGGTAAGAATCTTGCTATATATAGCATAGATGTCGAACTAAATTTGGCATGACAATTCTTTTTAGTCAGCCCCGCGGGTTTTGTTTTCGCAAGGTTTTATTCACATACTTTGGGCTTATTCGGCAAAAGGATATCAGCACAGCTGATAGCGGCGAGATTTTGCGTTGCAGAACTCGTAACCGGTTTATTTAATTACTTGTACAAGGTGCCACCCTGAACTGGTTTCAGGGTCTTATTAAACAGATGCTGA
>JAZQNK010000029.1:0-3373 GCA_045627325.1 Treponemataceae bacterium | reverse complement strand
GGCTCAATCATTTCGGCAATCAAGTTTACAACAGATTTTGGAGTATAGAATTCTCCCTTTCCTTTACCTTCCTGAAGGGCAAACTTTGTAAGGAAGTATTCATAAACACGACCCATAATGTCGTTTTCTTTATCTGCATTTGTCTGAATATTGTTGATTTCATCAAGAAGAGCTGCCAGTTTTGAAACATCAATTCCAAGACGAGAATAATAGTTATCCGGCAAAGCTCCTTTAAGTGAAGGATTCTGTTTTTCGATTGTATTTAATGCTGTATCGATTTTTAATGCAATGTCATTCTGTTTAGCATTCTGCATGATGAATGACCAGCGGCTTTCTTCTGGCAAAAAGAAAACATTTTTCATTGTGTAGAAAGACTGAACATCAAGATACTTTTCTTTACCTTCAGCCACAAGTTCTGCACGGCGCGCTTCAAATTTATCATTTACGAATTTTAAGAAGATAAGGCTTAAAACAACATGCTTATATTCAGCAGGCTCAACAGTCCCACGTAATTTATCACAAGCACCCCAAAGTGCATCTTCGAAACTGACAGTTTTTTTTGCTTTTGCCATGTTGAATCCTCGTTTTTACAGATAGTGACAGTATAACATAAAAAAAACCTTTTATATATAAAAAGATTTAGTAAATTCATATTTATTACATGACACAACTTATAAAAATGCTGGAAATTATACAGTTTTTAGCAGTTCCAGCTTTGTTTTATACAAAAGATACGAATTGTGTAACTTTGTCGCTTATTGACATAAAAGAATTTTATTCTCGACTTATTAAATTTTATATGGTAAAATTTCAACATGAAAATGCGAAAAATATTTTTCTTATGTCTTATAATTAGCGTTTTTTCTGTAGGCTTGGTTTCTGCAAAAGATTTGATGGAACCTGTTAATTCTTCATGGAAATTATGTTATGGAGATGATATAGGCTGGGCAGTACTTCCTCTTTCGAGTGTTTCATCTTGGGAAAATATCAGGCTTCCAAGTCCTGTTTCTGTAGGCGGACGATCTGATATGTTCTGGTTAAAATCTAGAATTGAAATTCCTGATTCGCTCAAAAATCAGCAATTTTATCTTGAACTTGGGCGCTGTACTGCTGCATTGGAAATTTATGTAAATGGTGTTCTTATGGGGCACCATGGAACGATTGAACCAAAGTTTAATGTATCGCATGTTGCAAATACTTTGGTTTATATTCCGCCTGCATTTATAAAAAATGGAGCCATCGAAGTTTCAATTAGATGCAAGGCTGCTTCATCACATGGAACTTTTGAGCAGTTTTATCTTGTTGATAAAGCCCGTTATTACAAGACATTCCTGTTCCAGGGTTTCTTTAATACTACAGTCTATTTTATGATGGCTGCTGTCTGTCTTTTCTTAGGTCTTTATTTTGTATTTCAGTATATTTCAGACAAAAGTGAAAAAGCGAGCCGTTCTTTTTCTATTACGCTGTTTACAATTGCCATTTACTTTTTTGATATTGCTACAGATGTAACATTCATTCCGTTTATATGGCAGCTTTCATTTTCAAGGCTTTGCCTTGTTTATAGTGTAGGGTGCATTACGATTTTTATCAGGCAGTTCTTTAAGCTTCCATATAAAAAGCTTCGTGCAATTGTTCTTGGCATTCTATTTCTGGTTTCTGTTGCATATATTTACTGTGCACAGGATCTTTTGATGCATGAACAGATTTTTACGATTTCGCTTATTCCGATTTTTGCCGGAATTATTTACCTTTATTATGTTTTGATAAAAGCTGCACTTTCGCATACAAAAAATGCACGCAAAATCCTTTTGGGTGTTTCAATCGGTCTTTGTTTTGGCATTTATGATATTGTCTATCAGATTCGTGGTGCAGTTCCTTTTGCATGGCTGCAAGGTTTTTCGTTCTTCTTTATTGATGCTACAATGTTCTTTGTTGTTGCTGTCGAAAACCTGCAGAATAAAGCAAAAGTTTCTGATTATATAAAGACAACGTCTGAGCAGAAAGATAAATTAAACGAAGTTCTTGAGGCTGCGGCTAAACTTTCTGCAGAAACAATGGAAATTTCATCTGCACTTGATGAATCTGTTGTAAAAGTTGCCAGTTCTGTTGATTTGTCTGTAAAAGAAGCTGAAAATATCGGAAACTTTATTGAAAAACAGAATGATGCTGTAAAAAGCACTTCATCAGCTCTCGGCAATCTTGTTGAATCTGTTCATCATGTTACAAGCGAAGTTCAATCTGAAACAAACGTTATGTCTGAAGCCGTAGAAGAAACAAAACTGATGATTGACGGTGTTAATCAGGTTGCAGATGCAATTAATGCTGCGGCAGAATTTTCTAGTTCTTTGGGCGACCTTACAAAGGCCAGTTCAAACGATGTTGCCCAGCTTGTAGAAGCAATGGAATCTATCAAAGATTCTTCCGGACAGATTCTTGGTGTCGTCCAGATTGTAACAGACTTTGCACAGCAGACAAACATGCTTGCCATGAACGCTTCAATTGAAGCAGCTCATGCCGGCATTAGCGGCAAAGGTTTTGGTGTTATTGCACACGAAATTAAAACTCTTGCTGCAGCAAGCAGCACGCAGGCTGAAAAAATCAAAGATATCGTTACTCAGATTGATGAAAGTATTGGCCGCAGTTTTGATTTGAGTCTTAGGGTTAAAGATGCTCTTGGCAAAGTTTCTGCTGAAGCGGCTGGTTCTGCAAGACAGATTAATGAATCTGTTGAAAGCATGCAGGTTCAGCGTCGTGCAGGCAAGCGCATTACAGAGGCAACTGTCGTAATGTCTGATTCTGCAAATAAAGTAAAAGAAGAAACAGACCAGCAGTATGCATATTCGCAGCAGGCTTCTTCAAATATGAATGAACTGGCTGAAGTTGCACAGCAGGCAAAAGAAACTGTTGTTGATATGAATGCAAGAAACAGGGCGCTTCAAGAGCAGACAACTGCATTGCAGCAGCTTGCGCATCGTGCAAAAGATGCTGCAGAAGGCTTGAACAGGCTTATTGCAAAATAACGTGAAAACGTATTTGGATTGTTGCTGCAGTTTTTGGTACAAACAGACATTCCTTGCTTTGCAAATTTTGCACAAATTTGCACAAATTTGCAAAGCAAAATCTTTCAGTTCCCTCCAGATAAACACAAAAAACTCCTTTACAAATATTTCAATTTAGTATAATAGTCATTTGTTTTGCATAATCATTTTTGTTAAAAAAGTTCATAAATTTTATTCGCGCCGACGGGTTCAATACCCCGACGCTCTGCGTCGTATGAAGGGTATTGGACCTGGAGTGCAATTTCCTTTTAGAACGACGATACCTCGAACGCTCTGCGTCGAGGTTCGTCATTTTTTTGCAGATAGAAATTTGG
>JAZQNK010000028.1:0-17908 GCA_045627325.1 Treponemataceae bacterium | reverse complement strand
ACAGCTCCTTGCTGATGAAGGTACATTCGAAGTTGTTCCTACACCAGAACAGGCACAGGCTTTGATGGCTTACATCGGAAAAGAAGTTTACTTCGGTATCCGTCCAGAAGACCTTATTTTCAACAAGACACCAGTTCAGTCAAACAATATGCAGATGAAAGTTTCTGTTATTGAACCACTCGGTGCTGAAACAAACTTGTTCTTGACAACAAAGACACAGTCTTTGACTGCTCGTTGTTCTCCAGACAACAAGTACACAATTGGTGAAACAGTTAACTTCTCACCAGTTATGGAAAAAGGCAAATTCTTTGATAAAGATACAGAACTCAACATCTGTGAAACAGTTGCTGCTGAGTAATTAATTCTAGATTAAAGAGAAAAGCCTGTTGCATCTTTGCAGCAGGCTTTTTTTTATCTGTGTACGTATTTTCTGTAAACACGAATAACACAAGAAAAATAAATTACTTTACACATTCAAATGCAGAATAGAAATTTTTAAAAGAACAAGAAAAGTTTTATTTTATTTTAAAAGTAATCAGCTGTTTTGGAATATCAATATTAGCAGGAATAACTTGAATATTCTGATTAAGTTCTGCTCCAGACGGCAATGCAACCTGCGTTTCAAAAGCAAGTTCTGGAATCAGCACAACAGCTTTATTGTCTTTAATCTCAACAATAACACCTGTTCCTGTCCAGTCTGGATTTTGCTTTAAATAACACAAAGTCCAATGCAGATTGCTTTTTCTTTCAGCTTTTACAGCAGCAGAAGCTGCAGCATCGCCTGCAGAAATCCTTTCAAGAACAGTATCTTTATCAAGCATCGTTTTTCCGTCAATAAAAGCCCGTAACTGCTGGTGTGCAACCAGATCGCTGTAACGGCGAAGAGGACTTGTAACCTGACTGTACATTCCAAGACCAAGACCTGCATGATTTGAAGGCGTAACGCAAACGCTGCGCGCACGCATTGATCTTCTAAGTTTATATTGACCAGCAAGCCCATCCGGCAAATCTTTTGGAATATTAGGTTCTTCCTGGCACACAAACGGAAACGGAATATTATTTTTAAACGCAAACCGTGCAGCGCCCTCGCCCGCAAGCAGCATCATTTCGCGCACCATTGCAGACGATTTTGTAGAAGTCAACTGATTAACAGAAATCAAAGGCTCGTCTTTTTCGGATTGTTTTTCAACAGAAATGTGAATTTCCGGCAGTTCTATAAAAACAGCACCGTTATTTTTTCGCCTTTCAATGTTTCGTTTTGCAATATCAAACAATGGTGCTAATTCTTTTGAATCACACTGAGCATCAGCTTCTGCGTATGTAAGCCGTTTAACTTTTATGCTTGTTTTTAATACAGCAGTCTCTTTTACTGCTCCGTTTTCATCAAGCAAAAGCCTGAAAGAAAGCGCATTTGACCATTCCTGCAGTCCAAGGGCATAATCTTCCAAAGACTCTTCCGCAAGCATTCTTGCAGCACCTTCTGGAATATAAAGTGTTGCACCTCTGTTTCGTGCAGAAATATCTATATCTGTGTCTGGCAGAACAGTACTTGCAGGGTCTGCAATATGTACCCATAAATAAGTTCCGTCAAAACAGACAGCATCATCAGGGTCAGAGCTCCATGAATTGTCTATTGCATAAGAAACTGCATCAAGTTTTGTCCGCTCTTCAACAGGCGGATGGCTCAGCATTTCTGTTGCAGACTGCATTGAAAGCCCCCACCTCGTTGGAAAAGGATTCCGATAATAAGCCCAAAAACCAGTATCAAGCAGCACTTTGTGTGCATTCTCGTCTGTTTCTGCAAAGCCTGCATCTTTTAAAATTTTAGATTTTGAACTTTTGCCAAGCGCAAATGCTTCAATTTCCTGCATGAATCTTGCATCATCTGGAAGTTTTATTTTTTTTGCTTTTAATCTTGCTAAAAATTCTTCTTTAATCAAGGCTTCGCTGTTTTTTTCAGAAGCCTTGCGCATAATTTCAGCAGCTTCTTCTGCACTGCGGCACGTATAAAAAACACCGTCCGGCGTCAATATTTCTGCAAATAAAGGTGAAGAATGAAAATAGCAGTAAACAGCCCAAGATTTTTCGGCCGAATATTCACCAAAAACAAGCTCAGCCAAATCATTTATTGATGTGTTTGCATTTCCGTCTGAAATTAAAAGTTCAGCTGTCTCTTTTGCCTGTTCAAAATAATTTTCTGACATTTTCAAAAAAGGCTCAACCTGACAAAGCAGTTCTTTTGGCTGAATCAAACCGGAAGCAGAACTGCACAATAATATTATGTCTTTCTGTCTTACACTTTGTGTTGCTGTCTGCAATTTTGGACCAGCTGCATACTGAATTGTATATTTTTCGCCACATTCGCTTATAACAGCCGGCTGATTTTTATAAATGACAATAGAACCTTTAGAAAACATGGCTTATTATAAATAATAAATCATCAATGGTAAAGACTTACGGCAGAAAGTCTATTGCAACTTCACTTTTCAAAGACAATTTACACACTGCAAAAATTTAAGAAGCAAAATAATTATTTTTGCCGCCTGCTTTCTGCACGGACAAACGTTCCACTTTTTTTTACAAAAACACCGTCAGTCTGCAAAATTAATTGCAGAACCCCAAACTTAACCTTTTACACCGCCGCGGCTTACACCAGAAACAATATATTTTCGTGCAAAAACAAACAGGACAATCATCGGCAAAACAATTACAGAAGAAGCAGCCATCAGCAGTTCAGGATAACTTCCGGCTTCGGTTGTAAAAACCTGCAGACCATACGGCAATGTTCTTGAATGAAAATCTGAAGTTATATACAAAGGCCACATAAAACTGTTCCACGACGACAAAGCATTAAGCAGAATTATCGTAAAAAGTGAAGGCTTCGCAAGAGGAACCATAATCCGCCACAAATATTTCCAGTTTGAAGCACCGTCAATTCTGGCTGAATAATAAAGGCTGTCTGAAACAGTATCAAAAAAGTTCTTTAGAATATATGTATAAAAAATACTGCTTACAAACGGCAGAACCAAAGCAGGCAAAGTATTATAAAGGTTAATTTTTACGATTGTCGTATAATTTGTAATGATGAGCATTTCGAAAGGAATCATCATAAGACTAAGAAGAACTGCAAAAATTATTTCTTTTCCTGGAAATTTTAAACGGCTAAAAGCAAAAGCACCCAGAATCGTAGTAAAAGTTGTACAAACAACAGAAGCAATCATAACCAGAATTGAATTTACGAAATAACGGCCGAACGGTGCCATAGAAAAAGCTTTTTTGAAATTATCAAAATTAAAATGCGAAGGAAAAAACACAGGCGGAAATGCTATTACTTCTGCACTTGTTTTAAAAGCACAAAGCACCATCCATATAAACGGAAAAACCATCATCAAGGCGCCGGTTATCAAAACAAGATAAATAATTCCATCTGAAAACTGCTTTTTCATCTTATTACAGTCCCTTTTTTTTCATGCGCTTTTTTAATAAAAGCTGAATAAATGTAAAGCACATAATGAATAAAAACAGAATGACAGCCGCCGCGCTTGCATAGCCATATTTTCGTTTTTCCATCATGGCATAGCGGATATAATAAACAACAGTATAAAGATTCATGTATGGGCCGGGTTTGCCGTTAAACAGCGGATAAAGTTCGCTGAAAACCTTGAAACACGAAATTGTATTCATAATGCAGACAAGAAAAATCGTAGGAGAAAGAAGCGGAACAGTAATTCTAAAAAAGATTTTAAGCGGTTTTGCACCGTCAACTTTTGCGGCGGTGTAATAAAGTTCGTTTATGTTCTGCAGTCCGCTCAATAAAATAATGATTGTAAACGGAAGAATATTCCAGATTCCAAAAATAATTAAAGCAACCAAAGACCATTTAGAATCTGTAACCCACCCGATTTTTTCTATGCCAAATTTAGAAAGAACAAAGTTTATGATTCCATAATTCTGGTTATACATAAACCGCCAGACAAGCCCCACAGCAGTAATTGAAGTTACCATGGGCATAAAGAACGCAGTCTGAAAAACTGCTGAACCTGCAAGCTTTTTGTTGAGCAACGTTGCAAAAACAATTGCAATTGCAGTACTTAAAGGCACAACAAAAATTACATACAGCAAAGTGTTTATAAGCGCCTGTGTAAATTTTGCATCAGACAAAACTTCTTTATAATTCTGCAGGCTCCATCCGTCATAAGTCTGTCGAAGATAGCTGTAATTGTTTTTAAAAGAAAGCAGAAAAACATTGATTACAGGATAAACTGTGAAAATCAAAATAAAAAGCAGAAAAGGAAAAAGATAAATGAATGGCTCAGTTTTATTAAAAAGATTCCGCCGTTTAAGAGAAAATTTCACACTAACCTCTTTCCAGTTTCTGTTTCAAAAAGAAAAACACCATGTTTTTTCAAACTTATTTTTATTTCATCGCCGGCAGAAAAATCTTCATCATTGTTTGAAAAACCTCGGACTTCTGTTCCGAAAAAATCAAAATAAACGATATTATCTTTGCCCATTTGAGAAATTCGTTTTGCAGTTGAATTAAAAACAAACGAAGCAGAAGAACTGTTTGATAAAACAAAACTTTCTGGTCTTATTGCAAGAGTAAGATTTTTGTTTTCAAAAACAGCAGGTTCACAAAGCGATTTTAAAAGCGCAAGGATTTCAGCATTCCCGTTTTTCTTTAACTCTTCTGCGTTAAGCTCAATTTTGTTTACAGGAGGATTTCCTAAAAATTCGGCTACAAATTTACAGTTCGGATTTTTATAAAGTTCCTGGCAAAGACCGCTTTGAATTAAAACACCATCTTTCATCAATAAAATTGAATCAGAAATCGACATTGCTTCTTCCTGGTCGTGTGTAACAAAAACAGTCGTAACGCCAGTTTCCTGCTGAATCCGCCTGATTTCTTCGCGCATCTCAAGCCTGAGCCTTGCATCAAGATTTGAAAGAGGTTCGTCCATCAGCAGAAGCTTTGGATTTTTTACAAGAGCACGGGCTATTGCAACACGCTGCTGCTGACCGCCAGAAAGTTCAGACGGATAGCGCTTTGTTAAACTGTCAACATGAACAAGCTTTGCAATTTCTAAAGCTTTTTGATTCCGCACTTTTTTGGGAATTTTTTGAACTTCAAGAGGAAAAGCAATGTTTTCTAAAACTGTCATATGCGGATAAAGCGCATAATTCTGAAAAACCATGCCGATTCCACGTTTATCCGAAGGTATTTCTGTAACTTCTTCTTCATCAAAATAAATATTGCCCTGTGTAACATCAACAATTCCACAGAGCATATTCAAAATCGTAGATTTTCCGCATCCGCTTGGACCTAAAAGACAAATTAAATGCCCGTCAGTAAGCTCTGCGGAAAAATCCTTTACAGCGACAGTTTCACCAAATTTTTTAGTTACATTTTTAAGCGTAACTTTCATCAGTCGTTTAATGCCTTATTACAATCTGCAATGCAAGCTTTTGCAGCTTCTTGGGCTGTCATTTTTCCGTCAACAGTGTTGTTCAAATATTCAACAAGAATATTTCTAATCTGAGCACCACCCTTTACATTTGGAAAAGAACCACTTGCAGCCATATTTGCCTGAACACAAGGCAATGCAGAAGTTTCCGGCAGATTGTTTATATATTCCTGATATTCAGAAGTTTTTTCAGAAGTGCCGTATGGAACCAGTGCAGAATTTGCTTTTGCCCAGCCGGCATTCATTTTATCTGAAAGGAAAAACTTTGCAAATTCATATGCACCGCGGTCAACAGCAGGAGAACGTGTCAAAAAAATCGGTCCACGGTTCCATGCAGTATAAAACGAAACACCGTTAGAAGAAGCAATCCAAGGCGACATTCCAAGTTCTGCACCGTTCAGCATCTGAATGTACTGGTCATTTACACATGAACCGCTGAATGCGGCAATTGTTCCAGTTGCAAGATCTTCTGAAGCGTATTTTCCGACAGGGTTAAATTCAAACCAGCCTGCTTTACAGCAGTCTGCATACCATTTATAAATTTCTGCAAGACCATCTTCTGTAAACAAGACTTTTTTGTTTGCAATATCAATGTAGCCCATTCCATTCTGCATTATTAAAGCCTGAATGTTATCAACAAGACCATCAGAATGGAACCCGGCAATTCCTTTTTTTTCATAAATTGTTTTAGAAACTGTTTCAAGCTCTTTCCAGTCTTTCGGAGGATTCAAGCCAAGTTCATCAAAAAGTGTTTTATTATAGAAATAAACAGGACCAGTCGTACAACCAGGAAGATAATAAATTCCGCCGTCAGCAAAGCCCAAAACATCAGTTTTCATAGCTTCCGGCAAAGAATCAATTATAGTCTGCATTGTCCTGTCGCCTTTTTTAAGGTCTTCTTTGATATAACTGTTAATATCAATTGCAAGGCCTTCTGCAGCATAATCAATTGCTGTTGAACCATAATTAAAAATAATGCTTGGACCAATTTTGTTTGCAACAGCATTATAAACTGTATCTGCAAAACCAGAATAATCTTGTGCAAGCACTTTGACAGTATAAACAGATTGAGAAGCATTAAACTGTTCTGCAGCTTCTTCAAGAAAAGCCTTCTGTGCACCGTTATATGTGTGCCAGATTTCTACAGTTGCCGATTCAGGTGCTTTTTTTGCACAGCCGGCTAAAAGCACAACAGCTGCAGCAACACACAGAATAACAGATAAAACCTTTTTCATTTCATTACTCCCATAAAATTCCGTGACAGCGTTGAGCCATGAACGGCAGAAATCAATTTTCATAATAAAATATACAAATATTTCGCCGCTATCGTCAAAACTGATAGCCTTAACTTTTACAACTACGCACAGAATCTGTAAGCTAAGCGTAATATAGCACCATGAAAAAAAAACTTCAATGAAATTTATAGCTTATCTAAAGCATTCCTTATAGGCTTTCTTTGCAAATTTTATAAAACTCTTCTTTGACAATTATTTTAAATACACAGGCGGCAACCGCTTTTAACTTTTATTTTCAAATAGTATAGAAAAATTTCAATAGTTCCATTATATTTTTTTGTAACAGAGCAAGAAAAATTTTTAATAAAGGATTAATGATAATATGAAAAAAAAGAATGTTTTATTATTTCTGCTTTTTATTTTTATAGTATATATAATTTATGCATTTGGAATGAAAGATGATAATAGAAATGTTCGTTCTCCGACATGTGAATATTTTGAAGCGAATGAAAATGTAGAAAAAGTTATTGCAACAGATGAAGAGCATTTTCCCAGAATATCTGTATTGCTTTATCTAAAATCAGGATTGGAATTTCACTTTAAAGTTAAATATTTAGAACCGGGAAAATATGCTTTAACTAGAATATATGGTTTTGGAAAATATCAAATTTGGGAATGCAGGTATAATGCTGATACAAATCAATATTTTGGTGCTAAAAATGATTATGAAAATATTATAAAAACGAAAGATATTGAATATATAATATCTCATGCAGAAGAGTATGAAAGATTAATAGAAACCCTTCCAGAACATTCTGGTGAAAAAATTAATAATACACGTGATGAAGATGCAAAAGAATTCTTTGACAGTCTGCCGGGTGAAGCTGTGCAGATAGATGAAATTCGTTGGGTAAAATACGTAAAAGTTAAACAACCTTTGGTGCAGTAAATGCTTTAAGTCTATACAGAACTTTACTGTATGAACTTAAAAAAGGAATCCATGTTACTTGTTGCACCAATTCTCATCAGTTTGGTTTTTGCTTTGGGTTAATCACATTCTTAGGCTGATTTGGCGAAAGGCTATCAGCTTGTTAGCTTTCCGCCAAATCAGATTAATGTTGCACCCTTTAAATGTTAATTTTACTTGCAGTTTGCATGGAAATAAAAAATATGTTACAATTATAATATGGGTGGAAAACAAACAGTTAATTATGATGAATCAAAAATCAAGACATTAAGTTCCCTTGAGCATATACGTCTGCGTTCGGGAATGTACATTGGACGAATCGGAGACGGTTCGAACCAGAATGATGGCATTTATATTCTTTTAAAAGAAGTTATAGACAACGCCGTTGACGAATTTATTATGGGCAACGGCACAACAATTGATATTGAAGTAAAAGACCGCCGTGTCCGTGTAAGAGACTATGGACGAGGCATTCCTTTAGGAAAACTTGTTGAATGTGTTTCTGTCATCAACACAGGTGCAAAATATAACGACGAAGTTTTTCAGTTTTCTGTTGGTCTAAACGGCGTCGGCACAAAAGCCGTAAATGCACTTTCAAGCTATTTCAAAGTTATTGCTGTTCGCGAAGGCAAATGCGCCGAAGCAATTTTTGAGCGCGGTGTTTTAAAAAGCGAAAAAAAAGGCAGCACAAAACCTGGCGTAAAAGACGGAACATATGTTGAATTCGAACCAGACACAGAAGTTTTTGGTGACTTTGCATTCAACATGGAATTCCTTGAAAAAAGAATCTGGAATTATGCTTATCTGAACGCCGGGCTTACACTCAATTTTAACGGACAGAGCTTTGTAAGCGAAAACGGTCTTCTTGACCTTTTGAATAAAGAAATTGATGACGATTCAATTTATCCGCTCGGCTATTACCGCGGAAAACAGCTGGAATTTTCATTTACACACACAAACGCTTATGGCGAAAATTATTTTTCTTTTGTAAACGGACAATACACAAGCGACGGCGGCACTCACCTTTCTGCCTTCAAAGAAGGTTTCTTAAAAGGCGTCAACGACTTTTTTCAGAAGAACTACAAAAGCGAAGACGTCCGCGAAGGCATGACTGCTGCAATTACAGTCAAAGTGCAGGCACCTGTTTTTGAAAGCCAGACAAAGAACAAGCTTGGCAACACAGACGTGCGCGCATGGATTGTGCCAGAAACAAAAGCTGCCGTTGACAACTGGCTGAGACGCAACAGCGAAGCTGCAAAAATGCTTCAGCAGAAAATTGAAGCAAACGAAAAGCTTAGAACAGAATTGAATTCTGTTAAAAAAGAAGCAAAAGAAGCTGCAAAACGAATCAGCATACGCATTCCAAAACTGAAAGACTGCAAATATCATGTTCAGGATGGAAAAAAAGGCGAAAATTCGATGATTTTCATCACAGAAGGCGATTCAGCTTCTGGAACAATGACCCATTCAAGAGATGCAAATTACCAGGCAATTTTCAGTCTGCGCGGAAAACCAGAGAACATGTACGGGCGCAAACAGAGCGACATTTATAAAAATGACGAGCTTTATCAACTTATGATGGCACTTGGCATAGAAACTGATGTTGAAAACCTTAAATATTCAAAAATCATCATTGCAACTGATGCTGATAACGACGGTTTCCACATCAGAAATCTTGTTCTGACATTTTTTCTTGGCTATTTTGAAGAACTTGTTACAAGTGGCCGCGTTTTCATTCTTGAAACACCTCTTTTCAGGGTCAGAAATAAAAAAGAAAACATGTACTGCTATTCAGAAGATGAACGCGACAAAGCACAAAAAAAACTTGGAGCTGCATGCGAAACAACACGATTCAAAGGTCTTGGTGAAATCAGTCCATCTGAATTCAAAGATTTTATCTCGCCAGAAACAATTCACCTTACACCAGTTGAAATCAGTCAGCTGAAGCTTGTGCCACAGCTTCTGGCTTTTTATATGGGCAAAAACACACCGGAGCGCCGCACTTTTATTGAAGAACATCTGCTTGGCAATGCAGACATTGACGTTTAAGGAAGAACCATGGCATTTGTAAAGAATATTTTTGACAAGAATTTTATCGAATATGCAAGTTATGTTATAAGAAGCCGCGCAATTCCAGATCTGGAAGACGGTTTAAAACCTGTACAGCGGCGCATCATGCACACGCTTTTTCAAATTGACGACGGACGAATGCACAAGGTCGCAGGCGTTGTCGGTGACTGTATGAAATATCATCCGCACGGAGATCTTTCAATTGGAGCAGCCCTTGTTGTTCTTGCGAACAAAGGCATTTTTATTGAACGGCAGGGAAACTTCGGAAACATTTTTACAGGCGACGGCGCATCTGCTTCGCGTTATATTGAATGCTGCGTGCACCCTCTTGCAAAAAAGTTTCTGTATAATCCAAATATTACAGAATATATTCCAAGTTACGACGGACGAGGAAAAGAACCGATTGTATTTCGTGCAAAAATTCCAGTTGTGCTCATTGGTGGCGCCGAAGGAATTGCTGTCGGAATGTCTACAAAGATTCTGCCGTATAACTTAAAAGAAGTTATTGATGCAGAAATAAAAGCCCTAAAAAATGAACCTTTCGAAATTTATCCTGATGTTCCAACAGGAGGATTAATCGATGTTTCAAATTACAATGACGGAAACGGAAAAATAATAACAAGAGCAAAATTTGACATGAGCGATGAAAAGCGCATTGTCATTACGGAACTTCCTGTAGACACAACTTCCAAAGAGCTTCTTGATTCAATTGACACTGCATACAAAAACGGCAAAATCAAAATAAGTTCTGTTGAAGACTTTACGACAGACCATTGTGAAATTGAAATCAAGCTGCCCCGTGGTGTTTATGCGAAAGACATAGAAAAAACACTTTATGCATGTACAGCATGCGAAAAATCAATTGCATGTCAGATGCTCGTCATAAAAGACAATATGCCTGTCGCAATGACGGCAACAGAAATCATCAAGTATTATGCACAGAAATTAATTGGCATAATAAAAGATGAGCTTGAATTTGAAAGAGGTTCTCTTACAGAAGAGCTTCATCTTAGAACGCTTGAACGGATTTTTATTGAAGAGCGCATCTATAAATCTATTGAACAGATGAAAACTGCTGAAACTGTCGTAAAAGCAGTAAAAGACGGTTTTATTCCTTTTAAAGATGAACTGATCCGCGAAGTAACAGATGAAGATGTTGATCATCTTTTGAAAATTCCAATCAGGCGCATTTCACTTTTTGACATCAACAAAAACAGGGAACAGGTCAAAGAAATTAATGCACGCCTCAAGGAAATTGCACACCGCTTAAAGCATCTTACAGAATGTGCAGTTGAATATCTTGAAGGAATGCTCGAAGAAATTAAAAGCTTTACAAAACTTGACAGCAAAAAAGACCCAAGAGCAATTGACTCAAAACTTTTTGCACGTCAGACAAAAATAACCAAATTCAGCAAAATCGATGTAAAAGATGCCGTAAGCCACGACATTTCTTTGCGTTACGACGACAATTCAGGTTATTTGGGCACAAACGTAAGTGGCGGCCGCGAAATAATGAAAGTCGGTCCTTACGACAGAATTATTGCACTGCGCAGAACCGGCGTTTATACAATATTTGATGTGCCGCAGAAAGTCTTTGTCGACAAAAACATGTGGTTCTGCGGAAATGCAGAAAAAGAAAAACTGAACAAAGTGCTCTTCACTATTTTCTACAGAGACCCTGAAACAAAATACGTCTTTATTAAAAGATGCCGCATAGAACAATACATAATGAACCGCGACTATGTAATTATTCCAGACGGCATGGAGCTGCTGCACGTTGACACACGCGAAAAATTCAGTTTTACACTTAAATATGAACCAAAGCCGCGCCTTAAAATCTTGTCTGAAACATTTAAGGCACAGTCTTTTGAAGAAAAAGGCTTAAAAGCTCAGGGTGTGCGTCTTGCAGCAAAAGAAACAGATTCAATTGAAATAGAACCGGATAAACAGATGACTTCAATTCAAGGTGAACTTGATTTAGGTCAGGATGAAATTGAAAAAGCACCTGTAAAGTCTGCACTTGCAACAATGGAAGCGAAACGCACCGTAAAGCAGGCAGAAAAGCCGCAGACAAAAGTTTCAAGCATCTCTAAAGCCGGAACAAAACCAAAAGCAAAATCTGCTCTTGCAACAATGGAAACAAAACCAGCGGCAAAAGTAAAAACAGAAGCAAAACCAAAAACTTCTGCCGCAGAAACAAAAAAAGCAGCCAAAACACCGTCAAAAGACCCTAAGAAAAAATAGGAGCAATATGTGGAAGTAAAACAGAGAATAGCACAGTGCCTTGAAATTCAGCGTAAGAATAATCAGAAAATTGTTTTTGCAATAATTACAATGTACCTTTTAGTTCAGGTTGCTATTAGCTTTTGGCTAGTTTTGTCAGTTAATTTAATCATGCTTAACGATTTACTTTGCATAGTAATTTTATTAGTATCAATGATTTTAATGCTTGCAGGATTTTTTGCCTTTCACTCCGGTTTCTGCATCATTCTTTTAAAGCTTATAAGAAATGAACGTGTAATTCTCGGAGATATGTTCATTCCATTTAGGGCTTTTGGAAAAACATTGAGAAACGCACGCTTTTTTATTATTTCAATTTTTTTAATATATAATGTAGCTGCAGTGATTTCACTGTTAAACCAAGACATAAACAATATGATGACAAATTTTAATATTGACAAGATTGAGCTTCCATTCATTATATTTATATACAGTCTTTTTGCTTTAACATTACTGGCAAACCTTCCGTTTGTGTTTCTGCCGTTTTTTGCTTTTGACATGAGCGAAAAATCTCCAAAAGAAATAAAGCAGTTTTCGCTTTCTCTTTTTAAGACCAGTTTCAAAGATTTATTTTTAAGCTGGGCAATGTTCGCCGGCAAAATATTTGCACTGTTTGCAGCACTTTTTGTTTTAAGCCTTTTTAACATCAAAACAATAAGCAGCCTTGCAGCTTTTATTTCTTCAATTTTAATTTTCCTTGTCTATTCATCCATAATGCTCATGACAGCCTGTGTTTATCAAGATTATGTATACCCAGATTCGCAGCCTGAAATTCTAAAAATTGAAGAATGCCAGGATTCGCATGAAGAAACAGAAAAAAATTAACATAAAAATCTATAAATTCGTACAAAAAGCAGTTTTTCAACAGAAAATGTTTTGTGTAAGATAAATGTTATATGTTATAATAGGACTGCTTTAATTATATAACCTGAGTGTCGAGTTTTAATAAAAGCGATGTAAAATTCATTCATGCCGAATTTGGCTATATAAAACAAGCTCGAAAAGCACAATTTTTGTGTCTTTCATGATTTTTTTATTTTGGAGAGTTTTTATGGCAAACGAAGAAAATAGTACTTCGAATGTTGTTGAAAAAACAAAGAAATTCAGTACAAAAGTAAAAGACTTTCTTTCAAACAAACTTGAATACGTAATTGCATTTACAGTTTGTGCAGTAGTATTTGCACTTTCTTCGACAAGTGGTTTTAAATCTCTTGAATTTAAATATTACGATTTATACTTAAAACTGAAATCTGAAATTCCACAAAGCAAAGAAATTTCAATGGCCTTTATTGATGACCCGGCAATGGGAGAAATTGGAACTTACCCGTGGAGCCGTGACATTCTGGCAAATATGCTTATAAGATTGCGCGAAGTTGGCGCAAAATCAGCAGTTTTCGATATTGAGTACCTTGACCGCTCTGCTTTGGGTGTCAACCCGGATTACGTAAAAAACGAACTGCCAAAAGAATATACTGCAATGCAAAATGAAGTAACAAATTCCGTTGCAGATTTTTCACAGGCAATTGCAAGCAAATCACTGCCAATAAGTGCTGCACCAGAAATTGGTCAGCAAATCAATGATTATCTTTCTCCATTGATGAACAATATGTTCAATTCAATCAGTGATAACATTTTCCGCGACAACGATGATTATTTTGCAAAAGCATTAAAATATTTTGGCAATGCATATCTTACAATCAACTACTGTAAAGTTATTACAGAAACAGAACTTGCAGAAGAATCAATTGCATATTGCTATGAAAATATGCTGCACAACAATATTGTTGACCCGAAAGGTTTAATTAAAAGAGATAATATTTACGAATTAAAAAACCTCCGCAGAGATTACGGAATCGGTCCGGCAATTACACCATTCTTGAAAAGCTCTGCAGGTGCAGGCTTTCCAAACGTTGTCGTAGATTCAGATGGTGTTCGCCGCCGTTATCAGCTTCTTTCTGAATACAATGGAAAATATGTAGCAGAACTTGTATTTGAACCATTAATACATCAATTGCAGCCGGAACAGATTATAAGAAAAAGGCATTCGCTTGTTTTAAAAAATGCACTTTCACCAGATGGTTCAAGCAACAAGCGCGCAGACATCAAAATTCCTTTAGACAGCCACGGCTGCATGCTTATCAACTGGGTTAAAACACCAATTGAAACAAGTTTTAAAGCAGATTCAATTCTGTTCCTTTATGACATTGATAAACGCGAAGAATCAATTATTTCTATTTTTAACGACCTTGCAAAATTAAACTGGCCTTTCAATTTCTGCCAGATTTCTGAATATATCATAAATGAATATGAAGAACTTGAAACAATCAAGCAGCAGCTTTTGAATGAAGAGCGAAATGATTTTGATGATTATTTTGCCCGCCGAAAAGAGCTTTTCAGTGATATGAACATGCTTAATGATGAAAGCGTTCAGAATGAAATATTTGATTATTTTGCTGCTGCACGTGCCGAAACTGGCGATGAAACAATATACGCAGATACAGAAGCGCTTATCCGGCAGTATTTTGATGCTTTCAGCAACGACTATCAGATCTACAATGAAAACTTTGAACGTCTGGTTAAAATGTATAAAGACTGTATGTGTCTTATTGGTAACAATGCCGTAGGAACAACAGATTTGGGTGTTACTCCATTCTTTGGTTACTATGCAAACATGGGTACTCACGCAAACCTTTACAACACAATCGTAAATCAGTCATTCATTACACCGATTCCAAAGACTTATTCAATGATTCTTATGTTAATAATCAGCTATCTGTTTGCACTTGTATTCAGACGTTTGAATAAGCTCAATTCCCGACTTATCGTCGGTATTACAATCATGGTTGTTGTTATTTTCAGCTTATATGCTGTTTTCATAACATTCCAGATTTATATTGAATCTCTGCCAATTGTTTCTTCTAACCTTTTGATTTTTATCAGCATTACAGTTGCCAGATTTATATTGTCAGAAAAAGACAAAAACTTCTTGAAAAAAGCTTTCTCGACATATCTTTCTGGAGACATTATCGATGAAATCGTAAAAGACCCGAAAAAACTTGCACTTGGTGGACAGGAAAAAGAACTTACTGCAATTTTTACAGACGTCCGTTCATTCTCTACACTTTCAGAAAAAGTTACACCAACTCAGCTTGTTTACATCTTGAACGTTTACCTTTCCAGAATGAGTGACATTGTCCTTCAAAATAAAGGAACAATTGATAAATTTGAAGGTGATGCAATTATCGCTTTCTATGGCGCACCAGTTGATAACCCTGAACATGCCCGCTGTGCACTTATGAGTGCAATCCGAATGAAACAGGCAGAAGTTGAAATCAATAAATATCTTCTTGACCGCGGCGAAGCTCCAAATGAACTTTTGACTCGAATTGGTATTAACTCTGGTCCAATGGTTGTTGGAAACATGGGCACGGAATCTAAGATGAACTATACAATCATGGGCAACGACGTAAACCTTGCAGCCCGTCTTGAAGGTGTAAACAAAGTTTACGGCACATGGATTCTTGCTTCTGAATCAACATTCAATAAAGCAGGTCCAGGCTTTGTAGGACGCCGTCTTGACCGTGTACGCGTTATCGGTATCAATAAACCAGTTCAGCTTTATAACATTATTGGTCTTGAGTCTGAAACACCAGACAATGTTCTTGAAGGTGTTTCACTCTTCCACGATGCACTTGATACATATCTTGCACGCGATTTTGACACTGCAATGAATAAATTCAATAAAGTTCTCAAAGTTATGCCAGACGACCAGCCATCTTTGGTTTATATTGAAAAAGCAAGAAAACTGAAAGTTGCTGGTGTTCCAGATGAATGGGACGGCGTTGTAAATATGACTTCTAAATAATGAGAATATTAACTGAATATGCCAAAACCGAGATTGAAATTAAAAAATCCCGGTTTCTGGCAGAAGCATTTACAGTAACTTCTCAAACAGAAGCAAGAGAATTGCTCCGCCAGCAAAAGAGCAAATTCCAGGATGCAACTCATGTTGTTCATGCTTTCATTTCAGGTTTAAATGCAGAAGTTCTTGGCTGTTCAGATGACGGAGAACCGTCTGGAACAGCCGGCAGGCCTGTTCTTGAAGTGCTGAAAGGCAGAAACTGCACAAACATTATGATTACAGTTACACGCTGGTTTGGCGGAACATTGCTTGGAACAGGCGGACTTGTAAAAGCTTACGGAGATTCAGCAAAGGCAGTTCTTGAGCTATGCAAGTTTGAAGAATGCACGCCAAAAATTCAGTTTGAATTTCAAACACCCTACCCTTTATATGACCAGATAAAAATTATTCTTGCACAGAACAACACTGAAAATTTAACAGAAACATTTACAGAAAACGTCTCAATAAAAGGCATTGTTCCAGAAGCGCAGAAAGAAAAGCTTCAAAAACAGATATTCGAGATAAGCAATGGGAAAATTTCAGTAATATAAATACCGCAAAAAGAACAAAGCACAACAGAACAAACTAGACAGTTTCGCTTTCAGGAGAAATGTCTAAAGATTCCGGTTCTGCACCGTTATCTGCTTCATTTTCATCAGAAACAGTTTCTTCAGCAGTTTTAGATTCTTCATCCTGGTTTTCAGCATCATCTTTAGATTCTGCTTCTGCTGCATCCTGTTTGTCTTCTTCAGAATCAGAAACTTCTTCAAGAACAGCTTCAGTCACGCCTGTTTCACTTGCAGCATTTTCTGATATAACATATTTTTGTTTTCCAGCTTCTGTATAATCTGTATATTCAGGAACTGTTTCGATAATACTTTTGGTAATCTTACTCTGAAGATGGCTGCGTATATATTCTTTTATGGCAAGTCTTGTAGAAGTGCCAATTTTTTGAGTAAAAACAAGGACAAGCGTAAGAACGTTGTCTTTTACAGCAGCCATAAGGACAGCAGCACTGCATTTATAACTTCTGCTCTGCAGTGTTAAAGTAAATTCTCTTATAAGCATATTTACTTTAAAGGAATCTGCATATTTGGCACTTGCAACACAAGAAAGACCTGCAGAACTAATGTCTTTTATCTTCATTGCAAAACGCACATCATCAAAATTAAAGAAAACGCTGACACGAGGATCATCCTGACAATCTGCACGGATAAAACGGCGGCGGCCTTTTGCACCATTTAAATCAAGAATGCTTCTAACCTGATTGAACAATTCTCCATATGGCTGATTTAATGCAATAAAACCAGCAGGCACAACAGACTGCATCAAAAAATGTATTTTCTGCGCATCACCTAATTTGTTAGAAACAATGCCCAAAAAAATAGTAGAAAGCAATGAATCTTCTTCAAAGCTTGACATGTAATTAAACCATTCATTTAATGTCATGCCATCATCAACGTAAATAAAGCATATTGAATCAGGGAAATTTCGCAGAACTTGTTTTGCACGATGAAAGTCATTTATTGTATAAACTTCATATTCTTTATTAAATAAATCAGTAACAACATCACGCTGAAAATCATGCGGCATATTGAGAAAAAAAACTTTACGTCCAAAATCAGTATTTTCATGAAGACTCATACATTTATTCTAAAACTACTTTTGTAAAAAAACAAGTTAAAAATAACGCTTTTATTTTTAAACATAACACTATTATTGTTGATATTGTAGATTTTAGAGTTTTGTAAATTAATGTAAAAACAATAGATTTATTAGAGATTTTTTAGATATTCAACTTTATACTTTGAACAGGATATGGATGGGAGACTTGATAAATTAATGAGCTTATCAAGTTAATGTATTTATAGGAAGGAACCTATGAAAAGATTTACACGGATGTATGATTTTTATAAATTCTTCACCATTCTATCAGCTACAGCATTGCTGTTTTCTTGCGGTGGAGGTGGTGGCGGCGGCGGCGCAGGTG
>JAZQNK010000027.1:0-15208 GCA_045627325.1 Treponemataceae bacterium | reverse complement strand
ACGGCCCTGAAGAGTGGAAAGAATACGACAGTAAAGGGAACTTGATTCATTGGAAAAAAAGCGACGGCTATGAAGAGTGGAAAGAATACGACAGTAAAAGAAACTTGATTCATTACAAAAACAGCGACGGCCATGAAGAGTGGAAAGAATACGACAGTAAAGGGAACTTGATTCATTACAAAACCAGCGACGGCTATGAAGGTTTGTTTGAATATGACAGTAAAGGGAATTGTATTCATTACAAAATCAGTAGCGGCATTGAATCCTGGATTGAATACGACAGTAAAGGGAACTTGATTCATTGGAAAAAAAGCGACGGCTATGAAGAGTGGAATGAATACGACAGTAAAGGGAACAGAATTCATCACAAAAACAGCAGAGGCTCTGAAGAGTGGATTGAATACGACAGTAAAGGAAATTGGATTCATTACAAAACTAGTAGCGGCATTGATTACTGGTATGAATACGACAGTAAAGGAAACAGAATTCATTCAAAAACCAGTGAAGGCTATGAAAAGTGGTATGAATATACTTTCTGGAAAGATGGAACTAAAAAAAGCTGTGTCAGTTATGTAGAGGCAGAGTAAATTATATCCACAAGCTGAAAATAGCTGCATGCATAATCTGTGTAAGCGGTTTATTTTACTGTCGGGGTTTGTGTAAGTGTGTAGCCGAGTGAATGAAGTATGTTTCAGACTGTAGAAAAAGCCGGATTGCCGTTCGGCGATATAGCTTTATAAAGACCTTCTCTTGTAATTCCGGCTTTTTTTGCTGTTTTTTTTACTTAAAATTCTTTGTAATGCCATTGTTGTGTAAATGGCACGGCGGATGTCCTTAGGGTAATTAAAGAATTCGGTAAGATCATTCCAGTTGCGTTCCCAGGAAGCCTGAATCATCGGATATTTATTTTAACAGCAGACTTTGCGGTTATATCCACGAAGGTAAATACGATGTTCAGTATCTAGATTATAAGCTTCTGGTAGAAGATTATTTGCCTGCTGAACAACCTGTATAATATTCTGAAAACTGGTTTAACAAGATTGCGGTTTATGTTATATTGAAAACATGAATTCAAATACTTATGTTTTAACAATTACTTGTGCCGACCAGAACTGCATTATTGCAGCTGTAAGTGGTTGTATTTCTGAAAATGGCGGCAATATTCTTAATCTTGCGCAACATACGGCTATTGATATTAATATGTTCTTTTGCCGCATAAAATTCGAAGCGACAGATTCTTTTGAGCTTGAAGCTTTTAAGAAAGCTTTTTCAAAGCTTGAAGCAAAATATAATTTGACATGGCATGTTTTTGACATGGCTGTAAAAAAAAGGGTAGCCGTTCTTGTTTCAAAAACAAGCCACTGCCTTTATGAGCTTATGCTTAAATATGCAGACGGCGAACTTGACTGTGAAATCCCTGTAATTATTTCAAATCATCCTGATTTGGCTCATATTGCAACTTCATTCCATATTCCGTTTTATCAGGTTGACCCTGCAAAAGGAAAAGCTGAATACGAAGCAGATCTTGAAGCAATCTTGAAACAGTACAACATTGATCTTGTTGTTCTTGCACGTTACATGCAGGTTATGAGCGGAGATTTCTGTGAACGCTGGCATAACCGCTGCATTAACATTCACCACGGATTTTTGCCTGCTTTCAGAGGCGCAAAACCATATCATCAGGCATGGCACAAAGGTGTAAAAATTATTGGTGCAACAGGCCATTTTGCAACAGAAGATCTTGATCAGGGACCAATCATTTACCAGGATGTCATTCGCGTAAATGATACACGTTCTATTGATGAATTTATCAGAATGGGCAAAGATGTTGAACGTCATGTGCTTTTTGAAGCTGTCCGCCGTTATCTTGCACATTCAATTTTCTTTTATGAAGGCAGAACTTTCGTAATTGAATAAAGCGCAATTTTCAGATTGAAACGTGTGCAGTTTGGTTTTGCAAATGTGCGCGGTTCAATATTGATGGTGTACATCTAAAACTTGAAGCATTTGTTTCTGCGGTTAATTTATGGGGCATTTCTAAAGAATGATGTTTTTTAGAAATGCCTTTGACTTTTTAAACGCTTTGATTAAGAATATAAATGATTTCAAAAATGTTTTTTTTGAAACGCAAAATTTTAAAGGTTTCATTTTTTAGATAAGTTCAATTTATAAGGGGAAAAATTATGTCAGTTAAAATTTTTGAAGGAAAAGAAAAGGAATTTGGTTTTCTGCTGAATACACCAAATTCAAGCTATATTATTTCAGTTTTGAATGGCGGCATCGTTGTTCATTCTGGATGGGGGCGTCGTGTTGAAAAATGGAGCGAAAACTGTGCTGCATGGAAAGTTGACCGCGGTATAAATCTTGCAGAAGGGCTTGATCCGCACAATCTTTCGCTTGACACCGTGCCGCAGGAATATGGCACAGCCGGTTTGAGTGATTTTAGACCGTCTGCTGTTGAAATTGATTTGAACGACGGCACAAGTGCTTTAGACTTGCGCTATGTTTCACATAACATAATGGAAGGAAAACCGGCTTTAAAAGGGCTGCCTGCAACTTATGCGCTTGATGATTCAGAAGTTCAGACTCTGGCAATTAAACTGAAAGATGTGCTTTTTGATGTTTATGTAACGCTTTTTTATGCAGTCTGGAACGAACGTGATGTTATATGCCGTTGGGTTGAAATTGAAAACAAGACAGATAAAAAAATAAAGCTTGAAAAAGTAATGAGCGCGTGTGTTGATTTTGCAACAAGCAGTTTTAACATGCTTCAAATGTCCGGTGCGTGGGCACGCGAACGGAAAGTTTATCTTAAAGAACTTGTGCCTGGCACGCAAAGCATTGAAAGCAGACGCGGTGCTTCAAGTCATCAGCAGAATCCGTTTGTGGCTCTGCTGTCAAAAGGCGCAACCGAAGATACGGGCGAAGTTTTCGGGTTTAATTTTGTTTATAGCGGCAATTTTTTAGCACGCGTTGATGTCGATTTTGTTGAATCAACAAGACTTGCAATGGGAATTAACCCGTATAATTTCTGCTGGAACCTTGAAAAGGACTGTTCTTTTGTTGCGCCAGAAGTTGTAATGGTTTATTCAAAAGACGGACTCGGTGAAATGAGCCGCACTTTTCACGATCTTTATAGAGAAAGACTTTGCCGCGGCGAATGGAAAGATAAGCCGCGCCCGATTGTAATTAACAACTGGGAAGCCACATATTTTGATTTTGACGAAAAAAAGCTTTGCAAACTTGCTGATGCAGCAAAAGAAGCCGGTGTTGAAATGTTTGTGCTTGATGACGGCTGGTTTGGCAACCGTTTTGACGACAGGCGCGCATTGGGCGACTGGGTTGTAAACACAGACAAACTGAAAGGCGGACTTGCATACATTACTGCAGAAATGAAGAAGCGCGGACTAGGTTTTGGTCTTTGGGTTGAACCAGAAATGGTTTCGCCAGAAAGCAATCTTTTCAAGGCTCATCCAGACTGGTGCCTGCATATTCCGGGGCGCGAACCTTATCTTGCACGCACACAGCTTATGCTTGATTTAAGCCGTCGCGATGTTGTTGACTATCTTTTTGACGTGCTTTCAAAGGTTTTTGAATCTGCTGAAATTTCTTATGTAAAATGGGATTATAACCGCAGCATGACAGACGTCTATTCTGAAAAACTTGACAGTGAATTTCAGCATGAAGTCGCACACCGCTATATGCTTGGGCTTTATGATTTAATGGAGCGTCTTGTTAAAAAATTTCCGCATATCCTGTTTGAAGCATGTTCTTCTGGCGGCGGTCGTTTTGACCCGGCAATTCTTTATTATATGCCGCAAATCTGGACAAGCGATAACACAGATGCACTCTCGCGCATTTCAATTCAGGCCGGAACATCGGTTGTTTATCCAGCTTCTGCAATGTCATGTCATGTTTCGGCTGTTCCAAGTCATCAGACGGCAAGACAGACGCCGCTTGCACAGCGTGCATTTACGGCAATGGCTGGAACTTACGGTTATGAACTTGACATGACAAAGCTTTCAAAAGAAGAAATTGCACAGATTGCAGAATATTCAGAATGTTACAAAAAATTAAGAAAAACCGTTCAGTTTGGCGATCTTTACAGACTTGTTTCTCCATGGGAAGATTCCGGCAGAATTGAAAAATATGCTGCATGGATGAATGTTGCAAAAGACAAGACTTTTGCCGTTGTAACAGTTTCGTGGATTTATGCAGAAGCTTTTGCACCAAAAATTGTGCTCAAGCTGAAAGGCCTTGATGAAAATGCAGATTATAAAGATGTAAAGACTGGAAAAATCTACAGCGCAAAAGAACTTATGTATTACGGTTTTGTTTTTGCAAACATGTGGGCTGGCAATGCATCAGAACAGGTTCAGCTTGAAAAAGTAAAAAGTTGAGGCTGTACAAAAAGGGGACATAAAATTTCATGACAGACAGTTTGGCTATTCGCTTTCGCGAATAGCGGCTAGTTTGCTTACGCAAACTAGCGGGAATTGTACAAGTGTCGGCTTGGTACGCCGTCCATGGCGTACAACTTGTACAAAGTATGAAAAAATAACAAAAGGAGGGTGTACGAAATGAAAAAACAAGTTTTTATTACGTTTTTATTCATAATCACTGTTTCTCATGCTTTCAGCTTCCCATTTCTTATGGACATTTCAAAATGGGAAAAGGAAATAAAGCGGCTTGATTGTGTTGAATCTGTAGAATCAGAACTTTCTAATCCTTATGATACTGATTGTTTGGAATATAACATGAAAATTCATTTGACTGAAAACAGATATCTTCAAATAAGATACTTTTGTCCTTATAGCGAAAAAAGTAGCCCTGGGGAATTTGATATTGTGAGGATTGGAAATTTAGTTCCTATTGCTTTGTTTTATGAAATTGAGGAAACTCTTTTTAAAATTGAAAAAACAAAGCATGATTTGTATTTTGGAAGTTTCAGATTTAATTTTCTCGACCCTTACATGGAAGGTAAAAAAGATATAATCAATCTGATAAAAAATTATGATAAATATTTAGAAGAACTGAACCGACTTCCTGATTATTCAGAGATTTTTCCAAAAGATGAGGTTATAGATATTAATGATGGGGATAGTTCTGCATCTGAAATATGGAATAAATATTCTTCACCATATATCCATAAAAATCACCTTAAGACTGACTATTTTGAATACTGGCAGGAATATAAAATGTATAAGATGACAGTTGAAGCATATAATAATTATGCTGCTTTACGTAATGAGAATTACAAATACGTAAAATGGGAAATTTTTGAAGAAAACCCATAAATGGTGTTTTTCAAAAGGCATAAGCAATGGCAGAGCAAGCTGCAGCAGATAAGTTCCTTGTAGTTTTTGCTTTGCAAAAACTACAGCGTTTCGCGGGCTGCACTCTAATCTGTAAGACCAATCCCAAAGCGAAACCGAAAACAAGCAACATTTCACACAAGCCTTCGCTAGTTTATGCGTAAGCATAAACTAGGAGGTTTCGCAGATTCAGCCCAAATTTGTAGTACAACCCAAACGCGAAACCGTAATTCGCATTTGCTAATAACCCGAAAAGATGTCTTTTTGACGAATTAGCAAATGCTAACGACCCGAAAAGATGTCTTTTTGCTCAATTAGCAAATGCTAACGACCCGAAAAGATGTCTTTTTGTTTAATTAGCAAATGCTAACGACCCAAAAAGACGTTTTTTTGACAATTAGCAAATGCTAACGGCGGAAATTTTATTTTTTGCAATTAGCACTTGCTAACGAGGAAAATTTTATTTTCTGCAATTAGCATTTGCTAACGGCATAAAAAGCCAAAACTCGTCGTCTGTCTCACCAAACTTTACCAGTCGCGAGTTTTGCGAAGCAAAATCTCGCCGCTATCGGCGTTAGCCGATAGCCGTGTACAACCCAAACGCGAAACCGAAACCGTAGTATCCAATCTTGTTCTGTTTTTTCTTAGATAAGACCGGTGTTTTTTTCAAATTCATTTCATGAACACAAATTCTTCAAACACAACGGGCATTGACGGTGTAAAGTCATAGCCCATAATGCTGCTGTCAAAATCAAAAAAATCGTTGTATCGTTCGCGCCATTCTTCAATTGAGTTGTCTTCGCCTTCTTTTTGTGCCATTTCCCATGTAACTGCATCAAAAGGCAGCACAAAAACACCAGTTGTCTGAATTACGCCTTTCGGGTTGTTGTTCCAGTCTGTTAAAACATAAAAATTGCCCGCAACAGGCAGTTTTTCGTTGTCGAGTTCAAATGCTGCCAGTGCAGAAGTTGCGGCTTTTTTTTTGCCGCCCAGAATTAATGCTAATTCTTCAACAGAAGCCGGGTCTGTCGTTTCAAACGAAAGTTCGCCTGAATATCGTGTATCTTCGCTCATTTTGTGGATTTTTAAAAAATCAAGCCAGAATTGTTCAACATTGTTCATCTGAAAACCCTCCCATAATTGCATTATTCAAATGAAGCAACAAAAACTGCAATAAATGCTGCTACAGTAATCATTTTTATGCCTGTGCCGCACAAAAAGCCAAGAAAAGCGCCCCATGCAGCATTAAAAGCACGACCTGTGTCATTTCGGTCATGAATAAGTTCGCCGATAAAGGCACCGGCAAAAGGGCCGAGGATTATGCCGATTGGACCTAAAAAAAAGCCTGCAATAAGTCCAAGTGTTGCACCAAGTGTTCCAGCTTTGCTTCCGCCTGATTTTTTTGTTGCAATAATCGGAAAGAAATTATCAAGCACTGTAACTGCAACTGCAGCAACCGCACATATTATCAATGCTGTTGTTGAAATGTGGCAATAGCTTGAAAAAAATGCAAGCAAAAGTCCAGCCCATGCGAGTGGCGGACCTGGAATGACCGGTAGAAATGTGCCTAAAAAACCTGCAATAAGCAAAATTACAGCTCCAGCTGTAAGCAGAATGTTCGTAATCATAGCTAATTCTATCACGAAAAAAACAAATCTGAAAGCATGAAAAATTCAATAATTTTGTATTCTGCCTGAAATTTGGGTTTTAATAAAAAAAAGCAAAATTTGGACTTGCCATGCTGAATTTGAATGTCTGTCATGCTGAACACGTTTCAGCATCTTATCTAAAGACGTCTAAAGACGCAAGGTTTGCACAAAAAACGAAATGCTGAATTTGGTTCAACATTTCGCTGTATTAAAAGGTTCCGTGCTGGAAACCGCCGAAAACTAATAAATTCGGAATGAAAGAATGTTTTATGGTCTTATTCGTACAAAATAAATGTAAATTTGAATGAATCTAAATTAAAAGTTTGTGTGCTATTTATAAATATAGTAAAAAGACGAAAAAATCTTAAAATTATCAAAAATAACTACATAAAAAGCTTGTTTTCTCATAATAAGTATACTATATTTATTGCAAGATAGTTTTCAGGTTAAAAAAGGAGCTGTTATGGCAAGTCTTGTTTTGCTGCTTGTATTTCTTGCAGTTATGATTTGTGTTGGCATTTGGGGAATGAGAAAAACAACAACCCTTAATGATTTTTTCTTGGGTGGACGTTCCGTTGGTCCATGGATGAGTGCGTTTGCTTATGGCACAACATATTTTTCGGCTTCGGTTTTTATTGGTTTTGCCGGAAAACAAGGCTGGGGATTTGGACCTTCTGCACTTTTGATTGGTATTGGAAACGCTGTTGTCGGTGCTCTTGCTGCGTGGATTATTCTTGCAAAACGCACCCGCAGAATGACACAGAATCTTGACACAATGACGATGCCGGAATTTCTTGAAGCACGTTATGGAAGCGACCATATTAAAATGATTTCTGCTGTTATTATTTTTATTTTCCTTCTTCCTTATTCAGCTTCTATTTTCAAAGGTCTTGGTCACTTGTTTGAATCAACATTCAATATTTCGTTTGACTTTGCATTGATTATTCTTGTTGTAATTACTGGTGTTTATCTTGTTTTGGGCGGCTATTTTGCTGTTACTGTAACATCGTTCATTCAGGGAATCATTATGCTTGTCGGTGCAATCATAATGCTTGCAGTGCTCATCGGAAAAGCCGGTGGTTTAACAGAAGCAATTCATACTGTGAATGTTAATTATCAGGCTCATGTTCCTGTTGCACAGCAGCCTTCATGGCTTACAGTTGCATCGCTTATTTTTATGACAAGCGTTGGTTCATGGGGTCTTCCTCAGATGGTGCAGAAATTCTATGCAATAAAAAATGTAAAAGTTATTTCAAAAGCAGCCATTATTACAACAATCTTCTCTCTTGTAATTGGAATTTCTGCTTATGGTTCCGGCATTCTTTCGCATGTTTTTATGGATTTAGACACAGTTCCGCGCCTTGCAAACGGTGGAATCAACTTTGACCAGATTATGCCGAATCTTCTGGCTGTAAAACTGCCGGAAGCATTGCTTGCAATCATCATGCTTTTGATTCTCTCTGCTTCAATGTCTTCTCTTGCTTCGCTTGTGCTTGTAAGTGCATCTTCTATAACAGTCGATTTGTACAAAGGCTATCTGCATAAAGATCTTGATGAGAAAAAGTCTGTAACAATCATGCGTATTTTAAGCACAGTCTTTATTTTTGCAACATATCTTATTTCTAAGCTTCAGCTTGGTTTTATTGTAACAATGCAGTCTTTGTCTTGGGGTGTGCTTTCTGGTGCGTTCCTTGCGCCTTATCTTTTGGGCATTTATTCAAAGAAAATTACAAAAGCTGCTGCATATGCCGGCATTTACAGTGGTGCAGGCACTGCCATTATTTTGACAATGACTATGGGTGCTGCAAACTCTGCACTTGCAGCTTCAATTGCAATTATTGTTCCATTCTTTGTTGTGCCGCTTGTAAGCGCATTTACACCAAAAGTTGAAAGTTCAATAATTGAAAAAGCTTTTGCAAAAAACACAGATGATTAACTGGAAAATTTCCAGATTGAGAAAAATTTAAGAACCTGCATGTTTTCAGTTTTAAACTGAAATATGCAGGCTTTTGCGTTAGTAATGCGCATCGTTTCTTTGAAACATAAGTGCGCATTTTTCGTTTTTTGGGACTGTCTTTGCAATGTGCGTTTTTGACGGTCTTTTCTCTTATGGACACTTTAAGAAGTATTCTGTAAAATGTTTTTTAAGCCCTAAAAAGGGTTTGTTTGAAAAATTAAGTTCATTTTGCCGGCAAAATCTGTCGGCAGCTGGCTTTTTATAGGAAGAATTATGAAAGATATGGTTTTATTGGGTGATGAAGCATTTGCTCTTGGAACGCTTCACGCTGGCCTTTCTGCGGGCTTTGGATATCCGGGAACTCCATCAACAGAAATTATGGAGTATCTTATTGATAATTATGAGCGCAATCGTGCTGCTGATGCAGAAACACCTGTTGCACAGTGGTGTTCAAATGAAAAAACAGCATTAGAAGCTGCCCTTGGTGTTTCTTTTGCCGGCAGACGTGCTGTTGTAACAATGAAGCATGTCGGCTTGAACGTTGCAGCAGACCCTTTTATGAATGCATCTCTCTGCGGCATAAAAGGCGGTTTGATTATTGCTGTTGCAGATGACCCGAGCATGCACTCAAGCCAGGGCGAACAGGACAGCCGTTTTTATGCTGATTTTGCCATGATTCCATGTTTTGAACCGACAACACAGCAGGAAGCCTATGAAATGGCATTTGAAGCATTTGATGTTTCAGAAAAATACCATGTTCCTGTAATCATGCGTTTTGTTACACGCCTTTCGCACAGCCGCGCAGTTGTTCATGCAGACGAATCAAAAATCCGTGCACAGAACAAGCTTGAAAAAGCAGACCGCAAAGAATGGATGCTTTTGCCGGCTTTGGCACGCAAAAACTACGAAAAAATGATTGCAAAACAGGATGAACTTGTTGCATATACAGTTGCTTCAAAACGCAATCCTCTTGTTTTGAACACAAAGCGTACTGACCTTGCAATTATTACAGGCGGTCTTGGACGCAACTATTTCCTTGAAAATCTTGAAGATTATAAAGCATTTTGCGAAAAGAAATTTCCAGGTCTTGGTCTTCCTTCTACATTGCATATTGGAACATTGCCGCTTCCGCTTGATTCAATCAAGAAACTTGCTGAAACTGCAAAGACAATTCTTGTAATTGAAGAAGGTCAGCCGTTCCTTGAAAAACAGCTTCGTGGTGTTTTGCCGCAGCAGACACAGGTTGTCGGCAAATTTACAGGTCTTTTGCCACGTGCAGGCGAACTCAACCCGGACGTTGTACGCATTGCATTAGGTCTTGAACCAAACAAGACAATGCTTGAAACAGCTGGTCTTGCAGAAACATGCAAGAATCTTCCAGGACGTCCGCCGCAGCTGTGCAACGGCTGCCCGCATGTTGATTCGTATACATCTTTGAACAATGCAGTTGCAGCACTTGTAGAAAAAGCCGGAAAAGACAATGTAACTGTTAATGCAGACATCGGCTGTTACGCTTTAGGCGGTGCTGCACCACTCAATGCTGCAGAATCAATTGTATGTATGGGAGCCTCTATCGGCATGGCACGCGGTGCTTCTCAGGCTGGTGTAAAATATACATTCGGCGTAATCGGCGATTCAACATTCCTTCATTCTGGCATTACAAACCTTGTTGACTGTGTCGCAACAAAAACACCTGTAACAGTTGTTCTGCTTGACAACACAATTGTTGCAATGACAGGCTGTCAGCCGACTATGCTTCCTTCAAGCCAGTTTGAACCGCTTGTAAAAGGTCTTGGCGTTGAACCAGAACATATTCGTGTTCTTGCAACAAACCCTGCAAATCGCGAAGCAAACACAAAAGTGCTGCTTGAAGAAGCAGAATATCGTGGTGTTTCGGTTGTAATAATGGTACGCGAATGTCTGGAAGCATTTAGAATTAGAAATAAGAAGGCAAAAAAATGACATATGATATATTACTCGCCGGTGTAGGCGGACAAGGTGTTTTATCTTTGGCTGCAATTATTGCAGAGTCTGCCATGGCAGAAGGCTTAAACGTGCGCCAGTCTAAAGTTCATGGAATGAGCCAGCGCGGCGGCGGTGTTCAGGCACATCTTCGCCTTTCAGACAAAACAATTGCAAGCGATCTGATTCCATCTGGAAAAGCAGACATGATTCTTGCAATGGAACCACTTGAAAGCATGCGCTATTTGACATGGCTTAAGCCGGACGGTGTTGTTGTTACGGCAGCCGAACCTTTTGTAAATATTGGAAATTATCCAGAAGTTGATTCACTTTATGCATCAATTAAAAAGCTGCCGAATTCGTGCATCGTAAAAACAGCTGAACTTGCAAAAGAAGCCGGCAACATTAAGACAGAAAACATGGTGCTTATTGGTGCAGCATTAAAATATCTTCCATTAAAAAAAGCAACAATTGAACAGTCTGTTCATGCACGGTTTGCGGTAAAAGACCCAAAACTTGTTGATATTAATATGAAGGCACTTGAACTTGGTGCAAATGCCTAAGGGGAACAAAATGGCAGAAAGAGAATTTTCATTTTGGGATAAAAAAGCGGAAACAATGCCGCGGAATGAAATTGAAACAATTCAGCTTGAGCTGCTTAAAAAGCAGGTTGAGAATGCACTTTTAACGCCCTTTTATAAAGAACGTCTTACAAAAGCTGGCATTACAAGTCCTAACGACATCAAATCACTTGATGATTTGCGTCGCATTCCGTTTACAACAAAACACGACTTGCGCGAAGTTTATCCATATGGACTTTTAGCTGTTCCACATTCTGAAGTTGTTCGTGTTCATGCATCAAGCGGCACGACTGGTACACCGACTGTTATTTATTTGACAGCAAAAGACGTTGACATGGCCGCAGACACAATGGCACGAGGTCTTGCTGCAGCAGGCTGCAACCGCTATGACACTTGCCAGAATATGATGACTTATGGTCTGTTTACAGGCGGCATGAGCTTTCATTATGGTGCAGAAAAACTCGGAATGACAGTTGTTCCAACATCAAGTGGAAACACTTTGCGCCAGATTAAGTTTATGCACGACTTTGGAACAAGCGTAACACATGCAACACCAAGTTATATGCTTCACCTTCATCAGGCAATGATGGAAAGTGAATATAAGCGCGAAGAATTTAAATGGCGCATCGGCATTTCTGGTGCAGAGCCATATTCTGAACAGCTCCGCAATAAAATGGAACAGAGCCTTGGCATTGAAGTTTATAACTGTTATGGCATGAGCGAACTTAATGGTCCAGGCGTTGCATTTGAATGCCAGTTAAGACAGGGCATGCATGTCTGGGAAGACCGTTACATCATGGAAATTATCAACCCGGATACACTTGAGCCTGTAAAAGACGGTGAAGAAGGCGAGCTTGTAATGACAATTCTCTGCCGCGATGCAATGCCGCTTCTGCGCTATAGAACACGCGATTTGACACACGTTATTACAGAACCATGTCCTTGTGGAAGAACACATCGCCGCATTGCACGCTTTACAGGCCGCACTGATGATATGCTTATTATCAATGGTGTAAATGTATTCCCAAGCCAGATTGAAGAAGTGCTTCTTAAAGCAAAAGGCGTTGGTGCAAACTATCTTATTGTTGTTGACAAAAAAGGTGACCTTGACCGTCTTACTGTTCAAGTTGAAGTTACACCAGAAGTTTTTGCTGATGATGCACGTGTTCTTAATAATTTGAAAGACACACTCAAGAGCGAAATGCAGGCATTGATTACGATTAATCCTGTAATTGAACTCAAAGAACCTGGATCAATTCCGCAGGCTGAAACAAAAGCAAAGCGCGTAAATGATCTTAGACCAAAAGCATAAAATGATTTTTCAGGCACTTTCGGGTGCCTGAGTTTTTAAACGCCTGGAAGGGTTTTCACAAAAGTTTATTCACATACTTTGGTTCGGTTCGGCAAGACAGAAGTCTGTCATTCCGAACGAAGAAACCGTCACCCTGAATTCATTTCAGGGTCTATTATGCAATGGATGCTGAAACGGGTAGATGCTGAAACGAGTTCAGCATGACGGAAGGGGCGAGTTCAGCATGACCGGTTTACAAAAACCCGCAGCCGATTTATTTAATTACCTGCACAAGTTCGGCAAGACCGATTTATACACAAAATGGAAGCTGCCGGCGCACGCCGACAGCCAAAAGGGGCTGACCAAATAGTTTAATACATAGTGTCATCCTGAATTTAGTTCAGGATCTATACGCTATATATAGCATGGATGCCGAACTAAATTCGGCATGACAATTCTTTTTAGATATCCCCAGGCATAAGTTTTTAGCCTTATAAGACAGCTTTTTTAACGCTAATTAAAAATCACGAACAGCACAAACAGAATGTTCATTATCTTTTGCATGTGAACTCCAGTTACTTGCATTCACAGCGTACTCCCATGCCTGGTTAGCGGTTGTTCCCTGGGTACACGACCAGAACCATTTGCCTGAAAAACTTTGTTCTCCGCAAAGTGAACAAACGGCATTTAATTCGGTTATTTTGGCAAATAATTTCGTTAATTCGGTTTTTGTTGGAAGATACCAGCTTGCCTCAAAAACAGAACCCAGATTGTTTCTTATGCCATAGTTTTGTGCATAATAAAATGCAGGATAATTTGCTTCTGTGTTTGTGTCATTTTGTCTTCCTTGATTTGAAAGATATGGTCCAATTGTACTCAAACACCCCTGACCTGTTTTAGTATCTTCAATTGGCTCTATAGACAAGTTATATGCTTGTGCGCTGCTTGTGCACCACGCTTTTTCGTCTCCCAGCTTTATACCGACACCAAGTTTACGTTCAGCGGTTATTGTAACGTCGTTACACTCTGTGCCTTTATAGAAAATGTATGCAAATGCATCACTTTTTTGTTCATCTGAAAGATAAAGGTCACTGCTATATGTAACGGCGCTTACGTCTTTAAACATAATGTCACCGACATCACTGCTCGCGTATGCTCTTTTTGCTTTTACACTATATGTTGCAGTTACAGGGTTACTTGAAATGCCGTTTTTTATTGCAACTGCTTTAAGTGTTTTGTTACCGTCACTTGTAGCAGTTATTTCAGCTTTACCAGAATCAAGTGAATGGCTGTATAGGCCAGTTGAGGTTGGCGTAGAGTTATTTGTTGTGTAATATACTGTTGTACCAGTTGGTGTTGAAATGCTTATTTTTATACCGCTTACAATTTTCTTTCCTGAAGGGATTGATGTTGTAATCGTTGGCGCTGTTACAGTCATTAAAGTGTCTGCTGCAGAAGAAGCCTGTCGGACAGCACAGATGTAGTAAACTGTGGTTGGGTAATTGTAAGAACCTTGACCAAAGTACACATTGTTGGTTGTAGATCTTTTTGATGATGCTCTAAAATTGTTTGAGAAATTTGTGGTTAAGTTGCAAAGAGAACAGATAGCATTTAAGTCACTTTGTTTCTCGTATATTTTAGCAAGTTCTGCTTTACTTGGAAGATACCAGTTTGTCAATGTCGTTCCAGTTCTTGTACCATAGTTCTTTGCATAATAAAATGCAGGATAGTTAGTTTCTGTTGATGTATCGTCTGTCTTTCCTACGGCAGAGAGCCATGTGCCGATTTTGCTAAGATTCTGACTGCCGTTTTTGCAGTTTTCATTAATTGTTTCTATATCTTCAGCAGTTCCATTTGCTCCTGTTATGCCCCATTCTTTTTGTTCGTCTGTAAGCCTTATGCCGACTTCAAGCATTCGTTCTGTAGTGCCGTCGTTGCTGCAGCCTGTGCCTTTATAGAAAACATAAGCAACAGCTTCATCTGCAAATTTTGTCTGCATTTCATCTGTTAGATGCAAATTGCTACTGTATGCAACGGCTTTGCCGTCTTTGAATACAATGTCGCCAACTGCATCTGGTGCAGCTTTTATTGGCAGCACTGTGTATGTTTTAGAGACCACAGAACTTGGAAGCCCGTCTTTTATTGCAACTGCTTTTAATGTAACACTTGTTGCTGTTGTAGAAGAAACTGTTGCTTTGCCAGAAACAAGTGTTTGGCTTGCTGAATTTGGTGTGGTTCCGTCTGTTGTGTAATATACAGTTGCTTCTGTGTCCGTGCATGTAATGGTTATTTTTGAGCCGCTTACAAGAGAACATGAAGCAGAAATTTCTGAAGCTTGGTCAATTACTGGGTTTGCCGGTGTGCCTGAAGGTGTTATAAAGACAGGTTCAAGTATTGTGTCGCCAGCGTTTGGATAAATTATATCACCTGCAGGATATTGAACATTTGTTCGA
>JAZQNK010000026.1:0-3828 GCA_045627325.1 Treponemataceae bacterium | reverse complement strand
TTCATCAGATTCACCAATTTCGTGGCGGCGTTCTGAGTGACCAAGAATAACACATGTACAGCCGATGTCCTTGAGCATTTCGCAAGAAACTTCGCCAGTATGAGCACCGTTGCCAGTTGCAGCACAGTCCTGTGCAGCAAGAATAATATTTGAACCTTTTACAACCTGAGCAACTGCATCAAGATAAACAAAAGGAACACCAATCATGAACTTGTTTTTTTTGCCTTTGAGCTGAGCAACCAAATCTTTTGCCAAAGCAACAGCTTCAGCTTTGCTTGTGTTCATTTTCCAGTTGCCAGCAATGTAATGTGTACGTGCCATTTTATTCTCCATATATTTCAGGCACCTCTAAAAAATTTAAGAGGCGCCGTTAAATGAAATTGTAATTATTTTGTTTCAAGACAAGCAATTCCAGGAAGTGTTTTGCCTTCGAGGAATTCAAGTGAAGCACCGCCACCAGTTGAAACGTGGCTCATTTTTGAAGCAAGGTTGAACTTGTTTACAGCTGCAACTGAGTCGCCGCCGCCAACAACAGACATAGCGCCTTTTCCTGTTGCTTCTGCAACAAGCTGAGCTACTTCGCCAGTGCCTTTTGCAAAGTTTTCAAATTCAAAAACGCCAACCGGACCGTTCCAAACGATTGATTTAGCAGCAAGAATTTCTTTCTTGTAGATTTCAAGTGTTTTTGGACCAACATCCATACCCATAAGATTGTCTGGAAGATCAATTGCATCAACTTTTACAGGGTTCTTGTCAGCAAATTCTTCTGCACCAACATGGTCAACAGGAAGAACGATGCGAACTTTCTTTTCTGCAGCTTTTGCAAGAAGGTCTTTTGCTGTCTGAATGAAATCATCTTCAACCAGAGATTTTCCGATTGTGTGTCCCTGTGCCTTGAGGAATGTATAAGCCATGCCGCCGCCAATGATAAGAGCAGAAGCATTCTTAAGAAGGCTTTCGAGAACTGCAATTTTTGAAGAAACTTTTGCACCACCGATGATTGCAACCATTGGTTTTGCAGGGCTTGTTACCATTGGTTCAATATATTTAACTTCTTTTTCCATCAAGAAACCGCCAACGTTTGTTTTTACAAACTTAGCAATAGAAGCTGTTGAAGCATGGTCACGGTGTGCTGTACCAAAAGCATCGTTTACGAAAATGTCGCCGTATGTAGCAAGTTCTTTTGCCATTGAATCACGTTCAGAAGCTTCTTTTGAAGTTTCTTCTTTGTGGAAACGTGTATTTTCGAGCATTGCAACTCCGCCGTTTGGAAGAGCATCAATTGCTGCTTTCTGTCCGAGTGCATCTGGAAGGAATTTTACTTCTTTTCCAAGTTTTTCTGCAAAATATTTTACAACTGGTTCAAGACGGTTTTTGCCGTTGATGAATTTTTCAGCATCAGCATCTGTCCAAGTTTTTCCAGCTTTTTCTGCTTTTTCCTGAGCTTTCTTAACGTCTTTTTTTGGGTCTCCCAAGTGACTCATCAAAACCAAAGAACGTGGGTTCTGTTCAAGAATGTATTTAATAGTTGGCAATGCAGCCATGATGCGGGTGTCGTCCTGTACAACACCATCTTTCATAGGAACGTTAAAATCAACGCGCATTACAATGCGTTTGCCAGTAAGATCGATATCTTTTACGGTCTTAATCATGTGGAAACCTCCAATATATAAGCCAGCGCAAAACGCGCCGAACTATGTTCTTATTATAGAGAAAAATATATCAATTATGGGAATAAAAGTAAAGTAACGGTTTAGCGTTTGAGTTTATTCACATGTACTGGATTTCAGCTGACAGTTTAAGCGGAAGAAAAACACCTGCCGCATGCAGCGAATAAAACCGGTACGACATCACTTTTACATTGGCAGCCATCTGCATGCAAGAATCTAGTTTGATTCAGTTTTATCCTGCTTTTTCCATAAAGTCCGCCAGTAAATAAACAGTGGCACAAACATAGCTGCTTGAATGATGAAAAGACTGTGTCTGACAGAAAGCCTGTCTGCAATATAACCTACCAGAATAGAAAAAACTGCAACGACAATTGAACCGATGAACGAAGTTATTGAACCCATCGTAGATCTTTCTTCATCAGAAAATTCTGCCTGCATAAGTGAACTGTTTGCAACAGTTGAAACACCGAAAAATGCTGACGACGAAATAAACAGAAACGGAGAAACAACTGTATTTATGATTAATGCCAGAAGGCTTGATAGACGTCCGTATAAATTAGAAGCAATTAAACAGACACGCTTTGAAAATTTCTTGAAGATTTTATTTGAAAAATAAAAACTCAAAGCACCAAGCACATTTGACATACCTCGTAAAATTCCAATAAACCAGAGCGGACACAAACTGTTAAAATATGCAGCCTGAAGCTGATAAGAAGATGACGAAAGACCTTCCTGCAAAGATTTTGCAAATATTAAACCGATTAATTTTGGATTTATGGCAATTTTCTGAAAAGCCTTTGCTGTGTGCTTAAAAGGATTTTTTACCTGTGCTTTGTAGCCGGTATCTACAAACGTAAGTGCAATAATTACGCTTATAATCTGAGGGAATACCGAAAGAATCAGCACAAGACGCATTGAATATTTTGCAAGGATTGTTGATAAAACAGCCGTAAACACAAGAGCTGCCTGCATTGTGTAATTTGTTTTTCCAAGATAGGCATGAAATTCTTCCTGCAAGTTTTTTTCTTTTAGGGAATCGTACAAAAGTGCTTCGTTATTGCCGGAAAAAAACGCAGTCGCTGTTCCAAGAAAAAACGCACCAGTTAAAAAGCTCCAGTAAACAGGAAAAATTGCCCATAAACTGATGCCAATGAGATTGCAGATTGCACCCATAACGGCAGCCGATTTTTTGCCGGCTAAATCGCCGAGAATACCGGTCGGAAATTCCATGATAATTACAGCCAGCGACATTACAGAAAGAACAGACATCGCCGTTGTGTAATTTCCTAAAAAAGCATTAAAAACAATAACGATGACAGGAGAATAAAACTTAACTTCTGTAAAAAAATTGAACAATGCAAGTTTTTTGATATTTAAAGAAACGTCCCTCATAAAATTCTCTTTTCTGCAGCTTTTCTACGAGTTTTACTGCAAAAGCACAAAATATTGCAGGAATTCAGTTTAATTTGGTTTTAATTGGTTAGTCAACTATTTTAACAGATTTTTGCCAGAATAGAATTAATCTGTTCGTCGGCAGCAACAATATCAGGCTTTTTTGCCTTTGGCTTTTTCTTTAATGATTCTTTCCATTCTGCAAGAAGTTTTTTTGTTGCGTTCTTCAATAATTCTGTCTAAAAGCTGTTTGCCGTTTAGGACATATTACAAAATGCGGAAATTCTGGATTACGTTCTTTATTGATTCTTGCCGCATGGTCACATGTAAGATCAAATGGCGGAGGAGCAATTAAGGACAAGTTTATTTATATGACTACGGTACAAAGCAAATCAAAAAAGATTGCTATTGTAGCTGCAGCAAGAAAACTGGCAGAGTTGATGTACACTCTGCTGAAAAATGGTACATCGTATGAAAAAAGGACTTCTCCAGAAGTTAGTAAACTTGCAGAAAAAGCCCTTTCACTGGCATCGTAAATTAATGGTGTCAGGAGCTCCCATGGCATTGACAAATATCATAGGAGTTCAGCATGACTTGGGTAAGTTTAGGTTGATAAGGTGGCGTTTAGCATGACAAAGGAGAATAAATGGCTGAAAAAGGTTATGTTTATTTTATGACTAATCAAACCAATGAAGTCTTATATATTGGTGTTACAAGTGACTTAACAAAAAGAGTACTGCAGCATAAAAACCATATATATGATGGG
>JAZQNK010000025.1:0-19154 GCA_045627325.1 Treponemataceae bacterium | reverse complement strand
TTTTTTAATCTTAATTCAAAACCTGTTTTATCTAATATAGCACCGACAATTGAATTCTTTTCAGTCTGGAATTCTGTAAGAAACAAGGCGCAGTCTTCAAATGCAAAAATAAAAGTTTTTTTTACAGGTGAATGTGTTCATTCAGATGTTTTCAAAGAATATGCTGAATTTGAAGACCATTTTTTAAGCATTGTTGATGTTTCTTTTGGATTTGATGAAATTGCTGCACCAAATTACATAAGATATCCGTTATGGATATTATATCTTTTTAATCAACCTGAATTCTCAAAAGATAAAATAAAACAGCGGATTGATGAAATCAATCTTGACTTTACCAGAAAGGCTTTAAACATAAAATCAAAAGACTGTGCAGTTATTGCCCGCCACGATAAAAATGGTATTCGTGCACAAATCTGGAATGCAGCTCAAAATGCTGGCTTAAACATCAGTTCAGCTGGTGCATGGAATCACAATGATGATTCACTTTGGAATGAATTTGCAAATTCTAAAAAAGATTATCTTGATCAATTTAAATATACAATTTGTCCTGAAAATTGTAATTACAGTGGCTACGTGACTGAAAAACTTTTTCAGGCTTTAATATCAGGCTGTGTTCCATTTTATTGGGGAAGCTTAAATAAACCAGAACCAGAAATATTAAATCAAAATGTAATTCTTTTTTTTGATAAATCAAAACCTGATGAATTTGCAGAACAAATAAAAGAATTGCAAAATAATGAAAAAGCATTTGAGAAAATCGTTTCTCAGAAACCATTAAATGAAAATGCGGTTGATTTTATTTTTGAATTAAATCAGAGAACAAAAACTCTTTGCACAGAAATTGCTGCTTCAAAAGGATTGATTTAAATGGGAAAAACACCTTTTCTTTCGGTTGTTACAATTTGTTTTAATAATGCAGAAGGTTTAAAAAAAACTTTTGACTCAATTCGAAAAATAAAAACATCTGATGTTGAATATATTGTCATTGACAGTGCTTCTACTGATAATACGCCTGAAGTTTTAAAAGCGAATGCAGACATTATTGATATTTTAATTTCTGAAAAAGACAATGGAATTTATGATGCAATAAACAAAGGCATTGATGCTGCACATGGTTCATTAATCGGACTTATTCATTCCGGAGATTTTTATCTGAAAAATGCTTTTTCAGGTTTAAAAGAATTACATATAGCCAATCCAGATGCCGTCCTTTATGGTGCGTTAAAAGCAGTAAATAACGGTAAATTTGATTCAATCTGGGGATGGAACGCCTGTTATTTACCGGAAAAAATGATTCCTCATCTAGCAAGTTTTGTTCCAAAATCAGTGTACCAAAAATATGGGAAATATGATGAAACTTATAAAATTGCGGCAGATTATGAATGTTTTCTACGTTTCTTTAAGTCAAATGTACAGTTTATTTTTACAGATACAATTGTCTGCGGTTTTAATCTTGAAGGTGTTTCTCAAAAAAAGACAGAACAGACAGATTCAGAAGTTAAACAAATTAAAATGAAATATAACGTATATAAAGCACCAGGTTTAAAAAACAAAATAAAAAAAATTATAAAAAAGATAATAAGATTCTAAATGGCTTTATAGAAACTGAAAACTTATAAAAAAATAGTATTCATTTAATTTCAGGTTGCATATTTTCCGCTTAAAGATACTGGTTTTCTTGTCTTGCCAATAAACAAGTTATTTAGTAAAATAAATCGATTTAGTTGTGTATACTGTTATATATGCAGAATTTGTTATTTGCACATATTATAAAGTACCTTAAAAGTTTTCATTAAGAGGAAAAAATGACACTTTCAATTGTTGGCACCGGATATGTTGGGCTTGTCAGCGGAACATGTTTTGCTGAAATGGGAAATACTGTCTGGTGTATTGATATAGATAAAAATAAAATTGACCGCCTTAAAAATAATGATATTCCGATTTTTGAGCCGGGGCTTGAAGAAATGGTAAAACGCAATGCAAAAGACAACCGGTTGAAATTTACAACTGATTTTGCAGAAGCAATTCCAGATTCTCAGGTTTGTTTTATTGCTGTTGGTACTCCGCCTGGAGAAGATGGGTCTGCAGATGTATCTTATGTTCTGAAAGCTGCAGAAGCTATTGCAGAACATATTTCACATTATACTGTTATTGTTGATAAATCTACGGTTCCTGTTGGAACTTCTGAGCTTGTAAAAGCACGCATAAAAAATGTGCTTGAAAAACGCGGCAAAAACATCGAATTTGATGTAGTTTCAAATCCAGAATTTTTAAAAGAAGGAATGGCTATTGAAGATTTTATGCGGCCAGACCGTGTTGTAATTGGTGCAGAAAATGATGTATCTGCAACAATTATGAAAAATCTTTATGCACCTTTTGTCGGAAACGGGCACCCTCTTTTGTGCATGGATATAAAATCTGCTGAAATTACAAAATATGCAGCAAATGCAATGCTTGCAACACGAATCAGTTTTATGAATGAAATTGCTCAGCTTTGTTCAAAAGTTGGCGGAGATGTAAAAGCAGTAAGACAGGGAATCGGTACAGATTCAAGAATCGGTATGAGTTTTCTGTATGCCGGCTGTGGCTATGGTGGTTCTTGTTTTCCAAAAGATGTAAAAGAGCTCATTTCTGTTGGCAAGCGTAACGGTCTTGAAATGTGTGTTGCAACATCAGTTGAAAATGTTAATGAAAGGCAAAAGCATGTACTCTTTAATCTTATTAAGGAACATTTTGGAACTTCATTAAAAGACAAGACATTTGCTTTATGGGGACTCGCTTTTAAACCGCAAACAGATGATATGAGGGAAGCACCTTCTTTGACATTGATTCGTGATTTATTTAACGCCGGTGCAAAAGTTAAAGCTTATGATCCTGAAGCTTTTGAGCAGACAAAACATTATCTTTCAGATCTTCCTGCTGATGCTGTTGAATATGTTGCAAATATGAATGATGTTCTTGATGATGCAGATGCTTTAGTTCTTGTAACAGAATGGAAGCAGTTTAGAGTTCCAGATTTTTCATTGATAAAATCTAAACTGAAATCTCCTGTTATTTTTGACGGACGCAATGTTTATGAGCCGACAACCATGAAAGAACAGGGATTTGATTATTATTGTATTGGACGCGCTGCTTTATGATTACTTCAGTTCAAGAGTTGATGAATGACAACACAATTGTAGCCACAATCAAAAACCGTGATTCTGAACGTATCAGGTCTTTGGTTGCTTCATGCAAAGCAAATGGAATTACTTCACCTGTTTTAATAGCAGATTATGGTTCATATGAAAAATATGCAAGAGAATATGAAGCTGTCTGCAAAGAACTTGGGCTTATTTATGTCAGAACTGAAACCGAAGGCCAACCATGGAGCCGTGGAAGTGCTTTAAATTTTGGCATTTCAAATGTCAAAACAGCATATTTTACTGCAACCGATATAGATATGCTTTTTGATTCAAATCCGTATGAATGGATATTTTCTCATTTGAGAGAACATAATGTTTTTGCTGTAACATCATATTGGCTTCCAAAAGACGGAAATAAAAAAAAGGCAAAATGTGCCGGCGAAAGTGCCTGCGGTGGTTTTTTATGCATAAGGAACAGCACTTTCAGTGCTATTGGTTATTATGATTCAAAGATTAAATACTGGGGAATGGAAGACATTGATCTTGTTCAGCGATTGAAACGTACAGGCAATGAACCTTGCAGGCTTCCAGAAGAATATAAAATGTTTCATCGCTGGCATCCAAATGCTGAAAGCGGATTTTTAAGACCAGACACTGCAAGATATGATACTTTAAGAGAATATTATGCAAATGCAAATGCTCCAGTACTTATGACACCTAGAAATTGTTCAATTTCAAAACATGACAGACCAATTTTGAAATATGTAAAGAATAATATTCTTATTGATTCAAGACAGCCATCTTCTATTGAATTTTCACATTCGTCTATTGACGATTGTTTCAGGTCTGTTGAGTTAATTGATCTTTGCAAGACAAGTTCTTTTGTACACATAAAATTAGGAAAGCGCTGCAAAAAAGCTCCGTTAAGTTTTCTGGCAAAATATCTGAAAAAAGCAGCAAAGCCGTTTTGTGTTCTGGCTGGAACAGAAATGAAAATAAACGTTAATTACAATTTTGATTATTTTTATGCATCTCTTCTGCCAGTTCTGCTTGAAAAAGGATTGACGGATTATTATATGACAGAAAATCTTGAAGATGTTTATCTTCTTTGGGAATAAAAAGTTATTGTAATTTTGTAATTGTCAGCTTAAATTTTTCTTTGAATTTAGAATTAACAGATGAACATGCAGAATGTACTGGCAATTTTTTAAGACGAATGAAAAGAAGACCTATTAAGGTTAATTTGACAGACAGTCATTGACCTTTTGCCTTGATAAGAGGATTTAAAATGAATGAAAAAACGGTTTTAATTACTGGTGGTGCGGGTTTTATTGGTTCGCATTTATGCCGTAGACTTTTAAATGAAAATTGCCGGGTAATTTGTGTTGATAATTATTTTACTGGAAGAGAATGCAATATAACTGACTTGCGCAAAAACAGCCTTTTTAGTGCCATAACGCATGATGTTGAATTGCCTTATTCGTTTTATGCAGATGAAATTTACAATCTTGCCTGCCCTGCTTCTCCGCCTCATTATCAGCGAAATCCTGTTGAAACTTTTAAAACAAGCATATTTGGTGCTATAAATGCACTTGATCTTGCAAACAAATGGAATGCGAAAGTTTTTCAGTCATCAACTTCAGAAGTTTACGGCGACCCTTTAGTTCATCCTCAGCCAGAAACTTATTGGGGACATGTAAATACAATTGGCATTCGCTCGTGTTATGATGAAGGCAAACGCGGTGCTGAAACACTTTTTATGGACTACCACCGTCAGTTTGGAACGCGCATAAAAATAATTCGTATTTTTAACACTTATGGTCCAAATATGAATCCTGAAGACGGACGCGTTATCAGCAATTTTATTGTGCAGGCTTTAAAAGGTGAAGACATAACAATTTATGGCAATGGAGAACAGACACGTTCATTTTGTTATGTTGACGATCTTATTGAAGGTTTTGTTCGGATGATGGCAACGGCAGATGATGTTACGGGACCTGTAAATTTGGGAAACCCTGGTGAATTTACGATGCTTGAACTTGCAGAGAAAGTGTTAAAATTTACAGGTTCAAAATCAAAGTTGATTTTTAAACCGCTTCCACAAGATGACCCGAAACAAAGAAAGCCAGATATTTCTAAAGCAAATCATTTATTAGACTGGAAACCTTCAATCTCACTTGATGATGGTCTTAAAGAAACAATTAAATATTTTAAAAAGGTAATAAATTGAGTCCAAAAGAATTGTTAAAAGCTCTTCCATTTGAGATTGAGCGTTCTTTATGCTATAGATTTAATTTAAAATTAAACAGACGCCCGTCTAGTGCTCCATTCTTAAGCGGAGACACTTTTCGAAAAATAAGCGATATTGTTGCAGATTCAGATGTTTCTTTTGAAAACCTAAAGAAATGTGCTGGAAATTTATCATCTTCGTCTGTAATTTTTGTGCAAAGCAATTATTTATCAAAATTTCAGACTGAAATTCTGCCGCTTATAAAAACAAAATTTGTTCTAATCAGTCATAATTCGGATACAAACATTGATGAGAAATTTTTGCAGATTACAGATTCTCCGTTTCTTTTAAAATGGTTTGCACAAAATTGCACAGATTCAATTTTAAATGCTTCTTCAAAAGTTATTCCTCTTCCAATCGGTCTTGAAAATCAGCGTTTCCATAATGCCGGAAATATAAAATCGTTTAAAAGATTACAGAAAAAAATAACGGAACCAAACTGGAAACAGCCAAAAGTTTTATTTGCGCTTAATTTTTCAACAAATCCAGATGCACGCTTTGAGTGTTATCGTGCCTTCTGGAAAAAGCCGATTACAAAAGAATTGACCACTTTTATAAGTACAGAAAGCTATAGAAAAATTGCTTCAAAATGCATGTTTATTGCTTCACCTGTTGGCAATGGTTTAGACTGCCACCGCACATGGGAAGCAATGTATTTAAATGCTGTACCTGTTGTAGAATCAAATAAAATGAACGACTTTTTTGCAAAATTAGGACTGCCAATGCTTTGCGTAAGCGACTGGTGCGCATTTGCCCAAAAAACAGAAAGCGAACTGGTGCAGATTTACGATGAAACTATGAAAAACTGTGACAAGTCGGCTTTACAGATTGAGTTCTGGCAGAATAGAATAAAAGAGTTAAAAAAATGAAAAACAATTTTTTCAAAGATTGCTGTATAGTAAATTATTCAAGCGGAATTTATATTGTCGGTCAAAAAAGATTAAAACAAAGTCTTATTGATAACGGATATTCTGGTGACTTCCTGTTTTTTGATGATTCTGATTCCAGATTTCCCAAACAATCAAAAATACCATATGGTTTTAAATTAAAAGCAGTTTCGTTAGCAATTGAAAAAGGCTATAAATACATATTATGGCTTGATTCTAATTTAGTTTGCATAAGAAAACCTGTAAAAATATTTACAATCATAAAAGAACAAGGTATATATGTTTATAGTCCTTATGCTGAAAAAATGGGGTATTGGTGTTCTGATTTAGCTTTGCAATCTTTTTCACTTGAAAGAGAGACATCTTTTGATATAGATGAATTATGTGCTGCTATTTTTGGAATAAATGCAGATTCAAAAAATGCAAAAGATATTTTTACAGAATGGAATAATTTTGCGAATGATGGAAAAACCTTTAAAGGATTATCTGAAGAATATGATATAAAAGATTCTTTTATGAATTTAAATAATATTGTTTCAAAAGATAAGCGTGTAAAAGGTCATCGTCATGATCAAACAGCTTTATCGTTCTTAGCATGGAAATATAAACTTGATATTCATTATCTTGAAGTAAAAGATGTTTGTGCTGTAAATTCAGAAAACTTTAAACATAAATATTCAAAAGCAATATCTTTAGATGTTGAAATTGCACAAAACAGAGATATAAAAACACAAAAATATTTTGATAAATATGATAAATGGGGAAATTCTAAAGGATTAAAAAAACTTTGCTTCATTTGTTTATCTTTTATTGATACAATAAAACGAAGAATATTTTTTCTTTCAAAAAGGTAATTAGTAATTATATGAATGCAATAATTGTACATAGTGGAAACACTTTTTTCCCTTATATAAAAGACTGTATTGAACAGTTTTTCATTTTTAACAAAGAATCTAAACTCTACTTTATAGTTGATAATTTTTTTTCAGAACTCGAATTAATACAAAATGAATATCCAAACTTATCCATCATTTTAAGAAAAAATTTAAAACAATCATTTAGTCATCGGTTTTATCTTGCCTTGAATCGAAGTGCTCATAACAATTGGCGCGGCGGTTTCTGGCGTTATGTTGTAGAAAGATTTTTCTTGCTTCAAGAGTTTATGCAGCAAACTGGCGAAGAAAATTTGCTGCATTTTGAATACGATAATCTTATCTATGCAAATATAAATTCCTTTGAATCTAAATTTAATTTACTTTCAATGTCTAAAAAGATTCTTCTACCTGCAGATGGCGATACTCGCTGTATTGCAGGCATCATGTTCATTCCGAATGCTGGAAGTCTAAAAAAATTCTGTTCGTTTTACAACAGGCACTTCACTATCCGCATAAAAAATGACATGCTGGCATTTTCAGATTTTATTGATCTATGTCCTGATTTTTGCAGTACACTGCCTGTTGTACCTGAAAGCTATACACAAGACAAAACAGAAATGAAATCACAAAAAGGTATAACACATAAGAAATTAAACCGGCTTTCAAACGGTGCAGATGATTTTAAAATAATTTTTGATGCTGCAACCTATGGTCAATTTGTTGGGGGAATTGATAATCGGAATGTAAATAATTCAATGCAAAGCACAATTGGCTTTATAAATCCAGATTCAGCATTTAATATGAAAGATTTTTCAATTGACTGGAAAAATGAAAACAATTTAAAAAAACCGTTCTTGCATTTAAAAAACGAGGTCTTCCCTCTTTTTAATTTGCATATTCATTCAAAAAAACTTGAGTTATATCGTTCTGATTCTTAACAGAATTGCTTGAAATATCAATTTTAAAATTTAATTTAGGCTTCAAAGGAAAGGTTATGAATAATTTAAATTATAAATGTCAAACACCAGTTGTTATGATAATTTTTAACCGTCCTGACACGGTAAATCAGGTTTTTGAAATTGTAAAAAAGGTAAAACCGCCCAAACTGCTGTTAATTGGCGACGGGGCACGGCAAAACAAGCCCGGTGAAGCTGAAAAAGTTGAAGAATGCCGGAAAATTCAGCAAAAAGTTGACTGGCAGTGCGAAGTTTTAACCAATTTTTCTGATACAAATATGGGTTGCAAAAAACGCATTTCTTCCGGCTTGGACTGGGTTTTTAGCCAGGTTGAACGCGCCATAATTTTGGAAGATGACTGCAAACCGGCCGACTGTTTTTTCAGGTTTTGCGATGAAATGCTTGAAATGTATAAAGATGACGAGCGTATTATGATGATTTCTGGTGATGAACAGTCCGGTTCAAAAACACCAGTTAAAGAAAGCTATTATTTTACAAAACATGTTCATATTTGGGGCTGGGCAACTTGGGCAAGGGCATGGAAGAAAAATGATACATCAATGAAAGACTGGAAAGAAATTGAAAAATCTGGTGCTTTATCTTCTCTTTTTAAGCATAAACGTTATAATTTTTACTGGTGCCATTATTTTGGCATTCTTGCAGAAAATCGTGTAAATTCTTGGGCAGGTCCTTGGGTTTATTCTGTCTGGAAAGAATCTGGCTTGAGCATTGCTCCAAGAACAAATCTTATAACAAATATTGGTTTTGGAAAAGAAGCTACTCATACAAGCGGCAAAAGTGTTTATGCTGCAATGCAGACTGAAGAATTAGATTTTCCACTTGTTCATCCAGAATATGTTCTTGCTGATGCAAAACGTGATGAATTAGAAATGAAACATAGATGCAAAGACGACGGCAGACTGCCCTATCCTTTTGACATGTGGGCATCTTTGCTAAAATGGTTTATAATAAGGCGTGTTTTGAAAAAGTAAAAGAATATTTATGTCTTTTATCGAAAATAATGTTATTATCAAATATTAAATAAATATGCCAAAAGGAAAAAATATGAATGATAATGAGTTAAACTTAAAAAGAACTAATTTTTATATATATTGTTCTTTATTTTTTATAGTAGTTCTTTATCTTTTTTCAGCAATAAGACCTAACTTTGGAGATGAAGTTACATTATTTAAACCAGCACTTTTAGATAATGACATTTTTCATTGGCTTATAGAACGATATGAAACATGGTCTTCTAGAAGTTTTATTGAATTTATTATTTTAAAAATTGTTTATTTGCATCCTGTTGTCTGGAGATTATTAACTTCCATTTTTATTTGTTTTATTGCATTTGGAATTGTATTAATTCCATTTGACAAAAAAAATTTAAATTATTCATTTATAATATTTTCTCTTCTTTTTTTATTTCCAAAATCAATGTTTAATGATATTGGTTATATAGCAACAACATTGAATTATCTTTGGCCATTTGCATTCGCAATTCCTTATTTCTTTGTTTTGAAGAAAATTATTACAAATAAAGAAATAAATAATCAATTTTTAATAATTATATCTTTGTTATTCCTTATTATAGCTTGTAATCAGGAACAAACTTGTCCAATCATTTTTTGCTGTTCTTTATTTTGCTTTTTTTATAAGTATTATACTAAAGACTTGTATGGTAATGCAAAAAAATTTCTTATAATATCTTTTTGTATAGCTGCTTTTTCTCTAATTTATATAGCATTATGTCCTGGTAATAGATTAAGAGCTTGGGGTGATGCAATTTATGCATTTTCTGATTTTAGTGAAATTCCAATGATAAAAAAGTTGTTAATGGGATTTCTTTCTACTATGAGCTATTTTTATAGTTTTAATAAATTATATGAAAGGGGTTGTGATTTTATTGAACCTAATTTTGTTTTTATTTTACTATATACATTTTTGCTTATAACTTTTTTAATGAAAAAAAATAAAAAATTAGTTTTATTGCAAATTCCAGGTTTAATAATCACTGTTTTTTATTTTTCCATATCTTATTTGAAATTGGAAAATGTACCACATATTATTTTACTGTTACGAAATAATACTCTTCCAGCTTATACAACTTTTTCAGAAGTGTTTGTCTGTATAGAACTAATTATTTATTTTATGATAATGTTATTACTCCTATATAGTTTATTTAAAGCATTTTCAAATCCAAAAAAAAGTGTCATTGTTGTATTGATTTTTTTAGCAGGTTTTGCAAGCAGAATGATTTTAAGTTTTTCACCAACAATGTATGCTAGTTTTTCTAGAACTTGCTTTATATTTACAGTATCAATTTATTTTATTTACAGCTTTTTATTAAATGAAATCATTAACTTAAATAAAATTAATGAAAGAAAATGTGTGATACTATTAACAATTTTTTCAATTTTGCTCTTTTTTTTAAGAAGCCTACCAATACTTTGATTACGACTCTTATTTTCATTTGGATAAACTATGCATAAAGTTCAATATTATAAATTATATGGCGGAATTGGAAATCAGCTTTTTCAATATGCGCATGGACTTAAAGAAATTCGACAAGGCGAAAACGTTCGTTTCGTTTTGAACAGAGAAAATTTTACTAAACCATATTTTGATTTGCCAGAACTTTTTACGATTGATTCGAAACTCATTTTTAGCCCAAAAAATAAAATTGAATTATTTTTTGCAAAATTTTATGCCAAATACATATGTAATACATGGCATACAGGTTTTTTTCAGGAATATAAATTTGCAAAAGAATTAATAGACGCAGATGTTCAATTTTTAAAAAAAGATGATTATTCAAAAACAGAAACAGCAGCATTTATTAACAGCAGAAATGCCGTAAGCATTCATATTCGTGGCGGCGATTATAATCGTTCTGATGTATTTAGAGATTATGGAAATATCTGCACAGAAGATTATTATGTAAAAGCTATTTCTGAAGTGAAAAAAAATATAAAAACACCAGTTTTTTTAGTATTTACTAATGACAAAGAATACGCAAAATCTATTTTGAAAAACTTAAAAGATGAAGATTTTATTTATATAGACGATTTGTATTGTAAAGAAGATTCAAAATTAATAGAAAATGATCCAGCTTTTAGTCTTTATCTTCAGTCTTTGTGCAAAGCAAATATAATTGCTAATTCTACTTTCAGCTGGTGGGGCGCATTTTTTAACCAGAATCCACAAAAACTTGTAATTTCGCCTTCAAAATGGCATAACAGCCGTTTAAATGCAATTGACCTGCTGATACCGGAAACTTCCGGCTGGAGAAAAATTTGATGAATTATGAGTCTTCAAAAAATATAAAATTACTCGTTATCGGAATTACAAGAAACGGTGGTTTTTTGTTGAAATATAACATTTATAAGCTTTTAAAACTTAGAAAATTTTTTCAAAATGTTGATTTCTGCATTTATGAAAATGATTCAACTGATGGAACTAAAGAATATTTAACAGATCTTACAGATAAAATTGATGGTTTCAAAGTTCTTTCAGAACAGATTGATGAAAAGAAACGTACTGAAATTATTACTACAAAGACAGTTGATGGAGTCCCTTGCCGCATTGAACTTATTTCTTATGCAAGAAACAGACTCCTTGATTTTATAAAACCTTTTGCAAATAATTATGATTATATTTTAAATATTGATTTAGATATTCTTGTTCATAATACAAAACAGATTGTAAAAACTTTTGAACGTTTTAAAAATATTTCTTTTGATTGCATTACAGGTTGTGGTTTGACGAAATGGCTTCGATATCGGGATGCATATGCATTTAGAACAAGTGAATTTCCGTTTGGTCCGGAATTTTTAAATGAATATTGGTGGCAGATAACTGTTCATCAGATTCAAAAGCGTTATCCTAAAAATTTAAAACTGTCTGTTTTTTCAGCTTTTGGCGGCGCTGCAATTTATAAAACAGAAGCTTATCTTTCAAGTGAATATAACTGCCATTGCAATGAAGAATTTTTGAAAAACCATGAGGAAATTGATAAATCAAATGCAGATTCAGAACAAATAAAACATTGTTCTTTGAAACCTGTGCCAAATACACAGTATTTGGCACCAATAATCTGCGAACATGTACCGTTTCATTACAGAATGCGCGAAAATGGATTTGATAAAATTTTTGTTGATACGAGCTGGCGTTTCATTTTTAAAGACTGAAAACATGAAAATCAATGTTTTTTAATTTTTATATCGATTGCTGCTTTCTGCTGATACAATGTCAGTTGTACACTAATTATGTTCAGCTTGAAAAAAGACTTTCATAATGTTATCATATTTATTGATTTTTTTTCAGGAATAAAAGTATGGCAAAATCGAATGCTCTTGCAATTCAAAAAAATAAAAATTCAGAATGGGATTTGGAATTAAGTTCAAAACATAAATTATTTGAGCTTAATTTAAAAGAATTAATTCAATATCGTGATTTAATATGGCTTTTTATTAAACGCGATTTTGTTACACAATATAAACAGACTGTTCTAGGTCCTATCTGGTATGTCGTTCAGCCTCTTGTAACAACAATTATCAATACTTTTATTTTTGGAAATCTCGCAAAAATTGGTACAGATGGTGTTCCATATCTGTTGTTTTATTTTGCAGGTACAATGCTTTGGACATATTTTTCAAACTCTTTAAACGCCGCTGCAGGTGTTTTCAGTAATAACCAGGGTATATTCAGCAAAGTTTATTTTCCTCGTCTTGCTGTCGTTATATCGAATCTTGCAAGTACAGCTTTAAAAATGTTAATTCAGTTTGCATGTCTGCTTGTTTTCTGGATTTATTATCTTATTATCGGTCAAAAGGTTTTCCCGACAGGTTTTGCTTTGCTTTTTCCTCTGCTTGTTTTATGGATTGGTCTTTTAGGAAGCGGAATGGGAATGATAATTTCTGCCTTGACAACAAAATACCGTGACTTGAATCATCTTTTAGGTTTCGGACTCAATCTTGCAATGTATATTACTCCTGTTGTATATCCGCTTTCTGAAGCTCCAAAAAGTTTTGCATGGCTTTTTTATGTAAATCCTGTGAGTGCACCTATTGAATTGTTCAGGGTTTGGTTTTATGGTGCAGGTTATGTTCCTCCATTAATGATTTTATCTAGCATTGGAATGACATTCATATTTTTATTTTTTGGTCTTGTTTTGTTTAATAAAAATGAAAGAACATTTGTAGATGTTATTTAAAATAATATTTATAAGGACAATATATGATTCAGATTAATCTTACAGGAAAAACTAAAAAAATACTTCTGTTTATTTTTATTGCTGCTTTAACTTGTTCACTTTTGTGCATGACGCTTGCTGTTCAAAAAGTCATACATAAAGTAATTATTACAGGCATATTTCATAAATCAGGTTCATTTGAATATTGGCGTGAAATTTTATTAAATTTCAGCTTCACTTTTTCTGTTTTATTTGCGTTTCCTCTTTTGATTATTTCAACTTGCAATAAAATTGAATTAAATTCAGGAACTGTTTTTGCATTGATTATTTTATTAAGCTTTGCACTCGCCCAGCCTCTTTTTATGTTTAACCGCTGGCAGACAGGTCTAACAGACAGTTTATATGATTTTGGTGATATGTTCAGTGCATGTTCTAAAAGCATTAATATGGGAGAAGATCATTATCCGCCTTCAGGCATGCTTATTTATCAGATTATGCGGAACACTTACCCTGGCATTGGACAGGCTGGTGCTGCTGATTATGCAGCTATATTTACAAGTCCAAAATCTGGATATTATATCCAACTTTTTTTTCTTTTAACGGCAGTGCCTCTTGCTATTACATGTTTTTTTGCAATTGGTGGAACAAAATTAGAAAAAAGCTTTTTTGCCGTTGCAATATTACTGTCCCGGCCAATAATGATTGGCTTTGAACGCGGTAATTCAATTCTTTGGGCATTATCATTTGTAATGATTTTTTATATCTGCTATCGTTCCCAAAATAAGCTGTATCATGAAATTGCATTAATTGCGCTCGCAGTTGCATTTTCACTAAAAATATATACAGCTATTTTTGGTGTTTTACTGTTAAAAAATAAAGATTATAAAAGTGCAGTCCGCTGTTCAATTTATGCACTTTTTCTGTTTATTTTCCCGGCTTGCTGTCATCGCTGTGGATTTATTGAAAGTTTTAAACTTTATATAAATGCATTGACCAGTTATACTGCAGATCTTGATTTTGGACTTGAAGCAGCTCAGCTTTCATTGAAACGCATTGTAACATTATTTACGATTCTTATTAATGCACCAGATACTTACAATATATTTTATCCGATTTTCATGGTTGTTTTTGTTGCTGCATTTGCATTTTTAATTTTGTTCTCAAAAAAAGAATATCAAATTCTTCTTTCATGTTCACTTGCTGCAATTATCATTCCAAGTCTTTCATGGCCATATACAGCAGCTTTTATGCTTGTCCCTTTAATTTCTTTACTAAATGAGAAAGAAAAATCTTATGCAGAATACCTCATTATTTTATGTATCTTATGGATTTTTATGTTCATTTATTATGAAATTTGCGGTTTTACAAGAATGTTATTCAGATTAAATAACTGGTGGATTCCACTTGTTTTTGCACTGATTTTTGCTGTTACTGATACATTTATAAAATTAAATGCAGCAAAAAAAGCTGTGCGCAAACTGTAAAATTTTGCATTAATATTGCTTTTTAGGAGTTTGTTATGAAAGGTATAATTCTTGCAGGTGGTTCGGGTACACGCCTTTATCCAATTACAAAAGCTGTTTCAAAACAGATTTTGCCAATTTATGACAAACCAATGATTTATTATCCGCTTTCGGTACTTATGCTTGCTGGAATCCGTGAAGTTCTTGTAATTTCAACACCAAGAGACCTGCCTTTTTTTAAAGAACTTTTTGGAAACGGTGATGAACTTGGAATGAAATTTGATTACTGTGTTCAGACTGCACCAAGAGGACTGGCAGATGCATTTATTCTTGGAGAAAAGTTTATAGGAACTGATTCTTGTGCTCTTGTTTTAGGCGATAATATCTTTTATGGACAAAGTTTTTCGAAAACCTTGAGAAATGCTTCTTCTTCAATTGAAAAAAACGAAGGAGCTGTTATTTTTGGCTATTATGTAAAAGACCCTACCCAATATGGCGTTGTAGAATTTGACAATAATGGAAAAGTTATAGGAATTGAAGAAAAACCTTTAAAACCAAAATCACATTATGCAGTTCCAGGATTGTATTTTTATGATAATTCAGTAGTAGATATTGCAAAAAATGTAAAACCGTCTGCACGCGGCGAAATTGAAATTACAGCAGTAAATAATGCATATCTTGAAAAAGGAGCACTTTCTGTAGAGCTTTTAGGCCGTGGAATGGCGTGGCTTGATACTGGAACATATGACGGCTTGCATGAAGCTTCAAATTTTGTTGCCACAATTCAAAAGCGACAGGGATATTATGTTTCATGCATTGAAGAAATATCATTCAGAAATGGATGGATTTCAAAAGAAAGACTTTTGCAACTTGCTTCTGGCTATAAAACTGACTATGGTGAATATCTTAGATTTATAGCAGAAGGAAATTAAAGATATCTCTAAAAACTGCATTAAAAGAGATTGTTTTAAGATAGAATTTTATATTCAGAATTTACAGATATTAAAAATCTGAAAGGATTGTTTATGTCATTTACATTTATTAAATGTCCAATAGAAGGACTTTATGAGATTCAGCCTGAAATACATGGAGATGCCCGTGGATATTTTATTGAAACATATAAAAAAGAAGAATTCTTTGCAGCAGGCTTAACAATGAATTTTGTTCAGGATAATATGTCTCATTCTAAATATGGTGTTTTGCGTGGTTTGCATTTTCAGAAAAAACACCCGCAGGGAAAACTTGTTTCTGTCGTTGAAGGTCAGGTTTTTGATGTGGCTGTAGATTTACGGACTTCTTCACCTACTTTTGGTAATTGGTATGGTGTTACGCTTTCAGCTGAAAAACACAATATGTTTTATGTTCCAGAAGGTTTTGCACATGGATTTGTTGTCATTTCACCATCTGCTACTTTCTGCTATAAATGTACAGATGTCTATCATCCTGAAGATGAAGACGGAATTCGCTGGAATGATCCGACTGTAGCTGTAAAATGGCCTGAATTAAAAAGTGAACCGCTTCTTTCTGCAAAAGATACAGCTTCTGCTTTTTTCGATAAAAATAAAAAATATTTTTAAGGATTTTTTATGATTTGGGTAATTGGAAATAAAGGAATGCTTGGAACCGAACTTTGTGAAGTTCTAAAAAATAAAGAAAAACTGCCATTTGTAAGCACAGATTTAGACGTTGATATAACAAATCAGAAAGCTCTTGATGATTTTGCAGAAAACATGGCTAAAAAAAATACGCCGATAACATGCATTATAAACTGTGCAGCATATACTAACGTAAACAAAGCCGAAAGTGACAAAGATTTCTGCCATCTTCTCAACGTTGAAGGTCCTGCAAATATTGCAAGAACTGCAAAAAAAATTGGTGCCGTTCTCATCCATATTTCAACAGATTATGTTTTTGACGGCAAATCAAACTTTCCTTACACAGAAGATATGAAAATAAATCCTACTGGTGTATATGGAATTACAAAAGCACAGGGTGAAGAAGCTTTAAAAAAGCAGACAGATGAATTTTTTATAATTCGTACTGCGTGGCTCTATGGAAAATATGGCAATAATTTTGTAAAGACAATGCTTCGCGTTCTTGAAGAAAAAGGTTCTGCAAAAGTTGTAAACGATCAATTTGGCACACCAACATATGCATACGATTTAGCACGAGCTATTTTTACCTTTGCCGAACAGATTGAAACAAAATCAGATAAAAAAGATATTCCACCTTTTGGTATTTATCATTTTACAAATCTTGGCAAAACAAACTGGTTTGAATTTGCATCAAAAATATGTGAAGAAGGCATAAAAAACGGTTTAATTACACACGAAGCTGCTGTTTTTCCATGCACAACAGAAGAGTATCCGACCCCTGCGCCTCGACCTGCATATTCAGTTTTATCAAAAGATAAAATTGCTAAAATCTTAGATTTTAAAATTCCTGAATGGCAGGAAAGTTTAAACCATTATCTTGAAAGAGAAAAGCAATCTAAGAATTGCTAATTAAACAAAGCGGATTGTTCAATACTGAACGCCCTGCTTTCATGTTGCTGATTAAGAATATAAAGCCATCTCTAAAAAATTGCAAAACTGCTTTTTTTAGAGCCAGCCATAATTTAAAAAAGCTTGAGTTTCCGAAAAAATTTGGGAGGTTTTCGTGAAAATCGTAAAAATTAAAAGCGGTCTTGGAAATCAAATGTTTCAATATGCATTTGCAAAAACTCTTGAAAGTTTAACAGGTGAATCTGTTACAATAGATTTATCGCAATATAAAATTGAACATTTGCATAATGGTTTTGAACTTGCAAGACTCTTTAATATTGATCTGAAAGAAGCACCAAAAGAAACAGTGGAGCTTCTAAGTACAATTCCAGACAGTTTTATAAAACGAATTCAACGCAAATTTTTTACAAAACCAACTCATTATATCGAAAATGAAACCGTTTTTAACAGCAATGTTTTTGAAATTCAGTCAAGCTGTTATTTCGAAGGTTACTGGCAGTCAGAACAATATTTTTATCCGATAAAAAATAAAATTATAGATTTATTTGAATTTAAGCAGCCTTTAAATCATTCTACAGAGCGCTTATGCAGTCAAATTGATGATTCTACAGTTTCCATGCACATTCGCCGCGGAGATTATCTTCTTGGCATGAACAGAAACTTAAATTTATGTACGCTTGATTATTATAACGCTGCCGTAACTTTGCTTCAAAGTTATAAATCAATAAATAAAATTATTATTTTTTCAGATGACATTCCATGGTGCAAGAAGAATCTTGAATTTAAAAATATTGAACTTATTTTTGTTGACTGGAACAAAAATGAAGATTCATGGCAGGACATGTATCTTATGAGCAAATGTCATCACAATATCATTTCAAACAGCTCATTCAGCTGGTGGGGAGCATATTTAAATCAACATTGGGATAAAATGGTAATTGCACCTGCCCAATGGAATAAAAAACAAAAAAGAAATCTACGGATTCTTCCTTCTGACTGGACATCATTACCTGTATGAAAGCACCTGTTACTGTAATTATTCCTGCTTATAATGCAGAAAAAACAATTGAAAAAGCAATTCAAAGTATTTTTTCTCAGACATGCCAGGTTGAAAAAATAATTGTCATTGATGACGGTTCAACAGACAATACATTAAATATTGTTGAGTCTTTAAGTGAAAACGCCCGAAATCAAAAAGATTTTCCACAACTTGATGTTATTGCAATTGAAAATTCCGGTGTTTCACATGCAAGAAATATTGGAATTAAAGCTTCTGCAACCATGTATACAGCATTTCTAGACAGCGATGATGCGTGGCATAAAGAAAAAATCGAAAAACAGATGAAAGCTTTTGAAAATTATCCAGATGCTACCCTTGTTTCAACATCAAGCACAGTAAAAAAACATTTTTCAAACAAAACAAAGATCATAAGTTTTACTCATCTTTTGATGCGCAATCATGTAATTACATCTTCTGCAATGTCAAAAACCGAAACATTAAAATTATTTTTATTTGATGAAGAATTAAAACGCGCAGAAGATTATAATCTCTGGCTTAAACTTGCAACAAAAGGACAATTAATTTTTATTGATGAAGAACTTGTCTTTTTTGCAGACAAACGTACTTTTGGACAATCTGGTCTTTCAAAAGATTTTCATGCTTTAAGCAGAGATGAACTTCGAGGTTTTATAAAACTTAAAAAATCACATACAATAAATGTTTTTCAGTTTTTATTTGCTTTTTCGATGTCTTGTATAAAATACCTCCGAAAATGTATAATAGTATATCTTTCTAAGAAATAATTTCAGAGACTAATGATGACAAAATTGTTATTTACTGCGTCACGAGCATCACATATC
>JAZQNK010000024.1:0-42297 GCA_045627325.1 Treponemataceae bacterium | reverse complement strand
GAAGAATTAAAATATCCATCTGATATTGCAGTTATTGATTTTGTTAGTGAAGGAAGAAAAAAATATTTTGAAAATAACAAGATTGATATGGATTCCCATTTGAATAATTTGTGCGAAAATAACGAAAATCATAAAATTATCTGTTTAGTAGACGCAACTTATGTTGTTGCAAAAAATCCAAAAGCTTTATTTGAATTGATAGCAAATTGATAGCAAATTATTACAGTAATTCTATTTATCTCGATTAAAACGGAGAAAATATGGATTATAGCAATACTTTAGCCGATGGTACTTTATTCAATTTTTGGGAAAAAGAATGTAAATATTCTAAAGAACTTTATGTAAATCAGAAGTAACCGTCAATTCTCATGTATTTTCCCAAAATAAATCTTTGATCTAAACTTCTACGCAAGGTGGAAGAAATTATGAGATTAAATTACAGTCGTGAAGAACGTCAAAAAATTGTTGAGGAATACATTCAGTCAGAAAAATCACAGACAGTATTCGCTCCAGAATACGGCATTAAACCAAATACTTTGTCTGCATGGGTGACTAAATACAAATCTGCAGATGAAACTGAAAATGACTGGAAAAAGCTTCTCCCCTGGAATATTGAAATTACTCCATATAAGATTCGTGGAGAATGGATTTAAATTGTGGTATAATTATGTAAACGTAAATTTAATTTGCGGATACGAATATTCCTGCAGACAGATTCAGACAAACCGGCCTATAACTTTTATCATAAAAATGGATTTAAAGATCTGGCAAAACACATCAGTTTGTTTAAGGGGTTTTAAATAATATGAAAATTTTAAGAAGAAGTCTTCTCTCTTTGATGTTAATCATAACTGCCGTTTTTTTTATTTCGCATTATGATTCAAAAGAATATACAAAAGAAAGCGAGCAGGCTTACATAAACAAGATCTGCAAAATGACAAAAAATCAGGCTGTTGCTGTGGGCATAATTGATGGTGATAAAGATATCTTTTTAGAACACAGTGCTGACCACGGCCAGAATGTTGATAAGCATACTTTGTTCGAGCTTGGTTCTACGACCAAGGCTTTTACCGGACTTGGCATTCTCAAGCTGGAAGAAGAAGGTTTGATTAGTGACAGCGACCCGGTTACAAAATATCTTGAATGGTTCAAGCCTCAGTACAAAGGTGCTGATGCTGTAATCACAATCAAGCAACTTATGAATCATTCAAGCGGAATACCTGTTTATTCTATTTCCCTGATTTCAGAAGGCGACGAAAGCAAAGTTAGTCTTGAAGAAACTGTCAGAAAAATTGCGAATATCAGACTGAATAATGAACCTGGTAAAGTCCACAATTACGCTACAATTAATTTTGATGTTCTTGCTCTGATTATTGAAAAAGTAACCGGCCAGAAATATGAAGACTACATTACAGACACAGTGCTTCGTAAAGTCGGAATGACAGAAAGTTTTTTCAGAACAAAAGACTCTGACCGCGAAAGGATAATTTCCGGCCGCAAAGCCGGCTTCTTTGGAACCTGGAATTTTAATGCTCCAACCTATTATGGGAATACAGCCGCAGGTTATCTTGTTTCAAATACTAACGACCTTGTTAAGTGGATGCGTTATGTTTCAAAGAATATTCCTTTTGATTCCTTCCCGATAAATGATTCAAATATTTATTATGCGGGCTGGCATTTATATCCGGAAACTGTTTTCCATGGTGGAAACAATCCAAACTTTGGAACTCAGGTTGTAATTTCTAGGGACGGCAAACTTGGAGTTTTTGTTCTTTCTGCAACTGCCGGTGACGTAGCTGTAAAAATCGCCGACGGTCTTTACGGAATGCATTTGGGCTATCCTGCAAAAATTGGTTTATGTATTTCAATTCACGAGCTTGAAGATTTTCTTTTTGTAATCTGCACTCTGCTGATTTTGTATATCGCTATCCTGCTTAAATACAAACATAAATGGGCCTGCCTCGGCGCTGGAATTGTGATTTTGGCCGGAGTTGTTTTCTTCCCACTTATTTCACATATCAGTTACAGATTTCTGCTTGTATGGATGCCATTTAGTTTCACTGTGATGATGGCGGCACTTATTGCCTTTGCTCTCTGGTTAATTATGAAAGCTTTTCTTATGCGTGGAAAATCACTTTAATCTTTACAAATTACATAAATATAGGACAATGATAGTATGAAGAAAATTGCAGTAATTACAGGTGCTTCTGGCGGCAATACTTTTCGCAGTACTGCTTTCTTAAATGTTGTTGTATACTTCATATAGATGCCCCTCCATCAGGCGACATCTATCTTGACACAGAGGGAGCCGAAGCCGAATCTAATGGTGTTTCAAATTGTCCATATTGTTACCAAAGTTATATACTTTTAGTAAGCAATGTAAAGATAATATGGAGACATTTCTTCTGCTCAAGACGAAGAAAGCCGGATTGCAAAGCTAGAACTTGGAGAATTGAATCTTTCGGAAGAAGATAATGCAAGAATTTCTCAAAGATTTGAATTGCATAACTAAACCATAAATATTGTGCGTATTTTAGTCATATGCACAATATTTTAAATTATTTGTGCATATGTTGATTTCATCCACAAAATAGTAGATAATAAGAATATGAATACATTACCTTATAACTTTAATTTTGATGATGTTGAAATTCTCAAAGCATTGAACAAAGCCAATCACAAACTTGGGCAGCTAAACGGCGCTATCAACCAGCTTCCTAATCCATATGTTATTTTTAATGCAATTACTCTTGGAGAAGCAAAGGAATCAAGTGAAATTGAAAATATTGTTACAACATTCGATGAAATCTTTAAGGAGATGAGTTATTCAAAATCAAATCCATCTTCAAAAGAAGTTTTGAATTACAGACAGGCTATGTTAAGTGGATTTAATCTTTTAAAAGAAAACGGATTTATTTCAGCCAATCATATTATTCAGATTCATCATATTGTTGAACCGGAAGTTGGAGATCTTCGTAAATTACCTGGGACTGTAATAATGAATACAAAAACAGGTGAAGTTCTTCATACTCCTCCTCAGAATAAAGATGAGATTGAGTACTATCTATCAAATCTGGAAAAATACATCAATATCCCAGAACTTGAAGACACTGATCCTATTTTGAAAATGGCAGTCATTCATTTCCAATTTGAATCAATACATCCATTTTATGATGGAAATGGTAGAACTGGCCGTATGCTGAATATTCTTTATCTGACATTGGCAAAAAAAATAGACCTACCAATTTTGTATTTGAGTAAGTACATCAATCAAAATCGAAGTACATATTATGAAAGATTGAATGAAGTTCAAGGAGATATTAACAAACTTAAAGACTATATTCTGTTTATGATTGAAGGTGTCTATCAGATGTCTGAGTTTACATTAAAATTTATTGATTCGTTTATCAAAACAATGAATGATGCTGCTGCTATGATAAAAGAAAAATGCCCCAAGCTTTATTCGCAAGAGTTACTTGAACATCTGTTCTATGATTTTTATACAAGAAATGAATACTTGTGTGAGAAATTGAATATTACGAGAAACACTTCTAGTAAGTATCTTCATGAACTGACAGATGCAGGTGTTCTGATTGAAGAAAAGATTGGAAAGAGTAAGATTTACAAAAATGCATTTCTTTATAACCTAATAAAACTTTGGTAACTTAAATGATATAATGGACATGCATATGGCAAAACAAAAAAAAGAAATAACAACAGAAGTTCACAGGGGACCTATCTTACAACTTCAAAAGAACAGACAAAGGGTTTTGCAAAAATTACTGCTACAAAAGCAAAAGCCAGAGGGCTTATTTCTGCGAACGAACAGTTTGATTATGTTTCATTATTTTAGATAAATGATATTCAGGATTTAAAGACTTTTGGGTTTGAAACTGCTGATAAAGAATGGCTGTATTGTATTGTTGCACATAGAAAATCAGATGTTTTTTAGACATGATGAACAAAATGAAAGATTTTGACGTCGCTTCTGGAAAGATTGCAAATGATAATACAAACGCTACTATTCTTGTATATATGGGAAGTGAGGATGCAGATAATTATTGTATAAGTCTTTATTTAGCCCGAATTTTGAGTTAAAAAAATTACAAAAAAAGTGTAATCCTTTAAAATTTTAATCACTACAAAAAAGGATAACGCTTATGTATGAAAATATTTATAACATAATTTCAAAATTTTGTTCGCTTTTTAAATGATGGAACGGCAAGAGAGGATCTAAAAGAAGGCTTTCATCTGAACATGAAATACAGCTTTTATTTCTGCTTCTTGTTGCAACGTCAGTTAAAGAATGTTGATTTCTAATGTTTCTGAGACGAAATGAATCTTTGTAGCTTTGAAAAAGACAGATTTGTAAAGCAAAACTTCAAATTAAGAAAAATGGTGATATAATAACTGCCACTGACGCAGAGTTTTTTTAAGGAGTAAAAAATGGAAGAACCAAAAGTTTCAGTTAAACAGATGAGAGAAGGGATTTTTCTGCTTGATGAAGGCGGAATTTCTACTGGATATCTTGTAATTGGTACAAAAAAAGCTTGTGTTATTGATACAATGAACGGCTTTACAAATCTTCCTGAGCTTGCAAAACAATATACTGATTTGCCGCTTATGGTTGTAAATACACATGGTCATCCGGATCATATTTACGGAAATATTTATTTTGATAAAGCTTATGTCCATCCGGCTGATAAGGCAATGGTTGAACAGTTTACGAAAATTCCTGAGTTTGTTGCGGCAATTGAACAGCGCGGCGCAAAGTTTCCTCCAATGGAAGACATTCTTGAAGGTGAAACAATTGATTTAGGCGGCAGAACTCTTAAAACTTATCTTTTACCGGGACACACTCCTGGAAGTCTTTTACTGCTTTGTCCGGAAGAACGCATTTTGTTTACAGGTGACGCAATCAATCATCATTTGTGGATGCAGGTCCCGGGCGCTTTAAGCATTACGCAGATGGCACAGAATCTTGAAAAATTGATGTTCCTCGAAAAAGAGGCTGACTTAATTCTTCACGGCCATGCACATGATTTTGACGACATTTCCTTGATGAGCGCTTTATTGAATGGTGCTCGTGAAATTATTGCCGGCAAAACTGAAAAAGATACTCCTTACAAATGGGGTACAAGCATGGAAGAAGATTCCGAAAACAACGGCTTTGGTGGAAACGACTGGTATCATCCGTTCAGTGTTGATGAAACAAAGCATTTCCAGCAGCCAACTCACGGAATTTGTTATAGGAAAGATAATATTTAATTTACAAGGATTTTTTTCCAGCTTTCTACAAGTTTTTCGAGTGTCCAGACGGCATTCGCAGGACTTGTGGAAGGTAAAATTTCCGCTTCAAATTTTGTCTGCGGAAAAATAAATTTTTTGTACAGTTTTCCGGCAGTCTGTCCGTTGCAGAAAACTTTTTTTATTTTTGCTTTATTGATGATGGAAGCAATATCGCACGGAACTACATTTTTTATGCTTGAATCAGAAGAGCCGGCAATATCACATTCGTAAATTACATCCCACAAAGCAATGCTGTTTTCCAAAAGCAAGGATTTTTTTTCTTCAATTCTTTCCGGCACCGGCACATTCAAGACATTAGCAATCACCTTCCAGAAACGATTCTGCGGGTGTCCGTAGTAAAACTGATTTTCCCGCGACTTTACGGACGGTAAGCTTCCTAAAATGAGTATTTGTGATTCACTGTTGTAAACTGGTTCAAACGGATGAATGATGTGCGTGTATTCCATTGTATTCATTATAATAATAAATTATAGATTTTGCATATTGGATTTTTATCACAGATTTGGGAATTGACCGTGATTATACAAAGCATGGTATTGGGAAAAAACTGTTGAAAATGGCACACGAAGCTGCCGTCGGTTTTTATACTGAATTAGTTAAAACTGCCTGTGTTTTGCAGGCAGTTTTTTTATGCATTTAAAGTTTGATTAATCTGTAGTTACAAAATTTTCTATTGTGTCCATGAGCTGAGACAAATCGCCGCGCAGACGGTTCATTAATGCTTTTGTTTTTCGGCTGTCTAAATTAACTGATTGTCCTTGCGGCAAAAGCAGTCTGAAAAATACACAAGTCGACTACGGATTGTGCGATTTCATTTCCTTAACAAGTGCCAGAACCGATTTTTTGTCATTTTCTGAAAGACTGTCGAAGGTTTCTGCAATAAAACGGGCATCAGGTGAAAATGATGTTCCGTGTTCAGTTTTTCCAGTAACAAGATATTCAACTGTAACGCCCAAAGCCTTTGCAATTATTACGGCATTTGTCGCCTTGGGTTCAACTGAATTTGTCTTTAAATAAGATTTTAAGGTGCTTTCACTTATATTTGTTTTTGCAGACAATTCTTTTATGAGCATTTCTTTTCTGTCTAATTCATAATGCAAATTATCTCTAAAAAACATATTCCAAGAATAATAAGAACTTATACTTCTGTGGTGTAAAAGTATAAATAAATGTCCGATATTTTTAAATAAGTATAATTAGTTATACTTATTTATTAACTTAAGAATATTTTCTTACCCTTAAGGATAACAAATGTCTCTTTATGATGAACTGCAAAAAACAACTTCAGAAGAAAAGCATTATACAAAACCATACAATGCTAATTCATTCAAAAAAATTCTGTCAGTTAGGTTAGGTATATAAAATGGCAGGAAATTCAAATCTTACAGATTCAAGAAATGCAAAAGCTGATGAATTTTACACTCCGTTATCAATGATAGAAAAAGAATTGAAAAATTATAAAACACATTTTAAAAATAAAATTGTTCTCTGTAATTGTGATGACCCAAGAGTAAGTAATTTTTTCAGATATTTTGTAATTTATTTTGAGGTATTAGGTCTGAAAAAGGTTATTGCCACTTGTTATAAAAATAATGATGCAGATTTATTTACTCAGGAAGCAACAGAAAAAGCTGTGTATTTAGAATATGACGGTTCATTAAAATATACTGGTGAACAAGATTTTGCCAAAATACCTTGTAAAGAACTAAGAGGAAATGGGGATTTTAGAAGTGATGAGTGTGTATCATTTTTGAAAGAAGCTGATATTGTTGTTACAAATCCACCTTTTTCCTTATTCAAAGAGTATATTCCGTTTTTAGTTAAACATGAAAAGAAATTCTTAGTCATCGGAAATATAAATAATATTACATATAATTCCATTATCCCTCTAATAAAAAATAATAAAATATGGTGTGGCTGTACTGATGGTCATTTTTGGTTTCAGGTTCCTGATTATTATGAAGAAAAAAAGACAGATTTTAAAATTGAGAATGGAATCAAGTACAGAAGAATGGGGAATATTTGTTGGTATACAAATTTGGAGATTAGTAGAATTCATGATGTATTAGATACTGGTAAAAGATTCAATCCGGAAAAATATAAGAAATATGAAAATTATAATGCCATTCATATTGAAGCTGTTACTGATATTCCAATGGATTATGATGGTGTAATGGGTGTGCCTGTAACATTTTTTACAAAATATAATCCAGAACAATATAAAGTTTTAGGCTTAACAGATAGCACTGATTGTAGTGATGAAGTTGAATCTGTAAGAATTCCAAATACTTTTAGAGGCCGTGGAATGATTGATGGTAAACAAAAATATGCAAGAATACTTGTTCAAAAAATATAAAGGAATTTTTTTATGAATATTACTCAATTAGATATAACAGTCAGGGAACTTGTAGAAGGTTTTGAAGATAACGAGGAAAATGGAGTTGTTGCTTATGGTGGAAATCTGGATATTAGACCGCCATATCAGAGAGAATTCATTTATAACGATGATCAGCGAGAAAAAGTTATTGAAACTGTCATGTCTGGTTATCCGTTAAATACAATGTATTGGGCAAAACGAAAAGACGGAACTTTTGAAATTATTGACGGACAGCAAAGAACAATGAGTATCTGTCAGTATGTGAATAATGATTTTTCCTACAAGTTCAGAAGTTTTCAGACACTTCAGGCAGACGAAAAAGAAAAAATTCTGAATTACAAATTATTTGTTTATGTTTGTGATGGTGATGACAGTGAAAAATTGAAATGGTTTGAAACTATTAATATTGCAGGTGCTGAACTTACAAAGCAAGAATTGAGAAATGCTGTCTATTCTGGAAAATGGGTAACAAGTGCAAAAAGCTATTTCAGTAAAACTAACTGTGCAGCCTACAATATAGGAAGCAAGTATCTGAATGGAGAAATGAAAAGGCAGTCATATTTGGAAACAGCTATTAAATGGATTTCTCAGGCAAAAAATGAAGATGATATAAAAAATTATATGTCTGAACATTGTGCAGACCCAGATGCACAGCCTTTATTCAGTTATTTCAGGAATGTAATAGAATGGATTCAAGCAAAATTTCCAAAATACAGAAAAGAAATGAAAGGTATTCAATGGGGATTTCTTTATAATAAATACGGTCAGGACACAACATTAAATGCTGATGAGTTAGAAATTAAAGTTTCAAAACTTATGATGGATAGCGATGTTCAGAAAAAAAGCGGTATTTATGAGTATGTTTTGGATGGAGATGAGCACCATTTAGGAATTAGAACATTTGATGATAATACAAAGCGTGAAATTTACGAAATGCAGAAAGGTATTTGTAGGCTTTGCGGAAAACCTTTTGATATTACAGCAATGGAGGCAGACCATATAACACCATGGGTTGAAGGTGGCAGAACAATTGCAGAAAATTGTCAAATGCTGTGTCGCGATTGCAATAGACGTAAAAGTTCTAAATAAAAGTATATGAATACGACTTCTTCAAATAACCTGGATTAAGTGAGCTTAAAAATAGCTCTCTTGTTCTAGATTTTGCAGTTATGCAAAACTCATAACAGGGCAAAAGGCAACAGATAAACCGTCTGTAACATGTAATGAACAGATAACGGTTTGCCCGTTCCACTTAAAGCCAGACTTTAATATTTTTGTGTAACTTTGATATCCTATTATTTGTTACTAACCCGTTATGAAAAATATTCTTAAAAGAGCTGCACTTTTAATTGCAGCAGTTTTTTTCGTTGTATTTTCTGCCGGTGCAGAAAGTACATCAATTGATCATCTGTATTCTTATACACTTGATAATGGTCTGTCGGTTTTTGTTGCAGAGAATCATTCTGCACCGCTTGTTTATATTGAAGTTGCTGTAAGGGCAGGTTCCATTGCACAAACTCCAGAAAATGCTGGCTTGTTTCATTTCTACGAACACTTGATGTTTAAGGGAAATTCCAAATATCGCAATTCTCAGGCTTTTCAGCGTGGTTTAAAAGACATGGGCGTTACTGATTCTAATGGAATGACATCTATTGACCGTGTTAACTATTTTATAACCGTTCCTGTTGACCAGTTTGAAAAAGGTCTTGAATTCTGGAGCTGTGCAATCAGAGAACCGTTAATGGATCCAAAAGAATTTGAAGAAGAAAAAAAAGTTGTTATTTCTGAAATTCAAGGTTATTTTGGGCAGCCTTCTCAGCAGGCAACTTATTACACAATAAAAAATCTTTATCCAGAAGCTCCATGGACATATGATGCCGGCGGTACTGTAGAAAATATTCAGAATGCTACCATTGAGCAGATAAAAAAAATCCAGAACACATATTATGTGCCGGACAATGCGGCTGTTTTTGTTGGTGGAGATATAAATCCAGATTATGCATATGAAATGGTAAAAAAATATTTTGGTGAATGGAAAAAAGCAGAAGATCCATGGAAAGAGAAAGGAACTCAGTTTGATATAGATCCTTTGAAAGCACCAAAATATTGCGTGCTTCCTTATGATGCCATTTCTCCGCAGATTGCACAGATTAATCTTCAATATCGTGGACCGGATGCAGATTATGATTTGGAAAATACATATATTGCAGATGTTTTTTTCAAGATTCTTTCTGATCCGTCTGGTGTATTTAAGAAAAGCATATTGAAAAATAAAAATCTTCAAATTCCAAATGCAGATTATGTATGGAGCGGTTATCAGACTTCAAGACAGCATGGACTTATTTCGATAGGTTCTGTTGTATTGAATACTTCTGAAAATCTTCCTTTATGTGCAAAAGAATTTTATGAAACATTAATTAAGAATGCATTTCCTGCTGTTCAAAAAGATAAATCTCTTGAATCAGAAGCAAAACGAAAAATACTTCTGCAGACTTTAAAAGACAGTACGGCATACGAAAGGGAAACTGCAGAAGGTCTTATCAGCGTTCTCTCTTATTATTGGTGCTATGCTTCAAGAGACTATTATTTCTCTTATGCAGATAAACTGGCACAGGTTACCAAAAAAGATTTTGATTCATTTTTGGACAAATATATTTATAGCAGCAACCCTTTGATTATAGTTTATGTTAATCCTGCTGTTTATGAACAGACAAAAGAAGCATTTGATAATGCAGGTTTTGAAGAAATAAGCGCGGACAACGCATTCTGGTGGGGAAAATAACATGAAAACAATGAAAAAAATTCTGGCGGTTTTTTGCTGTATCTTTTTTGCTGTAAATGTTTTTGCAGCAGATAATTCTCTGCCTGAAGTAATAAAAGGCAATAACAAAGATATTTACAAATATTCACTGAAAAATGGAATTCCTGTTTATTATGTTGAAAATACAGAAAATGCAGTTGATGCCATTTCTATTGTTGTAAAAGGCGGCCGTACAACATTAAAGCCTGAACAGTCTGGTCTTGAAAAGGCTTTGTTTACAATGATGACAAAAGGCTCTTCAAAGTACAGTTTTGAAAAAAGACAGCAGATTTCATACGAAAAGAGCGCTTCTGTCTATCAGTCTTGTGGAAGTGGAGCATCTATTCTTTCTGTGTCATGCCTTAATTACTATATGGACGAAATGCTTCCTGTTTTGACAGACAGTTTCTTGAATCCAGCTTTTACAAAGCCAGTTTATGAAACTATGATGACCGAATTCAATCAGTCCATTCAGTCTGCATTAAATGATCCGTGGGGGCTTTTGAATTATACAGTTGAAAAAGAGGCTTACAAAGGTCATCCATACGAAGCAGAAATTTCGCCGAATGCTGAATCAATTGAAAATATTACAATTGATAATATGAAAAAATGGCATAAGACAATTCTTGATTCAAGAAGAATCTGCATTGTTGCTGTTGTAAGCATGAAACCGGAAGATCTTGTAAAAAAATTAAACTCTTCTTTAGGGTCAATCAAAGCTTTGAAAACAGAGCTTAAAGAAGTTAAAATTCCAGATGTCAAAATTTCCGGTGAACCTGTTGTTCTTACACATCCTTCCGCAAGTGGTTCAGGCTATATTATGAACAGTTTTGCTGCACCGTCTACTGTCAGTGAAGACTATATTCCTGCAGCGCTTGCTTCTTCAATTTATTCAACAACAGTGTACAATGTTGTTAGAACAAAATATGGTGCATGCTATACACCTGGTTCTTCTATGAATGGTTCAAAAGCAAATCTTGGCAATGAATATTTGTACATGGCTTCTAACTTGAAAGATTTTGCAAAATATATGAAAGAAGCCAGAAACATCATGGCAAAAGGCAAATATGTAGAAAAATTAAATAGTGATGGTTCGTTTGAATTCTCTTCTATTGAGGACTGTCTGCCAGGTGTAAAAAATCAGTTCATTAATTCAATTTATTCTTCTAATACAACTACAACTGGCCGTTTAAGCTTATATGTTTCTGGTCTTGTTGTTTTTGATGATATTACTGCTTACGATACTTTGATGCAAAGAATAAATGCGGTTTCGGCAGATGATGTTTTAAGGGTTTTTGATAAATACTGGGTAAATGGTTTAAAACGCTGGTTTGCTGTTGTCGGTCCAGAACTTAAATCAACAATATCATTTGAAGAATAAAACTGAATATATTTTTTGCTGTGCATGAAAAATTGAATTTGTGCAGCAGAAGACTGTTGAAGTTAAAAGCTGTGGCGATTTACCGCAGCTTTTTTTGTCTTTTATTTTTTCAACCATTTAAAAGCATGTTATACTAAAAGAAAGTTCTAAAAAATGTAATTTTTAGGACTGTTCTAAAGCAGAAGCATCGGCATATTGCAGAGTTTGCAATTCTGGAGGAAAAATGAATAAAGACTTTATCATTGCGCTTGATCAGGGAACAACTTCTTCAAGGGCAATTATTTATAATAAAAATGCACAGCCGCTTATATCACGTAACTGCGAATTTACTCAGTATTTTCCAAAACCGGGCTGGGTTGAGCACGATGCAGAAGAGCTTTTTCAAAGTCAGCTTGGTGTATTAAAAGAAATTGTTGGACTTGCAGGCAAGAATGAAAAATGTTCATGCAAAGAACTTGCTGACCGCGTTGCTGCCATCGGCATAACAAACCAGCGCGAAAGTGTGGTTCTTTGGGAAAAATCAAGCGGAAAACCTGTGCATCATGCAATTGTGTGGCAGTGCCGCAGGACAAGCGCAATCTGTGACAGACTTATTGCAGAAAATCAAACTGATTTTTTTAGAAGCAGAACAGGTTTGATAATTGATGCATATTTTTCTGCAACCAAAATTGCATGGCTTTTAGAAAATGTTGAAGGTTTACGTGAAAGGGCAGAAAAGGGCGAAATCCTTGCAGGTACAATTGATACATGGCTTATCTGGAAACTTTCCGGTGGAAAGGCTCATGTAACTGATGTAACAAATGCAAGCAGAACAATGCTTTTTAACATTCACACACTTCAGTGGGATGAAGAGATTTTAAAACTTTTGAATATTCCTCGTTGTATTTTGCCTGAAGTAAAAGATTCAAGCTGTGTTTACTGTTCAACTTCAAAAGATGTATGCGGTTTTGAAATTCCAATTGCTTCTGCTGTAGGTGACCAGCAGGCAGCACTTTTTGGACAGGGCTGTTTTGAAGCAGGAACTGCCAAAAATACTTATGGAACGGGCTGCTTTCTGCTTTTGCATACAGGCGAAAAACCTGTGGTTTCAAAACACAATCTTCTTACGACAATTGCGCTTGGTCTTAATGGCAAAGTTTTTTATGCACTTGAAGGCAGCGTCTTTATGGGCGGTGCTACTATAAAATGGCTAAGGGATGAGCTTGAACTTATTTCAACAGCACACGAATGTGATTTGCTTGCAGAATCTGTGCCGGATGCAAATGGCGCATATCTTGTTCCGGCTTTTACTGGTCTTGCTTCGCCTTACTGGGACATGTATGCGCGTGGCACAATAATCGGTTTGACTCGTGGTGTAAAAAAAGCACATATATGCCGTGCAGCTCTTGAAGGAATTGCTTTTCAGGTAAAAGATGTAATTGACTGCATGATAAAAGATTCTGGCAAACCTCTTGAATCTTTAAAAGTTGACGGTGGTGCTTGTGTAAGCGATATAATGATGCAGTTTCAGTCTGATTTACTGAATGCTGATGTAATAAGACCGCAGAATGTTGAAACTACTGCGCTTGGGGCTGCTTTTCTGGCTGGTCTTGCTGTTGGGTTCTGGAAAGATACAGATGAATTGAAAGCCTGCTGGAAAGCACAAAAAATTTTTAAGCCTTCAATGTCTGCTGAAAAACGCGAAAACATTTATGCTGGCTGGCAGAAAGCTGTTTCGCGTTCTCTTAAATGGGAACAAGAGGTTAAGCAATGATTTATGATGTGGCTGTTATTGGTGCCGGAATTGTCGGTTCATGTATTGCACGCGAATTGAGCCGCTATAAATTAAATGTGTGCATGCTCGAAAAAGAAAACGATGTTGCCTGCGGTACTTCAAAAGCAAATTCTGGAATTGTTCATGCTGGCTATGACCCTGAACCTGGAACGCTTATGGCGTTGCTTAATGTTAAGGGCGCAGAAATGTATCCTGAGCTGGCACAGGAACTTCATTTTGATTTCAAGCAGATTGGTTCGTTTGTAGTTGCTTTTTCAGATGAAGATATGGCTCATCTTGAAAAACTTTTGCAGAGAGGAAAAACAAACGGCGTAAAAGAACTCAAAATAATTGACAGACTTGAGCTTGAAAAACTTGAACCGAATATTGCAAATGAAGCGTGCGGTGCACTTTTTGCGCCGACTGCCGGCATAATAAGTCCGTATCAGGCAACATGGGCCATTGCAGAATGTGCAGTGCAGAATGGCGTAAAGCTTTTTTTGAACAGTCAGGTGCGCAGCATTGAATATGAAAAACCAGACGCAGAAAGCAATGAACCGCTGTTTGCTGTAAAAACAGCAAAAGGCGTAATAAAGGCGCGTTTTGTTGTAAATGCAGCAGGTCTTTATGCAGACAAAATCAATAAAATGATTGGCGCAAAATCTTTTGAAACAGTTCCACGCAGAGGCGAATACTGTCTTTTGGACAGCAACTGCAAAAATATTGCTTCTCATGTGCTTTTTCAGCCGCCTTCAAAACTGGGCAAAGGCGTTCTTGTTACACCGACTGTTGACGGCAATATTTTAATCGGGCCAAGCGCAGACAACGTGCAGAAGCCAGATGAAACAGCAACAACACAGGAAGGTCAGCAGACAGTTTTTGATACAGCCTGCCGCACAATTCCAGATTTGCCAAGACGAAACATAATCAATTCTTTTGCAGGGGTTCGGGCTTTGGCTTTCTGTAAAAAAAATGAAAAGCTTGAACCTTTGAATGATTTTTTAATAGAATAAGATGGCTCTGTAAAAAAATTTATAACAGTTGGCGGCATTGCTTCTCCGGGGCTTACGGCAGCGCCTGCAATTGGCGTGTATGTTGTTGAACTTTTGAAAAATGCAGGGCTTCAGCTTGAATTAAATTCAGATTTTGTTGCCGTAAGAAAAGGCATCGAAAGCTTTGCAAGAGCATCTGCTTTACACAAAGCCGAACTCATTGAAGAAAGTCAGCTTTATGGCAGAATAATCTGCCGCTGCGAAATGATAACAGAAGCAGAAATTGTTCAGGCTATTCATTCTGTAATTGGTGCTTCTGATCTTGACGGCGTAAAAAGACGCACAAGAAGTGGAATGGGCAGATGTCAGGGTGGTTTTTGTTCTCCGCGTGTAACAGAAATTTTAAGCAGAGAATTGAAAATTCCAATGATTGAAGTAACGAAAAAAGGCGGTTACTCTTACATGCTTTACAGCAAAACACGCAGCATAGACGAGGTTCATCATGAATGAAAAAATGATAAATTCTGGTGAAAAAACAGTTTTCTTGAATTATGAAATTGTAATTATCGGTGGTGGTCCTGCAGGGCTGGCAGCTGGTGTGGAAGCAAAAAAAAGCGGTGTGGACAAGCTGCTTATTTTGGAACGCGACACGAGGCTTGGCGGCATTCTTCTTCAGTGCATTCATAATGGTTTTGGTCTTCATCATTTTGGCGAAGAATTAACCGGAACAGAATATGCAGCACGTTTTGTTGAATCTGTTAATGCGCTCGGCATTGAGTACAAAGTTGATACAACTGTTCTTGCAATTGAAACTCTTGAAACAGGCGAAAAACTTGTTACCGCCATAAACACTAAAGACGGCTTGATTTTTATCAAGGCAAAAGCACTTGTACTTGCAATGGGTTGCCGTGAACGAACTCGTGGCGCACTTGTAATTCCAGGTGAACGCCCTGCTGGAATTTTTACGGCTGGTGCTGCTCAGCGTTTTGTAAATATCGAAGGTTATCTTCCTGGCAGAAAAGTTGTAATTTTAGGTTCAGGCGATATCGGCTTGATTATGGCAAGACGCCTTACGCTTGAAGGCGCAGAAGTAAAGCTTGTCTGCGAAGTCATGCCGTTTTCTGCTGGTCTTGCAAGAAACATGGTTCAATGTGTCGAAAATTTCAACATTCCTGTCAAATTTTCACATACAATCACGAAAATTCATGGCAAGCAGCGCATTGAAGGCGTAACAGTTTCTGAAGTTGACAAAAACAGAAAACCAGTGCCCGGAACAGAAACTTTTATTGAATGCGATACACTTTTGCTTTCTGTCGGACTTATTCCAGAAAATGAACTTTCTTCTGCCTGTGGTGTTGCAATTGATGCAGCAACTTCTGGACCTGTTGTAAACGAAACTATGGAAACTTCAATTGACGGCATTTTTGCCTGCGGCAACACGGTTCATGTGCACGATCTTGTTGATTTTGTTACAGCCGAAAGCATGAGGGCAGGGCAGCAGGCTGCAGCTTTTGTAAAGCGCGAAAAACACGAGAAACGACTGCGCATTCCTGTGCGCGGCGCAAACAGAGTGCGCTACACTGTGCCGCAGTATTTTGATTCTTTGGATCACGAAAATGCAACGATTATGTTCCGTGTAACAGATGTTTATCGTGATGTGCTTGTCGTTGTTTCCAGCGGCATTAACCGCATTTGTGCAGTAAAAAAACGGATTGTACGTCCGGGCGAAATGCAGATTGTTGAATTGAATAAAGAACATTTAAAGAAAATTGAAGATTCGGTTACTGTTTCAATTGAACTGCCGGAGGAGGATATTGACTGATGAAAAAATATTTAACCTGCATTATCTGTCCTATGGGCTGTTCTTTAGAGATTGACGTCAATGAAAATGAAGAAAATATTGAGATAAAATCTGTTTCTGGCAACAATTGCCGGCGCGGCGAGCAGTATGCAAAAAAAGAACTTACAGAACCGACACGTACATTGACAACTACAATGGCTGTTTCTGGTTCAACATTAAAGCTTGTGCCTGTAAAAACTGACGGCGAAATTCCAAAAGACATGCTGTTAAAGGCCATGGAAGTAATTCGCCGCGCAAAATGTACTGCACCAGTAAAATGCGGCGATATACTTTTGTTTGATCTTTTGGGCACTGGTGTTTCTGTTGTGGCTTGTGCCGATGTGCTTTAATTAAGAAATTCCTGTGTTTCTTATATGCGCTTTGTGTGGTGCATGTTGTGCAAAACAAGCTTTTTTCAGAGTGACCGTTCATTGTAAAAAAAAGGCTGTTTTTAGAAATATTGCTTCTAAAAACAGCCTCAATTTTTTTTAGAAATTTTGAAATGCAGATTACATTTCAACTTCTACGGTGTGTTCTTTTTTGTCGGTCTGCCATGGAACGATTGTTCCGTTGATTGCTTTTCCGTCAAATTTAATGGATTTTACACCTTTTGAAGAACCGCTTTTGTTTGTTACGCTGATTTTGTAAATGCAGCCACGGCATGTTCTTGTAACTTCAAAATTCTTCCATGCTTTTGGAATACACGGATCAATGCGTAGACCGGAATGTTCCGGTCTGATTCCAAGAATGTACTTTGTTGAAGCCTGATATGTCCAGCTTGAAGTTCCAGAAAGCCATGAATTTCTTCCAAGCCCAAAATTAGGGTGCTCGTTTGAGAGAATATTCTGTGCATAGCAATATGGTTCACATTCATATTCATCAATTGATTCGTTTTTGGCTGCCGGATTTATCCGCTGATAATATGTAAATGCCTGGTCGCCGTCGCCTAAAATTGTTTCTGCAATAATTGCCCATGGGTTCGGATGAAGGAATATACCGCCGTTTTCTTTTGCTCCAGGCGGATAAGTTGTAACGCCGCCTTTTTCACGGTCGTATCCTTCATAACCAGGCCATGAAAGCTTAATTCCTTTGTCTGTTGCAAGATATTTTTTTACAGCGTCCATGGCTTTTCTGCCTTTGTCTGTGCCGGCTGCAAAACCAGAAAGAACAGCCCATGACTGTCCGTTAAGCCAAAGTTTGCCATATTGATTTTTTGCAGAACCAAAAGGTTCACCTTTGTCATCAAAATAGCGGACAAACCATTCGCCGTCCCATGCTGAATCGAGAACAGATTTTTTCATCTGTTCGTACCATTTTCGCCATTCAGCTGCTTTTTCTGTTTCTTTTCTAAAATCTGCAAGTTCTGCAAGTTCGCAGAGTGCCCAGCCGTAAAGATTTGCAGTAAAAAGACTTTCTGCACCGGTCGGCAGGTTTACAGTGTCGTTCCAGTCTGCAAAGCCTAAAAGCGGAATTCCGTGTTTTCCAGTATTTTCATGTGTGAATTTAACTGCACGCTGAAGATGCTCGTAAACAGTGCCTGTTTCAAGCGGTTTTTCATTTTTGTCTTTTTCGTAGAATGGAATCTGTTTCTTGAGGAAATCGTAATCGCCTGTTTCTTTTACATAGGCACTTACGGCAAGAACAATCCAAAGCTGGTCATCTGAATAAAAATGCGGGCGGTCTTCATATTCAAGCGAATCGCCGCGGCCTGCAATCATTGAAAGCGGGTTAAACTGATGGTAAGCAGAACCGTCTGTACTCTGTACAGAAAGAAGCTTTTCCATAAGTTCACGTGCTTCATCTGGAATTTGTGGAATTACACCCATGACATCCTGAGATGAATCTCTAAAGCCAATGCCGCGGTCTGAACCGTAACCCAGCTGATAAAGTGAAAGATAGCGTGACCATGTTTTTGTTGTAAAACACTGGCGCGGGTTATGCAGGTTAAGCATTGAGTTAAATGCTGCATCTGGGGTTTTAACCTTGATGACAGAAATATATTTATCCCAGAATGCAGACAATTCTGCAAATGCTTTGTCGACGCTTGCTGTTGTTGTGTAGCGTTCTGTTGCTTTTGCTGCATCTTTTAGACAGTCAACCTGTGTAAGCTGTGTAATTACAGTTGAACTTTTGCCTGGTGCAATTTCGCCCATCGGCAGGATAAAAGCTGCAATAGTGTCGCCTCTTACTGCATCAATTGAAGAAAGTTCTTCGTTTTTAAGCGAAACTGGATTCTGCCATGTTCCATATTCATTGTCGCCCAAAAAACGCTTGCGGTCTGTTTCGTAAGAAGATGCTTTGACATTTGCAGAGAAAACATTGACACCCATGTCGCGCTTCATATAAGCATATGCAGCAATTGCAGCATTTTTGGCTTCAATTTTGTGGCTCTGCATTGTCTGTGGAACCCAGTCTGCATTTGTAAGCTGTTTCAAAGCTTCAAAATGAGAAAATTCAACAACAGGAACAAGCTCGACTTTCAAAGTTTCTTTGCCTGTGTTTGTAACTGTATATTGACGGATGAGTTCATTTCCGCCGCGTGGAATAAATGCAAGAATGTCGAATTTTAAATCGCCATAGGTGCAAATCCAGCGTGTATAATACATGCCTACATGACATTCAAATTTGTCTGGTGTTTCAAGAGTCGGCACAAAATATGGAGCAATGATTTTTGCGTCTTTTGCAGACTGTCCGTTTTTGCGCACACGAACGTATGCTGTTTCTCCCTTAAAATCTCCTGCCGGCAATTGTGGAATATATTTGGTAATTCGATTTAAGGCCGGGTCGCCTTTGCAAAGTTGTGAACCGCCTGTGTGATCAAGAAAACCACCAAACTGAAGTGTTCCAACATAGTTGATCCACTTTACAGGTGTTTTCGGGTTCGTAATCACATATTCACGGTGTTCATCATCGAAATAGCCATACTGCATATGATTCTCCTATACTTTTTTTCGAATTGTTTTTTAACGCAATTCTTCAATATTAATGCCTGCTGTTTTTATATAAGCAAGATTTTTTTCTATTAGTTCATTTCTGATTTTAACACAGTTTGAAGAATTTCCGCCATCTTTTTGTCCATTAAGAACATGGTCAAGCATTTTTTCAATTGTTGTAGAAGCAACATGCAGTCTTGTATCAGATGAAGCATAATAAATATAAAGATTCCCTTTTTCATCTGTTACCATTCCGTTTACAAATACAACATTTGAAACATCTCCAGTTCTTTCTGCTCCAACCGGTGCAATTAAATATCCGCCGGGCTGTGCTGTAACTTTCCATGGTTCATTCAAATCTGTAAGAAAACAGTAAATTACATATCTGAGCCCTGCTGCACAACCGCGCACGCCGTGTGCAATGTGCAGCCAGCCTTTTTCTGTTTTTATTGGATGCGCGCCCTGACCGTTTTTTACTTCTTTTATTGTGTGATAAGCACGCGCATCAATAATTAGTTCCTGACCTTTTGCAATTTCTGCATGTGTAATGTCATCAACTAAAGCCCAGCCGATGCCGCCGCCAGAACCTGCATCAATAAAATCGTCCTGCGGGCGTGTATAAAATGCATATTTTCCGTCTACAAATTCCGGGTGCAGCACAACATTTCTTTGTTGAGAATTACAGATTAAATCAGGAAGCCGTTCCCAAGTTTTCATGTCTTTTGTACGGCAAATGGCGGCAGAAGCTTTTGCACTAGAAAGGTCGCCTTGTGGTGCAGATTCATCTTTGCGTTCTGCGCAGAAAACGCCATAAATAAAGCCGTCTTCGTGTTTTGTAAGACGCATGTCATAAATATTTGCTGCATGGTCTTTTGTTTCTGGCATGTCAATTGGAAAATCTTGAAAAACGAAACCGTCTACAGGACTTTTTGAATGTGCAATTGCAAAAAAAGATTTTCTGTCATTGCCTTCAACCCTTACAACAAGATAGTAAACACCGTCAAGATAAATTGCACCAGCATTAAATGTTGCATTAATTCCATTCCGTTCCATAAGATAAGGGTTCGTTTTTGGATTCAAATCGAATTTCCAGAAAAGCGGAACATGATCTCGGGTTAAAACAGGATATTTATAGCGGTTAAAAATGCCGTTGTCCCAGGCTTTATCAATTTGATTTTTCCGCTTAATAAGTTTTTTATGGTTTTTTATAAGCTTTTTTAATCTTGCTTTATAAATCGACATCAGTTCCTCCAGACTACTCAAAATGCAGTTGCTGTTTTTAGTGCATGGCTAATCATTTTTTGTATCTGTTATAAAACATTGAAATTATACAACATGCAAACAATCTCTGTCTATATTCTTTCTCGTGTTAAGCATGAAACTTTTGCGGTTTTACTTTGTTTATAAAAAAATAAAACAACAGTTTCATGCTGTTTTTATAAGTGCTTAAAAAATTATGAAAGCAAATTTTTAGACACAATAAATTTATCAACAGGAGATGAACTTATGAGTATGTTTATTAAAAATTTACGAAAGAATGAATCTTTGTTTCAAAAAGCTGTAGTTATGGCTGTTTTTGTTTTGTGTGCAGCTGCTTTGTTTACTGGCTGTGGTGCAAAAAGCAACAGCAGGGCATATTACGATGATGCTGACGTGATGAGAGAAGAAACGATGATGGCAAAATCTGTTTCTGTTTCAGCAGACATGAGCAATGTAAAAGGTTCATTTAAACAGAAGGCTAAAGGTGAAGTTAGGCTTGATACAGTTGCAGAAACTGAAGAAGCTGCTGTTCAAAATAATGGCGAAGATGTTCAGACTGAGCGCAAATTAATTTATACAGGAAATATTTCGATTCAAGTTGCAGATTTGACAGAAACAGAAAAAGAAATATCTGGTCTGGTTGAAAAATTTAATGGGTACATAACAAGCAGTTCTATAAGCGGCAGAAATCTGCATATTGTTGCACGTATTCCGCAGAAAAAATTTAAAGAAGCATTTGAAGCTGGTTCTGCTTTTGGCACACTTTTAAACCGTTCAATTTCAACCCAGGATGTTACAGAACAGTTTTACGACATGTATGCACGTCTTGAAACAAGAAAAATCTTGCGTGAGCGGCTTGAATCTTATTTGAAAGCTGCTCCAAAAATTGAAGATATGCTTGCAATTGAACGTGAGCTTAATGATGTTCAAAGTGAAATTGAATCAATGGAAGGACAGTTCCGCCTGCTTTCAAATAGAATAGATTATTCAACAATTTATTATGATGTGTCTTTGCCGCCGAATACTACAGAAAAAGGCTTTACATATCCTGATGTTGGCAAAAAGTTTTCTCAATTCTGGGCTGATGCACTGGAATTTCTTGCTTCATTCCTTGTCGGCATTTTTTATGTGATTGTTTTTGCTGTTCCATTAGTTCTTGCAGCAGCATTTTTGTATTTTGTTTGCTTTGGCAGACTTGGGCTTGTAAAAAAACTTTTTGCTCTTGCCGGCAAAAAAACGAATAAAACTAAAAGTACAGAAGAAAACAAATAAAGAAATTAATAGAAATTAAGTCTTTTTGATGAAAAAGTTCTGCAGCCTTGAGCGAACGCTTTTGCATTTGCGCAATGGTTGCAGAACTTTTTTTATGTCGTGTGTAGGCAAGGTGAAAAATATTAAATCTTGAAAAGTGTTCTTATTTCGTTTAAAGCATCAATTAAAGACTGAGTATCTTCTTTTGTGGTTTCTGAACCAAAAGAAAAACGAACGGCTGTTGAAGTCTGGTCTTTTTTTATGCCCATTGCTTCAAGTACAGGTCTAGAAAGTTTTTTTGCTGAACATGCAGAACCTGTTGAAATGCAAAAACCTTTTTCGCTCAAAGCCCTTACCATAACTTCACCTGGAATTCCGTCAAAAGAGGCCTGTACAATCCACGGAGAAAAAAGAGCTGCGCTTTCGGCGGGCGCTGTTTCTTTTCTTATATCTGGAATGAGGCTGCAGCCTTTTATTTTTGAAATCTGCGTTACAAAATCAAAAGTATTTTCAATCTGTTCATTATAGCGTGCAAAAGCAGCACTGTTTATTACTTGTCCGCCTTGTTTTGATGGTGTAAGTGCATACTTTTCAAGACAAGCTGCAAGAGAAAGGGCTCCTGCAACATTTTCTGTGCCGGCTCTTAAACCGCCTTCCTGTCCGCCGCCTTTCAAAAACGGTTCCTGTCTTTTTGCAAGATATAAAAGACCAATTCCTCTTGGACCTCTTAATTTATGTGCGCTAATTGCTGCACTGTCAATTCCAATATGATTTAAAAACAGCGGAATTTTTCCGACAGCCTGAACTGCATCAACGTGAAATTTTGGTTTTTTCTTGCCGGCACACATTTTGATAAGTCCGTCTGCAATTTGATAAACCGGCTGAATTGTGCCTGTTTCGTTGTTTACAGCCATAAGACAGACTAAAAGTGTTTCTTCATCAACTTTAGAAAGCAGTTTTTCTGCGTCGATTATTCCGTTTTTTTCTGGTTTAACAGAAATAACATTGTAGCCGCAGTTTTTCATGCTTTCTGCCATTTCTCTTACGGCAGGGTGTTCAAGTGCAGAAATAATTATTGAACCTTGAGATTGTGTCTGATTAATTCTTGGTCTCTGCAAAAGCGAAAGAATCGGCCAGTGGTCACTTTCTGTGCCGCCAGAAGTAAAAATCAAAGTTTCAGGCGGTACATTAAGGGCTTTTGCGCATCTTGCCCGTGCTTCCTGCAAAAGTGCTTTTGCTTTTATTCCGGCAGCGTGCACGCTTGAAGGGTTTGCAAAACATTCAGCAGTTTTTAATAAAGAATCCTGAAGAATCTGCGTGTCCGGCGGTGTTGTAGCCGCCCAGTCAAAATAACCTTTAAAAAAATCATTGTCTGAGTTCATGCAGCTATTTTAATAAAATCAGTAAAAAACAACAAGCTGAAAATAAAAGCTTGAAAATTAGGGTTATGTGCTTTATGCTGAAAACATAATGAAAAAGAAAACTGTTTATCTATTTGCCTTTTTATTTACATTATTTTCTGCGCAGCAGCTGAATGCTTTTGGCGTGATTGAATTTGTAAAGGAATTAAGAGAATCTGCTGATATTCGTGCTGATATGAGAACCTACTATGAGTCGAACGAAAATATAGAAAGTATAATTTTTATGGATGATGAAACTAAAAATCATGTATCAACAACATTAATATTAAAGGGTAATATTTATTTTGATTTTAGAGCTTATTATAAGGATAAAGAATTAGTAATTTCTGAAATATATTATTTTGGAAATTATTCTCCTTGTAATATAGCATATAATTTCGAAAAAGATGAATGTTGCATTTTGCGAGGTTGGTATTTGTCATTTATAGGAAGCAACAGTGTTGATTATTTCATAAATAATGCAGAAGAATGCATAAAAAAGATAGAAGCCTTACCTGAGTATACATCAGATAAGTTGTATTGTTCCAAAGATGAAAACGCAAAAGAATTCTTCGACAGTCTGCCCGGTGAAGCTGTGCAGATAGATGAAAATAATTTGGAAAAATATGTAAAAGTAAAAAGGACACGTGTGCAGTAAATGCTTTAAGTCCATACAGAACTTTACTGTATGGACTTAAAAAAGGAAAACACGTTACTTGTTGTATAGCCCTTACTGTTTTGCGCTTATCACAAATCGACAGGTTCGCTGGTTTTAGCCCAATTTTTTGGGATAAGCCCAAATGCGAAACCGTGGCTCAGTATGTGTTTTCGTCCATGTTTTCAAATTCGGCAATTACGCCATGCAGACGGTCAAGTTCGCGGTTTATTGTTTTTTCATAGTCGAGCTTTCCTGTTGCAATGCGTTCCCTTTCATCTTCCCAGTTCTGCAGGTCTGTCAAAAACAAAAACTGAAATTTCCCCTGGTTTGCTTTTTCAGCCCAGAGTTTGGCTTCTTTCCAGTAATAAAGTCCGGCTGTATATGCTGTTTCTGCTGTTTTAAGATCGTTCAGATATTGTTCTTTCCATGGTGCGTCATAAAAATATGCAACGTTTTTGTCCCATGTTCTTCCAAGACGCATATGCTGTTCAATTAATTTTAAATTGATATGCATCATAAACAGATAACGGTATTTTTCCCAGTCTGTCTTGTTGTTGATTTTTGCCATTGCATATTGCGGGTTGCAAAAATCTGCGGCAGCAGCGCGTTCAAGCCAGTAAATGTTTTCAATTACATCATCTGGATATTGTTGATAATGAATGTGATAAAGCTTATAGTACTGCTCTTTATAAGATACGATATATGCCGAAGCTGGCAAAATTCCAATAAATACTATAAGCAAAATAAAAGCAATCTTTTTCACGGTTTCATCATCGGCAGATTTTCAAGCACACTCCATATTTTTTGCGAAATGCTTTCAACAGATTGTGTTGCATCAAGATAAATGATTTGTGTTTTATCTTCATATTCTTTCATTATGCGTATATAATTAGAGCGTGTTTTTTCAAGAAAATCTTTTTTTTCATAGATTTCCGTAACCCCTCGCCCTGTAATTCTGTTAATTGATATATCAGGTGAAAGGTCAAAATAAAACACAATTTGCGGCAATGGAAAAGACTTGTTTAATTCTTTTGGAAGCGAATCGCCGCATTCACTTGATTGATATGCCAGATTTGAGAATAAGTATCTGTCACAGACAACGAGTTCTCCGTTTTGTGTGCGTTCAATAATTCCGTCTTTGCCGTAAAGATGTTCGCATCTGTCTGCTGCAAAAAGTCTGGCTGTTGTATCGGGGTGCAGTACAATGTCGCCTTTTAAGACATTTCTTAAAAAGACTCCGGTTTCTCTTGCTGTCGGTTCAAATGTAAACCATGCAGGTTTGCCTTTGAGTTTATCTTTTAGTATGTTCAATTGGGTTGTTGTTCCGGCACCATCGATGCCTTCAAATACGATAAAGTTTGAAATGATCATGATAATCCTTTTTAATTGCAGAAAAGCATGTAGTTCATTGCCTTTGCTTTTTATGATTTAACGAGTAATCGGCATGAAATCGTCTTTTCTGAAATATTCAATAATAAGTTTTCTCTTTTTGCTGATAATTCTGCTGGCTACAATTTTTGTACAGCCTATGTACAGACAGCTTACATCAAAATTTGATCTTTTTGCTGAATATATCTTAAAAACAGTTTCTGATTCTCTTGGTGTTGATATTACGTATGAAAGGCTTTCTCCTTCGGTTTTTTCAAGCATTGATATTGAAGGCGTAAAATTAAAAAACAGGGATACTGGCGCAACGCTGGTGGAACTGGACAAGGCTTCCATAAAATATAATATTCTTTTGCTTTTAAAAGGCGATTTTGTTAATGCCGTCAAAGAGGTTGTATTTAAAGGCGCCAAAATCGAATTCCAGAAACAGCATGATATGCCGATGATTCTGCGCATAAGGGATTACTTTAAAGAAAAAAAAGAAGCAGGGCAGAGCAATCAGACTAATCCAGAAGTTGCAGAAAAACCGCAGGAAAATCAGGTCGTCGTGCCAATCGAAGAAATCGACATTGAAGTAAAAGATTCTTCTGATATAGAAGAGCTTATTCAAAAAGCGCAGAAAATGCTGGATGGACTGCCGTTTATTATTTCTTTACGTGACATTCTGATAATTTATACAGATGACAATGTTATTGCAAAATATAAAGTGAATACGGCTTCTCTTGAACCGGATAAAGCAAATAAATTGAGCCGGCTTAAAATATCAAGTGCATTGAATATTGAGCTTATAAACGAAAAACGTCCTAAAATTTTGCGCGGCGAAAATGGCAGCTGTTCATGCAAGATTGATGTGCAGGGTTCATGTACTTCTAATTTGACGGAAGCGTCTGCAACGTTGACTTTTGATGATATAAAGCTTGGTGCTTATTCAATTTCAAAGACTTCTTTCCTTGCATCTTTTAACGACAGAACTGTTTCTTTGAACATGATTCAGAATCTTCTGCCTTATAATATTGAAGCTTCTTTTTCTTTGCTGACAGGTGATATAAAGGCGCGGTTTGATGCTGAAAATCTTGATCTGTATGATTTGATGCCTGCACAGATTCAGTCTTTTGCATTCAGGCGTTTTGCAAAATCAACAATAAACGGAACTTATCAGCTGGCATTTAATACAAAAGAAAAACAGTTAACGTATGATGTTGCTGGCAATGTTGCCCTGACAGAAAAAATAATCGACGGTGGTTTAAAAGCAGAATATGTTTTTACCGGCACACAGGAAAAAATAAATCTGACAAAATGCCGTGTTGATTCAAAATTTGCGTCTTTTGCACTGCAGGGTTCCTGTATTTTTCAAGGACTTAGAATTGATGGCTTTATTGATTTGCGTTCTCTGCTTCTGCCTAACGGCAAAAACTTTTCTGCTGGAATTTATTTGAAACCGCTTGCTGCTGGGACTAATGCCCTTATTCCACGTCTTGTGCTTGGTTCGCAGCAATTTAAAAATTTCAGTCTTGTTTGTATTCCAGAAGACAATGGCATAACTTTTACACTTTCTGCTGCAGATGCTAATTATAGTTCTGGAGAACTTCTTGTTGATGGTTCTTATTCTTTTGAAAAAGATTCAATGCTTGAAGTTCATGCAAATACAAAAAGTTTGTCTTTAGGTTCTGTTGCTCGTGGCGTGTCTTTTTTTGTAAAACCAGATCTTCAGAAAAATCTGAATAAATGGGCTGGAACTCTTGCACCTTATCTTTTCGCAAGTGAAATTTTCTTTTCTACAGATTTTAAATCTTATACGCTCAATGCCCCAAGAGTTGCCGTACGACATTCTGGAAATAAAAGGCAGATGTTTTTTTGCAGCATAACTGGAAGCGAAATGCTTTTTTCAATTGATAATATTCTTGCAAGTTGGGCAGGGCAGCGTCTTCAGGGCAGCATTCAGGTTGATATTGCCCATGATTTTCAAGATATAATTTTTTCTTCGGAACTTAATTTCAATGAAATTCCATATTCCATTGGTGGCACAATTGTTCCTGAATCATATATTTCTGTAATTGGCGATTATGGTCTTGAAGTGTCAATTGACCTTGCTAATGATGAAAAACTTGGTTCTGCATTTTTTGAAAATCTTCCGCTGAAAATTTCTGACAATATGTTTACTTCTTCGCTTGAGGCTTCTTTTGCACACAAATCTAGCGAAGACTGGCAGGTTCATGTTTCAAATTTAAATATTCAGGATGTTTCTGGTTTTTTGAGTGCAAAACCAAATGTTGATTTGTCTTTTGTTGCAAATCCGGGCAGTGTCCTGCTTGAATCTTTGGTTTATTCAGATTCTGTCGGAACTCTTTCTGGTTCCGGTTCTTTGTCATGGCTTTTTGAAGACAATATTCTTGATGCAATGGCCATTCATATTCAGATGCTTAATGCTTTTTCGAATGAACAGATTGTTTTTAGTGGAAATGCTTCAAATCCAGAGAGAAAGCTTTTTAGTGAAGCTGACTGGAAAACCGATTATTATTTTTCTATAGAAAGTTCTATTGAAGAGTTTGCTTTTTCCCGTTTAATGAGCAGACAGCATTCTTCTGATACATTGACTGTTTCGCTGAATGCATCTGGCACTTTTGATGAACCGCTGGCAACTGTTTCTATTCCAGAAGCAAGATGCTCAATTCAGGGCTTTCCTTTGGAAGCACATGGTTCTTTTATGCTTGCAGATGGTTCTGCAACTTGCGAAGATGTTGAAATAAATTATCGCGACCAGACTCTGACAAATATGGTGCTTGATTTTCAGCCAAAAACTTTTACAGGAAAATTTACTGCTGACTATTTGGGTTCGCTTTTTGCTGACAGCGACATGTTCCATTCATTTAAGATTCCTCTTGCCATTTCAGTTAGCAGCAAAAAAACACCGGAAGATTCAATTATTCCTGAAGAGTTTTCTGTTTCGCTTTCTTTTGCCGGTGTAACTGGTGACCTTATCAACATAAAAGATACTTATACTTATGTTATAACCAAAAATGCAGAGCGTGTTGAGCTGTCTGGTGGATTAAAAAAAGAAGCAAAAGGTTTTTATGAATTTGCTACAGGCAAAACAAGTTTAGTTTTAGCAGAACCGTCTCCTTTAAGGTGTAATGTTTCTGGTGAAATTATTCCAGAAGATAATATAATCAATCTTTCTGTCGGAAGCATTCAAGGTGATTTATTCCGCATGAAAGGTCTGCTGACATATCCGATTTTTACAATTGATACAGGTCTGCTTGTCGGTTCTGCTTCTGTAACCGGTATGCTTTCAGATCCGGATTTTAACGGTGAACTTACGCTGATTCAGTTTGGTGCAAGTGTTCCAAAATTCCTTGATGAAACTTTTTATATTGACCATACAGCCATTAAAATTGAACATAGCTCTTTTAGAATTGAACCGATGATTCTTTCTGCTGAAAAAGGTGAAATCCTTTTTGAAGCTTTTGCATACTTTGACCGCTGGAAATTTGATACTTTGTCAATGAATGCCAAAACGCTGCAAGAAACTCAGCTTGACGGCAAGATAGATTTGAACTGGATGAATGTAACTGGTAAAGCTTCCGGTCAGATGCTTATAGAGCTTACTCAAGACGATGTTTATATGTCTGGTGATATTGTTCTGTCTAATGGTTCTGCCGAAATAACAATGAATGAAGCGCCTCCTTCAACATCTAAAAAGGTAATGGAAACAAAACTTGAGCTGAACCTTGAAATTGGTGAAAAAACAGAAGTTATTTATCCAAACAGAAATGCACCTGTATTCTGGGCTCAGGTTGTGCCACATACTAAATTTTATGTTTTTGTTGATACAGCAATGGATAAAATGGAATTTAAAGGCGATCTTGAACTTCGTGGCGGAGAAATTATGTATGTCGGCAGAAACTTCTATCTTAGAGAAGGTCGTCTTGTTTTTGATGCAAACGAAGACACAATCGATCCTTTTGTTACTTTCAGAGCTGAAATTCGTGAACGTGACACAGATGGAAAACAGGTTAGAATTACTTTGTCTGCTGAAAACCAGCTTTTAAGCCAGCTTTCTCCTTTGATTTCTGCAACACCGGCAAAATCAGAAGCTGAAATCATGGAACTTTTAGGGCAGGCTTTGCTTGCTGATTCAACTGATTCTGACGTGCCTATTGCGCAGGTTGCAATCGGTTTGATGGATTATGGAATGCAAGTTGCATTTTTCCGGCGTGTTGAAAAACGGTTGCGCAATTTATTAAAATTTGATATTTTTTCATTTAGAACTACTGTCGTGCAGAATACTATGTTGCAGATGTTTAATTTAAATAAAGGACGCCAGCTTTCAATTGGTAACTTTTTGGATAACTCAACTGTTTATATAGGTAAGTATTTTGGCGATGCATTGTATGCAGATGCCATGCTGCAGGTCGTTTATGACGAAAAAACTTTTGACAGCGGCAAATTTTTAAGTGGTTTGCACTTGCAGCCAGAAATTGGTTTTGAAATGAACAGCCCGTATGCAACTATACGTTTCAGTATTTCACCTGATTTTACTGACAAATCTTTTATGCGAAATTTGATGGTACCGGATACGTCTATAACAATTTCGAAAAAGTGGCAGTTTTAATTTGAAACACAGAAAGTTGCAGTTTTTAGAACCAGCTTTGAAAATATTAAAATGTAGTTTTCTTATGATTGTCCTTAAAAATAGTGATGATCTTATGTAAATATTTTGTATGTATGATTTGATGTAGGAGTATAAAAATGTTTTTAATACGCAGATTGAACTTAAAGCGTTTTGTAATATCTATTACATTACTCTTCTTTGTTTTTGCATTACCGCTTTTTGCACAATCTGAAGATTGGTTTTATGGAAAAAAGATAAAATCTATAAAATTCAGCGGACTTCATTATATTTCAAGAAGTGATATTTCTGGTGTAACAAAAGGTTTTTTAGGAAAAGAATTTTCTGATGACATTTATTTTGAACTTTTAAGCCGAATTGGTGCTCTTGATTATTTTGAAACATTTGATATTTCTATTCTTCCTGCAAACGAAAAATATGATGCTGTAGAAATTGTTTTTACTGTGCAGGAAAATCCTGTTATTTCAGAAGTTGAGTTTGTCGGAAATAAGCGTATTACTAAAACAGATTTGCTTTCCAGAATGAAAATGAAAGAAAAGGATATTTTTTCTGAAGCAAATCTTGAAAAAGAAGTTTTGACCTTAACCGAGCATTATCTTTCAAAAGGTTTTACTAATGTTCATATTACTACAAACTGGGAAAAAACAGAGCATAACGAAATAAAGCTTAAATTTTTGATAAACGAAGGTACTGCTCTGTCTGTCCGTTCAATAAAGTTTGAAGGAAACCAGATAATTTCAGACAGAACTTTACAGGGAACAATGAAATTAAAATCAAAGTCATTGTTCAGTAAAGGTTCATTTCAGGAAACAAAACTTGAAGCAGATAAAGAAAATATTCTTACATATTATTTAAATCATGGTTATGTTGATGCAGAAATAATTGATGTAATTCGCGAAGATGCTGTCGATGAAAAAGGTACTTCTGTTGTTGATTTAACTTTTGTAATTACAGAAGGATATCAGTATTCTTATGGTGGTGTTCAGTTTGAAGGAAACTACCTTTTTTCATCAGAATATTTGGAAAGCAAATTTAAAATGAATATTGGTGATGTGTTTAACTATACCAAGTTCAATGATTGTTTATCAGCAATGTCTGATGCTTATTACGAAAACGGTTATTTGACAACAGCAATTGTTCCTGAAGCATATAAAGATGAAGAGCTTCGACAGGTTTCTCATTTGATTCATATTCGTGAATATTCAAGGAGCCATGTTGAAAGTATCAGTGTTGTCGGCAATAAAAAGACAAAAGACAATGTCGTACTTCGTGAGATTCCTCTTGAACCTGGTGATGTTTTTTCACGTTCTAAATTGATGAACGGTATGAGAAACTTATATAACCTTCAGTATTTTTCTAATATTGTTCCTGATGTTGTTCCTGGTTCTGAAGAAGATCTTATGAACATCGTTTTCAATGTAGAAGAAACTTCAACAACTTCAATTGAAGGTGGTTTAACTTTCTCAGGTCTTGGGGATCCGAATGCATTTCCTATTTCAATTTTTGGAAAGTGGAAAGAATCCAACTTGTTTGGTACTGGTCGTGGTGTAAGTGTTACAGCATCACTTTCATTTACAGACCGTTCGCTTTCGCTTTCATATGATGATAACTGGCTTTTTGATCAGCCTATAGGATATTCTGCAGCTGTTTCTGCTTCGTGGAAAACAGAAACAACTTTACAGAAAGTTTTTACACCGCGAGGTCTTGACGTTACAAACTATAGTATGGTTTATGATGCAATTGATATAACCATTGATAATGCTATAGGAAAGCGATGGTATCCAAATGACTTGGTTGTGGCTGTTACTGGCGGTTTAACTAACTCTTTTTTGAGGAACAAGATTGAAGAGGGATTAATTCCTGTTGATTCTTCTATTATGGATTATGATAATAACTGGGGTTTCAGAAACAGTATCTGGGGTGCAGTTTCTGCAGATAAGCGTGATAACAGATTTTATCCAAGCACCGGTTGGTTTGCAAAACAATCTTTGACATGGACTGGCTTGATTCCAAAATATGAAAATCAGTTTTTCTTGCGTTCTGATACAATTGGTGAAGTATATTTTACTCTTTGTGATATACAAGCTACTGAAAAATGGAATTTCAAAACAATCTTTTCTTATGTAACTGGTTTGTCTTTTGTAAAACCAAAGAAAGATACAACGATTGCAAGTTCGAACCGTCTTGCAATTGATGGTACTATTATTGGTCGTGGTTGGGATGATATTTATTCTACAAAAGGTGATTTCATGTGGACAAATTCTCTGGAGCTTCGTGTTCCAGTTCTTCCAAATATTTTGTCTGCGCAGTTTTTCTTGGATGCTGTAGCTCTTAAATCTGAACGACCTTCTATGTCAAACAGAATAAATATTGATGATTTTTACTTCAGCTTTGGTCCTGGTGTCCGTTCTTTGATTCAGCAGTTACCTTTGTCTATTTATCTTGTTAATACATTTACAATGAAAGGTGGAAAATTCAGCTGGGGTAATGGAAAAACTCCGGAATGGAAACCTGTACTTGCATTTACTATTACAAACCAATAATCTTTTATCTGCTACGGAGGTGTAACATGAATAAAAAATACTTTTTGATATTTACTTTTATTGCTGGCCTTGCAGCAAATTCTTTTGCGCAACAGATTACACGCTTTGCAGTTGTCGATACAGCTGTTGTGTATCAGACTTATTTTAGGGAATCTGCTGCAGTAAGAAATTATGAAGCTATGAAGGCTGAATTTCAGACTGAAATTAAAAATCTTACAGATGAACTTAAAGCATTGCAAGTAAAAAAAATTGAAGCCCAAAAAGAGGATGATGCTGCTAAAGTTCAGCGGATTGAAGGTGAGATTACTAAAAAAACAGCATATGTAACAGAATATACAAAGGCTAAAAATATTAAGCTTGATGATATGAAAAAACGAATAGAATCATCTGATGATTTTTATGAGCTGATGTATAATGCCATTGCCCGTATCGCAGAAAGTGATGGTTACAGCATGGTTTTAAGTCTGCAGCAGGCAGATGCCGTTTTGTGGTACAGCACGTCTGTTGATATTACTGAAAAGGTAATAAGTGAGATTTCTGCACAGCAGTAAATTAAAGTAAGTTAAAATATTTTTTTAGAATCATTTTTTATTAAGAAGCTGTCCTAATGTGAGATTTTAAGGTTTCATAAAGGACAGCTTTTTTTGTTCTTAATTCTGTTATGATTAAAAATTAAATATTTAGTTTTATTTGTCTTTTCGCTTCAAACAAAAATTGATATACTGATTTCATGAGTACAGAAAAACAGCCTACACCAATGATGGTTCAATATTTATCAATTAAGAGTCAATATCCTGATACGATTTTGTTTTTCAGACTTGGTGATTTTTATGAAATGTTTGAAGAACAGGCTGTTGAAGTTTCAAAGCTGCTTAACCTGACATTAACACACCGTGCTTCTGTTCCAATGTGTGGAATTCCATTCCATGCTTCTAAAATTTATATTGCAAGGTTGCTGCGTCTTGGAAAGAAAATTGCCATTTGCGAACAGATTACTTTGCCTAACAGCAAGGGGCTTGTTGAACGGAAAGTAACTGAAATTATTACACCTGGAACAACTTTTGAAGAAGATTATCTGGATCGTGGTGCAAATAATTTTCTTGCCGCACTCGTTCCTGTAAAGCATGGAAAAGAATCTGTTTTTTCATTTGCATGGCTTGATGTTTCTACAGCCGTTTTTCAGGTCTGTTCATGGTCAAAAGAGAAACACGGAGAAGAAACTCCAAAAAACTTATGCCGGGTTTCGCCCTGTGAACTGCTTCTGCCTAAATCTTTGGAAGACGACCCTGTACTGTCGCGTGTTTTGAGTGCAGCACCAGGAACAATTGTTTCTTATTATCCTGACTGGCAGTTTTCAAGTGAAATTTCTTATAAAAAATTAATTTCACAATTTAGAACTGTAAACCTTCGTTCTTTTTCGCTTGATGAAAATTCTCCTGAAATAGTTCCTGCCGGTTTTCTTCTGGAATATGCATCAAAAAATGCTGGCAATGATTTGACTCATATAAGCGGTATAAGTTTATATCAGGAAAATAATTATCTTGCTTTGGATGAATCTTCCAGAAAAAATCTTGAACTTACTGTCAATTTAAGGGATGGAACAAGCCGCTTTACTTTGTATGAAGTTATAAATCATACATGCACACCAATGGGAAGCCGCCTTTTGCGTGCCCGGCTTTCATCTCCTCTGACAGATGTAAAACAGATTCAATACAGACAGAATGAAGTTCAGCTTCTGTTTCAGAATTATAACTGTGCAGAAAAAATACAGAAAATTTTGCAGGAAATTTCAGATATTGAACGGCTTTCAAGCCGTATTGCAATGGACAGGGCACATGCAAAAGATTTGCTTGCATTGAAAAAAAGCCTTGATTGTTATCTTGCAATAAAAGATGAAATGTCGCGGTTTAATCTTTTATCTAATGATACTGAAAATGCCAAAAAAGCTTCTGAAATGATTGGCCGTGCAATAAAAGAAGATCCGTCAATATTTTTTACCGAAGGCAATATAATTGCACGCGGCTGGTCGAGCGAACTTGATCATCTGCATGATTTGCAGACAGATTTTTCTTCTATATTGGAAAACTATCTTAACGAAGAAAAAGAACGTACTGGTATTCCGACTTTAAAAATAAGGTATAACAGACAGAATGGTTATTATATTGAAGTAACAAAAGCGCATCTTGAATCTGTTCCAGATGACTATATAAGAAAAAGATCTTTTCTGAATGGAGAGCGTTATACAACAAAAAAGCTTGAAGAACTTGAAAATGAATTGCTTTCTGCATCAGAAAAAATTATTGAGCTTGAACGCAATCTGTTTTTTGCCTTACGAAATGAACTTAAAGCATTTGTCCCGTATTTTTTTGTTTGTGCAGAAGAAATTGCAGTGCTTGATGTTTCTTCTTCAAATGCGTGGTGTGCAAAACATTTTCATTGGGTCTGTCCAGAAGTTGATGAATCTAGTGCATTTTATATTGAGCAGGGAAGGCATCCTGTTGTTGAAGCACATTTACCGGAAGGCGCTTTTGTCTCAAATGATATTTGCCTTGACAATAAACCTTTTGCTTTGATTACTGGTCCAAATATGGCTGGAAAGAGTACGTATTTAAGGCAAAATGCCTTGATTGCGGTGCTTGCCCAGATTGGAGCATTTGTTCCAGCTGAAAAAGCTCATATTGGAGTTGTTGATAAGATTTTCTGTCGTGTCGGTGCTTCAGATAACCTTGCCCGTGGAGAATCAACTTTTCTTGTTGAAATGACCGAAACTGCAAATATTTTGCGTTCTGCAACTTCAAAAAGCCTTGTAATTATGGATGAAGTCGGCCGTGGAACTTCTACAGAAGATGGACTTTCTATTGCATGGGCTGTTTCTGAATATCTTTTAAATTCAATAAAAGCGAAGACTTTGTTTGCAACTCATTATCATGAACTGACAAGATTGACGCATGATTCGTTGCAGCTTTTATGTCTTGAAGTTCTTGAAACAGCAGGTGAAGTTGTATTTTTAAAGCGCATCAAGAAAGGTGCTTCAGAAAATTCATACGGTCTTCATGTTGCCCGTTTGGCCGGAGTGCCACAGAAAGTAATCGACCGTGCAAATGAAATTATTTCGGTTTTGCAGAATCATTGTCCTGCGACAGAAACTATTTCGACAGATGGAGAATCTTCTGTTGCTATTGCAGGCAGAAAAATTGCTTCAGATTCAGAGGCTGTAAAATCTGTAAAAACACAGATGAGTGCACCCGGTCTTTTTAGTGAAGAAGAGCTTGTTCTTGAAGAAATTCTTTCTTTAAATATAGATGAACTTACTCCTCTTGAAGCATTAAAAAATCTTGCACGCTGGCAGAAAGATCTTTCCGGAAGATAATGCAAATATATGTCTGGCTTGCAGATTGCAAATCTTTAAAACATTAAAAATTAAAAAACTTGATTTATGACAAAAAAATAAAAATTTTCTCTATATATTAAATATGAAAAATCATTTTTTTATGTTTAGTTTGTTGAAAAGCATTTTTGAATTTTTTGAATTGGTTTTTTCAAAGAATTCCTGTGTCATATGTGGAAAATCACATAATTTTTTTTGTACTGCTTGTCAGAAAGAAATTTTTATTACTGCCTCAAAAAAATATTATTGCTGCCGGTGTGGCAGAGAAATGTCTGATGATTTTGGAATATGCATTGACTGTTTGAATAAGCCTGTTTTTTTTGCGTTGCAAAGCTGCAAGCATTTAATTTCATATAGAAAAAAACAGAAAAAATTCATTCTTGAGTGGAAATTTCATGGAAAAAGAAATCTGGTATTTGCTGCTGCAATTCAACTTTATAAAAAATACAGCCAGTTATATGCACCGCTGGCAGTGGTGCCTGTGCCGCCAAGAAAAGAACGAATTGAAACATCCGGTTATGACTGTGTAAATGACATAGCTTTTATTTTTCATTTTTGTTTTAATGTCAGGGTTTTAAAACCTTTAATCCGAATAGATTCTGAAGAGCAAAAGCATAAAAAATTTGCACTGCGAATAAAAAAGACTCAAAACAGATATGCACTTAAAAACGGTTTTAAAATAAAAGATTCGGCCGTCGTTTTGATTGATGACATAATGACGACCGGCACAACTTTAGAAGAATGTGCCGGTTTGTTAAAGAAAGCTGGTGCAAATGAAGTATTTGCAATTACGTTGTTTTATGCTTGAAAATTATATTCAGAGTATATTCAAAATTTTATAAATTTATTTTGATTTATCTGCAAGTTTTAAAAACATCATTTTCGAAGATGTTAAAAAAATAATTTTCTTGTATGAATAATTTTACTGTTTTTTTTCATCCTGAAGCCATGTTGCAATTACATCTGCAATTGTTTCTGTCGGCTGGTTTATGTCATAAAATTTGCGTGATGCCGGCATTATGGTTTCTTTTGGCAGCGGTGTAATTCCCCGAAGTTCGCCTTTGTGCAAAGCTTCTGAAAGAACATTTATTTCTTGTGCAGTATTGATTGTGGTGCCAAGTTTATTAAAAGCTTTTCTTATTTTTTTTAATTCATTTGTACTTAAAAAGCCACAGAGAATTGAAGCAACGCCAGGTGACATTTCACCTAAAAAAATTGCAGCTTTTTCAACACCTTTTAATTTTGGTTGCGAAGTTTCTTTATAAAAAAAGTCATCCATATTTTTCCTCTCGGTGTATTTTATAAAACTCTTAAAAATAAAACGTAATTGAACTTCTAAAACTTTACCCTAGTCTTAAAAAAAACGCAAATACTTTTTTTTGTCTACAATGTTTGACGTCTGTTTTCGAAGAAAATATAGAGAATGCTTTATTTCAGCTGTTTTTTGTAGCGGAATATTTCAATTTTTTTAATCTCTTGTGCATTAGGCTTGCTCGATATTGCATAATATGTTAATTTATAAAAAATAAGCTTTGCTTATAAAACTGGGAACGTTTTTAAATTCTTAAAAATGTTCATGATACTAAAAAGTGCGGATAATTAACTCGGCAGGTAGAGAAAATGATTTATAGAGATACTCGAGATCCTTCATATAAGGTTGATTTTAGAACAGCTGTTTTAAGTGGAATGAACGCCAAAACAGGCGGTCTTTATGTTCCAGAAACAATTCCCCGTCTTTCAAAAAGCATTTTAGGACGAAGCATTGCACCATCTTTTAGAGATATTGCACTTGAAGCTGCCAAGCCTTTTGTTGAAGGTGAAATCCCTGATGCAGATCTTGAAGACATTATTATTGATGCTTATCCTTTCAGTGCACAGATTGTGCCGATTGACCGCATTACATATGTAATGGAACTTTTCCATGGACCGACATGTGCTTTTAAAGATTTCGGTGCACGTTTTATGGCACGCACAATGTCTTATTTTAACCGCAGCGAAAATGATTCACTTCATATTCTTGTTGCAACTTCTGGTGATACTGGAAGTGCCGTAGGAAGTGCTTTTCATAATGTTCCGGGACTTGATGTAACAATTCTTTATCCACGTGGCAAGATTAGTCCGCTTCAGGAAAAACAGCTTTCAACATTTACAGGCAATGTTCGTGCTCTTTCTGTTGAAGGAACTTTTGATGACTGTCAGCGGCTTGTAAAAACTGCTTTTGTTGATACAGATCTGCGTCAGAAATTCAGACTTTCATCTGCAAATTCAATCAACATTTCAAGACTTTTGCCACAGAGCTTTTATTATACTTATGCTGCACTGTGTGTTCGTCAGCGTGCTGCACTCGATAACAAAATTGATGATCCTGCAATTATTGTAACAGTTCCTTCTGGAAACTTCGGTAACCTTACTTCTGGTCTGATTGCACGTGAAATGGGTGCTCCGATTGAAGGTTTCGTTGCTGCAACAAATGAAAATCACACAGTTCCTGACTGGATTTATTCTGGAAATTATAATGCCCGTCCTTCTGTTTCAACATATTCAAATGCAATGGACGTTGGTGCTCCAAGCAATTATGAAAGAATCTGCAATATGTACACTCTTGATCAGGTTAGAGAACTTTTTGCTTCTTATTGGATTGATAATCAGGGAACTCTCGATTCAATTATGGAATGTTACAGAAATACTGGCTATATTATTGATCCTCACGGAGCTGTTGCATGGGCTGCATGGAATGATATCCGTTCTGGTGCAATGGAAAAACTTTTGAATGGAGAAAAAGGTGATCCTGCTAAACCAGGTTTGACACCGAATGTTCCAGCTTGGGCAAAAGCGATTACAGAAAAACGTGCTGTAGGCATTCTGCTTGAAACAGCTCATCCTGCAAAATTTGGCGAAGTTGTTTATAAAGCAATTGCAAGAGAGCCGTCTATTCCAGACAGACTTCAGCAGGTTATGAAACTTCCAGATATGTCTATTCCAATGGAAAATAACTATAATACATTCAAAGAGTGGCTTATTAACAATCTTTAATGTAAATCATTTAAAATGCAGCTTCAGCATTTGATAAAAACACCACTTAGAATCAGTGTGATTTTGAAGTGGTGTTTTTTTTTGCAGTCAGCCGAAATATTCTGAATGTTTTATAAATATTATTCTGTGCGGCGGACCATATTGAAAAGCTGTTCTTTTGAAATTGCTGTCAAAATTGGGCGGCCGTGCGGACAGTGTTTGTCTTCAAGCAGCAAGGCTTCTTTCGCAAGTGTTTCAGCCGTGCTGCTGTCAAGAATCGTGCCGTCTTTTACTGCTGCCCTGCATGCAGTTTTTGCACCGATATTTCGTATCAGTTCATTTGGTGCAATGCGTTTTTCAAGCAGGTCATTTTTAAGGTCTTCTTCTGTGCCGTTCCATTTTGTGCAGACAGATGTAATCTGCCACGTGCCGCCACCATCGTTTGTCAATTCAAAACCGGCTTTTTCAAGCTGATCTGCAATCGATTCAAGATATTCATCATCTGCAGTACTTTCCGTTTCAATAATGTAAGGAAATAAAAGTTTTTGTTTTGAACCGATATTCGACATGAATTGATTGAACAGAATGCGTTCGTGTGCTGCGTGCTGGTCAATTAAATAAAGCACATTATTCATCTCTACAATGAGAAAAACACCGAGTGCCGTGCCAAGATAGTGAATGTGCTGTTCTTTATAAACCGGTTCATGCTGTTCAATGAACGGCATGAAAGATTCAGTTTTGCTGCCAGTGTTATAAGAATCAAAAACATCTTGAGTCTGCCGGTTGTGTTCACTTATTGTGTAAGTAGTTTCTTGATAAGGTTTTGTTTTAAAACTTGAACTGTCAGATTTAAATGCTGAACTGTAAGACTGTTTTTGATTTGTTTCAAAACTTCTGTTTTGTGTTTGAAAAATCTTTGGATTAAATGCGTTAAAATCATCGTCTTTTAGATTGTCAGAAGCAGTTGAAATTGTCTGTTCAATGAACTGTTCATCGTTTTCAAAAAAAGTCGAAGAATTTTCAGGTTCAAGTTTTGAAGCTTCTTTTACTAATGCGGCGACAGAAGAATCTTTATAAAAATTGCGTGTCGTGCTGCTTACGGCATGATGAATCGGGCTTAAATCTTTAAACCTTGCTTCTTTTTTTGCCGGGTGAATATTAAAATCAACAAGTTTTGCATCAAGCGTAAGAAAAAGTGCCGCAACCGGAAATGTTCCGTTTGGAAAATAACCTTGTGCGCCATATTCAATTGCCTGTACAAGTCCGTATTCCCAGATTCGTCTGCCGTTTACAAAAATATAAATGGAACGTTTGTCGCTTTTGCGCACAGCCGGGTCGCCAAGTACAAGAGAAAATTCAAAACCTTGTGTTTCATCTTTAAAAGAAACTTCATGAAACAAGTCTGCCGGTTCGTCAAGTTCAAGTGCATGAACAAAACGTTCGGCTTTTGTCTCATTTGGCATAAAGTCAAATTTTGTTTTTCCGTCCTGTACAAATTTAAAGCCAAGAGTTGTCCATGGAATTGCTTTTTCGATAAATGACTGCTTGCAAAGTTTGGCTTCTGCATGCGGTTTTTTTAAAAATACGCGTCTTGCAGGAAAATTTTCAAATAACTGAGAAGATTCAACAACTGTTCCTTTATTCCATTGAACTGGCACAACTTGATGTTCTGCCGTGCCAAAAGCTGCCAGTTTGTGGCCGATTTCGCCTTCTCGTATTGAAGTAATTTCTAACCTTGAAACAGCTGCAATTGAAGCAAGTGCTTCGCCGCGAAAACCTAGTGTGTTTAATTCAAGCAGGTCTTCGTCTGTAACAATTTTGCTTGTGGCATGCGGGTAAGCACATGAGCGGAGGTCGTCTTCTGTCATGCCAAAGCCGTCGTCTCTTACGCGAATTTTGGTAATGCCGCCTTCTTCGATTTCAATCGTTATGTTTTTTGCATTTGCGTCAATTGCATTGTCCATAAGTTCGCGGACAATTGCGGCTGGTCTGTCTATAACTTCGCCTGCTGCAATTTTTCTTGCAGTATCTTGCGGCAGTTGTTTTACTGGTTTTGGTTTATTCATGTTTTCCTGTTTTTGGTTCAAAGCTAAAAAGTTCAAGTTCTGGTTTTGCGCTTTTCTTTTTTGTTTTTGCAGGTTTTGAATCATCGGCATCTGTTTCTTCGGTGTCTTCTAATGGCTGGTTCATTAAAATCTGAATTTTTCCTTCCATTGCGTCTAAATCTTTTTCTATGCCTTTAACAAGCTTTATGCCTTCATCAAAAATAGCCATTGCTTCTTCTATGCCAAGATCATTGTCTTTAATTGCATCAGAAAGACTTTCAAGTTTTTCAAGCCGTTCTTCAATTGTGTTCATATATGCCTCCGTTCCGTTTTATTCATATTATTTCTGTTTTTAATTCTGCATTAAACTGATTTTTTTTTCAGTGTAATGCAGCGTGCAGTATCATTTGTTATTTTCAGCTGAAGTTTTTTGAACTTCAATTGTGCCTTGTGCAAGACGAATTTCTAAAAGCATGTCTTTTGAAACTTCTGCTGCATCTTTTATAATTTTTCCTGTTTGTTTATTGCGCACAATTGCAAAACCTCTGTCTAAAATTTTCTGCGGGTTTGCACTTTCAAGTTTGTGTTCTGCTAGAATCAGACGGTTTTTGGCGTTTGTAATCCGCGTTTTCATTTCATCAAAAAGGGTGTCAATTGATGAATCAAAACGCTGGATTAGTGGCGTCAGCATTTTTCTTAAATGCAGTTCCATTGCTTCAAGTGAAAAACTTTGAAGAAGCAGCCTGCTTTTTGCAATTCTGTTTGAAAGAACTTCATACATTTCTGCTGAAGAATTTTCAAGAATTTCAAAAATATCTTCCTTGAGCGGTGTTACAAGTTCTGCCGCTGCTGACGGTGTAGGTGCCCTAATGTCTGCGGCATAATCACTTAAAGCTGTGTCAACTTCGTGGCCGACTGCGCTTACTATTGGAATTTTTGAAGCGGCAACAGCCCTTACGACGCCTTCGTCTGAAAATGGCAGCAAATCTTCAAGTGAACCGCCGCCGCGTCCAACAATGAGTACATCTGCCATGTTAAAAGCATTTGCAGTTTCAATCTGCCTGATTATTGTTGGCGGTGCTTCTTTGCCCTGAACAATGCACGGCAAAATTACAATTGAAATTGAATTATTGCGACGCTGTGTAATGTTCAGAATATCCTGAAGGGCGGCACCGTTTGCACTTGTTATTACTCCGATTGTTTTGGGAAAACGCGGAAGAGTCTGTTTTTTCTGTGTGTCAAACAGGCCTTCTTCTGCAAGTTTCCGTCGCAATTCTTCTATTGATTTTAAAATGTCGCCGGTTCCAGCCTGTTCCATTGTGTCTACGACAATCTGAT
>JAZQNK010000023.1:0-5803 GCA_045627325.1 Treponemataceae bacterium | reverse complement strand
GCATGGATTCCGAAGCAAGTTCGGAATGACACTATATTTTAAACTTGTCAGACAAACAGATATTCGAGATAAGCAATGTCATGCTGAATTTATTTCAGCATCTTCGCTTTGGGAACAATCATATGCTTGGAGCTATCGGGTTGTTTTTTGTTACAGCTCGTATTTTATTTTGTCTTTTGTTGAAATATCTTTGCCAAGCTGAAGTTCTAAAACGTGCAGATCTGTTTCTGCAATTATTGTGTGTTTCTGTCCTTTTTTTATTGTAATTACATCACCGGCTTTTACAGACTGTTTTTTTCCTTCAAGCACAACGCATGCGTTTCCCGAAACAATATTCCAGACTTCATCTCTATGTTCATGTGCATGATAAGTCAATGAATGATTTGCTTTAAGCGAAAGCTTTCTTACCAGACTTTCTTTTGTTGAATCAATTACTTTATATTCGCCCCAGTCTTTTTCTGCAAATTTTACTTCGCCGTGCAAAGCATCAACAAGCGGTTTCATATAGCTCGACTGGTTTTTGTCTGCAACAAGAATACCTTCAACACTTGCAGAAACAACAACATCTTTTAAGCCCATGCAGATAATCGGAGAATCAAGTTCATTTAAAACATGCACATTACTGCATGTTTCGTCCAAAACAGCCTTGCCGACCACATTTTCATCCATTGCTTCCGTCAGTGTGTTCCATGTTCCCAAATCTTTCCATTCGCCAGAAAATCGCATAACCTGAATGCTCTGTTCTTTTTCAACAACAGCATAATCAAAACTGATTTTCTGCAAAGATTCATATTTCAAGAACATATCGTTATAATCTTTAAAATCAATATATTCGTGTGCTTTATCAATCAGATAACCGAGCTTAAATGCAAAAATACCGCCGTTCCACAATGCACCTTTAGTAATGTAATCTTTTGCAACTTCAAGTGTCGGTTTTTCTTTAAATGTTTCTACCCTGCTGATTTTTTCACTGTTTTTTGGAATTATGTAACCGTATTTTTCGCTAGGATAAGTCGGTTCAATGCCAAGCAAAGTAAGATTTGCACTGCCGTTTTCTGCAAGTTTTGAAAGTTCAACAAGTGCTTTAAAATATTCATCGTCTACAAACGGGTCAACAGGACAAATTATAACAGGTTCATCCCTGCCGACTTTTTCAACATCAAACAGAAAATTTGCTGCAAGTGCAATTGCAGGAAAAGTGTCTCTGCGGCATGGTTCTCTGCTTATTTTGACTGCTTCGCCCAGCTGGTTTTTAATTGAAGCAACCTGAGTTTCTGAAGTTGCAATTGTTATTTTTGCATCCGGATCAGCATTTTTAATTCCACGATAAATGCGCTGAACCATAGATTCATAAACACCATCTGCATTTTTAAAAATCTTAATAAACTGTTTTGATCTTATGTCGTTTGAAAGCGGCCACAATCGTTTGCCTGAACCGCCTGAAAGCAAAATTATATTCATATATAAACCTTATAAAATAAATTCAAAATAAAAAAATTAAAGCGCTTTTAAAAGCAGGCTTTGCAATTTAAAAGCGCTTAAAAACAGCTGCATTAATATGCAGAACCAAGGCCGCCGACTTTTACCTGAAAATGGCTGAAAAGCATGCTGAAAGATGCACGACCCTGTGTTACAGAACGCAGGCTTGTTGAAAAACCGAACATTTTTGCCATTGGTGCCTGTGCATGAACAACTTCTGTAGACGGCTTAGATTCAAGGCTTGAAATAATGCCACCGCGCTGTGTAATCTGGCTCATTGCATCGCCGACAAAATCTTTTGGACACAAAATGTCAACATTCATAACTGGTTCAAGCAGTTCAGGGCTTGCCTTTCTGCAAGCTGCGTCAAAAGCTGCAACGGCACAGGCTTCAAATGCAAACGGTGTTGATGTAAGTTCGTTATAATCAATAGAAGTAACAGAAACTTTTACGTCTGCACACATATAGCCATATTGAATTCCAGAAGAGAAACTGTTATTTATGCCGCTTTCAACAGCATCAAAAATTTCCTGCGGAACATTCTGCGGCTTTTTGCCTGCAAATACATATGAATTGCCCTCGCCTCTTTCGGCCGGTTCAACAATAAGGCTGATTCCAGCCGTATTATCTTTGCCGCCAAGGTTTCTTGAAAATTCTTCTGTATGTTCAGCTTTTGCAGTAACAGATTCGCGGTATGTAACCTGAGGAGCACCAATGCGTGCTTCAACTTTAAAATCGTCTTTCATGCGTGTTGCAAGCACGTCAAGATGAAGTTCGCCCATGCCGGAAATAATAACCTGACCTGTTTCTGCATCTTCATGACTTGTAAAAGTCGGGTCTTCGCGCGCAAGAATCTCAAGTGTTTCGTTTAATTTATCGCGCTCAGAAAGTGTTGCCGGTTCAATCGAAACAGAAATAACTGGTTCTGGAAAATGCATGCGTTCAAGAAGAATCGGCATTCCTTCGCTTCCAAGTGTGTCGCCTGTCTGTGCAAGTTTAAGACCGATAAAAACAGCAATGTCGCCGGCACTAATGCTGTCAACTGCTTCGCTCTTGTTTGAATGCATGCGCAGAATGCGGTTTACTCGTTCGCGCTTTTTTTTGCCAACATTAAAAATCTGGTCGCCGGCTTTGATTTTGCCAGAATACATGCGCACATAGCACAGCGAACCCATTTCGCGGTCATACTGAATCTTGAAGACAAGACCAACAGGTGTTTTTGCATCAGGGTTGCATTCAACAGCAACATCTTCTTCTTTCTTTACATGGAAAGCCTGAGCTGCAGGAACTTCTGTTGGAGAAGGAAGATAATCAACGACTGCATCAATTAAAGGCTGAACTGCACAGTTTTTGCGTGCAGAACCGCACAAAAATGGAACAATTGTTCTATTAATAGTGCGCCGTCTGATTTCTTTCTGGAGCATATCAATCGGAATGTCTTCGCCGCCAAGATAAAGTTCAGCAATTTCGTCATTATCAGAAGCAATTTCATCTACAAGCTTTTCACGCCATTCTTCTGCAAGTGCAAGACGGCCTGCATCAATTTCGCTTTCAATTATTGTTTCGCCTTCATCTGCAGGGTCAAACCGGAATTCTTTCATTTTCAAAAGGTCAATTACACCTTCAAAATTGCTTTCTGCACCGATTGGAACTTGCAATGCCAGAGTCTTTGCACCAAATTTTTCATGGACATCGTCCATTACCCTAAAAAAGTCTGCACCAATTCTGTCCATTTTGTTGACAAAGCAGATGCGTGGAACACCATAAGTATCAGCCTGGTGCCATACTGTTTCTGTTTGTGGCTGAACACCACCGACAGCACAAAGAACAGCAACTGCACCGTCCAAAACACGAAGCGAACGTTCAACTTCGGCAGTAAAATCAACATGGCCTGGTGTGTCAATCAAGTTTATCTGGTGGTCGCGCCAGTAAGTTGTTGTAGCAGCACTGCAAATTGTAATTCCGCGTTCCTGCTCCTGCTCCATCCAGTCCATTGTTGCTGCGCCATCATCAATTTCGCCAATACGATGAATTTTGCCAGTATAATAAAGAATGCGTTCTGAAGTTGTTGTTTTTCCGGCATCAATATGTGCCATAATTCCAATATTCCGCATTTTGCTTAAATCAGACATCTTATTCTCCCATAAAACATGCGATAAATCGCAATTCACTTCTATATATATATATCAAGAAATCAAATAAGCTTTTAACGTATCGCTTTTTCGATTTTATCGAAATAACACAAGATTGACAACATATGCAAAATAACTTGAAGAAGCTCTAAAAAGCAATTTAGTAATTTTTAGAGACAGTCTGAATATGGCGCAATTTTCAAAACGTGCAAAAAGCTAAATGCATAAAAAAAGCGGTTCAGAAAACCTGAACCGCTTTCGACCTAGAGCGGGAAACGGGAGTCGGACCCGCGACATCCACCTTGGCAAGGTGGCGCTCTACCACTGAGCTATTCCCGCAAGTGATGTAAAGACTATACACATAATTAAAAAAAATTGCAATAGCTCTGCGCCATTTTTTTTCTTGTTTTTGAAAAATCTTTTGAAAAGCAAAATCAGGTTATTGCAAATTTTTTGTACGAACAGACTACAATTTAATGACGAACCTCGACGCAGAGCGTTCGAGGTATCGTCGTTCTAAAAGGAAATTGCACTCCAGGTTCAATACCCTTCATACGACGCAGAGCGTCGGGGTATTGAACCCGTCGGCGCGAATAAAATCAACCGGTGAAAGTGCATAAACTGGAGAAAGAGCATAATCTTTTATATTACGACTGATAATTAATTTTACACCGGCTTTCTTGGCACAAAATGCTTGTATCGCATCTTCAAAATCATTCATTTGAGAACAAAATGCCTGTAAAATTTGTTTCTTTGAAATAGGAATGATTTTAAAATCAGAAAAGAAATCAGCAAGCGCAATTTTCTGTTGTTCAACACTGGCAAAAAGTTTTCTTGAAAGATACATAATGTCCGTAACAGTTGTTGCAGATACACACGGCGTATGATTCACATAAACCAATTGCAACGCCTTGAATGAATTTTCATAAAACTCCTGACGTTTACCTATAACATCAAGTACAACATTCGTATCAATGAGAATCTTCATTTTGACAATTTTCTCTCTTCTAAAAGTACATCTAAATCAGCATTTTGAGGAAACAGACCAACAACAGCATTCAAATGTTCCAACTTCTTTTGTGTACGGCAAGAATTTTTCTTCAGTTTCTTTTCAGGTAATATTTTTATTCCCGAAACAGAAGCAATCTGTTTATATTGAGACGGATTTGCAAAAAAATCTGAATACGATACTACCAACATAATTTTTACCCTTTAGAATATTATAGCATAGATTTGTGGTTCTTTGCCAACTTTAGCACTGCCTCTCTTTTTCACGTTATTTAACGTTAAAAGTGCTTTCACTGAATGGTTCTGCAATTTTTTTTGATTTACATCACGGAAACTGCTTCAGTCTTCAACTATCTATTAATGCCGCTATTTTATCCAATGAATACTGCCTTTTCTTGGTGCCGCAGGTTTTTCGCCGCCTTCATCAGCATATCCTAAAGCAACATGTCCAATGCCTTCCCATTCGCCTTCTATTTTGAGTTTTTTCAAAATCTCTTTTCCAAAATCAGATTCAAATTCCTCTTTTGCACGGTGAATCCAGATTGATGCAATTCCAAGACTTTTGGCGGCATTCATCAAGTTGCCCATAACAAGCGAACCATCGTAGACATATGTTGGAGAAGATTTATCGGCAATTACAATGAGGATTACTGGAGCACCGTAGAACGGATCCATGTCTGCACCCATTATTCTGGCATTTTCTTTAGAGATTTTGTTTCTCAGTTCTTTGTCCGTAACTGCAATGATCTTTACAGGCTGACGCCCCATTCCACTTGGTGCATATGTGCCGGCTTCAATAATGGCGTTGAGGTCAGCTTCTTTTGGCAGCTTATCTGCAATAAATTTTCTGCAGCTGCGGCGGTCTTTTAATATTTGCAAAGTTTCGTTCATGATTGCATCTCCTTTTTTTAATTATACACCAAAATAAGGTTTATATGAATTTTAATGCTTGAAAGTGTTGGAACTTTATTTTTGGTTTGTTCTTCGCGGCAGGAGTTGGAGCAATTTTTTTTAACTGTTCAAGCCGTTAACCTGTACAAGTTATGATAGTTTTCGCTAGAAAACTATCCGCTATTCGCGTCAGCGAATAGCCTGCTTCCTTCAGGATAATTTTGGTCGTCCATCAGAATCTTTCTGGTCGTCCATCAGAATCCTTCTGGTCGTCCATCAGAATCCTTCTGGTC
>JAZQNK010000022.1:0-8276 GCA_045627325.1 Treponemataceae bacterium | reverse complement strand
GGTTTTCCAATGAGCAAAATTACAACAACGGAAACACCTGTAACTATAAACGGAGAGCCTATTGATTTTCCGATTACTGCATGGAACATAAACGGAGCAACAGTTGCTGCAGACGGCACGTTGATAGGCTTTGGCGAAGGCACAACACTTGAAGCAGCACCTGTAGCAAAAAAATATTTTGTTGATGATAACGGAACACTTTATATTAACCCGACAGCCGTTGCAAATGGTGAAACAATCAAAATAACAGCAGCAGACGGCCCCATTCAAAACATAAAAATTGACGGTAACTCAAGAGTTGCACTTGATCTGTCAGAAGCAAACATTGTTGATGGTGGTGGTTCGCCTCAGTCAACATGGACTGGTTATATTCTCAATGCAGAGTGTGCAAATGCATTAACAAGCATAAAACTGCCGAACAGCATAACAAGTATTGGAGCAGAGGCCTTTCTATATTATAGTAACTTGCAGAGTGTAACACTGCCAAATTCTGTTGTAACAATTGATGGTCATGCATTTGAACAATGTTCTAGTTTAGCATCAATAAACATTCCAAATGGCGTTACATCAATTGGAACTGATGCATTTAAGGACTGCAGTAATTTAACATCGATAAACATTCCAAACGGAGTTACAACAATTGCAAATGGTGCTTTCTGTAGTTCTGCTTTGAAATCTGTTACAATTCCAGCATCTGTTAATTCTATTGATGATTCTGCATTTGACTCTTGTTTTTCGCTTGAATCTGTAACATTTAATGGCAGCCCGATATTTGGAACGTATAATATATTTAAAGATTGTATATCTTTGACTTCTATAAACCTTCCAGAAGGTATTGAGGAAATTCCAGAAGGTTTATTTAGAGGTTGTACTAATTTAAAGCATGTTGGAATTCCATCAACTGTTACAACTATTGGATATGAAGCATTCGAAGGAACCGGCTTGACATCTATAGTAATTCCACCGTCTGTAACAAGCCTTGTCCCCACTGCATTTGACAACTGTTCAGCTTTAAAAACCGCAACAGTGCCAATCGGCGTTTCTGGCGATGCTTTCAGCAGTTCTTCTGGAATGAAAGCTTCGGTAGAAGAGTTAAAACTTACAAGAACTAATGAAACAGAAATACCAGCAGGTTTATGTGGTTTGATACCTGATGGTGGTATTGATAGTTACACCACACCATTAAAAAAAGCCATTCTTCCAGAAGGAATTACAAGAATTGAAAGCAGAGCATTTCGAGGGTGTAAAAACTTAGTATCAATAAATATTCCATCTTCTGTTACAAGTATTGGAGATGCTGCATTTGACCATTGTTTTGCGTTGCCAAGTATAGTTGTGCCTACAACTATAACACAAATCGAAGGATGGCAATATGGAAATCTACATATAACAACTGTAGTAATTCCTGATACTGTTATAACAATTAAATACTATGCATTTTGTGGATGCGCTGAGTTACAAACTGTAACAATTGGAAGTGGTGTTCAAACTATGGAACAAGCTGTCTTTGATGGTTGTGATAATGCCTATTTTATATTTAAAAAAGACCCGCAAAGTATCTCATATATTAACTATGTTACTCACTTTCCTGAAGGTGCACATGCCGAGTGGACAGATAATGGAGTTACACATACTTATCATTGGCACTGGGCTAGTAGTAGCGGCAGCTGGATACAAGATTCTTAAGTAACTACGAGATTTAGTGTTACGAAATTACATCGTGTAATTTCGTAACTGACAGTTTTGCTTAAGCAAAACTGTCGCAGTTCAGTGCGCCGTCCATGGCGCACGCCTTGTACAAGTGTCGGCTTGCCCTAACTAAACAAGAATTGAACCCACTGTTACCGCGAAGAACAAGACCAAATAATGTGATTAATCGCAGGTTCTTAGGGCGGTTGCAGCCCTAAGCGGTGTCCGGCTATCGGCTGGCGCCGATAGCGGATAGTTTGCTTGCGCATACTAGCATAACTTGTACATTGTTTCGGAATCCATGCGCTATATTCAGCGAAGATGCTGAAATAAATTCAGCATGACATTGCTTATCAGGCAGCCCCGGCAGGTTGTGCAGCTGCCGCTTGAACCAGCTGAAAGAAAAGTTCCAAATGCTTTCAAGCATTAAAAAAACTATATTCCCAGTAATGATACAACAGGCACGAACAGCGCTGCAAGAATAATTGCCGGAAGATAATTCGCTGTTTTCAGTGTTCTAAGCTGAAGCAGATTTATTCCAATCATTACAATCAATGCTCCGCCTGCTGCACTTATTTCGGTCAGCATCATTTCACTTATAAACGGCTCAAGCCATGTAGAAGAAATTGTCAACAGACCTTGATAAACCAGAATTGAAAGAGCCGAAAAAATTGTGCCAGGCCCCATTGCGGCGGCAAAAACAATTGCCATAAAGCCGTCAAGAATGGATTTTGTAAAAATAAGCGTATAATCTTTGTCGATGCCGGCTTTAAAAGAACCAACAATTGACATTGCACCAACGCAAAAAAGCACAGAAGCATTTAAAAATGCATATGCAAAATTCTGCTTCGGTTTCTGTTCTGTAATTTCTGTGCTTTTGTCATTTTGTGCATTTTCATCTGCCTGGTTTTCAGTTTCGTTTTTGCCTTGTGCAAAACGTTTTTCAAGCCATTTTCCAAGATTCAAAATCTTGCCGTCAATGTCCCACCACGAACCCAAAATGCCGCCCAAAATCAAAGACAGCGCCAGAATAATAATGCTGTTATACTTAAAAGCCATCTGCAGACCAATTACAAGCGAAACAACACCTGCTGCTGCCGAAACAATGTTTGAAAGTTCGTTTGAAATTTTCCGGCTGAACAAAAGACCGATAAATGAACCCAAAATTACTGTGGCACAATTAACAAAAACTGCAATCATATTTGCTCCAATTTTAAAAATGAATTTATTATAAAGTCAAAATTTTTGCTTTCTTCACTTAAAAATAAATGCCGAAAGAGGTGCCAGTTCAACTGAATTGTCTTGAAAGACAATGCCTTCGGGCTTTTCAATTTTATGGACACTTGCACCGTTTATGTCAGCATAAACTTGCGGTCTTTTTATTGCAAGTGCTAAAGACTGTTTTTCTTTTGAAACATTTACTGCAACAAACCAGCAACTGTTTTTTTGATTGATGCAATAAACAAGCAGTTGATTTTTTGACAGCTGTTCCTGAAACTGCACTGATTTTTCGATTTCTGCAAGAGAACCAAGTTTGAAAATTCCTGTGCTGTTTCTGAATTTAAGAAGCGATTTTGTATATTCACATAATTCGTTCTGTTCTTTTGTCCTGTTCCATTTAAAAGCATTGATTAAATCCGGTGCATTATAGCTGTTCCGCACAAATGCGCCTGTGTTTTCGCATGATTCATATAATGCAGGTTTTGAACGTCCATATTCCTGTCCTGCATGCAAAAACGGAATGCCCTGCGATGTTAAAACAATAAAATTGCCAAGTTTCAGACGTTTGTAAAGTTCGTTTTTCTGCTGTTCATTGTTTTCGTCAAGAGCACAGTTGTACAAAATGTTGTCATGCAGCGTAAGTCCGTCATGAGCTTCAAGATACTGCACATTGTTTAATGGTGTTGAAACTGTGTAATTGACTTGTGGTCTTCCGGTTATGTCAAAGAAAAGCTGCTTTATGTAGTTTTTAGATTCTGCATCATCTGTAATAAAAGCTTTTCGTGTTTCATTCATGCCGCCCGCTTTTATTAAATCGCGGAATTCATCATTAAAAACAGAAATGTCTTTTGTCTGGCTCATCATGTTCTGGTCCATGCCGCGGCCTTTTTTGCCGTTATACATTTTCCAGCCTTCGCCAATAAAAAGAATGTCGCTTTTGTATTTCCGGCATTTTTTTAAGCCTTCAAAAATTGTTTCTGTATCAATCAAGCCCATTAAATCAAAACGGAAACCGTCAACATCATAATTTTTTGTCCAGTGTTCAAGAGAATCAACTATGAGTTTTTGCATTGCTTTTTTTTCTGTTGCGCAGTCGTTGCCGCAGCCTGATGCAGAAGTGAAGCTTCCGTCTTCGTTTTTTCTAAAAAAATAATCTGGAACAATCTGGTTCAAAAAATCTGTTGATGCCATGTGGTTGTAAACAACATCAAGAATGATTCTTAGACCTGTTTTGTGGGCTTCTTCAATAAGCTCCCGCAGTTCATTTATGCGGCTGTATGGATTTTCCGGATTGCTTGAAAACCAGCCTGCCGGCGAAAAATAATTGTGCGGATCATAACCCCAGTTATAGTTTGAATTTTCCTTTGTATTTGAAAACTGTGCATTCGTTTCGTCGTTGTTGTAGAAATTTAAAACGGGCATAAGCTCAATATGTGTTACGCCAAGTTCTTTTATGTATAAAAGTTTTTCTGCAAATGCTTTATAAGAGCCGCCTCTGTTTTTTGTCTGGGCATCGTTTCCAATCGTAAAATCTCTTACGGAAGTTTCGTAAATGATTATTGAAGATTTGCGGCATCGTTTTAGCCTTGTTTTAGAAACGGTGCTGTTTTCTGCATTTTTATTGCTGCATAAATCAACAATTGCACCCGGGCAGAATTTCTGGTCGTTGCAGTATGCGGCCATTGAAAAACTGTAAGGGTCAAGGCAGAACTGTTCATTTTGGTTTCTGTTTGTTACGGCGTAGCAATAAAATGCGCCGTCTATTGATTCTGAATTTTTAAAAAACTGGTCGAAAGCTTCGGTGTTGAACAGGACATGCCATACGCCCGTTTTTTTGTTCTGCTTCATTTTGATGCAGAAGAGCGGTTTTTGTGTTGTGTCTGGAGAACTGAAAATCAGAAGGTTTACTTTTTCTGCAAGCGGCGCCCATAGTGCAGCCTTTAATGTCCGTGCACTTTTACTAAAATAAAGTCCCAGTTTTTCAGAACTGCCCGGTTCTTTTATCTGACGGTCACACATTTTGTTCTCCATAAAGCATTAAGCTGATCTGTTATTCTTTAAGCAGTGCAGTTGCTTCTGTTTCTTCGTCTTTGCCTGAAATATCAAGAGCTTTTTTTATTTGAACGGTAACTTCTTTTCCGGCTTTTTCTCTTAGAATCTGCTTGTTTTCTTCTATTAAAATATGCAGAAAATTTTCAGTTACGGCTCTGCCGATGTTTGTTTCGCGCTTTTCTACAACAGCTTTCAGCAGTTTGCCTTCAAAAGATTTTGCATATTCTGCTTTGCTTTTGCGTGCAAAATCCGAAAGCCAGAGAACGCGTTCGCCTGCAATGCGCTGCGGAACCTGGTTTTTCATTGTGTAAGCTTCTGTTCCCGGGCGCGGCGAAAACGGAAAAGCATGAATGTAAGTAAATCTGCATGTTTCGCAGAGTTTTTTTGTCTGTTCAAAATCTTCGTCTGTTTCGCCAGGAAAACCTGCAATGATGTCGCATGCAATAAACGGATTATTTTTTGCTTTTCTTAGCATTTCAACAGCGCGGACTACATTTTCTGCAAGATAAGGTCGGTGCATGGCTTTTAATATTTTGTTGCTTCCAGACTGCACCGAAAGATGAAAATGTGCCCTTACGCGGCTGTGTGTAATTATGCTGCAAAGTTTGTCGTTTACACTTTCTGGATAAAGGCTTGAAATGCGGAAAGAAATTGTACTTGTGTTTTCAAGAAGATATTTTAATAAATCTGCAAAATCGAGTTTTGTGTTTTCTGCATCCGGCAAAAAGCCTTTGTAAAGCGTCAGGTTTACGCCTGTCAAAACAACTTCAGATTGTCCGCTTGATTCAATGTCCTGCACGCGTTTTAAAACTTCTGCCGGTTCAAGTGAAACACTTGGACCTCGTGCTATGCAGATTCTGCAATATGCGCATCTGTTTGAACAGCCGTCCTGAATTTTTATTGAACCTCTTGAATGGTGCAGAAAAGAATCTGTCGCAAGACGGAATTTGTTGATGTTTTCTGGCAAAGCTGCAAAATTATATTTCTGCGGTTCAGATTTGCCTGCTGCCTGAACTGAGGTTAAGTTTTTGAGCGGTTGCCAAGTTTTTAGAAGATTTGCAAAAGTTTCTGCCTGTTCTTTTGTTTTGGGTTCTGCAAGAGATTCCTGCAGCATTTTTAACAGAAACGGCGGAAAATCTGCAAGAATATCTTTTGCTGTTCCCGGAACGACAACAATTCTTTTGTCAATTTGTTCTATCTGTGCACTTTCAACCTGTGCATAGCAGCCTGTAACAAGAATTATGCTTTCTGGAAATTTTGCAAGCAGCATTCTGATTATTCTGCGTGCTTTTTGTTCGGCTTTAGCGGTAACAGTGCATGTGTTTATAACGGAGAGCACTGGTTTGGTTTCGGTCTGCGAAGCCGTGCTGTGTTCCATTGTAACTTGAAAATTTGAATCAACGAAATAACGTGCGATTGATTCTGTTTCTATTTGGTTGAGTTTGCAACCCAAAGTTTCAAAGTGAATTGTGAACATCTGTTTGTCTAATATAAATATTTGTTTATGCGTTCTTTGCCACGAATGGCATCCTGCTGTGTCGGGTTTATTTCCAGTGCTTTTGAATATGCTAATGCAGAATCTCTGTAATTTTTTGCCATTTCTCTTGCATATCCAAGACGGACAAGCCAGTTATCGTTTCGCGGAGAAAAACGGACTGCAACAGTCAGTGCAATGTCTGCATGGTTGAACATTGCTTTTCGTATGTAAATTTCTCCCATGTAATAATAAACATCGCCGACACGGCTGGCGTTTGTCCTTACAAGCGAAATATACTGCTGAAAAAGTTCTAGTGCTGCATCATTGTTGCCAAGAAAGTATTTGGCTTCGCCTAAAGCTTCTATAATGCGGTGGTCATATTGACCTATTCTAAGTCCTTCTGTTGCCCAGTATTCGGCTTCGCGGTACTGACCGTTTTTTATCAATGCCCAGCATAAAACTGTGTAGCTGTCAAGATTGCTGGGGTTCTGTTCAAGCTCGGCTTTGCATTGAATGATTGCCTGCTGATACTTTCCGTTATTGTAGAGGCGAAGTGCATCTGTATCTTGAGTCTGTGCCTGCAGAAATGCTGCTGCACAGACAAAAATTGCTGCGGCTAAAAAACAGCTTTTTTTCATACAAGCTTTTTGTCCATTGTACATTTGCCAGAGAAAAAACAGCCGTTTTCAAGCACAATTTTTGCGCTTGTAATGTCACCGTTTACAGAACCTGAACTTGTAACATGAACAACTTGTTCTGCTGTAATATTTCCGGAAACTTTTCCTTTTACAAGAACTTTTGAAGCTGTAATATCAGCTGTAACAACAGCATCTGTATCAATTACAAGCTCGCTTGTTGCATCAATAAGTCCTTTTACAGTTCCTTTTATTAACAAAGGCTGTTTAAATCTGATTGTGCCAGTAAACGAAATGTCATTTGTAATTACTGTGTCAAAATCTTCTTCATCAAGCTCGAAAACATCAACTTCTTTTGAATCAAACATTTCATTACTGTATCGGTAAATACGACATGAGTCAAGCATATTTTCAGTCTTTTGCAGAATAGATGGTCAAACATTTAAAAATGTGCGTTTTTGTTGAAAGCTTAAAAAATTGTTTCAAGTTTTTAGCAGAATAGAAAATCAAAAACGGTTTGGTAAAATATGAAATCTATTTATAATCTGGTTCAGATTCAGCTGCCATTAGATAATGATTGTTGTTAGCCGTATATGAATAGGTATAATTATACTTCTTAAAATTCTCCGCCTGTTCAAATACTTCATTATAAACTTCGTTTCGTGGAACAGGTGGATAACCGTTTTCATCCAAAAGAATCATTAAATCTGCTTCCATTTCGGCTTTTACATCAATTCGCTGGTCCCAGTCTGTGTAGCGGGTTTTATCATCAACAAGAGCTTTTACTTTCTTTGCCAGTTCTTTCATCTGATCATCTGGATACTGATTTTCAAAATGGAACTTCTGGGCGCAGCTTACAAGAATGTCGTAAAAAGCTTTTTCCTCAAAAGAAATGCCAAGTTCTTTAAACTTGTCCTTATCCTTCTGGATATCATTCAGCAATTCATTCAACTGTTTTGTAACTTCATCCAAAACCTGAGCTGTAAAATCATCAAGGTGACGATTATTGTAAGCTTCAACCAGTTTTTTCATCCGCTCGCTGAATTCCATTGCCTTGATTTTGTTTGTCTTTTTATAATCTGCAATAACCTGTTGTAAAAGCTGCTGCAGGATTTTGATTTTAGTATTTGGAAGTTTTATATCATTAATCTTCTGCAGATATTCAGGACCGAAAATATCAAAATTTACTTTCTTTCCAACCT
>JAZQNK010000021.1:0-86212 GCA_045627325.1 Treponemataceae bacterium | reverse complement strand
CTGTATTCTGTGTTGATGCCGAACTAAATTCGGCATGACAATACTTTTATATATCTCCAAAGAAATATGTTTTTACCAGATTGCTTTTTCACCTGTTACTTTTTCACCAAGATGGCTTGCCCAATATTCAACAAAGCAGGTTGTGTAGGGCAGTTCTTTGTTTTTAGTCTTTTTCAAAATTGGATGAATAAGCATTCCCCATGAGCATGAAACAATGCCGACTAAAGCATAAAAAGGGCCGAGCATTAAAGACTGAAATGTGTGGCCATATTCGTGTGTACGCACGCTTTTATAATAGTCTCCATCTGCGTCTGGTGTAAAAATAAACGGACCAAGGCTTAAGCCTGCATATTTATTTTCCCATTGTGTTTCTATTGCACATCTATAAAATCTGTGCGGCCTGCGAATATTTTTAAGAAAGAAAAACAATCCGAGAATTGTCTGTCCAAGTCCCCATGTGCATTGCACCAATAAATATAAAACTCTTTTCATGTTTTTTATTATAAGCGATATGCAGAAATGCGCAATTCTGATTCGGGCAAGATGCAGAAAACAGGCTGTAAGCTGCAGAAAATCCTGCAGTTTAGGTTTCTGCATTTTCATGGTTTTTCAGCAAAGCTTATTAGCAGCTTGCATCTATGTTTTTTAGTAATCTTCCATCAGCAAAAAATCTTTTATGTTTTTATGAATTATTCCATTTTGCGAAAAATCAAAATCATCCATTGAAACAACATATTTTGGATAATTATCTTTTATGGATTTATAAACATTGAATTCTCGGTGGATTGTTTCTTCGTTTGTTAAAAGATATGAAACTTGAACATAAATTCGTTTATCTTCTTTTTCTGCTACAAAGTCAATTTCTAATTCACCTTTTTTGCCAACATAAACTTTATAATTTCTGCGCAAAAGTTCAAGACAAACAATATTTTCAAAAACTTGATCAATATTCTGGATGTTTTTTCCAAATACTGCTTCCCTTAGTCCATGGTCTGCACAATAATATTTTTCATTCATTGTAAGAATTTTTTTGCCTTCGAAATCGGCACGTCTTATTTTATATAACAGAAATGCATCTGTACAAAATTTTAGATAATTTAAAATAGTGTCATGCGAGATTTTTTGATTTTCGCTTTTGAAATATTTTGAAAGAGAGGTTGCACTAAAAATGTGTCCAATGTTTGCAAAAGCATAAGCAACAATTTTTTCTAATGTATATACATCACGAATATTATTTCTTTTTACTATGTCTTTTAAAACAACAGAATTATAAATATCTGTTAAATATTGATTTTTTGCGGAGGTGTCGCCTGCAAAATTAGACAAAAATGGCATTCCTCCTGTTTTTATAAATTCCATGAAGCATGAATTTATGTCTGCATCAGAATTTTCTTGTTTTTTCATTTCAAGATATTCTGAAAACGAAAAAGGATAAATGACAAATTCTACATATCGACCGGCAAGATACGTTGCAAGTTCCCCGGATAAAAGTTTTGCATTTGAACCTGTAATATAAATATCGCAATCAAAATCAACACGGCAAGAATTTATGCATTTTTCCCAATTCTTTACTTCTTGGATTTCATCAAAGAAAAGGTAGCTTTTCCCATTTATGTTTTTGTGGAATTCGCTTATTTTTTGATACAGCTTTGTTGCTTCTAATAATTCTGTATTGCTAAACTGTTCAAAATTTATATAGAGAAAATTATTGTTATTTGCGCCAGTATTCAGTAATTCTTTTTTTACAAGTTCAAGCATTACAGATTTTCCTGAACGCCTTATTCCTGTAAAGACTTTTATCAGTTCCGTATTCATAAACGGTCTGATTCTTTTCATATAAGTTTCACGATTTAACATAGTTTGATTTTATCAGTTATAGTCGCTAAAATCAAGAAAAGTACAAAATTATCAGTTATAGTAGCTAAATATATACAAAAAAAATCCTGCAGCTTAGGTTTCTGCATTTTCATGGTTTTTCAGCAAAGCCACATTCCAAGTGCATTTTCGTATTCGATGTCTGCAAATTTGCCTTTTTTTAGCCATGCAACTTCAAAGTGAATTTGGCTTATCGAATAATCAAACAATTTAAAGCGATAGCCGTTGAACAATTCAAGTACATCAACTGTATAGGCTGTAAAAGCTGTTTCATCATATTCAGGTGGTTCTTTTATAACATGCCCACCGAAAAAAGCGTTTTCTTCGGAATAGTTCAAAGACTGCTGTGTTTTTGTTTCGTCATTCGGATCATTTGCGCCAATGCCGACAAACCAGCCGTTAATAATCGAATTGTAACATGTCGTGTGTTCGTCTGAATCGCAGAATTTCCACACGCATTCATGGTCGCTTTTAAAATTAATTGAATAATCTTTATTCAGCTGAAGTTTTGCTGCGTCAATGATAATGCTGTAGTTTGTTTTTGCTGCAATTTTTCCTTTTTTTCTGGAATTTTCGTCAGTTATTTCTACAGGCATGTTTACAATATTCTTTTTAACAGAAAAAGCTGTTTTTTCTCCGGCAGATTCAATTTCAAAGAAACCAACAGGCGTCTGCAATTTTTTTATATTTTCAAATATATATTCTTTTTTGTAAAACATCATTTGCTTCCATTAAAATTGTGGCTTTAGTTCTGTCTGCTTTTTATTCGCGCCGACGGGTTCAATACCCCGACGCTCTGCGTCGTATGAAGTGTATTGGACCTGGAGTGCAATTTCCTTTTAGAACGACGATACCTCGAACGCTCTGCGTCGAGGTTCGTCATTATTTTCAGTTAACATGTTTAAACAATCAATCTTAAATTGCATTATCATTATACATGGCTTATTATATTAAATATAGCTGTTCGTTTATGGTCATTTTTTTGTTTTTGGCAGATAACAGAATGCTTAAAGACAGCCGGCACACATAACAGACAGACACTTTATGGAGGTTTTAAAATGACAGATAAAAGCATTATAGAAGCACAGATTTTAAAAGCCCTTTCTGATATTTATGTTGCAGTCCATGTTTTTAATCTGAAAGACAACAGTTATCTGCCATTTAAAACTAATAAATATCTTATTGAATGGGTTAACGAATATCCAAACAATTTGCAGAAACAGTCTGACAATGTCGTAATGAAAATTACCGAACCAGAGCACATAGAAAAAATGCTCATTTTTGTAAATCTTGCTACACTTGATGAACGTTTAAAAGGCAAGCACAGCATTTCTGAAGTTTTTAAAGGAAAAATGAACGGCTGGTGCCGTGCAAGATTTACTGTTGTTGATTATGACGAAGATGGAAAAATTCTGCATGTAATTTACAGTGTCGAATGCATTAATGAAGAAAAGCTGCGTGAACGTCAGCTTATGTATTTATCTCAGACAGATTTAATGACAGATATCTGCAACAGGGGTTATGGAGAAAAAATAATTTCAGAATATCTTGAAAAAAATATACAGGGAATGTTTTTTCTGCTTGATGTAGATAATTTTAAACGGATAAATGATAGATATGGTCATGATGCCGGCGATAAAGTTTTGATAGCAATTGCAGACGTTTTAAAACTGAACAAACGCAGCAATGACATTGTAATGCGTCTTGGCGGAGATGAATTTGCTGCATATTTTGTCGGAATTGATACAAAAGAAAAAGCAGAAAAAGTGTTCAAAAGACTTTTCAAAAGCATTAATGCCATTGATGTTTTGCCTGAAAAAGAATCAATAAAAGTCAGTGTCGGCACATTTTTTTACAGAGATGATGTCGATTTTGATTATATATATAAAGAAGCCGACAAAGGCGTTTATTTAAGCAAAAAAGAAAAAGACAATTCCGTTCATTTTGGCGAAATCTGAAATATGGCTGCTTTAAGCTTTTATAAAGTCTGTTCATGCAGAATGTTTGAAAATGCTGAGTTTTAGTGTTCTATGCCGTAAAAAAGCATTAAACATGCGGTTTGTTTTATTTCCAGTTTTCCCAGATTTTCTGCTGCAAGCCGACTGTAGCTTCAGTTTTGCCGTTACGGCAGACAGGCTGTTTCATTAACTTAAGCTGGTTTTCAAAAAGTTTAGATTCAATTTCGCTTTCATCAAGATAGGCAATTGAGCTGTAGTCTTTTGACTTTTTATCAATTAATTCCGCAACGGCGTCGGCGCGACTGCCATATTGTTTTGCCAAAGCTGATACAACTGAATCAAATTCGCCGCTACTCATTTCTTTTTCTTTTAAATCAACAAACTGAACTGGAATGCGGCGTTCGCTGAACCAGCGCTGTGCAGTTTTTACATCAAAATTTTTTAAAGTTCCAAAAATCTGTACCATAAAGCTTTTCTCCCGCGTTAGTCGTTTTTAATTTTACATATTTTTTTAATTGCAAAATAAATCAATGTACCAATTATATAACCTGTTGTGTTCATCAGTAAATCATCAATGTCCGTGCAGCGTTCATAAAATAAAAGCTGAGATGTTTCAATAAAAAGTGTAAACCCAACTCCTGCCAGCGTAGATTTTCCAATTGAATTAAGTTCCTTAAAACAAAGTGGCCAGAATATTCCAATTGGAATAAACATTGTGATGTTTCCGATGATGTTCATAAGCCAGCCGTCATAGCTGTCAAACATGTGAATAATCGGAACAAAATTTATCCAGAACGGTAGAATTTTTGAACTGTCAAATTTCAGTGTGCCAATTTTTCCGTTTACATGGTGCCACGGAAAATAAACGATTCTTACGATTACAACAATTCCGATAAACACGAGCAGTATTTTTGCTTCGTTTTTTAATGAAAAATTTTTTGCCGTAAAGTTTATAATTAATCTAATCAAAATCCATACAGCGGCAATAAATGCAAATGCTGTCCAATATTTAATTTCAAACATTTTTGCAAATTCCTTTTTATATATTTTTTAAGTTTTGTGTTTTGCTTTTCTTTTTCTTTTGTACTTTATCATTTTTGCAGCCATGCTTGTTCTGTCTTATATAAGATTTAATGTAAAAAATGCTGTACATTACAGGCATTGGTTTTTATGCAAATGTATTCTGTTTCTGCAAAATGTAAACTGTCAAGATTGGCTGCATAATTCAATTCTTTGTTTTTAAGTGCAGCGGTTATGCTGCAGCAAATTTAATAGTCATCTTCATCAAGATCGTCAAGCAAAAGTTCAAGCCAGTTGCCGTTAAGCATTCTTGTAGCTCTTGTGCAAAGAATTGCAAGAATTGCAATCAAAAATAAAAGCCCTTTGCCAATATTAAAAAAATGAATCAAAATCGCCATGGTGCCTGCACTTATAAGCATGACAAAAAATTTGATGATATCAACTGCAATATAGCCTTTTTTCAGACGGAACATGGCAAAAAAGCTGCCCAGAACATGAAGCACCATAAGTATACATGATGCATAAGTAATTATCATTTTATTATATTCTTTTGGTTGAAAATCTTTTGCCCAGAAAAATAAAAGCAAATCAATTCCAATTAGCAGAACACCAATTATATTTCTTCCAATCATTCTTTGCGTACGGTTTGTTGAAAGTTTAATTTCAAACATAATGGAATCGTAATAAACTTCGTATAATTCTACTATTATATAAAGAACTGTTGTAATTAAAAACGTCCAAATCATTTTAAATTTCCTCCGTTTATGTAAAAAAAATCAGAAAATTCTAAAAAATATTTTAGTCTGCATCTAATTTTTTGTGTCTGCATACGATGTTTTGTAATCGTCAATTGTCCATGCAAAATCAGATAATTTTACATCGCTGCCGCAGGAATGACAATGTGCGCCTTCCATGAGTGAAAGTGACGAACCGCAGTTTCTGCATCTTAGAAAAGCCGGTGCACATATTTCCTGTGTTTTGCAGTTTTCGTTTTTAACAAAACGGAGTTTCAGATTTTCTGCTTTTTTATGAACGATGCTGTTTTCTTCTAAAAGCAGCGCAGCAGTTGCTTCGACTGTAATTTTCTGCATGTTTTCTTCAATTAAATAATCTTGAAGCTGTATTTTCTGTATTTCAAAACTGATTACATTCTGATATTTATTGATGATTTCTGTAATTTTGTCCGGCTGCATTTCGTTCCAGAAAACTTTTATCTGTTCGGCTTTTGAAGCGTAATGAACAGAAGAAAGAATGTTTTCAATTTCGCTGTAAAAACCTTCAACAGAGAACAGAGGATCTGTCTGTTGAATTTTGGCTGTTACGTTTTTTGAAAAGCGTTCAAGTTCATTTGCAGCCCGTTGTGCAGCCTGCATTTCGCCTGTGCTGCTTTTGAAAAACCAGACGATGCCTTTGATGAAAATTCCATAGAAAAAGGAAAAAACAAGTCCTATAAGTCCGCCAAAAATTGCAGAACCCAAAAGCAGGCTGAATAAGTCCGCAATTTTAAATTCGCCCATAAAAACATTTAGAACAGACACAATGGCAAGCAAAATAAATGATATAAAGCCTGCTTTTATTCCAGCTTTTTTTTCGTTATCTTGAGAAAAATATTCTTGAGCTGCCAGATTGCAGTCTTTTTCAAATGAACAGCCGCTGATTCTAAGCCCAAGATTTTCAACCGAAAATTTGGTGCCGCAAAAATCGCAGCCGTCGATAAGGTTTCCTCTGGTTGAAGACGCACCGCAGAAAGGGCAGATGATGTTTTTATTGCCGGTTCTGTGTGCACGCAGTGTTCGATATCTTGCAGCATTGAATTTATCTTCTTGAAAAATAACGTCGTCATTTTTTATGTATTTTATAAAACCCTGAATTGTTTCACGGACAGTGCCTGTTTCATATTTTCCATTGAAATATTCTCTGCCGGAAAGTGCTTTTTCTGCATTAACTGTATTCTGCTTGGTTTCAATATTCAACCTGATGTTTTTTGCATCAAGACGGCGTTTTTTGAGCACAAGCATGTGCCATAAAAACTGTGTAGCGCTGTTTTGTATTGCTGAATTTTCCGGAATGTTCTTTGCATTAAAAAAATCTGCAAGTGCTTTTCTGAATTGACCTGTGCAAGCAGCTGTTTCTTTTGCAAACTGTTCTTTTTTGTTTAAAATTTTCTGTACTGTTTCTCTTATGTCCTGATTTTCTTCGGTGTTTTCAAAAATGTACCAGATGTCTTCAATTTCTAAGTTTTTGTTATAATAAGTCAAATTTCTTGAAGCCAGTCTGTCGTAGCATTTTCCGCAGATTGTGCTGTTTTTTATTACAAAACCGCCAAGATACATTCTGTGTTTTTTACAGACAGGACAAATTTTCGCCATTTATTTCTCCGCAAATATTAAAAAGTGAATGCCCAAAAACTGTCATTTTTTCCAGACTTCGCCTGGATGCCATGGTTCTGGTGTCAAAAGCGTTGTTTTTTCGATATCTGGAAGTACGTCATAAATTGAACAGCCCATGCGCTTTTCAAAATTTTCTTTAATGTTAAATGTAATGTCCCAGCCTTTAATGTAATTTTCCATAATGCCATATCTTCTTGTAACATCAACAAATCTTTTTTCTAAGATAACAAATCCATAATCTGCAGCAAGTGCATCGCACATTTGAATAAGCCGGTCGTAGTCGTCCGGCTCACCGCACCCAAGAATGAATTCCTTTATTTCTTGTTCTTCAAATGTTTCAGGTTCATACTCAAATTCTTTTTGCATAAGTACAAAAGAATGAGTCATGCAGATTCTTGCTGCTTCGTCCCAGCCTTTTTGCATGCAGTATTTATAACCTTCGTACACGTGTTTCGGGTTGTTTACAATTCCGACACGCCTGCCAATGTCGTGAAGAAGCCCGACAATAAAAGCTTTGTTTTCGTCCATGTCCGAAATGCAGTGTGCAATATTTTTTGCAGCGGCTGCAGTGTTTTTTGAATGGCTGACCCAACGTCCAGAATTCAGTTTTTCTGCAATGTTCAATTCATTTATTGCTTCGTCTACAGTTGGTAACATTTGAAAACCTTGTTAAATCTGTTTAATTTTATGCAGTTTGGGCTTTTTTTGCTGATTTCAGTGTTGCCCACAACCAGCAGATAATACATGTAATTAAAGAAGATGTCACTAAAGAGACAAAAAAATTACTGAAGCAGTTCATGCCGGTTAAAGAGAAAAAATACTGACACAAAACAACAGCTGGAAAATGCACAATATAAAAAACATAAGAAAGTTTAGAGCAGTATCTGCTGAAAACAGTTGAATAATCAAGATAATCTTTGCCAAGACAAATCAATGCAGGAATTCCGCATGCAAATGAAAGATAATTAAAGACAGTCTGCAATGTTTCAAAATTTTCAGCATAAACAAAGAACAAAACATTCAGTATGGAAAAAATCAGAAAACTAAAGACAAAAAGACATTTGAATTTTGCAATTTTTTTAATCCATTTCTGGCTGCTGAATAAAAAGTAGCCTGATAAATATGTGCAAAAATAAGTAATCAAAGGTTTGCCGAGTATTTTTACATTGAAAGAAGCAACCGCAGCGACAATCAACAGTGCATTAATTAAATTCTGTGTGCTCTTTCGGGTGGTTTTTTGAAAAAGTTTTGCAAATGCACAGGACACAATGGAAATTACAAGCAGTACTGCGATAAACCACAAATGCCCCAGTGTAAAAGCGCCGTCATAGCCGCTTAAATCAGTGAATTTCTGGAAAAAAACAGCATAATGCTCAATGTAATTTCCTTTATAGCCATTGTGTGTAACGTCTGCAATGTAGCTTAAAACCGGGTTTAAGAAAAATATGCCAAAAATCAATGGAAGTCCCAGTCTTAAAAGACGTTCTTTTATAAAAACTGAAAAGCTCCTCTTTTTTAAAGAATAAAAAGCTGAAACGCCTGCAAGCAGAAACATTAACGGCATGAACCACGGTACAATAAAAACAACAATGGAAGCAAATAAATTGACCGGCTCAAAAAAAATGTAATTTGGTTCGTTCCATGTGTTATAAGACATTGCCAGATGAAACACAATTAATAAGGACACTGTAATTGTCCTTAAATTGTCTACATAGTTGATTCGTTCAGACATTTAGTTTTCCTTGTTGTTGATTGTGTTCTTTATTTATAACATATTTTGCGTGGCAAGACGAGCAGCATAAATTTCTGTTAATAAACGTGCAGCTGAAATTATATTATGCTTTTTTTATTTCTTCAAACGAGAATTAGAGATTGGTTTTTGCGTATTGAAGATTTAAGTGAAAACAAGAAAAGTTTGAAAGCGCTTTAGAATGTAACTTGTAAAATAATTGATTTATTACGTAGCATTTATTAAAAATGAATATGGAAAAACGTACGAAAAATAGTATAAATTTAAAACTATGCGACATAAAGTCACTTTTTAAAAGAATAATTAGTTTAGTGGCAGAAGTTGCAGAATTCAATATTTAAAAATCAAATCATAACTGATAAAATGTTCAAAGGAAGAAAAATATAATTAACGTGTGCGTTTACGCGCATTGCGAAGCAAAGTCGACAGCGGGTCAAGCTGCGTTGTGGTTTAAGCACATGTTATGTGGATTGTCCAGTGGGCAACAGGTTTTTTATGGAACAAATAGGACAAGTCATTATGAAAAACAGAAATCAATATACAAAGTTGATAGTTGGTGAAAATGATTTTGGCTCACTTTATAAAGAACAATCAATGGACTGGGATTATGATAAGAATATATCAAAACCTTCTGATTTTGTTGGAGCTGGTACAACTAAAGTTTGGTGGAAATGTCATATATGCGGTTACGAATGGGAAGCAACTTTAGATAGTCGAAAAAATCATGGATGTATGCTATGTGGACAAAAAAGAACACAGGAAGCATTAAAACAAAGAAAAATAGAAAAAAATGGCAGTTTTGGTGATAAATTTCCATTACTTATAAAATATTGGGATGAATCTAAGAACATTACTGAAACACCAACATCTGTTTCATCAACATCAACTAAAAAGTTCTTTTGGATTTGTGAGAAAGGACATTCGTTTGATAGGCCGATAAATCAGTTTACAAAAAATAACAAATGTCCTGTATGCGAAGATAAAAAATTGCTGGCTGGTTATAATGATTTACAAACGCGTTATCCTGAGATAGCACAAGATTGGAGCTCTAAAAATATAAAACTTCCGACTGAATATTTATGTGGTTCTGGAGAATCTGTTTTCTGGGAATGTCATATTTGTCATTTCGAGTGGAAAGCTCCAATATGGAATAGAACAAGGGCTGGAACAGGCTGCAAGAATTGTCAAAAAGAATTAGTAGGTAAAACTATAAAGGCAACGAAATTAAAAAATCTGGATCATTGGGAGAGGTATTTCCTGAATTATTGGAAGAATGGGATTTTGAGAAAAACAGTTTTTCTCCACTAGAGGTATCGCCAAAAGGAGATACTTTAGTAATCTGGAAATGTAAAAAATGTGGAAAAAATTGGGAAACTAGTGTAGGAAATAGAACGAGAGCAAAATCTGGATGTCCTTTCTGTAATTCAAAAGGCACATCTTTTCCCGAACAAGCAATTTTATATTATATTTCTAAGTATTTCCCAGAAGCTGTTGGCAGATATTCAGGCTTAAAAAAAGATGGAATAACAGAACTTGATATATGGATTCCAAGTCTTTCTATTGGCATTGAATATGATGGAAGTTATTATCATCAGAATTATGAAAAAGATTTAATTAAAACAAATAATTGTCTAAAAAAAGGAATCCGTCTTATACGAATAAAAGAGGGGATTACAACTTCTGAAAGTAAAGATGTGATTCCTTGTTCATATCAAGGAATAGGAAAATTAGGAAATTTATCTGCGATAATAAAAAATTTACTTATAGAGCTTACTAATGAAAAAGATATTTTTGTTAGTGTAGAAGACAACATAAATGAAGTTCAAGAGGACATCAGGAAAAGAGAAATTGATGAAAGTTTAGCTGTAAAATATCCAGAAATAGCAAAGGAATGGCATCCTGAAAAGAATGGTTCCCTAAAACCTGAAAATTTTTCAGTTCATAATGGTGCATCAATATGGTGGAAATGCCAAAAATGTGGTTATGAATGGAAAACATCAATTTCATCAAGAACATCAGGAAATGGATGTAATAAATGTTCTTCCATAGTGGGAGGAGCAAAACATGTCAAAACTTTGATTTTAAAAAATGGATCACTGGCAGAGAAAAATCCTGAACTATGTAAAGAATGGAATGCACTAAAGAATGGAGAGTTACAGCCTTCTATGGTTACAGATAATAGTGGGAAAAAAGTTTGGTGGATATGTTCTGTTTGCCATGGCGAATGGGAAGCTATTATTGCAAATAGGAATAAAGGTGTTGGTTGCCCTTATTGCTCTAACATTAAGGTACTGAAGGGATTTAATGATTATGAATCAAGAAATCCAGAATTAGTACAAGATTGGGATAAACAAAAAAATAATTTTTCACCTGATTCTGTGACGGCAAAAAATAGTCGAATTGTATATTGGAAATGTCATAAATGTGGTTATGAGTGGAAACAGAAAATTTGTTATAACAAGTTCGGATGTCCACAGTGTCAGAATCATTTTACATTAAGAAATAAATCAGAATTGATTTATGAATGGCAGAATAAAAATCCTAAAGGAACAGAGAAACAATGTTCTGAAGAATTAAAAATTAGTATGCCTACAGTTCGTAAATGGTGGAATAAAAATATCACATAACACAGTTTTCAAAGCCGACAGCGGGTCAAGCCCGCTGCGGTTTAAAACAATGTTATGTGGATTGCCTAGTGGGCAGCGGAGTAAAATCATGAAAAAATCTTTTTTATATTCCTTTTTTTTATAAATATAATGACTATATCATCAGAGCCATTATGGACTTTTTCTACACAAGAAGCTGAAGTGTTAGAAAACGGATTTTATAGAATTATTAGTACCACATCACAAGGTCAGGATGTTACTTTATCAGAAACCGATTTTGAAAGTGAAAATGGATGGATAAAAATCCGTAATGATATAAAAGCGGATTATAAATGGAATAATGAAGAAAAAATTATAGAAGGTTATGATGCTCCTTATGTAATAAAAGGTGGCGATTTATTTATAATGCTGGATTCTCATATAGATTTGAATAACTTAAAAGCAACGGAATATTTTACAAAAATTAATTATAGCAATTACATTGCAAATATATGGGAAATTGTAACGAGAGAAGAAAATAATATATTAAAACCTTTTACTTTAGATTACATGAAAAATACTTCTAATACTCCATGCTTTAAGATAAAAAAAATTAAAAGTTCGAGCTTTTATATTGAAAAATCAAAAACTGGAGATATTTTATATGATTCGTGTTCATTACCTTATATTATTACAGGTGACGATTATGCTTGTTCTTGGACTCGTTATCCACCTTGGGTTCCGGGTAAAGATAAAAATGAAAATGGTATAGAAGAATATCTTGAGATTGAATTTACAAAACCTCTAAAAAGTTTTCTTGTTTTAAATGGTTATGTAGATCCATATAAACATTATCTTTACAAAGCAAATAATCGTGTAAAAGTTGCTGCAATAAAATCTCTTGATAGCGGTGAGCCTTTTGAAATTGAATATAAATTTGAGGATAATGTTTGTTTTTCAAAAATAGAATTGCCTCGAAAAACTGATAAAATTCAATTTACCATAAAAGAAGTTTATCCTGGTGAAAAGTGGAAGGATACTTGCATTACAGCTGTAATTACAAATGTATTTGAATGAATGGTAGACGCACGGAACCAGTTTTTGCTTCGCAAAACTGGAAGGTTTCGCAGAATAATCACAAATTGTTAGCACAATCCGAACGCGAAACCGTCAATTAGCATTTGCGAACAGCATAGGGAGATATCTGCCTGATTTTTAATTGATGCAATCTAAAATGCCGTTATAAGATTCTGCCCTGATTACTGTAAAATTTTTTTGGACTTCTTTTGTCCATAAATCAATTTCGCCTTCAATTTCAGAAACTTTTGGGAGAATGAAACCCCAGATTTTACAGCCTGTATTTTTAAGTTCGGGCAGAAACCAGCTGAAACCCCAGTCAACATCTTCTTTGACATCTTCAAAACCGTTTCTTGCATCAACAATAAAAACACTGCCTTTATGTTTCTTAAGCAGTTCAAGCGAAGCAATTACAGGCTTTCTGTAATCATCAAAGTGTGCTTCTTTTTTCCATACATGAAAAACGACATTATCTTTTTCGATATATTCTACTTCTGCAAAATCACTTATAAAATCCATAATTATCTTCCTCAATTATCTTTTAAATGTATTGTCAGAAAATCTTTCATTTGTTCTTTATTTGATACAGGGAAAAATCGCAATTTTCAATAAAGCATCTCTTTAATTATGCGGTCAGCTCCACCCTGAACGGAAAGTTTCATGCCAAGTTCAAAAGCGTTTCTGCTCATCTCTGTTGAATTGATAATTTTTTCTGCAAGTGAACGGATGTTTTCTGCATTGAACTTGCTGTGTGGCAAAACCAGGGCTGCACCGTTTTTTAAAACAGATTCTGCATTGTATCTGCGCTCGAATACTTTTCCTGGAACAATAAGTTCTGGAACACCGTACTGCAATGACTGAACGATGCTGTTCTGCCCGCCGTGATTGATAAAGAGCGCAGCTTCATTTAACAGTTCGCTGAAATTCCACCGTTGTGCAATGTGAATGTTCTTTATGCTGCATTCTTTAAGATAGCTTGAAGCAATGTACACTTCGTATTTTGAATCTGAAAAGGCTTTAGAAATTTCTGCTTTCATTTTGCGGGCAGAAATTGTACCGTTCCCCATGTAAACAAGAATTTTGTTTTTATCTTTCTGTATCTGTGTTTTGCAGGCTTTACTGAATGAACCGCAGAAAATTACATTATCCATTGGTTCTAGTTCTTTTATGCTGGGGCAGAATTTTCTGTCAGCCCAGTCAAATAACTGCAAGGCTGAATCAACCGGCTTTATTCCGTATTCTTTTAAAAGTCTGTTTAAATCTTTTGCAAGTTCCGGTTTATTTGCAAAAGCGTGTTGTGTCGGAAAACTTACTGTTGCGTAAAGTTTTTTGTTTTCAAGTTTTGCAGCAATAAAAGCAGAAATATTAAACTCAGAATAGATAATATCCGGGTTGAATTCTCTGATTGCACTTCGTATGCTTTCCGTGCTTTTTTTTAGATACCTGTAATCAAGGTTGCCTGTAAAAAACAGAACTTCATCAAAGCTTTTTACTGTTTTGTGTGCTGCAATGTTCAGTTTCTGTATTATTGGAAAAACATGTTTTGCATAAAATGAAGGAAGTCCAAGCGGACTTGGAATCTCTAAAAAATAATTTGGAACATTTTCAATGTTTCTAAAATTAACATCTTCTGCAATGCATGTTGCAACTTCAATTCCAAAAGATTTCATCGTTTTTGCAAGATTTACACATCTTGAAACTGGTCCTGAAGTTTCTGCCATTGCAGCCATGGAAACAAGCAGCATTTTCATAAGATTTTCTCTAGACGGCATCCTTATTTTGAAAGATATTCTGCAATGATTTCTTCTGCAATATCAACTGCATTTGCAACCATTTTAGGGCAGAACTCTGTAAAAAGACTGTTTTTTAAAGCAAAATCAATGCCTTCTTTTGTTGCGATATCGCATTTGAGCAAATCGTTGCAAAGATATGAACCGCATTTTTCTTTAAATCTGTTCATCATTTTGTCGTTTACTTCGTTTGCTGTCTGCCGGCTTTTTTCGTCTGCTTTGTCATATTGACCGAACATTGCACCTAGAACCATTAGTGCGCCTGTGCATGCACCGCAGACTTCGCCCTTGCGCATTCCACTGCCGAAACATGCACCAAGTTTTAATGCCTGTGTTTCAGTTAAGCCGCATTCATCTGCAAAAGCTGCAAGTACCGCCTGTGAACAGTGAAATTTTCTTCCAAAATAATCCAATGCTTTTTCTTTATGTGTCATAAAAGTCCTCTATGTTAAGATGCTTAATTATAGCCGAATTTTTTGCAGAAAGAAATAAAGTTATAGTTTGTTTTTTAATTGTTGAAACCGTTGAACAGATATAAAAAAGGGCAAATTTTTAACCGGAGTTTCCGCTTTAGTGTTTACTGCAATTTTCCCTTAGCCGAAAGGCTGTTTGCATAGCCGACAAGCATATTCAGGAGTGCAGCCGGATAATCTTATCAATGTTCAAATTATTAAGTCTGGTTATCTCTTTTTGCAAACACTATTTTGTTCTATATTAGATACATGGTTTATGTTTTGTTTACAGTTCTCGCCGGAATCTGCTGGGGGTGCATTTCGCTTTTTATCAGGCCGCTGGCTGCTTATGGTTTTGCTTCAATACAGATGCTGTTTTTTAGGGCATTTTTGTCATCGTTTTTTCTTCTTGTGTTTTTTCTGATAAAAGACAGAAAACTTTTGAAAATTGAATTGAAAGACATCTGGATGTTTATTGGAACCGGTGTTATCAGTCTGACATTTTTTTCTTTGTGCTATTTTAAAACAATTTTAGAGGTAGGAACTTCTGTAGCAGTTGTTCTTTTATACACTTCGCCGATTTTTGTTCTGTTCATGTCGTTTGTTCTTTTTAAGGAAAAAATTACAAAGCGGAAAACTTTTGCAATAATACTGACTTTTGCCGGTTGTCTTTTAGTAAGCGGTGTTTTTGAAGCAGGTGCAAAATCTATTACATTAAAAGGCTTTTTAATTGGAATCTGTGCAGGACTGGGCTATGCACTTTATTCTGTTTTTAGCCGTTTTGCTTTGAAAAAATATAATGCACTTACGGTTACTTTTTACACATTTGTGTTTTCTTCGGTAAGTGTCCTGCCGTTTATTCACATTGAAAATATTTTTCTGTTGTTCAATTTTAATGCAGTACTTCTGGTTTGTGGAATTGCTCTTATTTGTTCAACATTGCCGTATATTTTTTATACAACTGGTTTAAGTGGCCTTGAAACAGGCAAAGCCGCAATTCTTGTAACTGTTGAACCCCTGGTTGGAACACTAATCGGCTGCTTTGTCTGGAAAGAAAATCTTTCGCTGCTGATGATTCTGGGCATAGTTTTAATTTTTGCTTCTGTAACAATTCTGGAACTGCCTGAAAAAAGAAAAAAACTATTATAAATTGAACAACGGTGAATTGTTAATATAAAAAATTCAGTCGAAAAAACTTGAAATTAAGGGTAGATAAAAAAACTGCTGCTTTATTCAAGCAGCAGTTGAAATAAATCATTTCTTTAGGTTTCGACCGTAAAGACAGGCCTGTTCTTTAAGCCACAAAGCTTTGTCTTCTGCAAAAAAATCTTCGCTCATGCGCCACTGCCAGTTTGTGCCTGTTGTGGCCGGTGCATTCATGCGGCCTTCTTTGCCGACTTTGTACAAATCTTGCAGGGGCACAACTGCAAAAGCTGCAGTAGATGCAAATGCAAGCCGGATAAGTTCGTCGCAGAGTTTATTGTCGTCAGAGACGCCTGTGTATTTTTTTACAAGTTCCTTCATTTCTGGCGAAAGCTCCGAAAGCCATGTTGTAAGTGTGTCGTTATCGTGTGTGCCTGTGTAAACAACGCAGTTTTGTGTATACATGTGCGGCAAAAATGAATTTACAAGCCCTCCGCGCTTTTCTTCTTCAAGGTCAAATGCAAACTGAAGAACTTTCATTCCAGGCAGTTCAAAATCATCGCGCAGTGCGCGCACTTCATCTGTAATTACGCCTAGATCTTCTGCAATAATCGGAATATCGCCAAGCTGGGCTTTAATTGCATTGAAAAGATCGTGTGCTGGACCTTTTATCCATTTGCCGTTTACAGCGGTTTCTTCGCCGGCTGGAACAGACCAGTAAGCTTCGAAACCTCTAAAGTGGTCAATTCGAACATAATCAACAATTGAAAGCATCGATTTTATGCGCTGAATCCACCATGCGTAATTTGTTTTTTTCATTTCTGCCCAGTTATAAAGCGGATTGCCCCAAAGCTGACCTGTCGCACAGAAATAATCCGGCGGAACACCGGCTACAGCTGTTGCTTTTCCGTTTTCGTCAAGCTGAAATAGTTTCTGGTTTGCCCAGACATCTGCTGAATCTGGTGCAACAAAAATCGGAATGTCGCCAATTATTGAAATGTTGTTGTCATTTGCATATTTTTTTAGTGCTGTCCACTGGCTGAAAAAGAAAAATTGAATTGCTTTTTGAGCTTCAATTTCTGCTTTGTGCGTTTTCTGCCATTTTGAAACAGCTTTTTTATTGCAGGTTGCAAGTTCAACCGGCCAGTAATTGCTCCACATTGCACCGAATTTGTTTTCTTTTTGAGCCTGTGCATCATAAAATTCTTTTATGCTCATAAATGTGGCATAATTTTCAAGCCAGAAATTTTGTTTTGCTGCAAATTCATCATATTCGCTTTTTAATTTGTCGTCTTGTGCCAGTTTATCTGCAAAACATGCGGCTGCTTTTTTTAACAAAGGTGTTTTCCAGTAAACAACAGAACCAAAATCTATATTTCCTTTAAAAGAAATCCATTCTGGCGGTGTAATTTCTTCTTGTGTAAGAAAACCTTGCGAACACAGAATATCTAAATCGATTAAAAGCGGGTTGCCTGCAAATGTAGAAAAAGACGCATAAGGTGAATCGCCGTATCCTGTAGGCCCAATCGGTAGAATCTGCCAGATTGATTGATTTGCTTCTTTGAGCCAGTCAATAAAGCGAAAAGCTTGTTTTCCAATTGTTCCAATGCCAGGTGTGCACGGAAGTGAAGTAGGGTGAAGCAGAATGCCGCTTGAACGAGTTAAAAACATAAATACTCCAAAAATGGTCTTTGCCGGACATAAAAACAGCCTGATAAGTTTGGTTTTCTGAAAATGTCATTTTGATTGTGTCAGATTTTTATTCGAACAAACTTTAATGACATTGTTTTCAAAATTTCAAGCAGTTCTTTCTATAGGAAGACTCTGAAAATTGCAGTTTAGCTGATTTTTAGAGCCACCTTATATTTTGTATCATGCTTTTGCGCTGTCTTTCAAGCTTTTTGTTTTTATTCTTTGATTAATGAATTTTATGCAGATGAACAGGCAAAAATATAAGTGATTTTCAGCTTGAAACAGGTTGAAGTATTTGTTTTTTTCAGTTTGTTTTTGATAGATATAAATAAGCGTATATATTCTTTAAATTCTTGCTTTTTTCAGCTGCTTTCTATAAAAAATTTGTGTTTTTTATAATCGTGTAATAAAATAGAGATTATGGACGTTTATAAGAAATTTTGGAAACTTTTAGCACTGACTTGTTATCTTGGTGTGTTTTATCTTCGGATTTTTCATTATTGGTTTGTCTATCAGAATCCAATAGCCATTATCTCTGAATGTGGACCGATGATTCTGATTGTTGGTTTTCTTGTATGGATGATTGCCTTTACAGAAAAAAAGAAACTTAAGTCAATTGAGAAAATTGTCGCAAAAGCCAAAAAAGAGAACAGGTTTCTTACATCAGAGGAAGAAAAAAAGTGCCTTGATGGATACAATGCCTTTAATAAGTCTCTTGCAATTGGTGTTGGCGTTGGCTTTTTCCTTGGAGCCGGTTCAACGAATATTATTCTTGCCATAAAGGGTGTTGAAAAATTTAATGTTCTTTTGTTCATAATTTTTGAATTGCATGCTCAAGTTATTGCCTTTCTGTGCTTTGTAATTATTGTTTATCGGATTAAAAAAGGTTTAATGACAGATATGCTAAAAAGTGTTGGTGTAACTTCTGTTTCAAACAGTGTTACTGGAACAATTTCTCTTGCATTTGGTGTTTGTCTTGCACTTGCAGTATTAAATATGATGATGGTTCCACTTGGAATTATCAGAAACCCAGGTTCTGGTTCACTTGGAACTTTTGTGCTGTATGGTGCAGTTGCTGCGGCTTTGACAGCTTTGGTCTGTGTTTTTTCATATACAATTATGGTCAAAAAAATGCAGAGCATTGAAACAAATGTAAAGATAAAACTTGCTGCCGAGACAGAGAGCCTTGCTGTTGCTGCAAAAGAATCTGCTGCTGTAAGTCAGGAACAGAGTGCTGCAGTTAAAGAAATTGTTGCAACAATGCAGGATTCAAACAGCTTAAATTTAAGCATTACTTCTAAAATTCAAGGCGTTGCTTCTCAGGCCGAAAAATCTCGTCAAGATGTGCAGACAGGTGTTGAATCGCTTGAACAGAGCAATTCTAAATTTCAGGAAATTATTTCAACAAATCAGAATACAATTGAAAGCATAAAAGAATTAAGTGAAAAAATCGATAATGTTGGCGATATTGTTTCATTCATTAATGATATGGCAGATCAGGCAAAGATTATTGCTTTTAATGCAGAGCTTGAAGCAAACAGTGCAGGCGAGGCTGGCAAAAACTTTCATATTGTTGCAACAGAAGTTAGAAGATTGTCTGACAGCATTATTGACGGTACAAAAGAAATCAAGCAGAAAATTGAAGAAATGCAGCATTCTTCAGACGAACTGATTGATATGAGTGAAGAAGAAACTGTCAGGATAAATTCTGGCTGCGAAAGCATTCTTTCTCTTAAAAATATGTTCAGCAGCATAGAAGATTCTTCTGAACTTACTGCAAAAAGCAGCAGCGATATTATAGATTATGCAAAGCAGATTACCGTTGCAAGTGAACAGATCTTTATTACGCTAAAGCAGATTGCTGCCGGTGTCGAAAATTTCAGCCAGGCAAGTTCGAACATTTCAGATTCATCTGAAAATGTTCGAAAAATTGCCGGTGAATTGTAAGTTTATTTCTTTCCTTTTTGCAAAACTTTAATGTTCGCTTTATAAAAGAGAAGTGCAGTTTTTTGTACTTCTCTTTTTTATATTCGTGCAAAGATTAGCGGCACAAACTTTATTTAAAACAAAAAAGCTCCTTTTCTTTCGAAAAGGAGCTTTACTCAGCACTTAATGATTTGCTTATTTTTCAGCAATAAGCAAAGTTTTTGAATCAAGCTTGAGATTTACATCATTTGGTGTTTCATCTCTTACTTTCAAAATTCTAAGCTGTGTGCTGTCTGGTTTTGTTTCAAAAAGTACTACTGCATCAAAAAGTGGTGTAATGTCTGCAGGAAGAACATTCTTGAGTTCTGTTCCTTCTGTGTTGCTGCTGTACCAGACAACTACATTTTCTTTTTTTGCATATTCTTTAATTGATTCAAAATCTGCCTTTACTCTCTTAGAGAAGTCAAGACCATCGATAATCAAATAATCAGTTTTAATTCCACCCTGTGCAAGAGCCTGCAATGTTGTAATAATCTGTTTTGTTGAAACAGAATCCTGATTGAAGTTCAATACAGTGCGGTTTTTAATAACATCGTCTTTCACGTCATCAGCTTTTTCAAGCTTTTTCTTTTTAGACATTTCTGTAAAAATGTTTTCGTACCAAGTCATTGTATAAGATGCATGCTGGTCGAATGAAACGTGAACAACCTGTTTGCCTTGAAGAAGACCATCAAGACCAAGCTGTACGAGTACCGATGTTTTTCCTACGCCTTTTTTAGAGGCAAGAATTCCGATTTCGCCGGGTTTAATACCGCCGTTCAGTGCTTTTTCAAAAAAGCGAACTGGGCTTCGGTCAATAAGTTCCTGTTTTACCATTGGTGACTCCTTATTTGCCCTGTTCCTTGCGTTTCTTTTCCTGATAGTCGGCAATCAGTTTTTCTGAAATCGCATTTGGAACCTTTCCGTATTTCTCGAATTCCATTGAGAATTCAGCTTTTCCCTGTGTGAGTGAACGGAGAACTGTTGAGAATCCGAACATTTCACTAAGTGGAACTTCTGCATCAACACGTGAGAAATTTCCATCTTCAGTTGATGAAACGATTATACCACGTCTTTGGTTAATTGCACCAAAAATATTTCCCTGGAATTCTGTTGGACCTTCGATAGAAACTTTCATGATAGGTTCCATGATACATGGCTTTGCTTTCATATAAGCTTCGCGGAATGCACCCTGAGCTGCAACCTGGAAAGCGATATCTGAAGAGTCAACCGGGTGATACTGACCATCATTGATTGTACATTTAACACCAACAATTGGGAATCCAATCAATGAACCTTTGTTCATTGAAGCACGGAAACCTTTGTCACATGATGGAATGTATTCGTTAGGAATTGCACCACCTTTAATGTTGTCAACAAACTCGTAGTCTTTGTCTGCGATTGGTTCCATGAAACCTGCAACACGACCGTACTGACCAGAACCACCAGTCTGTTTCTTATGTGTATAGTTGAAATCAGCCTGCTGTGTGATTGTTTCACGATAAGCAACCTGTGGCATACCTGTTTCAACTTCGCATTTATATTCACGGCGCATACGTTCAACGTAAACGTCAAGGTGAAGTTCACCCATTCCCTTAATGATTGTCTGATTTGATTCAGGATCAACATATGTCTGGAATGTCGGGTCTTCTTTTGTAAAGCGGTTAAGTGCTTTTGCCATCTGGTCAGCAGCTTTCTTGTCTTTTGGAGTAATTGACAAAGAAATAACTGGGTTTGGAACGAACATTGATGTCATTGCATAGTTCAAACCGCCAGAACAGAATGTATCGCCAGATGCACAGTCAATACCGAACAATGCAACGATATCACCTGGAACACCTTCGTTGATATCTTCCATTGAAGCTGAGTTCATGCGGACAAGACGACCAACCTTGAACTTCTTGCGAGAACGTGTGTTATAAAGTTCTTCGCCCTTCTTGATTGTTCCCTGATAAACACGAACATATGTAAGCTGACCATACTGACCGTCTTCAAGTTTGAAACCAAGAGAAACACAAGGATCGTTGTCGTTGCAAGTAAGTTCAACTTTCTCTTCGTTCTTGTCGAGGTCAAGAGCATAGTTCTTAACTTCTGTTGGGTTAGGAAGGAATTTAACAACACCATCAAGCAAAGGCTGGATACCTTTGTTTTTGTATGCTGAACCCAAGAAAACAGGAACAAACTGTTCTGCAAGTGTACCCTTGCGGATTGCAGCATTGATCATGTCTTCTGTTACATTTTCTTCAAGCATAGCTTCCATAAGTTCATCGCTGAACATAGAAGCAGCATCAAGAAGTTCTTCACGATACTGGTTTGCCTGATCAACTAAGTGTGCAGGAATTTCAGCATAGCGAAGTTCTGTTCCTGAATCGCCTTCGAAGTAGATTGCTTTCATTGAAACAAGGTCAACAACACCTTCAAGCTTGTCTTCGAGACCAATCGGGATTTCCATCATGTAAGCATTGAGTCCGAGTTTTTCGCGGAGCTGCATGCGTACTTTGAATGGGTTTGCACCTGTACGGTCACATTTGTTAACAAATGCGATTCTCGGAACATGATAGCGCTTGAGCTGGCGGTCAACAGTAATTGACTGTGACTGAACGCCACCTACTGAACACAAAACAAGAATTGCACCATCAAGAACGCGCAAAGAGCGTTCTACTTCAACGGTGAAGTCAACGTGACCTGGTGTGTCAATAACGTTGAAGGTGTAGTCTTTCCACTGAACCTGTGTTGATGCTGACTGGATAGTAATACCGCGTTCGCGTTCCAGTTCCATGTTGTCCATTACAGCACCGACACCGTCCTTACCGCGAACTTCATGAATAGCGTGAATTTTGTCGCAATAAAAAAGAATACGTTCTGACAGGGTTGTTTTTCCCGAGTCAATGTGGGCGCTGATACCGATATTCCTCATCTTGGAAATATCCATATTGCTCTTACCTCTCAAATATTTTTATGCAGAAAACGTTGACATCTGCAAGAATTTAAAAAAGTATAATAACAGTTTCTGAAGTGTATCGAAAAATATCAATCTTTTCAATAGTCTTCTGTTTTTTATTTGCGCTTTTTTACGGTTTGATGTAAAATGTGGCACCACAATAGAAAATAATTGCAAGTTTGTCTTGTGAATCTGCTTCTTTTTTCAGCGTCAGCTTTGTTGTCAAATTTCCATTTGAATTTTTATATCTTATATTGCATTTTGCCCTGCATTCTGTTTTAACCGAATATAATTTGTAAATGTTTGTATCAGAAATAATTTCTTGTGAATCTTTTAATGAAATTGTGTTTTTTATGGAAAAATTAAAAATTTTGTTCGGCGAAAAACTGACGGAAGAATTGACTGTTATCTGATTTTTTGTCTGTTTAAGCGGAAATATTTTGTAGTCGATGTCAAATGCGAGCTGCTGGGTTAAACCATGAAATTGCGGTGTAAATTTTATGCCATAGCCTAAAATATTTGCGGTTTTTTCTGTGTAATATAAAAAATTCCCGTCCGAAGTTTTGTCCATGAATTTAAAAAGTGTGTGGCTTTTATTTTCAGGCGAATCATTTTCATCTTCCACATCATCTTCAGCTGTTTCATTTTTCGGGTCGCCATGCAATGCGTTTTCGCATTTCATGTTAAAACTGAAAGTAAGCATCTTTGTGCGGTATTCTGAAGCAATGGAAAAATCTGCTCTTGTTGTGCGTGCCGGTGCAACACCAGAAGAAAATGAACGCGAAACGGCAAATGTGGCACCCGTGCGGAATTTGTGGCCGTTTTTAAATGTTATGCTTTTAAGCTGCGGATGAATGTATGCGGCCATTGTTTTTCGAATAAGGCTTTCTTCAATTGTAATGTGATCTGCATCGCACCAGAAAAAGCCTGAATCTAAACGAAAATGCGGACTTGTCGCTGTCGTACAAAAACGCCAGCTGCCTGTCGGGCGTTCGTATGGGCTTGAACTGATGCAGTTTGTTGAAAGAAGCTTAAAATATGAACCGTTATATGAAGTTTCAAAAGCGGCATACGGCAGTTTTTGTTTTTGAAATGGTCTTGTGGTCAGAAACCATTTTGTGCTGGCTTCATTTTCTGCTTCAAAAACGCCGCCGAAAAGTCCAAGATGCAGCCTTGTCCGTGCCGGATGATAATCAATTCCGCCAAAATATTCGGTCTGTTCTGTTTTTGCTGTTTTGTGCCGTTCAAAATATGAAAAGTTTACATTTGCAAAATTTAGTTTTATGCAGAAAGCTTCCGGCGTTTTTTCGCTTGTGCCGGATGACGGAAGCGAAACTGTTAAACCTGTGCTTGGAGCAGAAACCGAAGAAAGTGCACCTGGTGCAGAAAAACATGGTGTTTTGATGCGGCTGTAAATGTTGCTGAATGAAAGATTCCCGTAATATAAATTCACAAAATATGCAGGCGAATATTTTATGCCGAATGTTTTTAATTTTTGTTCTGGTTTCAGTTCAAATGCTGCATTAAACTGAAAATCGGAAGATTTAAAACTTGCAGCTGTTTTTGCAGTTGTTTCATTGTCCTGTGTTGTTGCATCTGCACTTATTGCAAGCTGCTGAAATTCAGCAAAAATTAAAGAATTTATGGCAAAAAATAAAAATATAACAGACAGATATTTCATATATATGTATTTGAGAAAAATTCATTTTTTTTGTTTATTTTGAAGAAAAAAAGAAAATATTTTACAATTGCGCAAATTTTTGAAACCTGCATTACTTCTAAAAAATGCAGGAATAATTATGATAAGTTAAAAAAACTTTTTTGAAGATTTTCAATTTAAGGGCAAATTTAATGTAGAAATGTCTGCGTTTAAAAAGCGAACAGGCTGGAATGCTCCAGCCTGTTCTAGGAGGTAATAATATAGAAGAAGTTGAAAAACAATTGGTGCCTAAAATTGAAACACTTTTTATTTTTGAGTTTTTACTTCTGTAATATAAGCATCTTTGAAATTTACATCATCAGAACTGATGGCTGTTTTCCAGTAATCAGCTTCTGTTTTTGTTCTGTATGGTCCCATGCGCACACGGTACCAAGTCTTGCCGTTTATTTCTTTTGTAAAGATTTCGCTGTCAATCTTATAAGAAGAAATGATATCCTGTGCATTTTCAGCATATTCTCTGCTTGAGAAAGAACCTGTCTGAATCCAGTATTCTGTTACAGTCTGTGCTTTTTTTGAAGTTGCAGCAGCAGCTGTCTGAGCAGGCTTTTTTTGAACGACTGGTTCTTTTGTTTCTGTAACAACAGGTTTTGAAACATTTGAAACTTTTGCTTCAACAGGTTCTGTTGTTGTTACAACTGTAATGTTTGTATCATCGCGAACTGTTGTCAAATCATTTGCAGTTCCAAGATTATTCAAATCTACAACTGTTTCGGTTGGCGAAATCATGCTGTTTTCAGCAGACAAATCTGAAGAATTGAGCATATTAGTTTCAATAGATGTTACAGCCGGGTTCATCCATGTATCAGATGCCTGTGGCTGAGTCTGCTGCAAGTTTACACTCGAAATAACTGGGTCTTTTACAGAAGGCCGGTATAAAATAAGTGCGGCGCCAATAACGACACACAAAAAGATACCTGCTGCAAAAAGAATCCAAAGGGAATTTTTCCCTTGCTGCATAGATTGATCTTCCATTGGCTGCTGAACATCAATTGTAGTGTTGATTTGTTCCATAATTATAGTCTTCCTTAAAGAAACGGTTAATCCGCTGCAGTTGTTTTGACTTGCACGTCTTGAACCGAATAACTGAAACCGAGGCGGTCAAAAAGACGCTGCAGTTTTTTCTGCAATGTTTTTGGACTGCTTATGTTTCTTACTTTGTATATATCGACATTTAATTTTTGATATTGAGCATATAATTTTTTTTGTGATGAAAATCTTTTTAAAAGATGAAAAATCGAATGTCTGTCGCGTTTTTTTGCACGAAAAAGCCTTAATATAAAAGGTGCATCAATATAAATAATGAAATTACATTTTGAAGCAAGTGGCACTTTGTTTAAGACTGTTGCATTTATTACACAGTGCTGGTTTTTGTGGCTTGCAGCAAATTCTTCAAGCAGGCGCGATGTTTCCGGGTGGACAATTGATTCAAGCGCTGCAAGAGATTCTTTTGAAGCAAAAACAATCTGTGCAAGAGCTTTTCTGTTGATTGTTCCGTCTGTATTTTCAATGTTTATGCCTCTGCTTACGGCTTCTTCTTCAAATTGTGCAGTTACTTTTGATTTTACATTTTCAAGTGCCTGGTGCGCAGTAATGTCAGCATCAACAACAGCACAGCCCATTTTTTCAAGAATTTCTTCGGCAAGGTTTTTGCCTGCTGCCATCGGGCCGCTTAAACCAATCAAAAGATTTTTATTTTGCAGATTATTTATCAATTCGGGAACCTTTATGGCAGTTTTATAAAAAAGTTTTAAAACTGCGTTTAAAAAAAAAGAAGCTGAAAAAGGTCACACTCTTTTTCAGCTAATCGGTCTATACCAAACCTTTGCGGCAGCATCAACGTCTGGATGTCAATTTCCGCTGATACATGCCGTACATTTTATGTATCGGATTTGCAGTTTTGCCCTTTAGCATTTTTTTATAAAAATTTCAAAAAAAATGAACGTTTTTAAGTATTTTTAGTTAAAACTGCGTAATGACATAATTTTTTTTGTGTTTGAGATGACGAAACTTCCGAAATGCGGTGTTTTTATGCTTGCTGTTTATTTTGACGTGTCATTTTTTCAGATAATCAAGGTGAAGCGAAACGGCTTTTTCGATTTCTTTATAAATAATCAAAGATTTTTCAATCGGGTTTTCGGCTTTTGCAGTAAGCCGGTTTAGCTGTTCTTCGCCTGGAAAAACAAGTGCGGCTAATTCTGCGGCTTCGTTTCGAAGAATGAGTGAATCAATTTCTGCAAGCCTTTTATTGATGTTTGCAGAAACATTTGGATTGTTCAATGCGTCTTTGCAGATTCTCTGTGCTTTTTTTGCACGCTGCATCATTTCGTAAAGCTCATTTTTTGCGTTTTCAATTGCTTTTTCAAATTCGCTTTTCTGCTTTATAAAATCTGTCTTGCACGGCATGTCAAGAATTTTTGCTTTTTGTTCTGAAATATCTGGAAGTTTTAGTACTTCGTCTATAGAAGATTTTGTTATTCCCGGAATATGTACACCTTTCGGGCAGAGTGTGCATGTTTTGACATCTCTAAATTCAACGCATTTGCTTTCAAACCACCATGCATACAAAGACATGCGTTTGTCTGTCAAAACTTTGTTCCCGTTGTAATCGTTTACTTCATATGGAAAAGCGCCGTAAAGGGCATTGAAACTGTCTGTTTCTGCCGGGTGCAGTCTGAAAGACAGTCTGTGCGAACGTTCTTCGAATGTGCTTCCTTTGAAATGCGTTTTCCGCTCCGGAAAACCTAAATCAAGACCAGCCATAAAAATAGTACTGCATCCGCATTGACGGGCAAAGTCCCATGCTGTTGTTACAACCGAACCGCCTGCACCAAGTTCGCCGCGCTGAACTACCTGTTTTTCAAGATATTTTCCAAGCGGATAAATGGAAGAGCATAAAAGCTTTTCTTTGCATGAAAATCTAAAGACTGGCGGATAAACTGCAAGTTCTGTAATTACCCTGCTTTTTGGAGCTTTTAACCCGTCAAGGTGACGGATATTCCAGTATTGAGGGTCGACAATAACAATAAAATCTGGTTCGACACCTGCATTTAAACATGCCCGCAGCGCCGTATCAACACATACAACGACTGTGCGTTTTTGAATTTCTTTTAAATATGGAAGAATTTCGTCAAGACTTGGACCTGCTGCAATGACACATGCATTCATTCCATTGAAAGTACCAAAATATCTTGAAACACCATCAAGCTCAGAAGCGGTTTCAATGTTTCTGCACATGTTTTTGAGCCACAGCTTTGAAAATTTTTCTAAAGTACGGTCGTTTATTTCTTTTTTCTGTTTGTTCCGTTCAATCAGTTTTTCAAGACCCGAAAAATATTGTTCATCGTGAAGAATGTGGCTTTTTGTTTTGAAAAAGCAGCAGTTTTGAAGGCCTATTCTTTCAAGAACAGAAATAACAGTCTGATGTGGAACCCCGACCAGAAGAACAAGGCTTTTATGTTCAAAAACAGGCGTAAAATCTACTGTTGAAAGTGCCAGTATGAACCATTCCGGGTTGCATTCAACCAGAATGAGTGTTTTTCCCGGATATTCTTTTGCAAACGTAATGGCGCCGTAACCAAGTGCGAAACCAAGAAATACTCCGGCATCTGCTTTTTTTGTTTCGTCTGTAATTACAAGCTTTTGTGCTTCACGTTCCGGGTTGTATGTTGAATGAAGTGCAAGTCCTGCAAAATTTGCAGAAATCTGACCGTTTTTGCATTCTGCAAGTTCAACACCTGCGGGCAGGGCAGGTGAGTCAAAAAAAGGCTGAAACTGCTCTATAAGCTGCGGAAAACGCTGTCTGAAAAGTTCTCGGTTTTTATTCAAGAGTGAGTTCAATTACCATATTCTCCGTTACAGGTGTGCCTGGCGCCGGATTTTGTGAAACAACCCATCCGTTGCCTTTTATGATGAATTTCAAATCTGTACGATTTAAAAGCGGAGTAAGCATTCGTTTTGGATAACCGGTAAAATCAGGAACATAGCTGTTGATTGTTATTGGTTTTTCCTGTGGAATTGTTATTTTCCCAGAATGGGTTACACTGACCGCTCTGTCGCGCTGCATGCCGAGATAGTCAATGATAACGTTTGCTGCATCTTGAATTACAGGTGCGACAATGCGTCCGCCGTAAGTTTCACCTTGTGCTTTTGTAATGACGATATAAAGAATTATTTCAGGGTTTTCAATCGGAAAAATTGCCATGCAGCTTGAAACGAAGTCTGTGTCGCTGTAACCGCCGTTTACAGTGTCCATCATCTGAGCAGTTCCTGTTTTTACACCAATAGAAATGTCGCTCACGTTTGCTTTTGCCCCTGTTCCAATCCGTGCGGTTGTTTCCATGCAGCTTAAAACATAATCTGCTGTTGATTTTTTTATGACCTGTTTTTTTACTGTCGGTTGATGCTTGTAAATAATGTTGTCGTCTTTATCAAGAATTTTTGAAACAAGTGAAAGCTGCACAGGTTTGCCGCCGTTTGCAATGGCAGAAGCTGCCTGTACCATCTGAAGTGCAGAAACGCTTATTTCCTGACCCATTGCAATTGTTGGTTTTGAGCGGCCAGACCAGAGTCTGTCTGTTGTAGATTTTACAAGACCTTTTGTTTCGCCAGGCAGTTCAATGCCTGTTTTTGCGCCAAAGCCAAAATTGTGAATTTGCTGAAGAAAAAATTCTGAGTTTATTTTCTGACTCATCTGTGCAATTGCATCGTTGCATGAATATTGCAGTGCCTGTCTTGCTGTCAGTGCTCCATGATGATCAAGACATTTTATGCGAACCAGTTCGCCGTTTGTTGTTTTTACTTCAAACACACCATCGCATACAAAAACATCGTTTTCGTCTATTACGCCGGCATCAATAAATGATGCAACAGAAAAAATCTTAAAAACAGAACCAGGTTCATATGCATACATTGCCGGTCTGTCCATCCGTTCTTCTGGTGTTGAAGAACTGTAAAAATTCAAATTAGGTGCAGGCAGACTTATATATGAAAGGATTTCACCGGTTTTTGCTTCGGCAGCAATGAGCATCATGCTTTCTGCTTTTGTTGATTCCATTGACTGCTTGGCAAGCTGTTCAAGTTTATATTGAAGACCTGCATCAATCGTCAGCATTACATTTTTTCCGTATGTGTTTATTTTTGTTTTATCATCTGGCGGTGCAAGTTCATTTTGAAAAGAATATTCAATTCCAGAAAGTCCTTCACCTGAGTCGCCCATAAAACCAATAATCTGAGCAGCCAGCGAATTTTCAGGATATGAACGGGCAATGGTTTTTTCAAGGCGGACTCCGCGGATATTGTTTGCTGCTACGGCTGCCTGAATGTCATCGTGTTCGCTTTGATTTATTTTCTTTTTCAAATACAAAAAATCGCTTGGAGCGTTTTTAATCTGGTTTTCAATTTGAGCTGGTTCAATTCCAATAATCGGACCAAGGGTGGCAGCTAAAGTCGGAATGTTTTCTTTTTTTACGGCAGAAGGCGTAACAGAAAGATTATAGACTGTAGTCTGAATGGCGAGCACTTTGCCGTTCCGGTCTAATATAGAACCTCTGTCCCGAATCATTGTTTTTGGCTGTGCGTTTGCTTCCGGTTTAAACATAAGGTTTGCATATGAAAATAAAATCAAGAAAACGAGAAGTCCAATTATGCTGGCAAAAAATATAAGTCTGCTGCGTGAGTAGAAATTGTTCATTTCCATAAGGCTTTACCCAAAATATCTGAAGTTAAAACAAAACCATAGTCGCGTGAATCAATTGATTCTGTATAATTATCACCGATGGCAAGTATTCTTCCTTCCGGAACTTTTTCTGTACCTTTTAAATTGAGATATTGCTGTTCTGTCAAAGGAATGTTTTTTTGATTCACCTTTAAAATATACTCCGAATCTTCAATAATTTCCAGCGGTTCGTTTTCTATGGCGACGCACCGTTTTACTACAATATGATTATTGTAGTAATACATGACGGCATCTCCGACTTTTGGTTTTGCCCAATGAACGCAGAGCTTTAATTTAACCGGGTTGATAAAACCATAAGCGAGCTTGTTTTCTATTATATAGTCGCCTGGAAAAATGGCCGGTTTCATTGAAACGCCGTCAACTTTGAGAATATCAAAAATAAAAAGCTTCAGCAAAATGCCTATACAAATGCCAATAATAATGCAACGAAATTTAAGATTCATACATTAACATTCTAATAATTGAAACTTTCTGTGTCGATATACTTTGTATGGATATTTTTTCATTTTACGAACCACAGAATAATATTACTCAAAGAATGCAGATGTCTCCGTCTATCAAACATAGACCTTCAAAGGCAAAAGCATCATCGGTAAAATCATCATCTTCAAGTTCTGCTAACTATACAAATTTTACAACACCATTTAGTACTCCAATATATGATACACCAATTTATGCAGGAAATACATCTGTAATATCAAATACATTTACAGCTGTTCCGCAGGCTTCTTCAAAATCTTACGGTTCTGCCGTTGCAGATTTGTTCAGTGTTTTGGGCAAAAACATAAAGCTGCTTGCATTGCTTACTTTGTGTCTTGCTGTAGCTGTTGCAACATCGCGTTTTTGTGTGCCTGTTATTGATTTTATTGACAATCTTATGTTTAAACCTGTTTCAATGGATTTGCTGGCTGAAAAAGATGCAGCGCTTGTTGATGAAGCAATGCTCGGCTTTATTTTTACGCCGCCGGCTCCAGAATCTGTAGATGATGGTGGAAACATTCTTTCTGTTCTGCCTTCTGAAACAATGCTTTATACTGAACCGGTTACATTTTCTACTTATATTGTAAAACCGAATGATAACATAACTTCAATAAGTAAAAATGCCGGTCTTACAAATGTTTCTACTTTGATTGCTGTAAACAATATTGCAAATGTCCGAAGACTTCAGTCTGGACAGAAATTAATTATTCCTTCAATAGACGGAATGAATTATACAGCTGTTGCAGGCGATACTCTGGAAACAATTGCAAAAAAATATGAAACAAGCATCGAAAAGCTGCTTGATGTAAATGATTTGTCTTCTTCTGTTATAAAAGAAGGTCAAAAGATTTTTATTCCTGGTGCAAAACTGTCTTCAAATGAACTTAAAAAAGCGCTTGGAGAACTTTTTATGTATCCTCTTCAAGTCAACTGGCGCCTTTCTTCAAATTATGGCAAACGCCCTGATCCTTTTACAGGTGTAAGTTCTTTTCATACAGGAATTGATATGGCTGCACCATTAAAATCACCTGTTCTGGCAGCTGCCGACGGAGTCGTAAAGACTGTTTCATGGTCAAATGTTTATGGAAATTACATAATCATAAGTCATGCAGATGGTTACCAGACTTTGTATGCGCATTTGTATTCGGCAACAATCAAACAAGGCCAGCGCGTTACACAGGGAACAAAGATTGGACTTCTTGGCAGCACTGGTTATTCAACAGGTCCGCATTTGCATTTTACTGTTTATAAAAATAATAAACTTATAAGTCCATATGAGGTGCTTAAATAATGAAAGCTCAGAATGTATGCTGCTGTTGTGGCAGAACAATTGAAAATTCTTTCGTTTATTGTCCATGGTGCGGCAAAGAGGTTATTACACCTTCAAAAGCTCAGTTATTTGAAGAGCCGATATTTGAACGCATTGAATTTATTTCTGATGACGTCCGCGAACAGCGCATCTTTAAAATTGAATATTCTTTGAATCAGCTCGAAGAAGATTTATCGCGCATGCTTGCAGACTGTCAGAAATAATAAAAACTCTGAAAATTTCAGTTTTCAGGGTTTTTCTAAATTTTATCAAGATTTAACGGCGGCTTTAGAAAATTTCATTTTTTTTAGAGCCATCACTGCTTTTAAAGATACACAAAATGGAGATTATATGAAGAAAATATTTGGATCGCTGTTGATTTGTGTGCTTGTGCCGTCTTTTATTTTTGGTGCAGTACATTTTTCATCAGTTGACCTGAACAGTCAGAATACACTGCTTTTTTCAGTTTCTGCTGATAATCCATGGAATCCGCATTACGAAGCGCTTTTTCAAGCTTCTGCTGATGGCAGCCACGTGCAGATTCTTTCGTGTTTTCCAGAGCGGATGGAGCTGCTTGAAAACGGTGCAACGCTTCAGATTAGAAACTGGTTTGGAACTGCACGCTTTTCTGCTGAAAACCAGGCTTTAGTCTGGTCATCAACTACACCGATTTTTGAAAAAGGCGAACCGCTCGTTTATAATCCGCCGGATCTGCACCTTGCAAGCCCGGATGGAAACTGGAGCATTTATCTTAGAAAAACAGACGTTGCAAAAGCAGAATTGATTCTTGTTGATGAACAGGATGATATTCAGACAATTCTTGCAGTAGATGTGCCTTATGATACACAGACTGTTCCTGCAAAATGGGCAAAGGACAGTTCTTTTTTTGTTTATCAAAAAAACGGTAACGTTTATTTTGCCGAACCGTCCATGTTCTTTAAGACAACTCAGATTGATGAAAAATACCGCACACTTGGTACTGGTTCAATAAACAGTGTTTACTGGGTTCCAAACGGTTCGTTAGTTTTTGCAAGCGGACGCGATTTGTTCAGCATTCCAAAAAATGAACTTTATACACGTTCTCTTTATTCTTCTGTTGTTGGTGCAGGCAAAAGAATTGGTTATCTGCCGGCAGAATTTGACCCGCAGCATGATAAATTCTGGTTGAACAACACTGGAACAGCAGTGCTTTATGTGCAGAACAATGCAAACCTCTGGATGTATGAACTTAAAAGCGCAATGGGCGGAAAAACTGCATTTGTTGCACCTTATGTAAGTCTGCCCGCTCAGTCTGTTTCTGTAGACGTGTTTTGGACAGCAGACAATCTGCCTGTAATCTGGGTTGAGCAGCTCTATCAGGGAAAACTTGCAACACTGGCTTTCGGCATGCTGAAAGGACGCACAAAAACAGGCAGGGTAGGTTACGATATTTCATCTTTGATTATTCCGCTTGATTCTTCAAAACCGACACTTTCTCCAGATGGAAAGAAATTTGCATTTTGTTCAGGCGATGCCCTTTATGTTTATGACGCAAAAACTTGGAAACCTGTTGAAGTCTACAAAGAAGAAAAAGTTTATCAATATCTTTGGGCAAAAAACGATGCATTGTTTGTCGGTGGCAGCGAAACAATCAGAAGCTGGAACCTGACAACAAAAGTGCAGCATGTACTTTTCCTGTCCAGTGCAAGAAAATTCGGTTTTAGCGCAAACGGTCAGAATGTTCTGGCAGAAGCCGGCGGCAAGGTTTTGAGCTTTAATCAGTCAACAGGCTTGTGGCGCGTTTCAAACGAAAAAATCGAAAGAAAACCATCTGTTCAGAACGAAAATGTTCGTGTTTTTATTGACGACAGCAGAAACGGCTATTACGAAAATGCAATATTTGTCCGCTCTGTTTCTGGGCAGAGTTATACACGACCGCTGCTTGCAGAGCCAAAAGCAGGCGAACCTGGCTCTTATGCTGTAAGAAAGCCGGTTGTTGCGCTTGCATTTGATGCAGCAGACAGCGATGCTGGACTTACACAGATTCTTGCAACTCTGGCACATAACGGCGTAAAAGGCACTTTCTTTATTAATGGTGAATTTATGCGCCGTTTCCCGACTGGAGTCCGCGAAATTGTAGCAGCAGGTCATCAGTGCGGTTCACTTTTCTTTTCAACAATGGATTTGGCTGCAAGCGGCTATTCCGTTGACGAAAACTTTATAATACAGGGACTTGCCCGAAACGAAGACGAATTTTTCAACTTGACTGGTACAGATATGTCGCCTGTCTGGCACACGCCGCAATATCTTACAAATGAAGTAATAAATGCTGCCGGCGAACGTGCTGGCTATGAATTTGTAAAACTTGGAATTGCGCCGGCTGATTGGGTTACAGTTGAAATGTCGCATGAACTTCCGGGGCATTACAAAGATTCATATGAACTTGCAGCCTGGGTTGCAAGTCAATTAAAAGATGGTGCAACAATTTCTGTGCAGACAGGCATAAGTTCTGGTACACGAAACGATTATCTTTATGATTATCTTGATGAACTTATATGTGCAATTCTGGCAGAAGGCTATGACATTGTGCCATATACTCAGCTTAACAGACGCTGACTTGATTCTGGAAAAAAATAGATGCTGAAAATATTTGGTATCTGTTTTGAACTTCTTCTTTTAGCACACGGAGCTTAAAAACTCTGTGTGCTTTTTTTTGTGCGCAGAAAAAAGAGAATGCAGAAACCTCATTTATCTTATCTCTAACCTTTGACATAAAATTTATTTTTGTCTAGAATCTGACTAATTACTTTTGACAAGAAAGTATTTTTTGTAATTCAATTTAGACAGTTCAAATTAAATTGGAACTGTTCATTAATATTTTTACTGGAGAGAGTTTTGAACGGACTTGTTTTAGAAGGCGGTGCAATGCGCGGCATGTTTACATGCGGTGTGCTTGATGTCTTTATGGAAAATAACATTGCTTTTGACGGTGCAATCGGTGTAAGTGCCGGTGCAACATTTGGCTGCAATTTAAAGTCAAGACAAAAAGGGCGTGCAATCCGCTATAATCTGCGTTTTGCAAAAGACCCGCGATATTGCAGCATACGTTCACTTTTAAAAACTGGCAATTTGTATAATGCAGATTTCTGTTACCGCGAACTGCCGGACGAGCTGGATATTTTTGACCGAAAAACATTAAAGAAAAATCCGCTTGATTTTTATTTTGCCGTAACGGACATTGAAACTGGCAGCCCTGTTTATTACAAAATGGAAAAAGGCGATGCTGCAGACCTTGAATGGATGCGTGCGTCTGCATCAATGCCGCTTGTTTCAAAACCGGTCTGCATTGAAGGACACAAATATCTTGATGGCGGCATAAGCGATTCAATTCCGCTGAAATATTTTGAAAAAATCGGCTACGGCAAAAATGTCGTAATTTTGACACAGCCGCGAAATTATCAAAAAAAGAAAAATTCTTTGTCCTGGTTGATGAAACTATTCTTTTTTAAATATCCGGCTTTATATAAAGCCATGAAAAACAGACATGAAATGTACAATGGTCAGACAAAATATGTTTTTGAACAGGAACAGAACGGAAACGTTTTTGTCATTTGCCCTGAAACAAGCCTTAACATCAGCCGCACAGAACATAACACGGAAGAATTAAAACGTGTCTATCAGCTCGGCAGAAAGACCGCAGAAGAAAAACTTGAACATGTAAAAGATTTTTTGAAAAAATCAACAGCTTCGGCGCAAGCCCTTTGAGTTTTGAACATTCTGCATAAATAAAGTCGTGTCAAAATATTAAAATTGAAGCTTGTCTATGAAAATTTCTTTTTGTACTTTCTATGTAGAAGGAGAAACAAAGTAATGGACAGTAAAGCATTGTATAATTTGTCATATGGAATATTTGTATTAGGTGCAAAAAACAATGGAAAAATAAATGCATGCATTACAAATACGTGTATGCAGGTTGCATCTGACCCGACAAGAGTTGCAATTTCAGTTTTAAACAGAAACCTGACATGCGGCATGATTAAAGAAAGCGGAGAATTTACGCTTTCGGTTTTAGATGGAACATGTACTTTTGATCTTATCAGGCACTTTGGAATGCAGAGCGGCCGAAATGCAGACAAATTTTTGAATTTTCAATATAAAACAAATGCTGGTGGAGTTCCGTATATAACAAAAAGTGCCTGTGCGTTTTTAGATTGCAGAGTTATTTCAAAAGAAGATTTAGGAACGCACACGCTTTTTGTTGCAGAAGTAATTAATGCAGAAGTTTTAAGTGGAAACGCTCCGTTAACTTATGCAGATTATCAAAATAATTTAAAACCAAAATCGGCTTCTGCTGCTGCAAAGAAAATAATCGGCTGGCGGTGCAAAATCTGCGGTTATGAATATATGCAAAGCGAGCTTCCGGAAGATTATATATGTCCTTTGTGTGGTCATCCGGCTGAAGATTTTGAACCTATTTATGAATGAGCATCATCGCACGAATAAAAAATGAAAAAGCCTGCGCAGAGGTTTTGTGCTGAAATTTCATTCAAAAAATTTCTGAATTGATGAAATGCTGCCGGTACTAAAACACCGGTAGTGTCAGTTTGCACAAGATACAAGATGATGCAGGCTGGTATAAAATGACTGTTTCCTTTTATGCGTGTAACGTATTCAAAATTAATCAGTTGTTTTATGATTTGGCTTCTGAATCATATTCATTTGACAGGCCTTAAATATCATGCAGAAAAAAAATGCGCACCCTTGAAGTGCGCATTTGAAATAAATTCATTTGTTTAATATTTTTTGTGCAAGCTGATCGGCAAGTTTTTTTAAGCTTGAACCATCCATTACAGTTCTGTCTGCAATAAGTGGAATTTCTTCTAGCAGCACGCCGTCAACTGAATACTGGGCTTTGCCTAAAACGTCACCGGCTTGAACTGGTGCAATTACATTGCCATAAATGACAGTTTTGCGCACAACTTTTGAAGCTGCATTTGCTGTAATGTTTGGCACAGAAAGCGAATGATTTTTTGCTTCAATTACGTTTATTGCATTTTCTTCGCCCTGCCAGACTCTTACTGGAATTACGGCCCGTTTCATTGCAGGTTTTGTTTCAAAACTTGCAAATGCCCAGTCCATCAGTTTGTGTCCGTCTGCAATGCGGTAGCGGTTGCCTTCAATTGTTCCAATTCCAGGTCCGCCCATTGTAACAGAAATAAATCTTGTGTTGTTCCGTTTTGCAGTAAGCGAAATGTTGTAACCAGATTCATAAATAAAGCCGGTCTTTAAGCCGTCGCAGCCTTCAATTCCACCGTCGTAATGCTGAAGAAGCCTGTTTGAAGCATACATTGTTTTTGAAGGAATTGAGCCTTTGTAATTTTCAGGATAATTGCTTTTCTGCGGAAAAGTAAAATACTGCGCAGAATGATAATTCTGCAGTGCTTCCGGATATTTCTGAATGTATGCACGGGCAAGGCCTGCAAATTCTCTTGGTGTTGTTGAATTAAATTCGCTGTAGCCTGAAGCATCGACAAAATATGTGTTCTTTAAGCCGAGTGCCTGCATTTCACTGTTCATGCGGTCGCAGAAAGCTTCAACAGAACCAGAAAGATGATATGCAAGTGCTGTTGCTGCATCGTTGCCGGAAGCAATTGCAAGACCAAGCAGAAGTTCATTTACTGTAACAATCTGATTTTCTGCAAGTCCCATTACAGAAGACTGAAGCGGTGCATTTTTTGCCCATGATTCTGGAACAAGCTCAACGGCAGTGTCGAGTGTCGTTTCGCCGTTTGCAATTGCCTGAAACACAACGTACATGACTGCAATTTTGGTCATTGATGCCGGCGGAATGATTTCATCTGCATTTTTTGCAAAAAGAACACATCCATTGGAAGCATCAATAACAATGCCTGCTTTTGCGTACAGAAAAAGCTTTGCTTCTGTAACAGGATAGGGCAGTGAACTTGTAAGTGTTTCCGGATATTTCTGTTCAAGTATGTTTTCGTAATATGCCTGCTGTGCTGCATTTAATGCAGCAGGTTCTGCCGGTTTGGTCTGTGCAAAAACATAGCAGCCAAATGCAGCAGCGCAGGCGAGAATTACAACTAATGGAACAATCCAGTAAAGATGCTTTATAAATTTTTTAGACATTATATAACCATGTTCATTACAGAACGAACTTGTTCAAGTGTTTCAGAGGCTTCTTTTCGGGCCTGTTCGATTCCATTTTTGAGAACCTGACGGATATAATCCGGGTTCTTTTCAAGTTCTGCACGTCTTGCTCTGTGCGGACGAAGATATTCGTTTAATGCTTCTGTAAGCTGCTGCTTGAGCATTCCGCCGCCGCCTTCTCCGATTCTTTCTGCAATAAGCTGTGGTTCTTCGCCTGTACAGAGAGAAATCAATGTAAGCAGGTTTGCAACTTCAGGTCTGTTTTCTGGATCATATGTAATGACGCGTTCGCCGTCTGTTTTTGCTTTTTTAATCAGTTTTGCTGTTTCGTCTTCTGTTGCACAAAGCATGATTGCATTATTGCGGCTCTTGCTCATTTTCTGTCCGCCGTCAAGACCGCGAACCATTGGTGTTTTGCTCAAAAGTGGCTGTGGTTCAGGGAAAACAATCTGATTTTTTGCATAGCGTTCGTTAAAGCGGCGTGCAATCTGGCGTGTAATTTCAAGATGTGGAAGCTGGTCTTTTCCAACTGGAACTACGTTTCCTTTGCAGAAAAGAATGTCTGCTGCCTGATGAACAGGATATGTAAACATTCCGGCATTTATTTTGCTCAAACCTGCAGCCTGAATTTCTTCTTTTACAGTCGGGTTCCTGTCAAGTTCAGACATTGTAACAAGTGTCAAAAACGGAAGCAGAAGCTGGTTTAATTCTGGAACATGGCTGTGCGGAAAAATATATGTCTTGTATTTATCCGGATCGAGTCCTGCAGAAAGATAATCAATTGCAAGATTCTGAATATATGTAGAAATGTTTTCAAAAGAATCGTGGTCTGTCAAAACCTGATAATCTGCAATTACGATGTATGTCGGTACGCCCATGTTCTGAAGGCGTACACGGTTCTGCAGGGAACCAAAAAGATGACCGATGTGCAGTTTTCCTGTCGGACGGTCGCCTGTAAGAATTTTGTATTTCTGTGGATTTGCTGTCAAATCTGCTTCAAGTTTGCGGCTGCGTTCAAGTGCAGCTTCAAATGTTCCGCTGTATGTTTCTTCCATAAGTTTCCTCTTTTTAAAGCTTAAAAAAGCAAAATTTAAAATATTTCAAAATAATCCAAAGATTCTCTTTAGAGTTTTTTGCAAAGACGTAAAACAGCTTATCAAAAAAAAAGAACTGCGTAAAGCTTAATAATGCAAAACTGCTTTCTGCCGGGCTAAAGTTGAACCATAATCATTTTACGGACATCTCTAAAAATTGACAATTTTCCAGAGATGTCCTTTTTTAAAACTTCGCACCTGTCCAATTACAAACGGTTATTTAAGCAGATTAAGGATTTTTTCATAATCGTATGAATCTGCACCGGCTTTAAGATGTTCAATAACAGTTTTCTGTTCAGGCTGCCATTCAAACTGGCAGAGAGATTCAATTTTTGACTGAATGCCGATAATATTGAAGTTTTCTGCGTCTTGTTTGATTGAAGCACATGTTTCTTCAAAAACTGTCAAAGAACCTTCTTCGAGTTCCTGTTTTTCGTGTGTTTTTTGCGTTTCAAAAAATGCTTTGATATTTTCTATAAGTTCACCTATTGTTTCAAAGCATGTTTCTGCGTTTTCATCTATAAAACTGCGTTTGCCTTCTGCACCGGCTTTTTCAAGATTTTCTGCAAGCGTGCCTGCATAAGAAGCACCGATGCTTCTTGATGCACTTTTTAATGCATGTACATGAACCGTAAAATTATGAAGGTCATTTTCCTGCAGTGCTTTTTTCAGAAGTTCAAGTTTTGTCTGTGCATCTTTTGCATATGTTTCAAGAATATCAAGATAAGTTGGCAATGAATTTCCTGCACAGTTCATGCCGGCAACTGTATCAATTCCAGGAATGTAAAGCACAACTTCGTTTTCTGTTTTTTCAATTTCTTTATAGGAAATTTTATTTTCAGGAAGCCACTGTATGAGTATTTCGTTGAGCTTGTCTTTTTCGATTGGTTTTGCAATAAAGTCGTCCATTCCTTCTTTTATAAACTGTTCTTTCATGCCGTTTATTGCATTTGCCGTCAATGCAATGATTACAACATCGCGGTTGAAATTCTGCAGTTTTCTTATGGCCTGTGTTGTTTCAATGCCGTCCATTTCTGGCATAAGGTGGTCCATAAATACAAGGTCAAGCTTCTGCTGGTGCAGGACTGTCAATGCGTCAAAACCAGAAGTTGCTGTAAGCGGAATGATTCCATGTGTTTCAAGAAGACCGCTTGCAACTTTTAGATTGACAATGTTGTCATCTACAACAAGCACTTTTGCATCCGGTGCATAAATTGTGTTTACGCTTTTTTCACTTGCCTGCGCTGTGTATTTATAAATCTTTTCAGACAAGAAATTTGCCAGCTGAACGCAGTAAACAGGTGTCTGCAATACAATAACATCTTTCATGTTTGCAAATTCATATTCTGAATCTGCCAGAACAACAATCTGAATTTTTTTATCCAGAGATTTTAAAAGAGAACGCAGCCGTGCAAGATAAAGCGGCGAAACAAAAATATAATCAAATGTTTTCTGCTTGTTGATTGCTTCTGTCAGTTCACTTGTGTTTGCGCATGAAACAGGTGTAATTCCAATGTCTGTCAGCTGAATTGTCAAAAAGCGTCTGTGTCTGCGGCGAGGTTCATAAATGAGTATCTTCTTTTTGGGTACTTTTTCAATGTTTACAAGCGGTGTGTTGTCTTCAATTCGCTGCTTTATCTGGGCTGTAAATGTACTGCCGTTGCCATATTCGCTTGCAAATTCAATTGAACCGTCCATAAGTTCGCAGAGCTGTTTTGTAATTGTAAGTCCAAGTCCTGTGCCTTCAATGTTGCGGTTGCGCTTTGTGTCAAGTCGTTCAAACATGTTAAAAAGTTTAGACTGTTCTTCCGGCTTAATTCCAATGCCTGTATCCTGCATTTCAAAAATAAATTCAACGGTGTTGTCTGTAATTACATCTGAAATTGTAAGTGTTACGCTGCCTTCTTTTGTATATTTTATGGCATTTGTAAACAGATTAATCAGAATCTGCTTTATTCGCAGTTCATCTCCGATGAGTTTTTTTGGAATATCTGGAGCAATGCGAATGAAAAGCGAAAGGAAAGTGTTGTGCGATTTTATGCGTACCATTGAAATTACATCATGAATTAATGATTCAAAATCGTAAGAAGCCGGAATAAGCTCAAGTTTTACTGATTCAATTTTTGAAAAATCAAGGATGTCGTTAATTATGCCAAGCAGATTGCGGCTTGAAGAATTTATATTCTGTGCATATTCGCGGATATGTGGAGAAAGATTGTTATCAAGCAGAACAAGTTCGCTCATTCCCATAATTGCATTAAGCGGTGTTCTTATTTCGTGGCTCATGTTTGCAAGGAATGTGTTTTTTGCATTAATTCCTGAAATTGCAGCTTCCTGTGCTTCTTTCATGAATTTTTTTGCATTGTGTTCTATTTCTCTAAAAGAAATGAGCTGTGTAAAAGCTGTAAGTGCTTCGACTGTGTTTCTTACAGGTCTTATTTCTTTCTGCGAATTGTCAAAAACAGTAAAGCCCCATATGACAGAACCGTCTAATACTGGAAGAAGAAGCCTTGTCGTTACGCTGCTCTGTGCCATCTGGTATTTTACAAGTCCAGTTGCCTGTGCCTGTGTCATAAGAACAGGGCGCGGCGTTTTGCAGATTGCGCCCCAGTCATTAAAGAAAGTGTCAATATTTAAAGTAAGACCAAGCGGCATGTTCGGTGTAGATTGTGTCTGTTCCCATTTTGCAAGAAGCGTACACTGCGGCTGGGTCATCTGTTCGCTGATTGATACTTTCCATATATAGACTTTGTCCATGTCTGTAATTTTTGCTGCTGTTTCAAGAATGTTTGCAAGCTGATTTGAAAGATTATTGTTTAAATCTGCCGTACTCAGTTTGTTTGCAGTTTCATAAACCATTTGCTGCATTGTCTGTGCTTTGTCAAAAGTTTCTTTTTGATTGTGCTTTTCAGTTTTGAGCTTTTTCAGTTTTGATTTTTCAAGAATTATTATGATTATTGCTGCAATTAAAAGTGAAATTAAAGCGCCGAACAGAAAATAATTGAAAGCAATTGTCTGATAGAATGGGCGTGGTTTGTTCTTTATTTCTGCGTTTTTTATCTGCTTTATTGAAAATGGAAATTTAAAATATTTATGCAGTGCTTTATAGTTATAAATCCATTTATTTTTCTGCGGGTTGATAATTAAAGATTCTGTAGCCGGCAGGGGAATATTCTTAAAAAGGCTGTCCACGACTGTAAGGGCCTTTTCGAAATGGGTTTCTTTATTTGAATATTTTCCGCCAATCTGATATTCAAAAGCGTCTGTATAATCAAGACCAAAAACAGGCACATCTGCAATGCCAAGCAGTTCAGCGCAATTTTCCATGTTATTGATTGAGCCCGTGAGGATGACTGTGCCCGGATGCAGCAGGCTTATTGTCTGTTCAAGCGAATAGTCTGGAATATTCTGGTTTGTTTTTATCGTTAAATCTGGAAAATTTGCAGCAATATCATAAATCATCTTTTCCTGCCAGAATTTACCTGTTTCAGTTTTGTCATTTAACAAAAACAGGGTTGTGGTCTGAGGAAAGAGTTCAAGAATTTTGCTTACAGTTTCTTCTGTAGAAATTGATTCTTTGAGTATAAGTTTATTTTGCTCAAGCTGTGCAAATTCATTTGGAAAAGTTTCGGGAATTCCAATTAAAATAACCGGAGTTCCTTTAAATAGCGTTTCATAGCTGTCTGCTGCAAATTGTGCTGCATCTGTTCCCAAAGTGATAATTGCGCTTGGTGAATATTCTGCAAACTGGTTATGAATCTGCGAAAACAGTGTCGTGCGCATTTCAAGTGATGCAAGCGATTTATAATTTTGCGGAATGACTAATGTGCTGCAAATAATTTTATTATTCTGCGAACAGTAATCCAGAAGCTTGTTTTCAAGAATTTTGTTTGTCTTAGGGTTTTCCTGATCTGAAGTAATAAACAGAATGTTTTTTCTGGATGTTTTTGTCGAAAGATTGTTCAGTATTTTTTTATATGAACCGTCTTTTTTCATTTCGCGCAAGGCTTTTGAAATATATTTTGTTTCAAACTTAAAATTTTTTGACAGCAGCAGGTTAACCGAATGTTTCGCAAATGTTCCGGCATTATAAATGCCTTCTGGCAGCGGTGGCTGAAATTCGTCGCTGTAAGTTGAGATTATTCCATAACTGATTATTTTGTTTTGAATTGCATTGTATAATTCTTTTTTTGACGTTGTTTCAAAAATATTTATATTGCGATAATTTTTCAGATAATTTTTCAGATATAAATTGGAAGAAATAATGCCAATGTTTTGATTCGCAAGGTTTTTCCAGTCTGAAATAGTTTCATTTTCTTTTGAAGACAGTGCAATGAAATTTATGTCTAAAATTGGTTCTTCAATAAGAATATATGAATCATCAATGCTGTCAAATGATTCATCTGAAAGAACAATTCCATCTACTTGTTTTGTCTGTGCGTAAAACACCCCAATCTGGTGCTCGTTTACCAGAAATTGAGATTCCAGGCTGTATCGGTTAAAAGCTTCCTGAATAATCTGTGTTGCTGCAATGTTTGTATCAGCTGGAATAGAAATAGTATAACGCTTGTTTTCTGCAAATAGAGTCGCTGAAAGAAGCATGCATAAAAAAAGGGAAATTGTTCTTTTCATGTTTTTAGTCTTTTATTTCAAATGTTTTTTAAGTCTTTCTGGCAGTGCTGCAACATCAAAAGGTTTTACGATGTAGTCTAAAACACCAAGTTCAAAACCTGCCATGACAACCTGCTTTTCAGAATGAGAAGTCAAAAATACTACTGGAATTTTTTCCCATCCGATTACGCTTTTTAATTTTTCAAGAATTGACATTCCGTCAATGTCTGGCATTTCAATGTCGAGCAGAATTAAATCTGGAACCTTGCGCTTTAAAGCGGCAAAAAGCTGTGTTCCTGAAGTAAGCAGTGTAAGTTCAAAATGGTCCTTAAGAGATTTTTCTGCCAGTTTTAATGTGGTTATACTGTCATCAACAACAAAAATATGTTTCATGATGTCCCTCCAAATACTTTAATAATATTTGCACTTCAAAAAAAATTATTTTTTAGATGTGCGTGTTCAGCCGTTAAAATATAGCTGCCTAAAATATTACTTTTAAAGTTGATTCTGAAAAATGTAACTTCTGAATCTTCTATAAAACATAATAGATTTGTGCTCATCATAGCATGAAAAACTGCTTTTTTAAAGCTGAATAATCAAGGGTGTTTCTAAAAATTTGTGAAACTTCAATTTTTAGAATTCTGCATGCATAACAAAAACTTTATGTGCATTTTATTGAAAAATGCCGAATAAATTTGTGGTTTTAGAAAAATTTTGTGTCAAAATGATTTTCTGGATAATAGCTGTTATTGCAGGCATTTTGCAAAAAAATTATTGTGAAAACATGCATGGTTTTGGCAGGTCTTTTCTGACCAGTACAGAAAATTTATTGAGTGAAATTTCTTTTTTTGATTCTTTTTCTTTTGGTGCAAAGAATTAGACTGTGCCACTAAATTGAAGAATTTACAAAAAATCTAAAAAAAAGTCTTGCGTTTTGAGAGTCATTATGTATAATGACTATGAACATTTTTTATAGTGCTTTTATGTAATTCAAGTTCGTTTTAATTTTTTTTGAATTTAACACTAAAGGAGTGTTGGTATGAAAAAGATTTCTATCGTTTTTCTTATGGTTTTTTTCGCTTTGAGCATTTTTGCTCTTGATGGAACTGTTATTTCAATTACGGGAAAAGTTGAAATGCAAAAAACTCCTGACAGCGAATGGATAGCACTTAAAGCAGGTGATACTGTTCCAGAAGGTGCTGTTATTTCTACAGCTTTTAAGGCAAACGCTTCTATAAAGCTTGGCGGTTCAACTATTACTGTAAATCAACTGACTAGAGTTGTTCTTCGTGAATTGTCAGATAGTTCTGATAAAGTAACAACTAATTTGTATCTTGATGCCGGTGTTTTAAGGGCAGATGTAAAGTCAATGGATAACAAAGCAAACGATTTCAAAATCCAGTCTTCTGTTGTTACTTCATCTGTTCGTGGTACAGAACTTTCAGACAGTGCTCTCGGTGAACACGTAACATACCGCGGTGTTGTTTCAAGTTCATCTTCAAACTGTGAATGGGGTGTTACAACAACTGCCGGTGAATCTACAGCATTGAATGACGGTGTATTGGTTAATTCTTATACTTTTGGAAATAATGATGTTAACATCAATAACCCTGTACAGTCTCCTGTAGACAAGGATTCTTCTCCTTTGCAGATTTCAACTGGTGACTATGGTGACGGTATTCTTCATTTGCCTTCTGTAGGATTTAATGATGCTGCCGGTGAAGCTACATATGAATCAAGCTCTTATAGTCCTTCATATAGTGTTGGATTAGAGTAATTATTGATTTATATGCAAAAAACGTCTGAAACTTGTGTTCAGACGTTTTTTTTTGCCTTGCTTATTCGTCCTCTCGCTGATATCATGTAAAATATGAATTATAATGATCAATTTGGTACATATAAAAATACGTTTGGTTTTAAGCCTGAAAAAATAACATCAGAAGAGGCTGCAAGAACAAATGCTGAGATAGAAAGTCAGCAGAAATCAAAAACAGATGCAGCTTTAGCTGCCCTGCTTGCAGGTTCACGTCAAAAAACTGAAGAAGATGAAGCGGCAGAGTTTAAGCCTTTCAGTTTTGAAGATGCGCCAGTTTTTAAATCTATTGAACAGAACGATGACTCTGAAAATAAAGAAAATCAGCAGAATGCAAATCAACAAAATGATGATAAAGAAAAAGCATTTTTAGATGAACCGCCTGAAGAAGAAGACTTTTGGCATCAAAGAGATGCAATGCTTGATAAGGCAAAGCAAAATAATTCGTTAAATCTGCCTTCCCTTACGCCTCCGCCGCCAAAACCGCAGATGCCTAAAGAAAATGAAAATCATGAAATAAAAGATTCTTCTGAAAGACTTGCAGCGTTTGCTGATGACAGACCTGCTGTAAAAGATGCAACATCTCCTGATTATAAACCTGTTCCATATGTGCCGCAGGAGCCTGTTTCGCCGGAAACTTCAGAAGCGGCAGACGGCAAAGATTCAGATTTCCGGTCAAGCCCGGAATTTCAGGCTTTCCTCAAAGATATAAGAGCAAAAAATGAAAATTCTTCTCATGTAAAAGCTGAAGAGTCTGGTCAAATAAATCAAAAAACGAACGACCAGACTGTACAACCTCAGCCTGTTCCATATCAGCCTGAATATGCTAACCAGCAGGCTTCGCCGCAACAGACTTTTCAGCAAAACAGACAGTTCGAACAGAATCCTGGTCAGAATCAGCAGTCTGTACAACCAAAGCCGGTTCCATATCAGCCGCAATATACGAATCAGCAGCCTGCACCGCAGCAGACTCAATATTATAATCAGCAGTCAATGCCGCAAAGTGAAGCTCCCAAAAAGAAGGGATTCTTTGCGCAGCTTTTTGGAACAAAGCCGCCTGCTCAAAACATTCAGAATCCGGTTCAACCGCAATATGGTATGACTCAGAATTATCAGGGCCAGCAGTTCAGTCAGCCGCCTGTTCAGCAGTATAATTCTGCACCGGCTTTTCAAAACCAAAGTATGCCGTCTGAGCCTCCGAAGGCGCCTGCACAGTCACTTTCACCGGAATTAAAGTCATATGCTACAGGAATGCGTGCACAGGCTTATGCAACAGAAAAATCAAAGACCGAAAAACCTGCACCGGTTCCACAGACCCAGCGCAAGGCTGTTGATGCAAAAAATTTGAATGCAAGTCCCGTGCGCGAATTTGTTGCACCTCCTGAAGAAAATCAGTTCGATTTTGCTGCTTTTGCAGCACGCACAGGACGCACTGCTTTTCAGCCTAAAAAATTTGAAGCCCAGCCTTTGCAGAATTTATATGGAAAGTCTGATTCAAGGCAAGGTTTTGCAATGACTTCTGGCAGTTCTTCAAAACCGGCGGCAGTTCAAAGAATAAATAAACCGAATGATACAAAAGACAATATTTTGTATAAGATTCCTAGTAAAGACAGTGCATGCCGCCGTGTTGCAAAATTCCTTCTTTTGATTGGCGTTGACGAAGCTGCAAAAGTTATTGCACTGCTGCCGTCTGACCTTGTTGACAAGATTATTCCAGAAGTTGCAAGCGTCCGCCGTGTTGACCCTGACGAAGCAGAACAAATTATTGCAGAATTTGCAGATTTGTATGAACAGGCAAAAGAGGGTGGTGGTGTCGGCACTGCACGCACAATTCTTGAAAAAGCTTTCGGCGAGGCACGTGCTCAGGAATTGATGCAGAAAGCTGTGCCTTTTGAAGGTGGCAAACCTTTTGAATATCTGAAAGATCTTGATGGCGAACAGATGTTTACTATATTAAAAGACGAGTCTGCTCCTGTGCGTGCTCTTGTACTTTCACAGGTAAAACCGGCTGTTGCTGCTGCTGTAATAAATCAGATGGATGATGAAGAGCGCAAAGAGACAGTACGCCGGCTTGCAAAGCTTACTAATTTTCCGCCTGACATTTTGGGCAGAATTGATAAAACAATGCGTGAAAAAGCAGAAAGTCTTAAAACTCCACGCCACAATACTATTGACGGACGAGGTGCTTTAGCAAATATTTTAAGAAAAATGGATTCCGGGGCAGAAAAAAATATCCTGTCAAATTTAAGCCTGGTTGATACAGAACTGGAATCTGATCTTAGAAAGCGCCTGTTTACACTTGATGATGTAATAAATGCAGATGACCGTTATCTGCAGAAAAAATTGCATTCTATGAGCGATGTTGATATTGCAGTCCTTATTTGTGGCAAAGAACCTGAATTCAGAAAGAAAATCCTTTCTAATATTTCTAAAAGCCGTGGTGCAATTGTTCTTGATGAAGAAGACGCCAGAAAACCGATTCGCAAGAGGGATTCTGATGAAATGACAAATAATTTTGTTAATTCATTAAGGGCTGCATGGGAATGTGGTGATCTTGTAATTGGAGAGCGTGACGAAGAAGAATGGGTTCAATAAACTTTCTGTTTATTAAATCACATAATAATATGCACTGAAATGTAGAACAGCAAAACCGGCTGTATTGTCTTATGAGAAAAAAGAAACCTCGATGTACTGTGTTGAGGTTTCTTTTTTTAATTGACTGCCTTTGTTGCTATAAAAAGTGTCGCTATTGCTATTTTGAAAATTTTGATATAAATTAATACGGTTTTATAAATTTTTTACTGGTAAAAACAGCAGATTGCAGTTATAATTGTTTTGATATCTCTATAAATTGCAATTTTTAGAAATATCGTTCGAAAAGTATCAGCTTGCTGTTTGCTTTGAATATGTGAAAACATATTTAGCCAGTTGATTTCTGATGTTTTGGGGTTGAAATGCATTGATTTTGTGAAAAATCATCTTTTCAATGCAGGTGGGAAAATAAAAGATTTTCTGGCATTAACTGCCGGAAATTATTCAAGTTTGTTCATTCATTCAGAAGAGAGGATTGAATATGGATAGTAAATTTTGTGACAAATTACGGCAGCTTTTATCAGAAGTTCAAGGTGCTCCTTATCCTGCATCTGTAAACAACGAACTTTATGATATTTGGTATGAACATATTCAGAGTGCAGCAATGGACTGCTTTGAATATTTGAATGAGAATTTCCCTCAAGAAGCTGAAGATATTTCTCGAACTCTTGACCGCACACTTTAATTGCTTCTTTTGGAGTCTCGTGAATGTCTGATGCAAAACGCTATCTGCGCCGCAACTTATTTATGCTCAAAGGAAGATACTCTCGTCATGGATATGACAGGTGGTATCATTCATTTACAGGAAAAAATGCTGTTACAGGCGAAGAAAAAGCATTTTTTATTGAGTATTTTGCAATAAATCCTAATTTATATCCAAATAAAGTTGTTCTTGCACAGCGCTCTGATAATGTAATGTATGGTGTCCGTCCGTCTTATGTTATGATTAAAGCAGGGTGTCTGGGAAAAGATGCGAAACAGATAAACAATTATTATCCTGCAAATGAACTTGTTAACAAACGTTCAAGACTTGATTTTCAGATTGGTTCATGTATTTTGTCCGAAGAAGAAATTTCAGGTACTGTAAGCGTTGATAAAGAAGAAGCAATCAGATATCCGGAATGCATGACAGATGCTGGAACAATGACATGGAATCTTAAGGTTTCCAAAAAAATTCCATATTGTGTTGGTTATGGCACTTCATGGTTTTTCCGTGTTTTTCACTTCTTTGAAATGTACTGGCATGCGCAGGGTGTCAAAACAGAATATTCTGGAAAAGTAACAATTGATGGCGTTGCATATAATGTTGAATCTGAGTCAAGTTATGGTTATGCAGATAAAAACTGGGGCGCCGATTTTATAAATCCATGGGTCTGGCTTTCAAGCTGCGACATAACAAGCCTTGTTACAGGAAAAGAATTATCAAATTCTTGTCTTGAAGTTGGCGGTGGGTCTCCTCGTGTTTTTGGTATTCCAAAAGATAATAAACTGTTGGTTTATCTGAAACTCGAAGACAAAGAATATGAGTTCAATTTCTTAAACCTTTTCAAAAAAGCATCAACATCATTTACAATGTTTGAAGAATCAAATGAAATTCACTGGTGCGTTACTGCAGAAGATTCAAAATATCTTGTTGATATCAGTGTTTTCTGTTCAAAAGAAGATATGCTGAGAATCAATTATGAAGCACCAAACGGAAAGAAACTTCATGATAATTTATGGACTGGTGGCAATGGTCATGGAGAAGTAAAAATTTTCAGAAAAATTGCTTCAAAGCAGCTTGAATTTTTGGATAATGTTTCAATTGGTCATGTCGGCTGCAAATATGGCAAATATGAAAAGAAAAAAAGCAAATCTGCTGAGTGACTTTTAAGACTGCATACACTGTTTATAAAAAAACGGAACAGACCTTTAATGGAATGTTCCGTTTTTTTATGTCTTGACAGACACTGAAAACTGCAGCTTGAAAAACTTTTAGTTCAGCTGCAGCATCCATGTTTTTTTTAGCATGAAAAGCTCATGTTTATGCAGGGCTTTTTTGCGAACTGAATATTAGACTGTTATTATCGCTGTCAGCACTGACTGTTATGCTTGAACCTTCGGGATAGTCGCCGCGAAGAATTGCTTTTGCAAGCGGGTTTTCAAGATATGTCTGTACGGCTCTTTTTAGCGGCCGTGCACCAAACTGCGGATCATAACCGACTTCTGCAATAAAGCGGACAGCGCTGTCGTCAATTCCAAGTTTGATGTGTCTTTGTTCAAGCCGTCTTGCGACAAGGTTGACCTGTTTTTTTACGATTGCATCAATAAATGAACGGTCAAGCTTGCTGAACATTATCGTTTCATCAATTCTGTTCAAAAATTCGGGTCTGAACGTTGTCTTTAAAAGTGCATCAATTTCAGGTTTTATTGATTCTGTTGAATCTGCTTCGAGAATGAGCTGCGAGCCTAAATTGCTTGTCATTATGATTATTGTATTCTTAAAATCGACAATGCGGCCCTGGCTGTCTGTCAGTCGTCCATCGTCAAGAACCTGAAGAAGCACGTTGAAAACATCTGGATGTGCTTTTTCAATTTCGTCAAAGAGTACAACACTGTAAGGCCGTCTTCTTACAGCTTCTGTAAGCTGACCGCCTTCGTCATAGCCGACATATCCAGGTGGTGCACCGATAAGGCGCGAAACTGAAAATTTTTCCATATATTCGCTCATGTCGATGCGTGTAAGTGCACGTTCATCGTCAAACAGAAAATCTGCAAGTGTTTTTGCAAGTTCGGTTTTGCCGACGCCTGTAGGTCCGATGAAAAGAAAACTGCCTAAAGGTCTGTTTTCGTCGGAAAGGCCGGCTCTGTTTCTTCTTATTGCGTCAGCAACTGCCGAAACAGCTTCTTCCTGTCCGATTACGCGTTCATGAAGTACTTTTTCAAGATTAAGATATTTTTGCATTTCGCTGGACATCATTTTGCTTATTGGAATGCCTGTCCAGACTGAAATTACCTGTGCAATGTCTTCTTCTGAAACTTCCTGCCGTAAAAGCGGCTTTCTTGAATTTAATTCATTTTCGTTTTTGGCTTTTTCCATTCTTTCTGTCAAAAGCTCGATTTTCTGGCTTGCTTCTGGAATTTTTCCGTATTTGATTTCTGCAGCCTTTTCAAGATTGCCTTCGCGCGTGTATTTTGTTTCTTCAATTCTAAGCTGTTCAAGATTTTCTTTCAGCTGCCTGATTTCGTCAATGCTGCTTTTTTCGTTCTGCCACTGAAGCTTCATTGCATCGCGTTTTGAACACAATTCTGAAAGTTCTTTTTCAATTTTTTCAAGCCGTTCTTTTGAAGCTTTGTCGTCTTCTTTTGAAAGTGCCTGTTTTTCAATTGTCAGCTGAAGAATTCGGCGCTCAACCTGGTCAAGTTCTGTCGGCTGGCTTTCAATTTCGATTTTTAAACGGCTTGCAGCTTCGTCAACAAGGTCAATTGCTTTGTCTGGCAAAAACCTGCTTGTAATGTAGCGGTTACTCAATGTTGCGGCGGCAACAAGTGCTTCGTCTTTTATGCGCACGCCGTGATGAATTTCATATTTTTCCTGAAGACCGCGGAGAATTGCAATTGTGTCTTCGACAGTTGGTTCTGCACAATAAACCTGCTGAAACCGTCGTTCAAGCGCTGCGTCTTTTTCGATATATTTGCGATATTCATCCAGAGTTGTGGCACCAATGCAGCGGAGTTCGCCTCTTGCAAGAGCTGGTTTTAAAAGATTGCTTGCGTCCATTGCACCGCCGCCGCTTGCACCTGCACCGACAAGTGTATGCAGTTCATCTATAAATAGAATAACGCTGCCTTCTGCTTTTTGGATTTCATTTATTACAGCTTTTAAGCGTTCTTCAAATTCACCCTGAAATTTTGCACCGGCAATAAGTGCTCCAAGATCGAGTGCAAGCAGCTTTTTGTTTTTTAAGCTGTCAGGCACGTCGCCTGAAACAATACGTCGTGCAAGACCTTCGACAATTGCTGTTTTGCCAACGCCTGGTTCGCCTATGAGCACAGGATTGTTTTTTGTGCGGCGGCTTAAAACCTGCATTACGCGTCTTATTTCGTCGTCACGGCCAATTACAGGGTCAATTTTTTCCTGTTTGGCAAGCATTGTAAGATTGCGGCAATATTTATCGAGGCTTTTTAATGTAGCTTCTGGATCTTGAGACGTTACGCGGTCGTTTCCGCGTATTTCTTTTAATGCTGCAATAATGTCGTTGTAGTTTGCGCCGTTTTTTTCAAGCAGATTTGCTGTTTTATCTTGTGTCTGTGTCAAGGCAAGCAGAATGTGCTCAACCGAAAGATATTCATCTTTTAGTTTTGCAGCTTCTTTTTCTGCTTTTGCAAGAACTTTTGCAGTTTCAGGCGAAAGTGAAATCTGCACATTGCCGTGCATTTTTGGTGTCTGGGCAATAAGTGTTTTTGTTTCGTCTAATACTTTGTTTATGGGCACACCGATTCGCTCAAAAAGCGGCACAATAATTCCGTCTGTCTGTTCGAGTACAGCACACAAAAGATGCGCTGTTCCAACTTCACTGTGATCTTCCTGCTGGGCAAGAACCGTAGCATTGCGCAACGCTTCCTGCGCTTTAATGGTGTATTGTTCGTAATTCATGTTCCTAAAATACGATTTTTTTTATGCGGCGGCAAGAAAAAATGAAGTTTTTTTGAATTCGTATGGCAAATGAATCGTATAAAAAAAACAGACCTTGCACCTGAATTATTCAAGGCATGGGCATAAGGCATTTTTAGTTTTCAACTGCTTTTAACGGAGCTTTAAAGCTCATTTTGCGTGGTGTTGAAATTTTGTCAAATTTAATTGTATAAACATGCTTGATTTCATCTATTGATTCTATTGTGCCAGGTCCTAAAATGCTGTGTTCAACTCTTGCGCCTTGTTTTAAGTTTGAAAGGGAAGAAATCTTTGAAAGGGCAGTGTCAGATTCTTCAATATAGCGCACTGCATCTTTTACAAGATTTTCCGGCAGCTCAACTTTATATACAAGAAGATTTTTATCAACATCAAAAACAAACCTTGAAGGAAACCTGAAGCCAAAGCCGAGCGATGTTCCTTCTGCTTCTGTAAGATAAAGCTGATTTTCTGCGCGTGTATATGCAACAAAAGCAAGCCTTCGTTCTTCTTCCATTGCGGCGGCAGAATCAACCTTTTTGCTTGGAAACATATTTTCGTTCATGCCGGCAATGAAAACAACCGGAAATTCAAGACCTTTCGCTGTATGAATTGTCATGAAGCGGATTGTGTCTTTTTTTGTACCGAGGTCTGAATTTGTGTACAGTGCAACATGCGAAAGATAATTTTCAAGCGTTGATTCTTCTCCGCAGCTCGTTTCGTATTCGTAGATTGACTGCTTGAGTTCTGCAAGATTATCAAGCCGCTCCTGACAGCCTTCTGTGCGCAGCGCTGTTTCATATCCTGATTCATTCATTACATGACTGAAAAGTTCAGAAATCTGCATTTTTGAATGACATTCTGCATATTTTTCGATAAGGGCAATAAATTCTTTTGCTTTTGTGTTGTCAAAAATTTCATCATCCTGGCAGATTTTAAGCGCATTCCAAAGGCTTCCGCCGTTTTTTTCTGCATATTCTTTTAAATAATTCATGCGCCGTTCGCCGATGTTTCGCTTTGGCATGTTTACAATGCGCAGAAAAGACAAATCGTCTTTATAAGAAATCATCCTTAAATAAGAAAGAGTATCTTTTATTTCGGCACGTTCAAAAAACGGCAGACCAGAAAACAGCGTATATGAAATTTTCCGGCTGTTAAAAACTTCTTCAATTGTGCGGCTTATGTAATGCGCCCTGTAAAGAACAACAATATCGCTTTTGTTTATTCCTCGTTTTTCAAGCAGGTCAATCTGGTCTGCAATAAAACATGCTTCGTCTTCTGGTGTTTTTGCATGAAAATAAACAGGCATGTTTTGCGAATTTCGCACAGGTATTAAGTCTTTTTTTATTCGGTGGCTGTTTTTGTCTATAAGTGAATTTGCGGCCTTGATTATTTCCGGTGAAGAACGGTAATTTTTCATCATGAAAATAGTCTTGACGTCAGGAAATGCTTTGTCAAAATTCATAAGATATTTTATATCTGCACCGCGCCATGTGTAGATTGTCTGGTCAGGGTCGCCGACGACAAAAAGATTTTTGTGGTAACCGCATAATATTTCCATGAGCTGATATTGAATCAAATCAATGTCCTGAAACTCATCAATCATTATGTATTCAAGGCGTTCCTGCCATTTCTGTTTTATAGTCGGGTTCTGCTCAAAAATGAACATTGAAAATTTTAAAAGATCGTTGTAGTCAAGTCCAAAGCATTTCTTTTCCTGATAAAGATAACCGTAGAAAATAATGTCATCAGTTTTGTCTGCTTCAAGATATTTTTTGTGAAGTTCATCAAGACTCATGCTTATCATGTCTTTGTAATAATCAGGCTTTTCCCACAGTTTCTTCATTTCAATCATGTCGCGTGCATGGCCAAAAGTCATCTGTCTTAAAGAAAGACCGCGTTCTTCGTAGATAATCTGAAGCATGGCGTTTATGTCTGAATTGTCGAGGACAAGAAAAGATTTTGGATAATTTACTGCATTTGAATCTTCCTGCAGAATGCTGACGCAGAAACCGTGAAAAGTTGAAATGTAACCTGTGTCGTTGTCGCCGGTAAGCTTTCGTATGCGCGAACGCATTTCGTTTGCAGCTTTGTTTGTAAATGTTACGCAGAGAATGTTTGAAGGCAGCACGCCGATTTCGTTTACAAGATATGCAAAGCGGTTTGTAAGTGCACGTGTCTTGCCCGAACCTGCGCCGGCGATTACACGTATAAAACCTTCTGTTGAAGTTACCGCTTCTTTCTGTTCTTCGTTTAAATCATCCAAATTCATTGAGTTCATAGTAAAGTGCAATCAATTTGCTTGTCAATTCATTAAGTGAATCTTTAAAAAGTGCCGGAAAGAGTAAAGTTTGAAAAAAAATGGAACCAGCTTTGTAAACAGCGGGTTCCATTTTTAATGCTAGAATCTGATTTTTTTGTCTGAATCTTTGTAATATTCCTGACGGAGAGCCTTAATCTGTTCATTTGCGTCCGTCGGACTGCTCGCATGGCAAGCCATGAGGCAGTCCGCGTCCGCAAGTCACTGCTTTCCGCCAGAAAAGCAGAATCTTCACTGATGAGCACATCTATGAAGATTGTTTTTGTGGAAAAACTGTAATCGTCATCATGACGTTTTGAGAAAATGACCAAAGTGGGCAATCGTCATCATGACATTGTGCACAAAGCAAACTCTTGTCAGATTATCAATTCAAGCTTATATTTTTTATAGAATCAAAATGTTAGTAAAGTTCCTTTGGTGCAAAGATAGCTAGAGTTTTAAAACTATTGAATATTTTTTCTTACGGCAATACTTTCAGCTGCATTTTTTTCATAATAACTTAATTCAGAAAAATTATTATAGTGTTTGTAAATGAAAAATGCTTTTATATGTTTTAATTTATCTAATTCATCTCCATATTTAGCACCAATCGGATACTTAGAACGTACTACATATTGCGAACTAGAAAAGACAACCATATTATAGGAATTAAAATCCATATTTTTTTTATATAATTTCATTTTCTTTTTGCATAGCTCCTCAAGAACTGATGGATTGAATGAATCACTATATGTATAATACTCAACACGATTCTTTAAAGAACCATCTATTTCATTCTCCGATGCTACTAAACTAAAACCCTGATAATTATTTAATTCTGTAACAGATTTCTCTCCTTGTAATGAAGCAAAATATGCTACAGCAATACAAAGTGGAATACCTATTAAATAAATGATTAAGGTTACCTTGTTTTTCTTTTTTTGTTCTGACATAAACTATCCTCCAAAACAGGTTGCATATGTTGCAACTTAAAATGCCTTTTCAACCTTATTATTAATTAATTTTAAATATGCAATATATAAAAACAGAAAATGCGTAATGGAAGCATTTCCTTATTATATATCTGAATCCAATGTGCTGTTATCCATTGGCGGATCTATTATAATTAAAGCACCGTCTGACAGAGATATAATTGCATTATAATCATTCGTAATGTAATAATTCTCATTTTCAATTTTTCTCAATCCATATTTTTTACTCATCGCTTTGAATATTTCCACCGCATCGCTATTTTCCAACATAACACAGACAACATTAAGATTATTTCCCTCAAAACTCATTAATATTCCTGTTATATCTTTTCCTGCATATTTTTTACCTGTAAAAAATTGAGTCTTATAATCCGACATAGAGCTTTGAAATGTCCATCCTTTGTTTTCCATTATAGCAAGACACTGTGCTTTCGATGTTCCAAAAGGTATTCCTAAAAATCCTTTGAATTCTTCTGCAAAAACTACTAAGACCATCGAAAAAAGAACAATTAAAGTGATAATTTTTTTCATAAAACCCTCTTTAAATTTATATTTCTAATGACCACATCATGCAAACTTGTCAAAAACAGTGAAGATAATAAAAATCTGACTGTCTCGGGACATTCTTCACTGATATACAGTTATTCTAATTGATATAAAGTGATTTTGTCAACTTTATTACAGTTGTTTTAACTGTAATACATTGGTTCTTTTTATAGCAAAATGAACGAATATCAAGAGTTAATGACACATTTCCAAGAAGTATTCATTAAGAATTTAAGATTTTTCCGCAACAAGTCTAACTTTAGCCAACTTGAATTTTCAGAAAAAATAGGTTTAAGCCCAAATTATCTGAATGCTATTGAAAACGGTAAGAATTTTCCATCAGTCGAGGTTATTCAAAAAATTATTGATACACTAGAAATCATGCCGTACCAGCTGTTCCTTGAACAGCCAAATGTGGAATCATCTGACGACACACAAAAATTAACTGATTTAAAGCAGAAAATCATTCAGCTGTTTGAAAAGGCAATTGAAAACAGGTAAAGCTATTTTTTATGGCGTTTGTTATGTTTATATTATTCTTGATGAAGCAAATGCAAATCACCGCAAAGTTTAAGCACAAAATTTGTTAGAAGTTAAAAGGCGTGCTGGGAAAGATGGGATGTTTGAAGGGAAGAAAACCCCGCCTCGCAAGAAGAGGGTTGTCTTCCCTTCAAAAATGTCTTTTAGAATCTGATTTTTTTATCTGAATCTTTGTAATATTCCTGACGGAGAGCCTTAATCTGTTCGTCCTTCAGGTAGTCATCAAAGTCCATCATGCGGTCAATAACGCCGTTTGGTGTAATTTCTACGATGCGTGTTGCAATTGAACTGATGAATTCGTGGTCATGGCTGTTGAAAAGAACAATTCCCGGAAAATCAACAAGTGCTTCGTTCAAGCTTTCAATTGCTTCAAGATCAAGATGGTTTGTCGGTTCATCAAGAATAAGCACGTTTGCACCGCTCAGCATCATTTTTGCAAGCATACAGCGCACTTTTTCGCCACCGCTCAAGACTTTTACAGGTTTAAGCGATTCATCTCCGCTAAAGAGCATTCGTCCCAAAAAGCCGCGCACATAAGCTTCGTCCTGTTCTTTTGAGAACTGGCGCAGCCAGTCTGTAATGTTCAGGTCGTTTTTGAAATATGGTGTCGTATCAATTCCAATGTAAGAATATGTTATTGTCTGACCCCAATAAACTTCACCTGAATCAGCTTTGATTGTATCTGTAATGATGTCAAAGAAAGCTGATTTTGATTTGTGTTCAACACCGACAAATGCAATTTTTTCGCCGCGGTTTACTGTAAGTGAAAAATCTTTCAAAAGCTGAATGCCTTCGTTGTTGTAGTTCAGTTTTTCAACACGAAGAATATTGTTGCCCGGTTCTCTTTCCGGTTTGAAATTTACATATGGAAATTTGCGGCTTGTAACCTGAAGTTCTTCAAGAGCAAGTTTGTCGTAAATCTTTTTGCGGCTTGTTGCCTGACGGCTTTTTGATGCATTTGAAGCAAATCGCAGAATGAATTCACGAAGGTCTTTCATTTTTTCTTCGCGTTTCTTTGCCTGGTCTTTTGCCTGTCTTTGCATAATCTGGCTCATCTGATACCAGAAATCATAGTTTCCGCTGAATGTTGTAATTTTGCCGTAGTCAATGTCGCAGATGCATGTGCAGACACTGTTCAAGAAGTGTCGGTCGTGGCTTACAACAATGACGGTGTTTGGAAAATCAATCAGGAATTCTTCAAGCCAGTTGATTGATTCAAGATCAAGACCGTTTGTAGGTTCGTCAAGAAGCAGAATTTCCGGGGCACCAAAAAGTGCCTGTGCCAGAAGAACGCGGACTTTCTGGCTTTCGTCGAGTTCGCTCATCATTCGGTCGTGGTACTCTTCATCAAGACCAAGACCAGAAAGCATCTGTTCAATCTGATTTTCTGCTTCCCATCCGCCGAGTTCAGAATATTCGCCTTCAAGTTCGCTTGCTTTTATTCCGTCTTCTTCTGTAAAGTCGGTTTTTTCGTAAATTGCATCGCGTGCTTTCTGGCATTCATAAAGTTTCGGAAAACCCATGAGGACTGTTTCTTTTACAGGATATGAGTCATAGGCAAAGTGATCCTGCTTTAATACGGCCATTCGTTCGCCTGGTGTAATGATTATCTGACCTGAATCATGTTCAAGTTCGCCGGAAAGAAGTTTCAAAAATGTAGATTTTCCGGCTCCGTTTGCACCGATGATGCCGTAGCAGTTGCCGTGTGTAAATTTCAAATTTACATCTTTGAAAAGTGGTTTTTCGCTGAATTTAAGACTTACGTCGCTGACTGTAATCAAATCGTTTTCCTTTTATTTTTTTGCAAAAAGATTTTTAAGTTTTGCAAAAATACTTTGTTTTGCTGGTTTTGCAGGTGCATTATTTTTTTCATACTGCTTCCGGTTTCCTTTTGGCTTGCCTTTGTATGAACCATTCTTTTTTGCATCATATTGCTTTGAATTGCTGCGTTTTTTATCATTGCGCGGCTGATAATTTTTCTTGCGGCTGTCTTTCTGACCTGCATTTGAATTTGGTGCAGCATTTGACTGCATGTCGCCCGCATATTTCTGCTTGTAGACTTTCATGCGCTCTTCAAATGAAAGATTTGAAAGGTCTTCGGCTTCATGCTGAAAATCTTTGCCGTATGGCTTTTTGCCGTCAGACTTTTTGAAGTTGTCCTGCTTTTTATAGCCGTTTCGTTTATAGTCGCTTTTTGCGTTGTAACGGCGGCCGTTTTCACGGTCTCTGCCATGATTGTTTCTGTCGTGGCGGTAACCGCGGTCATCGTGTTCGTCGTTATAGTAGTTCGTTGTTTTAATGTAGATTCCCGCGCTTTTGTCTTCTGCCATTAAGCTTTCATCTGCAACTTCAGAAGGAATTGACATTTCGATATACCGCTCAATTGGTGGAAGGCTGTAAACATCCTGTTCGCTGCAGAATGTATAAGCTTTGCCACTTTTGCCTGCACGGGCTGTGCGGCCAATGCGGTGAACGTAATTTTCTGCTTCGTTTGGCAGGTCGTAGTTTACAACCATTGCAAGATTGTCTACGTCAATGCCGCGTGCTGCAACGTCTGTTGCAACAAGACAGCGGAGCGAACCTTTTTTGAAAGAATCAATAACCTGCAGCCGTTTTGACTGCGGCAAATCTCCGATGATGAATTCTGTTTCAAAGCCGTTGTGCTGAAGACGTTTTGCAACAACTTCGCATGTCCGTTTCGTGTTGCAGAAAATTATTACGCTTTCTGGTTTTTCCCTTGAAAGAATGCCGCAGAGAAGCTTCATTTTTTCGTCACTTGAAACATGATAAAGCTGCTGGTCAATTTCGCTTACTGTAATGTTTTCACATTCAATGGTAATTTCCTGTGCATCTTCGGTGTATTCCCATGCAAGGTTTTTAACATACGTGTTCAGTGTTGCACTGAAAAGCATTGTCTGGCGTGCTTTTGTTTCAGGCAGAACTTTAATAAGCGTTCTTAAATCTGGATAAAAGCCCATGTCAAACATGCGGTCAGCTTCATCAACAACAAGAAAACCTACATTGCTCAAATCCATCGAGCCGCTTTCCTGCAGGTCAATTACACGACCAGGGGTTCCAATAAGAATGTCAACGCCTTTTGAAAGCTGCTGTTTCTGGCGTTCGTAGCCGACACCGCCATAAAAACTTGCACATTTTAAGTTTGTGTGTTTGCCGAGTGTTCTTGCTTCTTCTTCAACCTGTACGGCAAGTTCTCTTGTTGGCACCATAATAAGTGCTTTTTTGCCTTTCATTTCGGCTTTTAATAATAACTGCTGAAAAATTGTAATAAGATATGCGGCAGTTTTTCCTGTTCCCGTCTGGGATTGTACATAAAGGTCGGCGCCTTGCATTGCGCCGCAGAGCACCTGTTCCTGAACAGGTGTGCAGGTTTCATATCCTGCATCTGCAATGCCATTAAGAAGGCTTGCATCAAGCGAAAGTTCTGTAAAATTCATAATGTCTCTTTAGGTATATATTCTTTCGGTTTAAAACCGATTTTTTCGATTGAATGTGCCTGAAGAAAGGCACTTCTCTGAGTGTACCGTTTTTTGTCATTTATGAAAAGTCATAATAAGGAAGAAAAGCGATATGATTATGTAATGCCGAATTTGGTTTGGAATTCATGCGCTATATTCAGCGAAGATGCTGAAATAAATTCAGCATGACATTGCTTATCAGGCAGCCCCGTCAGGTTGTGCAGCCGGCATGAACCAATAAAAAAAGAATTGCTCCCACTGTTGCCGCGAAGAACACAACCAAAAAAATGTGAATTATCTGCGGTTTCCAAAGGCTGCCGAAAGCCTTTGGCAGTGCTCGGCTATTCGCTGTCGCGAATAGCGGCTAGTTTGCTTGCGCAAACTAGCATAACTTGTAGAAAGTTGCGAGTTTTGTGAAGCAAAATCTCGCCGCTATCAGCTGTGCTGATAGCCTTTCGCCGAACCAGACTAAAGTATGTGATTAAACTTCTGCGAAAACCCTGGGTAGGGGTTTGTCCTTTCCCTTATTAGTTCCAATGCTTTTCAAGCATTAAAAATTTTTACATTTTGGAGATTTTTCGACTTCGTTTTGTAAAATTCAATGTTACATTTTAAAATGTTGCAAAAAAAAATAAAAAAAACTTTACAAATATTTGCAATTGCTATAACAATGAATCGTTTGCGCAAAATAGATTTTGACAAAGCTTTATCTTTGTGCAGCGTTGTGATTTCAAAACTGTATTTTTTTGCATTATGTTTTTATGTGTAAAATCTGCAGATGTTTTCTGAAAATCAGGAAATGTAGAAATCTTTATTGTTTTGGGGCGTTCATAAAAATATGGGGAAAAACATTTTTGCCTTTTTGTATTGTTTGGCATTATCTTTGATTTTGACAGTTTGTGTTTCTTGTGGCGGCGGTGGCGGAGGAGGTGCTACATTACACGATTCAACCAGCAACCCGCTGCACCACGACGGAAGCACCGGTGGATGGGGTGCAGGTACATCTTCTAATAATAATGGTGGAGCAGGTGGTTCAAATGGTTCTTCCGGTTCTGCTTCTGAAGGCAAACTTTTCAGTCTTTTCCCTTATTTTAATCCATCTATATCAACAATAGATATTTCTTTGTCTATAAACGGTGCTTCTCCGGTTGTTTTAACAGGGCTAGATTCTTCAACACCAAAAAGCGTGCTTCCCGAAATGAACATTGGTGATATGGTTTCTGGTACTGCAGTAATTCACCTTTCAGACGGAAGTACACGAAATGCAGTGTGCCCTCAGAGAGAAATTACTATTGATAACTATCTTGCATTTATAACAGATTTTAGATGCACCTTGAAAAATACTTTGACAGATACAACACTTGTTCAGAATTTGGTTTTTACAACAGCTGCTGGAATTGATATGTCTCCATATGCCTCAGCTCTTGTTTCGCCGGTTGCACTTTACGCATGGAAAGACACAAGAACAGGAGCCATGTATCCTGCAAGTGGAATAGTTTATCCAAGGGCAGGAGACGCAATTCTTGAAACAGTCTGGGCTGCAGCTGTGCCGGTAATTACATATTATGAAAAAGACGGAGAGACGGTAAAAACTGTTGCAGGCTCATCTGAAACATGCAGATACAGTTATCTTAACTATGGCGATTCTGTAACTGTGTCCGGTGGCGGAGGAATGCCTTTAACAATAAAAAGTTCAAACGGCAGCGCTATAAGCGGCACAGTTACGCCTGTGGGTGGAGTATCTGGAACGCCAGAGCCGTTTAACGAGACATGCGGTGAATATATTCGTTATCTTGACCCTGGAACATACGAAATATTTGCACAGGTGGCTGGCGGTGACTCTAGCACGACAACATTGGATGTTGGCATAAGACCGGTAGAGTTCAGGCTTGCTGATACGTTTACTTTCGTTTCGGAGGTAGATGACAGTGGTAGTGATGCTTCATTTAAAGGGTGGATATATTTTAGCTTTAATGGTGGGACAGAAACAAATGTATTACATTGGTCAGGTAAAAATGTAGGGGAACATAGTACAAGTACTCATAATTTTTCTAGTACTATATATACAATATCTTCCATGACTGATATAAGTGATTCTGTTAAATTTAGACTAACTGATTGGATAGAAGATGATACGTCTGGTGATGATGAGTTTTATGATAAAAATTTTACTTATAATTTAAGCGATTTAAGAAACATTACAAATCGTCAATTAGACATGAGAACAGATCATAATAATAGTGATGACTATATTATTTTTGAAGCTAACTATACGTTAAGTGATTAGCATGCTTTTAGTCAGCCTGTTTTTTGGTATCTGTGTTCAATATAAGAATTCTGAAATTCAGGCAGGACTGTGCTAAAAAATTCTTTTTGAAGCCGTGTTTTTTTTCTGCAAGTGTGCCGATAATGTAATGATGAAAACCAAAAATTTTTTCTGTAGAATTGTATTATCGCTTATCGTGTCAGGTTTTATGTTTGCTGACACAGGCATTTTGTCTATTCCTGATTCTTCATCCATACGTGAACAGTCAATGGAAGCATGGTTGACGGCTCCAATTTCTGCAGTTATCGATAGAGAATGTGAAAATCTCCAGACTGATTTTGGACAGGTCTTTCAAATTCGTGCAGAACGGGAAGGTTCTGAACTTGCAATTATTTATGCACCACGCGAAAATAACTATGATTTTCCTGCAAAGGCACCGGGTTCTTGGGTTGTTTACCGTGACTGTTCATCTGGAAAAATCTTGCGCATAAATGTTTATTTTCAGTTTGACAGCCGTGTTTATGTCTGTCTTCGACCGGACAGCCAGCCTAAAAAGCCAAAATCAGAAGTTGATTTGATTATTCATGGTGCTTATGCATGCCGCGGTGTTCCGCTCGGCATTCCTTTCAGCGATGTAATGAAACTTTCGTTCAGTGAACTTTTCAATTTGACAAAAGAAACCGTGCCGTGGGCATATGTAAAAGCTGATTCGCGCAATTATGTTAATAACCGCTACATGATAGAAAAAATTAACCGCAAGCTTCCTCAGTTTGAATATATTGAAGATGCAGCCTATGATGAATTTGAAAATCCTGTATTTATTTCAACAGGCGAGGCAAGAAGCGGCACGCCTGGAAAAATCGGTGTAAACTGCAGCGGCTTTACAAAATGGGTAATTGATGGAATTACTATTGCACTTTCTGGAAGTGCAACAAAACTTGATGCAATTAAAGCACCTACAATAGATCTTTCTGAAACTTTGTACATGTCAAAAGCAGAAGAAGAGGAAATGTTCCGTTCTTATGACTGGATTAGAAATCTTGCTACTGCTGCTGTTTGTGCCGAACGTGACAAGGAATTTCCTGCCGGAACGCTTGGTGTAGATGTTCAGGTAAATCCTTTTGCAGGTTTAAAATCTGCAGACGGCACTGTGCGGAATGTTGGTTTTGTTCCAAAAGCTGGTTACGAAATCAATATGATTAAACCGCTTCTCTATGTTCTTGCTGCAACCGAGCCTGACATGCTTTATCTTGGTGCCGTAAAAACCTGCGAATGGAATACAGACAATGAGCCTGAAACATGGACATTTCATCATGACCTGGTTTTCTTCCCGTATTTTGATCAGGCTGGTGTCTGTCATATTGAAGTTTACGAAAGCGGTGTTGCAACTTCTTTTGATGATTTTGTTGCAGCAAATCAAGGAACTTATGTTTATCTTTGCCGTGTAAAATCATCAAACTGTTTTCAGCCTCTTTGATTTTTCTGAAAATTCAATTCTGTTGACTCAAAAAAAATGCAGAAATTTCAGTTTTTTTGCTGAAGTTTTTGCATTGTAATTTTTTTTGATAGACAGCAGCGCTTCTTTGTAGTATAAATTAATAGATGAACTCATCTATAGAAGCTGTTGCATTTGATATTGACGGAACTCTTTACTCTAACTGGCGTCTTTATGTGCGCATTATGCCATATTTTTTGCGTCACCTTCCTTTTTTTATTCAATACAACAAAGTCAGAAAAGTTCTTCACCGTACGGCTCCTCTGCCAGATTTTTATGAATATCAGGCAAGACTTTTATCAGAGAACATGCATATCTCTGTAGAAGACGCCCGTGCAAAAATAGACAGAATCATTTATAAAGGTCTGGTTAAATTTTTTATTAAATTAAAGCCATATCCTCATATAAGAGAAACTTTTGAATCTTTTCAAAAAGCTGGCCTGAAACTTGCAATCCTTTCAGATTTTCCGCCTGAACAGAAAGGTGATATCTGGGGGCTTGCGCCTTTGTGTTCTGCTGTTTTGGGTTCTGAAGCATGCGGAGCATTGAAGCCGTCAAAATATGCTTTTGGTCTTTTGGCAAGAGAATTAAATATTGCGCCAGAAAAGATTCTTTACGTTGGCAATAACCTGTATGCAGACATTTATGGTGCAAAACAGGCTGGAATGAAAACTGCTTATATTTTGCCTTTTTGGAAAAGCATTTTCGGCATAAAAGGTGGAAAACATGCAGATATTTCTTTTAAAAACTATCGCCAATTGAAAAATCTTGTGTTAGAATGAAAAATATGTTTTAATAAAAGCAGTTTTTTTAAATTGTACATAAATTCGTATTAATATAGAATAAAATTGGGTGGGGTCCGATGATTGGTAATATTATAACGTTTTTTGCGTGTCTTGCTTTGGTTCTTATCTTCCGTCAGATGGATGCAAACAACAAGTCTATTGATAAGGTCAAACGTTTTAGTGACAAACTCAAAGAAGATCTTGATGCATACTTTGAAGGCAGAAGTCAGTCTTTGCAGAATGCGGCTATTGATCTTGAAACAAAACAGACACAGGCAATTGCTTCTGTAAAACGGCTTCAAAAATTTGAAGAAGATTTCGCGGTTCGTTCTAAAGAAACAGAGGACCGCATCAATGCTCTTTCTGAAGTTGAAACACGCATTGATGGATATGATTCAATTATTAAAGACTTAATTGACAAAACTGGCCGCGCAGAAGAAAATCTTCAGCACCTTTCTGCACAGTCAAAGCATTTCGACAGTACTTTCAAACGAATTAAAGAACTGCAGGATAAGCTTGTTGAAGTTGATGCTGCAATTCCTGGTTTGACAGATCATTTTTCTCAGCAGAATCAGGAACATTTGCAGAAAATCGGAGCAACTCTTCTTGATGAATATAATGAACGTACAGAAGTTATTGCAAAACAGTACGAAGCATATACACAAAAGTGTGCTCAGCTTTTGACAGAAGTAGACCAGAAAATTCAGGCTTCTTTTGAAGCTGCAAATAAAAAGGCAACAGTGCTTGAAGATGCTGTTTTCAAACAGCTGCAGGAACAGTCTAACCGTCGCAAGGATGAATATATTGCTGCTGTTGAAGACAAGAATGTTACAATCCGCAAATCTATTGAAGCTCAGATTAATGAAATTCAGGATTATGCAAAGAAGTTCAGAAACCAGCTTGGTCTCGAAATGGGTGCATACGAAGAATCTGTACGCACAGACATGCAGAATATTTCTTCTAAATTTCAAGATACTTTGCAGATGCTTGATAATCGTGTAGCTGATTTTGAAAGAACAACTGTTGAAAGAATTGAAGATTTTAATGCCCGTCTTGACAGCAACGACATGCGTATCGAATCATCTTTCAACGAAACAGAACATAAAATTGCAACTTTCAAAGAAGACATCAAACAGAACATCAAACAGGTTGCAGCAGCTCTTGAAGATATGAACGGTGAATTCTCTGCAAAGACTCTGGAACTTCAGACTAATTTCGGCAATGTTGAAGCAAAGCTTCAGGGAACAGCTGATGAAAAGATTCAGGAAATTGAATCTGCACTGCATGACCAGATTGCCGGTCTTGAACGTGAAATGACATCTTCTTATGACAGGGTTTCTGGCGATCTTGAAACAAAGAACACTACATTGCTCAACGAAATTGCAACCCGTTTTGAAGCTTATCAAGCTGATGTAATGTATAGATTTAAATCATTTGATAAATTTTCTTCTGATGTTAATTTGCTTGAAGAACAGCTTCGTGGAAGCATGGAAAAAATTAAATCTGAAATTGCAAATGAATTTGAAACATTCAGCCATGAACAGCAGGAAAAACAGGCTTCATTTGAACAGGCTGTTCAGCAGGGCACGGCAGATATTTCAAACGGTTTGCAGAATCTTGAAACAGAACTTAATAATCTTAAAGCACAGGCTACGACAAACGTTTCTGAAAAACTCAAGCTGTTTGAAGATGATTTCTTCAATGACCTGAATAAAAAAGGCGAGTTTGTCAACGTTGAATTGAATAAGTGGACTGAGTCAATGGAAGAAAGACTCAATACACTTGCAGCAGCTTCAGAAGATGACAGACATAAAATTGAGCTTCAGTATGCTGAAGACATGAAAGTTCGCCTTGCTGAATTCGCTGATCGTTTCAAAGACCAGACTGGTCGTTTTGAAACACAGCTTCAAAGCCTTGACAGTTCTTTGCAGGACAAACTTGCTGAATATGAAACAAATATTAAAGAATTTGTTGACCAGTCACAGGCTGCACTTGATGAAGCAAAGGTTTCTTCAAATGAACATATCCGGGCAGCTCTTGATACACATTCTGCTGAAATCCAGGAACAGCTTGGAAATCAGCGCCGTGATTTGACTGCACAGATTAAGACAATCTTTACTGATGTTGATTCAACCAGAGAAAAGACAGAAGCTTCTCTTGAATCTGTTAAGACAGATTTTGAAACATGGCGTGAAAGACTTTCTGTTCAGTTCAATGAATATAAAGAAGCTTTTGATGAGAAAATTGCAAATCTTGAAAGCAGTTCAAAAGAAAAGCTTGAACAGGTTGGCAGTTCATTCTCGGTTGATATTGAAAATTACACGGCAAAAGCCCGTGAAGAAAAAGACCGCATTGCTAATGAGCTTGATGATTTGCGCTCTCAGATGGACCGTTCCGTTGCTGGATTTGATGCAAGAGCAACAGAAGCAATGGAAGAATTCAAAAAATCATATGAGGGTATGCTTGAAGAAACTGCACAGAAGATTCGTGAGCAGAATATGGAAGCAGATCAGAAAATGCGCGATCTTAAGGCTCAGGCACAGGAGATTCGCGATAAAACTGAAGCAACCCAGGAAAAAATGCGTCTTAAGATGCAGACAGATGCAAACGCAATCAACCTTACAATGGACGATGTTGATAAGCGCTTAAAAGCATTTGTTCAGCAGACTCAATTGTTTGATAAAGCTGATGAGCTTAAAAATGACCTTGAAGGTAAACTTGAAGCTCTTAAAACAGAAATTACACGTGTTGAATCATTCCGTCAGGTTGCAAATGACCTTGAACAGGAATTCCTTAAAATCAGACGAATGGAAGACGAAGTTTCTCAGAAGCTCAATAAATTCGGAACTGAAAAGAAACGCATTGAAATTATCGAAGACAATTTCAACAATCTGCTTACAATGTCATCAAACATGGACCAGAAGATTGCAGAGCTGCGTAACTCTAACGATGATTTGCAGGAACTTCAGCTTGAAATCAGACGTTATCAAGATTCAATTACAGATATTTCTGGACGATATGACCGTCTTGAAAAGAAGAATGATGTTCTTGAACAGACTATGGCTGGCATTGACCGTTCATTTGAAAATCTTCAGCAGATTGAAAAACGAATTGCAGCCTGCGACCTTGAAGCAAAGAAATTGCCGGAACAGGTTGCTGATATCAAAAAATCTGTTGATAAGCTCCTGGACGGCAATACCCGTGTAAATGAAGCTGTAGAAAGACTTGCATCTCTTGATGTTATATTGAAAGATACAGAAACTAGAATTAATGAAATGCAGAAAGCCCGTGAATGGCTTGCAAGAACAGAAACACGCATTAATGAGATTTCTAAAGAGGCTCAGGAACAGGTTAAGATTATGGGTGACTTGCTCAAGAATGAACCGCAGCGTGGTGGTGTTCAAAAGCCTAGGGGAGAAGAGGGTGCTCCTTCTATTCAGCAGCGTGACACAGTTGTTAAACTTGCAAAGTCAGGCTGGGGTGTAGATGAGATTGCTTCTCGTATGCATATTTCGCGTGGTGAAGTTGAACTTATTCTTGAGCTTAACACCGGCGTAAAATGAGTCTTATAGCACAACAAATAGGTTTTTGTTGTTAATCTATAAGAGCAGCAGTTTTTTCCTTTGTGTTATTGCTGCTGGTTAGTTTGTTACACTAAATTAGGCGTTCTGCTTATCTGGGTGGGAGGGCATGAACCCAAACCTCTGAAAAGGTAAAACTTTTCAGAGGTTTTCTTTTTTTTAAACTGCTTTGCATGTACTTTTAGACGCCTTTGACCCATATGCAATTTTGTGGTATAATTACCCCTATGAGTGATTCTTCTATGTATGAAATTAATCAAAAAATTGTTTATCCAAGTCAAGGTGTCGGTAGGATTACAGACATTACCGAAAAGAAATTTAAAGATAAGCTTTTGAAGTATTATGTCATTTATCTTGAAGTTTCTGATATGACAATTATGGTGCCTGTTGAAAAGGTTGCAGATTTAGGAATTAGAGCCATTGTTTCTGAAGAAGAAGCATTAAAAGCTCTTGATCTTATTTCAGAAGAGTTTGAACCAATTCCTTCTGATTGGAAATTGCGCTATCAGATGAACCTCGATCTTCTAAAGAAAGGCACCGTAAATGATATTGCTTCTATTGTTCGTTCTCTTTATCATCGAAGCAAAATTAAGGAACTTCCGATTCTTGAACGTAAATTATACGATTCAGCAAAAAAACTGCTTGAAGATGAAATTTCTTTTGCTTTGAACAAAACACCAAAAGAAGTTGAACAGCTTCTTCATTCAAAGCTTGAACCTCTTGGTGCTGCTCTTGATGCTAAACGCAGTTCTTCAAAAATTCATGATTCAGATGATGATGATGAATTTATTGATGATGAAGATGAAGTAGAAGAATCAGAAGAAATGGACGAGGAAGAGGAAGAAGATGATATCGAAGAATAAGCCGCAAAAAAATATTGCGTTGCTTATTACTGCGGCTGGTTCTTCCACTCGTTTTGGTTCAGAAAAAAAAGAATATCTTCCAATAGATGAAAATAATTTATCGTCTGGAACTGTGCTGGGGCGTTGTTTAGAAACATTCCTTGAAACAGGTTTATTTTCTACTGTTGTTATAACAATTCCTGAAAATCAACAGCTTGAAGCAGAAAAGGCTTTGTCTTTTCTGCCTTTGGGCTTAGATTTAGTAAGTCACAAAAACAGAAATATATCTTTTTCTTTTGTTACTGGTGGAAATTCAAGGCAGGCTTCTGTTTTTGAAGGCTTAAAGTGTGTTAAAAGTCTTAATCAGGCAAATATGCCGGATATTGTTTTGGTTCATGATGGTGCACGTCCTTTTGTAACAAAAGAGATAATCAATGATGTTGTAAACATGCTGGATAAATCCGGCGCTGCTGTTCCTGCTGTTCCTGCAGTTGATACACAAAAAATAGCTGATGAAAATGGAAAGATTGTAACTCATCTGGAACGAAAAACAGTTTTTGCTGTTCAAACTCCACAGGCTTTTGAATTTGTGCCGCTGTTTGAAGCCCATGCTAAAGCCGAAAAAGATGGAAAAATATATACAGATGACACAGAAATCTGGGACAGATATTGCGGTGCAGTTTATATTTCCGCTGGAGATATAAAAAACAAAAAAATTACTTATAGACAGGATTTGATAAAAAATTGATGATTCGAGTTGGACTTGGTACAGATTTGCACAGATTGGTTTCGGGACGTCCTTTGATGATTGGTGGAATTAATATTCCTTTTGAAAAAGGTGAAGACGGTCATTCTGACGGAGATGTTCTGCTTCATGCAATAACTGATGCAATTTTGGGTGCTTCCGGATTAGGTGATATAGGAGAGATGTTTCCTCCTTCTGATGAGAAATGGAAAGGAGCAGATTCAAAAAATCTTTTAAAACAGGCTTTTTTGCTTGTAAAGAATCGGGGATGGAACATCGAAAATCTTGACTGTGTCCTGCAGCTTGAAAAGCCAAAATTTTTGCCGTTTCGCAAGCAGATTATTGAATCAATTGCAGATATTTTAGAAATAATGCCGGAACAGGTTTTTGTAAAAGCAAAAACAGGGGAAAAACTTGGTGACATTGGAAATGGAAATGCAATTTCTGCAGAAGCTGTTTGTCTTTTGAGTAAATAGATGAAATAATCAGGTTTAATTTATAAAAAATAAGCAAAAAAAAATGCCAGTTTTGAAACTGGCATTTTTTTTTGCTTATCAGAAATTTTTGACGACATTTGCTTTGGGATCTGGCTTAATAAACCTTAGGTATTTTAAAGGATGAATATCAAGGGCATTATCAAACCAGCCGCCTACATTTTCAAAGTCAACAATATTGACAGATACTGTTCTCGAAATCGGATAAATTGCACCACTGTCAAGCAGTAGCTGTTCAGCTTCAGCAAGTTTTTCATATCTTTTGGCATTGTCTGTAATTTTTGCAGCTTCTTCAAGCAGCGAATCATATTTGCTGTCTGCCCAGCCTGTAACATTTAGAGAAGATGTACTTCTAAAAAGTTCAAGAAAAGCCAGCGGATCTGCAAAATCGCCAATCCAGATGTAATTGAATAAATCTGCATCTTCTGTGTCAATGCAGTCTAAATATTCAAATGCAGGTTTATAAACAATATTTGTTTCAACGCCAATCTTTTGCCATGCAGTTTTTAGCATTTCTGCACGTTTTTTGGAAGGCTCATCATCTGTAAAGCAGACGGTAATTTTTAGAATATTGTTTTTTCCGTCATATCCTGCATTTTCAAGCAAGGCTTGTGCTGTTTCAATGTCTTCTTCTGGAACACCAAAAATTTCTGGATAGCCTCGAAGCTGAAGAACAAGTGTGTTTGCTTTCAAAAATCTGTCTGCACGAATTTCTTCAGCTGGAATGGCACAAAGCAACGCGTTACGCACATCGGGATTGTTAAAAGGGGTTCTGTTGCATTTGAAAAACAGATAATCTGTACTAAAAAGGGAAGAGTAAACAATAGTAGATAAATTATATACTCTGTTAATATCAACATAATCTGTAATCCAGTCTGCTTCGCCTATATTGAACAAGTAAGTGTTTTCTTCTTCATCATCTGAAAGGAAAAATCTTATTGATGGTACTGCGATATTTTTTACATCCCAATAATATGTATTTTTTTTAAGCAAAATATGACTTTCGTTGTATTCAGAAATAACAAATGCTCCGCTATACACGTTTTTGTCAGGGTGCATTACAGAAAAAGCATGATGACAAAGAATCTTGGTTAAGTGTTCTGTAGGTGCATTAAGTTTGATAACCAGTGTATATTCATCTTTTACGATAATTCCAAGCTGTGAAGGTTCTGTTGTTTTTCCTGTCCGATAATCTTCAACACCTTTTACGCAGTCAAAAAGTGAAGCAAATGGCGCATTTTTTGAAGGATCAAGAAGCCTTAACCATGTGTCTTTTACAGTCTGAGCTGTAATTTTTTCGCCATTGCTGAATTTTGCATTCTGCTTTATTGAAAAAGTCCATGTAAGTTTGTTTCTTGAAATTTTATAAGAATCAGCAATGGCACATTCTGGTTCAAGTGTGTAAGGGTTATAAGAAAAAAGCCCTTCGTAAATTCCACAGAAAAGCTGAGCTTCAACTGCATAAGTTGAAGTCTGTGGATCAAGATTATATGAATGTTTTGAAGATATTATTGTAAATTCATGCTGTAGAGCCGGGTCAAAAGACATATCTTTTGAAGCGAATATTGAGAGAGTACAAATAAAAAAAAATGTTGATAAACAAGTTCTTTTTAAAATTCTAAAAAAAAATCTAATTTGCATTTTTGATTCCAAGCTTTTGCAATTGTGTTTTTTCTTCAATTATGGAAACAAAGTCTGCTTTTTGCTGGTTTGCTTTGTGCAAAATGCCTTTTAATGCAGAAAGTTCAATTTTGATTCCACGAATTTTTGCAGCATAAAGACCTGTTGCTGTATTTTTGAAATAAGTATCAAGAGCACCTAATAAAATAAGAATTTTTTGGCATTCAGAAAGCTGCTTATTCAAAAATTCCAGAATCTTTGTGTCTGGGAGCTGATCTATTTTTGTATAACCTGTACTTTTGCCGATTGCAATTGCAGAATAAACACGGATACGCTTTTCAATATCAGCAATGAATTCTTGAATTTTTACATTTTCAATGCGTGTTGTATGCGTTACGGCTTCTGTTACAGTAAGTTTATATTCAGTAGGTCTTTCTCTTAAACCTAATAATTTGCGAATTGCAACACTAAGTTTGTGCCAGAAACTGTTTTGCTGGCTTTCTAAAGTTGCTTTGTTTTCTTCAAGCTTCTTTTTTATAATTTCAAATTGAGAACTTGTGCTTCCAAGAATGCGTATTGCTGCCATTATGGTTTCATGTGCATTCGGTTCATTTGTAATTCTTTTTTTTGATGTTTGTGCTTTTATTTCAAGCTTTGCTAAAAGCTTTGTTCGCAACGCATCTGCTTTTGGACCAAATTCTTCTTCTGCAAGTTCTGCAACGAGTTCATTATAAAACGGAAGATTCCCCATTGTCTGTGGGAAGAATTTGCGAATCATTCCAATTGCATTTTGAACAGAAGCTCTTGCCTGGTCTTTATCAAATTCTTCCAATTCAAGAATGTTTCTTCTGATTTCTGCTTTATAATATTCGCGTTCAAAATCTGCAATATTTTTCAATATATCATTTATTGCAGTGTGTTCTTTTGAAAGCAGTGAAAGAATGTCGTTGAGCATGCTGACAGACATTGTGTCTTTGCTGGCTTTTACGCTGTTTACAATGTCTATGATAGATTTTGCCGTATGCTTTGTAACATTGTTTGAAAGCCCTGACCACGGAATTGAGTTATTAAAAGCAATGAGTTTTTTTATTACATCTAATTGCAATGATTCTACAGTAAATTTTACATAACTGCAGATAAAATCGAGCATATTGTCATAGTCAGAAAGTCTGGTGCCTACAATATTGGCTCTTTCTGCTTCAATAAATGGACCGTCATCAATAGGTGCAATTGAAAGAATCTTTTTTTCATGCTTGTAAGGGTCATCCTGAATGAAACCTTTGCGAGACAAAATGCTGCTGAAATTGATGAGGTAACCTTTTATGTTACGAAAAGAAGACAGAAGAGCTGGTAATTCTGTTGAATCAAACCATGTAGCTTTTGCGTCTACTGCTTCTATAATCTGTTTGGAGAAGTTATCAGTACTATCCATATTGACATTATCGTAAAAAAAACAAAAAAAGAAAAGTAGTAAACCTTGTTTAAGGCAAAAAAAATGATTTTTAATATGTGCAAATTACTGAAAAACTGAAATTTTCAAAATTTGCATAAATAATGTGCATGAAAAAACCGCAGCATTTTAAGCTGCGGTTATATATATAATTAATTTCTATTCAAGAACAGAACGGCAAATACGGAAACCTTGATAATTGTATGAATAGAATGGCATTAAATGACCACGATATGTTACATAGCAATATTTTTGTGCATCAGAATCATAAGCACCGCCGCGAATAATTTTGCGGTCGCCGGTTGCTTCTCCAATAGGATCATCAATTATGCCTGTGCTAACCTTGCCATCTTTCCACCAGTCATTGCACCATTCGCTTACATTGCCGCTCATGTCATACATGCCAAGCACGTTTGGTTCTTTTAAACCTACTTGGTGTGTTACGCCTTTACTGCTTGGCTGCCAGAATGCAACATCCTGAATTCTTTTTGCTCCAGCGTATTCATATTCCCAGCCGCCTTTTGTGCCGCCACGTGCTGCAAATTCCCATTCTGCTTCTGTTGGCAATCTGAATCCTGGTTTTTTAAGATCAATCTGAACATCTGCACTTCTGATTTGACCGTTTTCTGTTTTAATATTTGATATTGTATAAACGCAATCCTGTTCGTTCATTACAAGGCATGTCAATTGATTACAGAACATAACGGCATCATACCATGAAACGTTTTCAACTGGGCGTTTGTTTTTGTCTTCGCCGTTTGGTGCATCTACTTTAAAATGGCTTGGATTTGTTCCTGTAACAAGCTGATAAAGTTCCTGTGTTACTTCATATTTGCACATTGAATAGCCGTGCAAAGCAACTTCACGACCTTTAATAAAAGCGCCGTCTTTAAAACTTCCTTCAATAACCGCATATTGTCCTGCAGGAATAACTTCAATTTCTGCATCTTCAATCCATGTTACGATGCGGCTTTCAGAAGTATTCTGCATTTTGTACGGACGTTCGCTTTCTTCTTTGTACATCTTTACTTGTGCTGTCAAAGGCAGTACGCAGATGCTGATTACTGCTGCCAGAATTACTAATTTTTTCATCATCTCACTCCTGTTTCGTGCGAAATAAAATATATGGTTTTCTAACAAATAATTGTTATCAGATTTTAGCCATGTTATAATTTTCGGCACAAATAGTTTTTTTCGGTAATATCATCAATTAATATGTGTTGATAGATTTTACCAGTCTGCTGTTCATTTGCTTCTGTTTGGGGCAGAATGTATTATTGTTTATAAAATAACAATAAATAAAGCTATGATTTGATTTTTAGTTACGGTATATAATATTTTCTAATGATATTTTAATGTGTTTGTGTTTAAACTTTCTGAAATTCAAAAGATGAGAATATAAGTTCTTCAATTTGCATGTTTGTGTATTTTAAAATAAATTCATTTTCTTTTTGTGTCAGGACATAACCTTTTTTTACGGCTTCTATAAAACAGTCGATGCTTTCTGATAAATATCCATCGGCTAGTTGTGTGTTTCCTTCTGCGTCTTCTTCCATAAAAAGATAAATATATGAAAGTGCCATAATGTGATAAATTTCAGCGATATCAGCATAATCAGCAGAAATATTTTTTGAAATGTTCAATGTTTTATGAAAGTCATTGTTTGTAAAAGCTGAAAGTGCATAAAGTGCATAAAAATTATTGAAAAGCAAAGAATCTTTTGGAATGTTACTGAATAAATCTGTATTGCTGCAAAAAAGTGCACAACATTCAAAAATTCGGTTTTGATGAAGTTTTAAAAAGCCGAGTGCTTCAAAATAATATGGCGTATTGCTTATTGAAGCAAAGTTTGATTCAATTGCCTGGTCAGTTAATGAATCTGAGATTGTGTTTGCAAGATAATTGTTAATAAAAAATTGATATGCTTTTTCGATGCAAAAATATTCTGTATTTTTTAATGGTTCTTCTATATAAGTCAAAGTTTCTTCAAAAGTTAAAATCCGATTTTTTTGTTTTTTTATAAAATAATTGCCTTTAAACATTCGTTTAGGAAAATTTTTTTGATATTTTTCAATGAATGAAACAAATGCATTGTATTTTTTGCTGATGTTTTCGGTCATGACGTTATAATTTTTGCAATATTGAAAACTTGCGCCAAGAAGATAATGACAGACAAAATCTTCATAAGATGCAAAGCTGTTTAGAATCTCTTTTGCAAATGGAAGTGCAAGTTCCTTTGCTTCTTTTTCATTTATTAATTCTGCGCCGATACCCCATCGCAAAATTTCAAGTGCGTTTCCATAATTCCACGCCATAATTTGTGTTGAACCAAGTTTGTCTTGTATTAAAGGAATATATAAATACTGGCAGAGGTTGTCAAAACATATGCCGTTTTGAACTGCTGAAGAAATCATTGATTCAGTGGGCTGCTCAATTTGCAGTTTATAAAAGATGCTGAAAGTATCGTTGTTGATATTTGAAAGCAGTTCTATTCTGTTGATTAAATCAAAGTAAGTATAAATTTCGAAATTTTCCGCTAATATTTTTAAGGCAAGGTTCTGTTCATTTTTGAACGGGTTTAATTCATCGCTTGAAGCATTATTAAGTTCAATGCTGTTACAGGAAAGCATGCAGAAGATTTTGTCTTGTTCTTTCATTTTTGCAAAGCTGCTGTCTAGAGAAAAAGCATTTAGTGCAAAAAAAATGACAAAAAAAGAAAAAATAAATTTTTTCAAATTATTTCTCCTGTTGAAAATTTAAAACCTTCATGTGTTTCAGCTAAAAAAATAAAAGTGCACTTCAAACTTGAAAAGTAAATTCGAAGTGCACCTTTAATTATTTTCAAGATTACTTAATATTTAGAAAGATATCTGTCAATTTCCCACTGGCTTACACGTGTTTTGTATTCAAGCCATTCAAGTTTTTTGGCTTCAACATATTTTTCAAGGACATGCGGACCAAGAACATTGCAGACAAATTTGTCTTTCTGCAGTTCATCAAGTGCTTCTTCAAGCGAAGCCGGAAGAGAACCGATATGATGTTTTTTGCGCTGTGCTGCAGTCATTGAATAAATGTTGCCGTCTACTGCCGGAGGAGGAACAAGACCGCGCTTTACACCGTCAAGACCTGCAGCAATTGTTACGGTAAGTGCTAAGTATGGGTTTGCACTTGGGTCTGCTGAACGCAATTCAATGCGTGTGCCTTTGCCTCTTGCGGCAGGAACCCTGATAAGCGGGCTTCTGTTTTGTGCTGACCATGCAATGTAAACAGGTGCTTCGAATTCTGGAACAAGTCGTTTATATGAGTTTACAAGAGGATTTGTAATTGCTGTAATTCCTTTTATGTGTTCCATAATTCCGGCAATAAAACTGTATGCTGTCTTACTGAGCCCAACAGAATCTTTTTCGTCATAAAAAACATTTGTTCCGTCTTTAGACATTGAAAGATTCAAGTGCATGCCGCTGCCGGCAATGCCAAAAATTGGTTTTGGCATAAATGTTGCATGAAGACCATGATTGTTTGCAATTGTTTTTACAGCAAGCTTAAAAGTCATGACGCGGTCTGCTGTTGTCAAAGCATCGCCATATTTAAAATCAATTTCATGCTGTCCGCGTGCACATTCGTGGTGCGAAGCTTCAATTTCAAAGCCCATTTTTTCAAGTGTAAGAACAATGTCGCGGCGCACATCTTCACCTGGATCAACAGGCCCCATGTCAAAATAGCCTGCATCATCAAATGTTTTTAAGGTTGGTTTTCCGTCTTTGTCTTTTCTAAATAAGAAAAACTCACATTCCGGGCCGACATTGAAAGTAAAACCGTCTTTTGCAGCATCTGCCAGAACATTTTTGAGCACTTGTCTTGGCGAACCGTCAAAAGGTGTTCCATCGTGTTTATAAACATCGCATACAAGACGGGCAACTGTGTCTGGTGCAATGCGCCATGGAAATTGAACAAAGCTGTTTAAATCTGGATAAAGTTTCATGTCTGATTCTTCTATGCGGACAAAACCTTCGATAGAAGAACCGTCGAACATACATTCGTTATTTAATGCTTTTTCAAGCTGGGTTGCTGTAATTGCAACATTCTTAAGTGAACCGAGAATATCAGTAAATTGAAGTCTTATGAATCTGATATCGTTATCTTTGACATATTTGAGGATGTCGGCTTTTGTATAGTTTTTCATGGCTCATACTACTTTTTTTATGGTTTTTATGCAACGGCGAAAAGTATTCTTTGTGTTTTGAAAATTTCAGTTTTTGATGTTTGCATGATTTGATAAAATGATTTAATTTGTTAAAATATAACGATTTATAATGGTTTAATTATTAAAAACTTTTAGAAATTGAATTATTAAAGCGCTGCTTTAAAACTGAAAAAGGGGATGACTAATAAGTTTTGTCATGCTGAATTTATTTCAGCATCTACGCTACATATGGTGTGTTAGATTCCGGATCAAGTCCGGAATGACATAGAATTTACTCTTTTTGGACAGCCCCTTTTGACAAGAACAGTGCAGCTGCCTGTTTTAAGGCAGCTGCATGCACTTTTTTTGTATTTTGTAATTAGATTCCTACAAAGTGAGAATCTACCTTGTCTTTAAGATAAGCTATGAAATCATCAATCTTCATAACCTGCTGCTGGCGGCCGTCGCGGAAACGAACTGCAACATTGCCTTCAGCTTTTTCTTTTTCGCCGACAACGAGCATGTAAGGAATCTTCTGAAGCTGTGCTGCTTTGATTTTGCCTTTCATGTTGTCTGGTCCAAGGTCTGCTGCTGCACGGAAACCTGCATCCTGAAGCTTGTTCATAACTTCTTCTGCATAGTCATTGAAAGCTGGAGCAACTGGAATCATTGCAACCTGCTGCGGACAGAGCCATGCCGGCAGTGCACCTGCAAAATTTTCAATAAGAATGCCGATGAAACGCTCGAGTGAACCAAGCACTGCACGGTGCAGCATTACAGGATGATGCTTTGCATTGTCTGAACCAATATATTCAGCATTCAAGCGCTCGCCTGAAGGCAGCTGGTAGTCAACCTGAATTGTACCGCACTGCCATGGTCTGTTAAGTGCATCAAAAATTGTGAACTCAAGTTTTGGACCATAGAATGCGCCTTCGCCTGGCTGAAGTTCGTATTCAAGGCCGGCTTTTTTACAAGCATCTGCAAGAGCGCCTTCTGCTCTGTCCCAGTCTTCGTCTGTGCCGACGCGTCTTTCTGGACGTGTCGAGAATTTAACGACGATTTTGTCATCTGTAAAGCCAAAATCTTTGTAAATGTCTTTGAGAAGATGGCAGAATTTTGCAACTTCAGAAGGAATCTGGTCTTCTGTACAGAAAATATGAGCATCGTCCTGAACAAAGCCGCGGACACGCATGATTCCATGAAGTGTGCCGCTAGGTTCGTTGCGTGTACAAGAACCAAACTCTGCAATGCGCAGCGGCAGGTCTTTGTATGAGCGGAGACGGTTTTTGAAAATTTCAACATGACCAGGACAGTTCATCGGTTTAAGCGCAAAAAGGCGCTTTTCACTTTCTGTAATGAACATGTTTTCCTGATATTTTGCCCAGTGACCAGAACGTTCCCACAATGTGCGTGGCATGACGAAAGGTGTGTTAACTTCAACATAGCCGTCTTTGCGAATCTTGTCGCGTACATAATCTTTGATGATTGAGTAAATTGTCCATCCGTTTGGATGCCAGAAAACTTCACCTGGGTTTTCTTCATCAATATGGAACAAATCAAGTTCTTTGCCGATTTTTCTGTGGTCGCGTTTTTCAGCTTCGGCAAGCATGTTAAGATAATCTTTGAGCTGCTGCGGTTTTTCCCATGCAGTACCGTAAATACGTGTAAGCATCGGGCGGTTAATGTCGCCACGCCAGTATGCACCGGCAATTTTCATAAGCTTAAAGCTCTGCGGATTGATTTCTTTTGTGTTTGCAATATGCGGACCACGGCAGAGATCTGTGTAGCCGTCCTGTGTATAAATGCTGATTGTTGCATCAGCCGGTAAATCATTGATAAGTTCAATTTTGTAAGGCTGATCTTTGAAAAGTTCAAGAGCCTTTTCTTTTGAAACTTCTTCCCGGACGAAATCGTGGTTTCCGCTTACAATGCGGCGCATTTCCTTTTCGATTTCTGCAAGGTCTTCTGCCTTGATAGGGCGGGTTAAATCAAAGTCGTAGTAAAAACCATTTTCAATTGATGGACCAATTGCTACTTTTGAACCCGGAAACAGTTTCAAAACTGCTTCTGCCATAACATGCGCCGTACTGTGGCGCAGCATGTCAATTTTTTCATTTTTTTCTGACATATATCTTCCTTTTGACTCGCAGATACATCCTGCGGAAATCTTGATGCACAAAAGTGCATATCATGTATTACTAAAAATCGGCTTTTCAGCAATACATAATGATAGCAGTTTAGTCCTTTTGAGAAATAAGCTCAAGTACGGGTTTGTTTGTGGCACGCTTAAAAATACAGCTTGCTTTCAAAGCAGACGTTCTGGTCTTGTCTGCCAATTAGTGTAAATGTGTTTCCGACAAAGGTGTTGAAAAAACTCCTTCAGAGAAGTGATTCTTTATTTTTCATCATTGTTTAAGAAGTACTTCTCTAAGGATATCTGGTTGATAGTTAGAATGTAGACGATTAAAGCTTCTGCTCTTTTTAGAGATTTAGGCTGTAATGATATTTATTATACTAACAGATTATTAATCATGTTATAATATTGTTTTTCATTTTCCAAATAAGAATTAGCCCATTTTTCTGTTGTTGCTTCAATTTCTTTATTAATTTCAAACTCTTTTATGAATTCTGCGATAACACCTTTCTCAGTATTAGCAAAATCTTTATCTGAAACAGCAAGTCTGTATAATTCCCTCAGTAAAAAAGCTTTTTCAATTTCATCAATAACAACTTGCTTTATTTCTTTATATTTTACTTTTTTTAGCCCTAATGCTAAACCGATATTATTTATAATTTGAATTTCTTCTTGTGCAATATTATTATCTGCATTAGCTACTTTCCATAACCAATTTGCAAACAATTGTTTTTTATCATCTGTTTCAAACATCTTCACTTTTCTCCTTAATCCTTATGCAGCAGCTCTTTCCAGACGTCTCAATGATTCCTTGTTTGATGCCATGTTTCGTTGTAGATATTTTATTTCTTTGCTTAATTCATATTTCTGTTTAAATGCCCATGCTTTTAAAGCCTTCATCTGCTTTTTTAGTTCTTCTATATCATTTTGTTGATTTGCTATAATTGCTTTTAACTGTTCTATTTGTTTTCTCAGTTTATTGTTTTGTATACCCTGAAAAATATTTGTACCGATAGAAACAGCACTTGTCACTCCTAAAATAACACCTATCATATTAATCCTCCATTTCTTTTACAAATTCTTCATACTCTTTGTCAAATTGATTAGTATATTCATCAATAGAATAATTTTTCAATTTTTCTCGTTCAGAACGTTCGTAAAGTTCTTGTATTTCTTTTCCTGTCATGTTTATTCTTTTGTTTACATTCAAAAGATATTTTATTGAATGTTTAACGGTGTTTGCAATTACAGGATAATCAACTCTGAAAAGAACTCTGGGACCTTCTGTAACAATTCCTCTAACAGCATTTATTGAAAGATTTGAAGTCATAACCATGGCATTACTGACCAACAGCATTGATTGATATTTCAGATTGTTTCCGATTTTTATTTTTATTTTACCGGTGCTCGTATAATTATCATATATTGCCCATGAATGAATTATCATACTCATAAATAATGATGGCAAAGATTGATACAGAAAAGTTCGTGTATTGAACAATTGAGCACGATAGGCTGTAGTAATATCTTTTCGTACTTTGTCAGAACCAAATTGCATTAAAAATGTTGAACCTGGATATGGGAGTCCCTGTTGATTGCACATATCAGAAATCATATGTGCTACATAAGAAATGACAGCCTGTATAGGGTTTTTTATACCTTCACCAAAAGGTGCTTGTATTAGATTACCATATCTATCAACTCCAGAGTATTGTCCAGTAATCATCTGAATAATACCTTTAATAAAACGCAAAGGATCATGTCCAAAAGAATACTGTTCATGAATACTAGCTAAACCAGCCATTTTAAAATCCTGAAAATCAATAGGCGCACTATTTCCATGTCTAAAACTATTAGAAAAATTATCCATTATGTCTTGAAAAGATTTTATTTTACCACTTGCTAGTATTTCTTTTACTTTAGTATCAACTGGTCTGAAAATTTTCGTCTGAGTTATCAAAACATCAAGAGTAATGCCGATAGCACCTGCTATAAAAACAGCAATCCAATCAGCTTTTTGCCATGTTTCATCAACATAATCTATGTTCAGAGTTTTTATAAGTTTTGAAATTGATTTTTTATCATTTGAATTTTTTAAATTATAAAGTTCCTCAAAATTATATTTAGGTTGATAAGTTTCTCCTTTGAAAGAAGCCATATCAAGTTTCAAATTTTCTATATCTACTTGAGTATCAATAGTTGTATCTCTAAGTGTTTGTATTTCGTTATCCACAAGAATACAGTCTCCTTTGTTTTATCGTTACTTACATCTTCAAAATCGTTATATGAGATTGGCATAAAATGCTATATTATAAAAATCAGCTCAACGGAAGTCCATCTGCATCTGTAAACTTATCCGTAAAAATAAGCGTAAACAAATCACACAATCCCCAGATTACTCCAACCGTTCCTGCGCTAGCAATAGTTAAACATAAAATTGCTGCACCTGTCTGTATTTTACCTACATAAAATCTGTGAAGGCCTGCGGCTCCAAAAAGAATCAGACACAATATAATTGCTGTAGATTTTTTCTTTGGTGATTTTTCGTTTCCTGTAATGACCATTTCTTTCTCCTATTTTATTCTGTCTTTATTTGTATAGCAAACGGTATTGCTTTTTCTAAGAATTCACCTATCAACCCTGCACCGAATGATGAAGCCATATCTGTTTCTATTTTAAAATCGTTAACATTTATAAATGGATGTTTTGTATTAGTTACAGCTACAATACTATTAATGGCTGACAACTCAATTTCATTTGGTTTTTCAAAGCTGTTACAGAAATACAATTTTTTGTTTGTTAATAAAAAGCCAACCTTTCCATTACCAAACGCAGAATCATCATATAAAGCTATAGCTTCCTCACCTTTACAATTTTTTGCGTAAGTTTTAACTGCTACAATAACTTTATTAGGATTGCTATCTGCTAAAACAAAATTTGAAAATCCGTCATTTGTTTTTTCAATCAGAGAATTAAAAATATTTTTTATTTCATCTTTTGGATTTTCACATGTAACAGGATCTGGTAGTTTTTCTTCATGGACAAGAATCGGATTTGATTCTTCAATTGCTCTTATTGTTTCTTCCGAAGTTAACTCTTCAAAAAGATCTGCTATATTGTCAACATCCTGTTCAAGCATCTTGCCTAATGCACTATAACACTCAACCAGTTCAGCATGATTAATTGCAAAAAAACGTTTTATCAACGAAAGATTATACGCATGAACTGGTAAAGCCTTGCCATCATTGCTCAACACAGAATACAAAAGCAAAACTACAACATACATATAACAGATATGTTCTCTATCTGTATTTATAGCTGCAATATTTGCAAAGAATTGTTTCGTATTTTTCGATTGTAAATCAGAATATATTGTATTGATTTTATCTTCGATAGAAAAAAGTGAAATAGTTTCCTTATAAATTTCTGAAAGTATAGAAGCTATTTCTTTTTTTCCATTTCTATCCAGTGCAATATTATTACCAACCATAAAAACCAAAGTTTTCAGCATGTCATCTTTATCGGACTGAACTTTTTCAGCTTGCGCTCGAGCGGCATTTTCTGCAGCATTTTGTTCAAGAGCATTTGAAATTCCCTCCATAAAACCATTAGCAAGATTCCACCCAACATTAGCCTTAAACACATCAAAACCAATACCCATTTTTTCCTCCTACGATACTTGCGGTATATATTTGTATTTGACAGAGAATATTTACCAAAACTATTTAATCATTAAAACCTACGAAGCTATATCATGCACCTATTTCTTTTAAATAAAGCTTATAAATTACAATAGGCGCTACATCTTCTGGATCTGAAATTTCTTTCCCACGAAATTCAAATCCTCTTAACAGTCCTTTGGGGCCATCTGCCAGTCCTATGATATAAAACATCAATTTAATAGGTTCTCCATGACAATTTCCTTCAAAAGTTACATATAAATGTGTGTCAGTTGTATGATAATTCCACTTAGCATCTTTACATATGGTTTCCAACATTTCACCAATCGTAACGTCAATTTCAACATTGTCAAAATAATCGTTTTTCACACTTGAAATAATTTGATTTTTAATTTTAAATTTTCCACCAAAATACAAACCAACAAAAATAACAACAGCAATCAAAAAAAATTTTTTCATCATTATCCTTTTTCAACAAAGTTTTACAATTCTTTTGTCTCTTTTGATTATTAATTTACCTTAAAGGTAATTATATTAATAATATTACACCTAAAACTTCTGTTTTGCAAGAAGTTTATAACCTTTTATCTCTAGTTTTTATATTTTAATGAATCAAAACTTTATTATTTTTAATTTATTTCATATTTATTATTGAATAGTATGAGTATAAAAACAATATTTGGGAATAATTTGCATTTTTATAGAAAGAAAAAAGGGTTCTCACAGGAAAAACTTTCAGAAGCGCTTGACATTTCAACAAAACACTTAAGCGATTTGGAAACAGGCAAAAGTTTCGTTTCAGCAGAACTTTTGGAAAACATATCACAGGTGCTTCAAATATCACCATCAGCACTTTTTTATACACCAGAAGAAAAGTCAATTGATGAAACAGACTGGTCAAAAATTGAAGAAATAATCACACAGGAAGCGGAAAAAGCAATTATCACTACAAAAATTCGAATTTCTGAATTAAAGAACAGCTGATATATTGTATTTTTCAAAATAAAATATAATTTTCTATAAACTGGGAAATTGTTGGATTTCCCGAAACTATATGGTATAATAATTGATTGGTATGTCTGCTATTCATCTAAATCAATGAATCTCACAGTGCATCGGAGCATGAAACCGTCCGTACAAATCCAAAAAGGACAGACAGAAATACCCATGTAATAAGGCATTACTGTACTGTTTTTTGAGTATATACAATTCTTTACATGCTTCACTGCAAAGCTTTTCGTCTAAATCCTTTCAGCCATTCTCTTAAAAATACAGCTTGCTTTCAAAGCAGACGTTCTGGTCTTGTCTGCCAATTAGTGTAAATGTGTTTTCTGTTTTGTTTTCTGCGCCAAAAAGCTGAAGAATCTGACCTGCTTTTGCTTCTTTTGCATAGTTTATGCAGAAATCTTTAACCGGCTTGTCCTGCAGTGTTTCTGGCAGGCAATCTGTTATGTAATCTGCGTAACGCGAATTATTTACATGACCGTTTCCGTCAAGGTCGCTTATGCGCACTTTTCGCTCTTCAATTAATGCAGCATTTTCTTCCTGTGGAATTTTTCCGCAGAACAAAGAATCTGGCGGTGTTGAAAAACCCGGCGTTTTTCTAAGATTAAACATTTCGGGTTTTATTATTCTGCGTGTTGCAGGATTTACTACAAGCCATGAGCTGATGCCTGTAACAAGCTTTTCTTTGTTTTGCGAAAGAATTTCGTATTTTCTGAAAAGCTGAAGTCCATTTGGTGCTTCTTCCCAGGTGTTTATTGAAATAATGTCGTTTGCTTCCGGCATTTTATGGATTCTTAGCGCAAGTCTTGAAACAAGAATTGCAAAATCTCTTTCTTTTAGAAACTGCCATGAAAGTCCGCGCTCGTTAAAATCTTCAACAGCGGCATTTGAAGTAATTGCAAGAAGTTCAGACAGCTTGAGTTTCTGAAACTGATTGCACTGACTGAAAGAAAGTTTTGTCTCTTTATGAAAAACCATGTTTTCGTCATGATATTGATTAAAAGAAGTCATTTTGTTCCTTAATTCAGTATTTTTATACTATGTTGTATATAAAATGTTAACAGTTATTGCGTATTTTTGCAAAAAAAACATTTTTTTCATAAAACTGACCAAATTTTAAAAAAAATCAGAAATAAACAGGTAGCTCAAATGTCGAGTTTTTATAAAAGAGATGTAAACTTCATTATATCATGCTGAATTTGCCCTCTCGTCATGCTGACTTACCCTTTCTGTCATGCTGAACTTGGTTAAGCATCTACTCGTTTCAGTATCCATTACATAATAGAC
>JAZQNK010000020.1:0-6767 GCA_045627325.1 Treponemataceae bacterium | reverse complement strand
TTACCAGCAGTTGTCTTCCTAAGACCGCTTGGCCTCCGACTTGCTTCCAGGTTTTTAATATCTTCCTTTTTAGGAAGTTCCAAAGCAGAGAATACAAACTGACATTTACCGATTGCTTTTTCTGCAAGGTTTGCATCTTCTACCATTAAGTTAGCAACGCCTTCTGGAATGTTTTCACCAATGAGCCAGCGGTTACAAACTGCATCTTTATATAACTGACCTGCAGAACGTGGACTTGCAGCAACGTATGTTACTTCAAACCATGGATGATTTTCCAACAATTTGATATAGCGCTGTCCAACCATACCTGTAGCGCCTAAAACACCAACTTTAATTTTTCCAGCCATAATATTACCTCTTTCCCGTCATCCCGAACTTGTTTCGGGATCTCTCAATCAGATGCTGAAACAAGTTGAGCATGACATTTATTTAGTTACTTATTTTATCTTTTAATATTTACTTAAAAGATTTACTGAAACATACTGCATCTGCTTTTCTGCAAATTCAGATTTTCAGCAATAAATTTTCAAAGCCAGCTCTAAAAACTAAAATTTTAGAGCCAGCATTTTTATAAATTACACTCTTTTAGTGCAGTTTCAATAATTTTTTTAGCATTGTCATTAACTTCAACTAATGGAAGTCTTACGCCACCAGCAGGAAGTTTTCTAAGATTCATTGCATATTTAATTGATGTCGGGTTGCCATCAACAAAAGCAGCCTTAAAAATAGGCAGCAATCTGTAATGAATCTCTCTTGCAGTTTCCATGTCGCCTTCAAGAGCAGCCAGAGTCATTTTGGTAACAAGCTCTGGTGTCAAATTTGAAACGACAGAGAAAACACCGTCTGCACCAGCTGCAACAATTGGCAATGTCAAAGAATCATCTCCACACAAAACTGAAAAATCTGGTTTTTTGTGGCTTATTCTTGCAATTACATCCATCATCTGATTGATGTTGCCGGAAGCTTCTTTTACACCAACAATATTTGGCAAATCAGCAATGCGGCACAAAAGATCTGTAGAAATATTTTTTCCAGTTCTTCCAGCAATGTTATAAACAATAATAGGAATGCCAACTTTTGAAACAGCTTCAAAGTGTCGGAAAATTCCTTCATCAGATGGTTTATTATAATAAGGTGTTACAACCAGAGCATAGTCTGCACCCATTTTTTTTGCACGCTCAACATAAAATACTGCATCTTTTGTGCAGTTTGAACCAGCGCCAATAATAACAGGAACTTTGCGGCCAGTTTTCTGTGTGTACTCACGTGTTTCAGACATAATAATTTCGATGAGCTTTACTTCTTCTTCGTTCTCATCCAAAGTAGGAGTTTCTCCTGTTGTTCCAAGAGCAAGAAGACCTGAAATGCCACCTTCAAGCTGGAGCTTAACCAATCTGCGCCAGCCTTCAAAGTCAATGGAACCATCGTTAAACATCGGGGTTACCAAAGCTGTAAATGCGCCACGCAATTTTGACATTATAATGCCTCCAAATATATAAAGAACTTATATAAGTGTATCTCTAAAAAAAATGAAGTTTTTAGAGGCTTCAATAAAAAGCTTTGCTGATTTACATAAAAACAAATTGTTTTTAACAACGCCTTTTTTCAAACTTATGCAAGTTTATGCAGATTATTGCATTTTTATGCAATAATTACAAGTGTAAGTGATGAGATTTTATATTTTAAAATGGAAATACTCAATTTGATACTTGAAAATTTTTCTAAGCCCAATTATGTCTTTTCTGTAAATTTTCATAAAAATCATTTGGAATTATTGTCTATAAATATTAAAAGCTTTAATCTCCACACAAAATTACAATTTTTGTCACACAATCACCTTCAAGAAAAAAAACCATATCCATAATTGTTTCTGCAAGCATATTTCCTGCCTCTAGTGAAACACGTTCTTTTGTTTTGTACCAGTTAAAAAGCGCATTTTCATTTTCTGAAATTAAATTCAATTTTTTATTTACATAATCATATTCATAAATTTCAACATCATTTCCGTATGCTTCCATTATATCAGATAATGAATCACCAACTTTTATTCCTCTTTTTGTTGAATACTTTGGAGATTCTGTTTCCATTCTGATAATACCGCCATTTTCATAATTCCAAGTGATTGATAATCCGTTTTGATCTTGCTTGCACCATCTGACGTTATATTCTCCAGTTGCCCATTCGGCAGCTATTTCATAGTTTTCTGTATCATAATCTTTTACCTTATAAAGATTATGGAACAAACAAAACGTTCTGCCTTCATCATCTTTCAGACACAATTCTATTGTTGCTGAATCATCAAATTCAGAATCATCACAGTCTTTATCTTGAACTATTTGTATTGTTTCAGGAACAGATTCTTTTGTTTCTTTTTCTTCAACAACCTGTACATCTGTTTCTGATTCAGACATTTTTTCTGTCTGTTTCTGCAAAATATTTTTTGCTTCATGTTCTGTTTTTTCTTTTTGACATGAACAAAAAATGCAGCAAGCAATAATGACCATTAAAAAAATTATTTTCTTCATTTTCATTCTCCTTAATCTTTTGTGTCCGGCTGAGAAAATGTCGGAGGCTGCATTATTGAGCGGGCTAATTCTGATTTAAACTGAGGAACAGAAGATTCAGCTGTCTTTTTATTCTGCTGTTCAAGTGCGGGTTTTGAATCACCTGCAGCTTCTGGAGCTTCTCTTGCAGCAGAACCTTTTGAATAAGGGTTTTTATTCTTTACATCGTTTACACTTGGTGCATCTTTGGCGAATGCAGAAAGAATGCTTAAAATTAATGTTACAATAAGCACACCGCCAAACCAGATTCCAAGAGCCACCAGAGAAGGCCACAGCGGCAGATTCAAAAATTTGTGCAGCAAAAACAAAATGAATGACAGAGCAACCCATTCAAGATTAAAAAACAGATTTAATATAAGGCTCAAAAAGAAACCGCCGCTTAATATCGGTCGTCTCATACACTCCCCTTTTCACTTTGAATTAAAAAACGAAAGATACACAATTTGCACAAACAGACAGAACATGCACTTTTAAGCAAGGCACGATTTTGATTCGTTTTCGTCCGGATGCGCAACAACAAAGCCGCAGCGTGCTTCGCTATTCAATTCTTTCAGTTCTTTTTTTCCGTCAATATAAAGCTGATAATCAATGCCGGTTGATTCAAAATCGCAGCTGGCACATTCCATGTCTTCCAAAGCAGCACGCACAATTTCTTCGCGTTCTTCTCTTGTTGTATCTTTTATTAAAATGCTCATGCATAAATAATAGAAGAAAACCGCACCTTTAGCAACAAACTTTGCATTTTTAATGCCAGTCCTAATTATTTTTAAGTTTTTCTTTTCTAAAATCTTTTGGTGTTTTGCCGACTTTTTTCTGAAACACACGATAAAACATATTTTCTGAATTATAACCAAGCTGAAAAATAATTTCGCGTATGCTCAAATCTGTTGAAGCAAGCAGATGTTTTGCTTTTTCAAGCCATATAGACTGGCTGTATTCAGAAAAACTCATGCCGGTTTCTTTATGCACAATGCGGCCGATATAATCCGGGTTATAGTGTAGAATCTTTGCAAGTTCGTTTCTTGAAATGCGGCCGTTTTTTTCAAAAAGAATTTTCTTTATGTCGGCAAACAGCATTGAAGCATTATCAGACGAAGTCTGCACAATCGTAATTCTGCTCGTAGTTTCAAGCTGCTCAAAAAATTCAAGCAGAAAAGCCTGAAGATAAAAAACAAAGCCGGTTTTTTCAGTTTTTAAAAGCATAAAGATTTTTTCAAAAAGTTCATTCATGCTCAAAACTGAATCTTTCTGCAAAGAAAACTGCATTGCAGCTCTTTCAAAATTGCTGTCTGCATTATCTGAAAAGCAAAACTGAACGATAGATTTGCATTCATGCTGTTTTAAATTAAGTGCATTTTCAAAAAAAAGCATGTGCAGAAATTCAGGCAAAAAATTCATATAAATGCATTCACATTCAGTTTCATCGCCTTCGTAATGACGTATATTGCTGTTTAAAAGAATTGACTCGCCGGCTTTTAGCGTAATAATGCTGTCTTCAAGGTGCTGGGTAAAAATGCCGCTTTTAACATAAATAAACTCAAAATGCACATGACTGTGAAACACAGAATTTATTGTCATTGTTTTAAATTCAGGGTTTTGAACAGGCGGCCAGTCTGGCGTCATGAAACGCCCTTTTTTAGAAATTGACACAAAAAAAACAGCAAAATTAAAACCAAAATCTACAACACTATTTAAAGTTCTGCCAAGAGAAAAAATCTGTTTTTTTTCAATTTCTGTTCCGCATTTATTTTCCGGCAAATTCATATTGATAAAATACATCAAAAAGTCTTATTTGAACATAGAATTTATCTCTTATGTCGTTTTTGATTATACAGTTAACAGCTTTTTCACTTTATACTTTTCATATGCTCAGTTAAGAAACTGATTCAAATTTACAAGAGGATTTATGCAGAAATTACAAAAAAGTGCAGAACTTATAAGCACACATTATTATTCTTCGGTATGCGAAAAAGACAAAAATGTAATTGTTCTTTTGCCAGAAAATTATTCCAAAGAAAAAAAATATCCGGTGCTTTATGTTCTTCACGGTTATTTTCAAGATGAAACAACTTTAACAGGTTCGCTAGAAGACGGAAATGCAAAAACAATCACAAATCTCATCAAAAACGGTGAAGCAGAAGAAATGATTGTTGTTTTTCCATTTATTTATTCAAGCAAAACAAAACAGCAGTGCACGGCACTTGATGATCCACAAGACTGGGAAGCTTATGACAATTTTGTAAACGACTTGACCAAAGACTTGATGATATGGCTTGAAAACAATTATTCTGTAAAAACAGGCAGAGAAAACACTGCAATTACAGGTTTTTCAATGGGCGGAAGAGAATCTTTAGCAATCGGCTTCCTTCACCCTGAACTGTTCGCATATATCGGCGCAATTGCGCCAGCACCAGGGCTCACGCCAAATTATATGCACCCAGGTCAGTTCAAAGAAACAGACCTGCATTTTGAAAAAGCAATGCAGCCAAAGCAGCTTATGCTCTGCGTCGGAAGCAATGACGGCGTCGTTACTACGTTTCCAGAATCGTACCACAAAATTTTTGAAGAAAACAAAGTTGAACACGACTGGTGGATTGTTCAGGGCAGCGACCACGGCGACCCGGCAATTACAGACGGAATAACTAAATTTTGCAAGAGGATATTCAAATGAAAAATCAAGCTTTCAATCCGTATCTTCCATCATGGGAATACATTCCAGATGGCGAACCACATGTTTTTAATGACCGCATTTACATTTTCGGTTCTCACGACATTTTTAACGGCTGGGTCTTTTGTCTTGAAGACTACATCTGCTATTCTGCACCAGTTGACGACTTGAGCGACTGGCGCTACGAAGGCGTAATTTACCCCAAAACAGCAGACCCGCTAAATAAAGACGGAAAAATGTGCCTTTATGCGCCAGATGTTACAGTCGGTCCAGACGGCAGATATTATCTTTATTATGCACTTGATAAAACACCTGTTGTGTCTGTTGCAGTCTGCGACACACCTGCCGGCAAATATGAATTTTATGGCTATGTTCATTATAAAGACGGAACACGCTTAGGCGAGCGTAAAGGCGACGAACCACAGTTTGATCCGGCAGTTTTAACAGAAGGAAACAAAACTTATCTTTACACAGGTTTCTGCGGACGAGGCGACAAAAGCCGCCACGGTTCAATGTGCACAGTTCTTGGAAGCGACATGCTCACAATAGAAGACGAACCTGTTTTTGTTGTTCCAGGCATTGAATATGCAAAAGGCTCAACATTTGAAGGTCATTCATTTTTTGAAGCTTCTTCAATAAGAAAAATCGGCGACACATATTATTTCATCTATTCATGCGAATCAATGAGAGAACTGTGCTATGCTACTTCAAAAAATCCACGACAGGGTTTTATTTATGGCGGCGTGCTCGTTTCAAACGAAGGCGGCAACAACCATGGCAGCATCATAAAAATCAAAGATAACTGGTACGTTTTCTATCACAGGCAGACAAACGGAAACTGGTACAGCCGTCAGGGCTGTGCAGAAAAAATTGAAATTCTTCCAGACGGTTCAATTCCACAAGTTGAAATGACTTCCTGCGGCTTAAACGGCGCACCGTTAAAAGGCAAAGGTGAATACTCCGCACATATTGCATGCAACCTATATAATAGAAAAGAAAATAACTTTTTTGTTGAAGGAAGCTATCCGCGGCTTACACAGGACGGAAAAGACGGCGACGAAATTAACGGGCACATCGTAAACATCAAAAATGGCGACACAATCGGCTTTAAATATTTCGATTTTGATAATATCAAAAAAATTACGATTATTACACGCGGTTATAACAGCGGAACATTCGAAGTGCGCACAGCATTAAACGGCCCGGTTCTTGCCAAAATCAAGCTTGATTTTACAAACAACTGGGAAAAGTTTTCAAGCAGCATAAACTTGAACTGCAAAAACGCACCGCTTTATTTTACATACTGCGGAAACGATGTGGCAAGTTTCAAAGGTTTTATACTTGAATAAGTTTTTTTGCGTCTGGAAGTTTTAGCACTTGGAAGTGCTGGAACCTTATTTAGGAGGAGACACCAGCTCAGGGTTTTCGCTTTGGGGGCAATCACATTCTTTGGTCTGGTTCGGCGAAAACTGACACTTTGCATTCGCAAACTGGCGACTGGTTTATTTTATTACCTGTACAAGTTCCACGAGTTT
>JAZQNK010000019.1:0-12637 GCA_045627325.1 Treponemataceae bacterium | reverse complement strand
GCCGGTCTGTTCGCTGCTGTAAAAAAGATTGAGTGCAAATTTCTGCGGAATCTGTGCAAGAAGCTTCTGAACGCGCTCCGGACTGTCTGCAAATTCATAATTGCAGACAATCTTTTTGAACAAATCAATTGAAAGTTCATTTTTTTGAATCTGTTCAGGTTTTGGTGTGCCTGTAAGGGAAATGAGCGGTTCATATGAAAAAAACTGAATGTAATTAAAATCAATTTTTTCTGAATTAGAAGTTTTGAATGCAGCTGTCCATAAATTGCCGTTGTACATAAGGTGTACGGTTTCTGCAGATTTATTAAGTTCAAGGTCTGTTACGCGCAGTAACGGAAAAAATATTTTATTTTCTGTTCTATATTGAATAAGAAAGGGCAGGGGAGATTCTGAAGCCTTGCTGTTAAAAAAGCTGTTTCTGTAAACATGAAAAACCGGGTTGTTTTCAACTGAAACAAGATTACTAGCTGTTGTATCTGTAAAGTACATTACATCTGTAATTATTTCAGGTTCTTTGTCCAAAGATTCAGGCAGAATTGCAAGACCAAGGCGGTTAATCAAAAAATATGATTTGTTGTTAATTCTTGCTGCACCAGAAATTCTGATTGTTTCTGTCCATGGACGGAAAATTGTTGACGGAACATCTGCAGGCGAATCAATTTCGTTAATTCCGTCTTTTGTAAAATATGCCCAGCGGAGAACTGGAATAAATTTTATGTCTTCTTGAACAGTGTCAGCATTTTCCTGTGCAACTTCAGGAGTCTGTATAGGTTCTTCGTTTTTTTTACAAGCAAAAAAAGTGAAACACAACAAAACATAGAGTAAAATAAGCGAGCTCAGAGAAATAGCGTTATTATTTTTCATTAGTGCCAACGGGTTTAAAAAATAAAAACCCGAATGAACCTCCAGTAAAAACTTATGGAAATCTTAAAACGTTGTATTTTCTTAAGTTGCCTCTAAAAAAGAAATTTCCAGAGGTTCCCATACTTTTAGTCCTTTTATATTATCATAAGCTTAGATTATCTTGCAAGTTCTGTTATGATAATTGTGTTTTTTGAAGATGATTTTTTTTCAACCAGCACGGTGCCTCTGCTGCTTAGATAAACTTTTGATGACAGTGCAAAATATGCAGTTTCGCCTGCGTAAATTGGTTCTGCAGATCCGTAAGGCGCGCAGAGCCATTCTAAAGAATTTTCCGGCAGAACATCTTCATAACTTTTTTCTTCCTTTATTGTAGAAACAGAAAATGAACCTGTGCAGATTTTTTCAAGAATTTTCTGCTGATTTACGAGCCATGGTTTTTGAATGCGTTTCGCAAATTCCTGCTGAAATTTCTGCCAGTTAAAATAATTGCAAAGATGCTGCGAATCTTCTATAGATTGGTCTGTTTTTGTAAGCAGGTCTGTTAAAATCTGTGCACTTATTCCGTTAAGCCACGAAACATCAATTATATTATCTGTTTTGTTTACCGGATAAATTGCACCGGCCGGCATAAGTGTTTCCGCATCGTTTATGACGAGGAATGCAAGGACTGGTGTTGTTCTGCTTTTTGCAAATTCAATTTGTACTGTCTGTCCTGTTTTGATAAAATTTTCCTGTTTTGACACAACATGCCCGTCCGGCGAAACATATTGAATGCGCCAGTGCAGTCTTGCAATGCTGCCGTTTTCATCTGGCTTTTCAAGCAGATTGAGCAGTTCTGCGTTCGGTGCCGGAAGTACTACGGAACATTTTTCTGTTGTAACTGGCAGAAGTGCATTTACAGACTGAAAATTTCCACCGACACCACCGCCACCGCAACTTAAAAAGTTTGTGCAAATGCATAAAAGCAAAAACAAACCTTGAGATAAACGAAATATGCTGTTTGTTTTCATGCAATATATGTCTGCCTTTTATTGTTTTTTTTGTCAGTTTTGCAAAAAAATCTGCAAAAATATTGCCGGCTGCCGTGTTTTTATGCTTTTGTACAAAAGATTCAGCTTGTCCTTTTATATTGTTGCAGTTTGCCTTGGACACTAATGCTCAATTGCGTTACAATGAAAAAAACGCCGGACAATGTTTTTTCAAAGTTGACCTTCTGAAGGAGAAAGTTAAAAGCAATGAAAAAAGTTTTTTATATAATTTCTTTGTGCTTGTTGAGTTTTTGCATGACAGGCTGTTTTAAAAGCAAATTGCAGCCCGTGCAGATAGAAAAAGTTTCAATAACTGGAGAATTTCTAAATGGAGGTTCTATAACTGTTGAAGCCAGCCCGAAATATGAATTAATGTCAATTTTGTGTCATCTTGCTGATTATGATGACGTAAAAAAAGAAAGCGCACTTATGGATGTTGTAAACATCTGGTTTGATGAATACAAAGACGCTGCTGCCGTAAAGTTGCTGCGCGAATATCATGAAAAATATGGAATGAATCTTGATACGGCTTTTTCTCTTTTGCTTTGCGTTTCTGATGACATGGCGTCTTTTTCGGAAAATTTAAAAGAAAAACCTTATTACGTTGACGAGCGCTGGTTTGAAATAAATACAAATAAATTCTTAAAAGCATTTAATGAATTTGCCATAGAAACCAAATTTGCAAAATTTTATTTGATAAACAAGGCTTTTTACCTTCAGTCAACAAAAAGCATCGGCGATGTAATGGCAAAAGGAAATGTAACATCGTGGCTTGAAAGTTTTTATTTCCGCGGACAATCTCAAAATGTTGTAATTCATACTTCAGAAATGCTTTGTGATAATTATTTCTGGTATTCTGCTGCAAAAAAAGACGGACTTTTGTATGTAAACTGTCTTCCTCCTATTTATGAAAAGCAGAATGATTATCATCTTGTTTATAGAATTGCACAGAATTTTATAACTTCAAAAATTGATTTGATTTGGACAGAAAACGGCAAGTTTTATTCTGTTTTGATAGACTCAATTTTAAAGATGCGCGGCGAAAAACCAGCCGATCTTTCGCAGAAATATTCAATAATTGTCGGCGACCTGCTTAATTTTGAATTGTGCGATTTTATGCGCCGCTATAGTCCTGATGAAATTTACCAGATGTATGTTGATTCTTTGAAACAGCTTGCAACAGAAGAACTTTTTGAAAAATTTGAAGGAATAATCAACAGCTATGTTATTGATAAAGAAAAATATCCAACATATGAATCATTTATTTCAACAGAAACAAACTGGCTTTTTGAATTTTATTCTTCACTGGCAAGAGGCAGTGCTTTAAGATGACAGAATCTTCGAAATGATTTTTTGAAATTCAAAATGATTTAAAAGTCATGCTGGTGCAAGCTTTTCTGTGTTTTGGCTTGCGCGGCAATTTAAGGGAGAAATAACAAAATGAACTTGAAATTTTATTCTCTGCTTTTTGTGCAGGATGATACTGAAAAACTTGTAGAAAATTTTGGCTCATCGTCTTCTAAACCGCCAAAAATTAAAGACCTTGAACTTTATGCAAAATCATGCCGCAATTTAATGCTTTCGCTTAATGCACAAGATTTAAGTTATGCTGTTTTGACCAACAAGCCGGAACTTTTAAAACAGCTTGAGCCGGAATTAAACGTAATAAAAATTGACTTTGATTTTGACATTCCAAAAGACATAAAATTTTATGGTGCTCATTTTAAAATAGATACATTCCGCTGGTTTGCAAAGCAAAAAGATGATTATTCTGTTCTGCTTGACATTGACGAAATCTGCGCAAACCCGATGCCACAGAATATGTACAAAGCAATGGAAAACAACCTTGCACTTTTTTATGATGTAACTGACCAGATGTACCCTGATGCAGGCAGAGAACGCCTGGTAAACGATCTTCAGTTGTTCTGTCCCGAAGCAGATTTAGGTCTTTGGGCTGGCGGTGAATTTATTGGTGGAAATGCTGATTTTTTTGATAAATTATATACAAAGGTAACAGGAATAAGCGGAAAATATTTCAGCGTTCAAAAAGAACTTTTCCATAAAGGCGACGAAAGTCTTGTAAGTGCTGCCTTGCAGAGTCTGTTAAAAGAAGGGCTTTCAATGGTAAATGCCGGTTCGTTTGGTGCAATAAGCCGTTTCTGGAGCTGCGGCACTAAGCACTGTCAGAAATTATTCCCTGCAATAAAAGACTGCTTTTTGCTGCATCTGCCGGCAGACAAGCAGTTTCTTGCAGAAAATGAATATAACCAGGAATTTTTATCAAAATATGAAAAATACCTGCAGACCGAAAAAGCATTTGATACGCAGGTGCGTTTGCCGCGGCTTTTCTTTCAGCGTGCAAAAAACAAATTGCTGCGACTTTTCAAGCTGAAATAAAATCTGAAAAACATTTTTTGATTATGTCCGCTCTGTGTGCAGCGGACATAAAAAAGCCCTGAACTTCAAAAGTCAGGGCTTCCATTCAGCAAATAATAACTTATTTGTCTTTTGCACGTTCAACAAATGAACCGTCGCGTGTATCAATAACAATGCGGTCATCTGTGTTGCAGAACAAAGGAACTTTTACTTCGATTCCTGTGTCGAGTGTTGCTGGTTTTGTAGATTTTCCAGAAGTATCACCTTTTACGCCTGGTTCGCAGTATGTAATTGTGCGTGTTACGTTTACTGGAAGGTTTACACCAACAGCTTTGCCTTCGTAGTAAGTAATCTGAACATCAAAGTCGTCTTCCGGTGTAATATAACCGGCGTTATCGCCGAGGTCATCTTTTGTAAGAAGAACATCTTCGTATGTTTCCTGATCCATGAAGTGGAAATCATCACCATCGATATAAGAGAGCTTTACTGTTTTTTCTTCAAGATCAACTTCATCGAATTTTTCACCTGCATCAATACCAAGGTCCTGTGTTGAACCTGTTTTAATGTTCTTAACACGAAGCTTAACTGTAATACCCTGACGGCCACCCTGCTGACCGAGCTTTTTCTGAACGATAAATGGGTTGCCTTCAAACATGAATGCAGAACCAACTTTAATTTCACTTGTAGCTATCATATTAATTTTCCTCTAAAAAAATATATATATAAATCTATATCAAAGTTGATAAAAACTCAAGTAAGTGACACCCCATGTTACCAATTGAAATTAAACTGTCTGCAAGTTTTTGGAATGCCGGTTTTAGATCCTGCGTGCTGTTAAGAAGCTTTATTGCAAGCTCTTCTAATTTTGCTTCGTCTGTGCTGCCGTTATTGTATAACAGCGAAAAATTGTTGTAATCCTCTTCTGCACCAAGCTTTTTATGAAAAGCTTCGAGCTTTACAAGGTGATAGTCCTTTTCCTGTTTATAGATGTGCCAGATAAAAGGCTTGCCGCAAAGACATGCACGGCTAAAAGAATCTTCGCCCCTTACAAAAGCAAAATCCATTAATGTCAAAAGTGCATCCCATTTTTCCTGTTCAAGATAGGGCAGTTTTTCTATTTTAAAGGAAGAATTCTGTTCCTTGCATGCATCTAAAAATGGCTTTGTGCAAATTCCGTCTGCAACAAAGACTTTTGCATTTTTTGAAAAATCACATTTATTTATTGCATTTACTAAAAAATTAAAGCTCCGCGGATAAGAAAAAACTAAAATGTTGAAATCTTTTTCAGAGATGTCTATTCCAGTGTCTGATAGTTTCTGCAGTGCGTTTTTTCTGCTGGCTTTAGACTGCATAAAGCTGCTGTCTAAAACCAGTCCGGCAGTTTTATTCGTAAACCCCGGCATAAAAATGTGCTTTTTTACAAAAACGGAACGGGTGCCAGACTTGATAAGATGAAATTCTTCAGCCCAGTCTTCAGCTGTGAGATATTCAACATCAAGAGAATGCACAGTCTGTTTAAAATCCGGGGCAAAAATTATATCTTCAAGCCAGTCTGGTCTGCCGCATTGAAAACATTCAAGCAGAAAAACCGGCGGATTCTTCGAAAATTCATTTTTACAGATTTCTGCATTGTTCCAATCAAAAATCTGCCAGTTTCTAAAAAACTGCTGCGGTTTGTTCGGGCTTATTTCTTTTGCCATTGCTGCAAAAGATTCAAGATTGCTTACAACCAGCCGAATCTTTATGTCGTCTGTTATTTCGGCTAACGAGCGGCACAATCTGTAGACAAAGCCTATATCGCCGTAATTGTCAACAACTTTGCATAAAACAGTCAAATCAAACATGTTTTAAAAATTACCAGTCATCAAAAAGACAGTCAACCCAAAAAAAATTGCTTTCTGGCGTTTCGTTTCACTTAGTTCAAAGTCTGTCTTCCCGAAGCTTCGGCTTTCGCCTTCAAACTAACTGAGTGTAAACTCTGCAGTTAGTTTGCCTCAGACACTTCTACAATCCTTAACGCTCTGCTTTTTTTTAATCGTGCAAATGGTTTACCGCTTATTTACAAACGAAAAGCTGTGAAGCTGAATGCAGTTTTTCTTAAAAATGCGGAATGGGAATGAGTTTTGTTTTGCGTATAAAAGTTTTTACTTTTCAAATTTTCTGCTGTGGTTTATAATACGTTTATATTTTACAAGTTCAGCTTGGTAAAATCCTATTAAAAAAGACATTTTTCATTTTATGTAATTAGTTTTGGGATGGTTTTGTTTTTTCTGAACAATTCTGCAGATTGTTTTTTTAGCAGTACATGTGCGAAAAGCCATCTTTTATTATTGAAGCGCAGAAGAAATTGTTTTATGTGCGTGCTTTGTGTTAAGGCTGAAATACTTTGCTGCATGGTTTCTTTTGTGGAATTTTTAGGAGAAATGTCTTGATGACAGGCAATGAAATGGAATTTGATTCTGTATTTTTAGATTTAATACTGCAAAAAATGCCGGGACATGTGCTTTTATTTAAAGATGACCCGAAACACATGCCTGTTTTTGACATAAATGACAGTCTGCTTGAAAAATTGAAATATGAACGGAAAAATTTTCTAAAAGATTTTGGTCGTTCAAGTTTCAGCCTTTTTAGCGAAGATTCTCTTATTGAAATAAAAAGAACTTTTGAAAAAGCCTCAGAAGAAGAAAATGTCTCAAGTATAGAAATTCAATTAAAAACAAGCGATGAGCAGTATTTTTGGTTTAGCTGCCGTTTGAGCCTTTTGCCGGATTTTCAAAAAGAAACTTTAATACTTGCTGTTTGCGAAGACATAAATGAATTAAAAGAAAAACAGGCACAGGTTGAAGAAAAAACATATTTAATCTCAAAAACCAAAGTTGAATTGATTCAAGAACTTGAATATGAACGGTTTTTAAAACAGATTACAAATGAACTTTACGAAAACTTTTTTGAAGCAGATTTGACAAATAATAAGCTGCTAAGCTCAAATTCAAGAAATTCAACAGAAAGCAAAGCCGGCGAAGTTTACGATGTTTTCATCAAAAAATTAATTCAAACTGAAATATGTGCAGATTCCAGAAAAGAATGTTTAAAAACATATTCAAGGGAACATCTTATAAGTGAATATAAAAAAGGCAACATGCAGATTTCAATGCAGTGTCTTGCAACAGATAATAACGGTGAATCGTGTTATTGGCTTGAAATAAACTGCCGTGTTTTTATGCACCCTGCAACAAATACTTTAAGATGTGTTGTTTACAGCCGCAATATTGATGAAGCAAAACGCCAGGAAATTGGTCTGCTTGAAAAAGCACAGCAGGATTCTCTGACAATGCTTTTTAACAAGCGCACCGTAGAAACTTTAATAGAAGATGTATTTAAATCTTCTGCCAAAAACTCAAAGCATGCACTTATAATGCTTGACCTTGATAATTTCAAAAAGGTCAATGATTCGTTGGGACATGTGTTTGGTGACAAAGTTCTGGTCGAATTCAGCCAGGAGATGCGCAAATCTTTTAGAGAAGGGGACATCCTCGGTCGAATTGGCGGCGATGAATTTGTCATTCTTGTAAAAAATTACGGACATATTGATACGCTCAAAAAACGTGTTCTTGAGCTGTGTTCAAGGCTTGTAAAAACATATGACGGACGACTTGAAAAATATTCGGTTTCTGCAAGTGTCGGTGTGGCGCTTTATCCTGAAAACGGCAGAACTTATAAAGAATTGCAGAGCAAAGCAGACAATGCGCTTTATTTTTCAAAAGGACACGGCAAGAATACATTCACATTCTTTTCAAATGAGCTGAATTATATCAATTCATATTTGTTCCATGAACGCGATATTGATGTGCTTATAAATTCGTCTACAGACGGAATCGGCAAATATGCTTTTGACGATAAACTTTCGATTTTATATTACAACAGCAAATTATTGAATCTTTTTGGTTTTGACGACAGGGGACTTGAGCAGGAACAGCTTTCTAATACGCTTGAATATGTTTATAAAGACGACAGAACAACTTTTATGCATGTTTTAAACGAAGCCTTGTTGCATAAAAGCATTTTTTCTCACACATATCGCATCGTTAACCAGCGGGACGGACACCTTGTGCATGTGCGTGTAAAAGGCATGTTTACAGAAGAACTGCATAATAATGCATTGCCTGTGTTTTATCTGCTTTATACAGATGTTTCGGATCTTGCAAGACAAAATGAAATTATTTCAATGCAGCAGAAAGAAATTTCCATTGTAAACGACATGACCGATGATCTTATTTATGAATATGATATGACAACCGGGCATTTTTCAATGCTTGGCAATGAATATGCAGACTTAACAAAAGGCATTGTGCAGAGTGCAAGTGCTTTCATTCATTTTGTTCAGCCGGACGATTTGCGCGAGTACAACCAGAATATAGTTTTTAATCTGTTTAAGCAGCCAAAAGATTTGTTTGTCAATGAAGTTATGCTGCATCATAACGAAAAAGGCGAATTGCCTGTTGTCGTTTATGGAAAACATGTCGTAAACCAGGACGGAACAAACGAAAAGATTATTGGAAAAATTGCAAGCAGGGAAGCTGAAGTAAAAGCAAAGCAGGAACTGGCTTTGACAAAGCGATTGATGGCAAGTCTTAATAATATTTCAACGCTTCTTATTTCATCTGAGCTTGGTTCTTTTGATGAACGCCTTTCAAGAACGCTGGCAGTTATTGCGTCTGCATTGGATATTGATGCTGTTTCAATCTGGCAGATTGATTATGACGATGATAACGAGCGCTATTCGGTTATGCTTTATCAATGGCTTGATTCAGGCATGCCCAAAAACACCAGTACTGTACGCTTAATAGAAAAAATCTACAGAGAAGAATACGAAAGATGGTTTGAATCAATGTGCAAGAACAAACCGTTTTCTATTGGAATTGGCACATCTAAAGTCGATAAAGAATTTCTGGAGCGACAAGGGTTGTTCTCTCTTTATTCGCTGCCAATTCATATAGACGGAACTCTATGGGGTTATCTTGAGCTTGGTGATGCAAAAGAATTGAGTGTATTCAATGAACAGCAGGTAAGCCTTTTGAAAATGTATGCACAGCTTATAACATTAAGCATACAGGAACGGATAAAACTAAAGGAAAAATAATCTTTTGATTTTTGGGTTTTATTTATAATTTTAGAAGATGTTCTGCAAAGATTCCGGTTTGCAAAAGCGCAAACCGGTTTAACCTGCTGGAGTTTTCAGACGCTTTTTAATAGCAGTCCCAGTTGAACAGAACTTTTGAAAAGTCGCATGTTTTTAATGCCTGGCTGTTTATCAAAAAGTTGCCGATTCCCATGTCGCCCCACATGATGTAATTTGAATTTGCAAAAGAATTCATCTTCAAAAGCACTGTGTCAAAATATCTGGCGTCATCTTCGCTCATGTTTTCCCTCGGATCAGACTGTGTAAAAGACGGATAGCCCAAAACTGATGAAGTTTCTTTGCCAGTCGATTCATGCAGTTTTTCCTTCAAAGAGTCATCGTCGCAAAGATTTTTATCAAGTCCTGCATCTGCAATTGTTTTTTCAAGAATGCTTGAATAATCATAGTCAGATGGATCAATAAAAGCCTGTTCTTTTTTCAGCTTGAATGCACATTCTTTTAAAACCGGCGTTGAGTCGTTGTCAAAGCCGGGTATCATTCCAAGTTCTTTAACCTTTTCAACCGAAACAGAATCGTTTATGTCTTCATGAAAAACAATCCGAAAATCTTTCTGGTTCGTTTCGTCATCAAAGTCCATGCCCATATAATCTGAATTTGCAGCAATAAAAAACTGCAGCATGCCTTTTTGCGGAAGAAGTTCGTCGTTTAATGTTTCTTTTGAAAAATTAATTTGCGCTAAAAGCTGCATTTTTTCTCCGCTTTCATTTACAGGATATTCTTTTGCAAAATCCCAGTAAGGATATCCGCCGAATTTGCTGTCGAATATTGAAGGCACTTTGTTTTCTTCAATTTCAATTGTATATTGTTTTTTTTCAGTTTTTTCCTTTATCAGATTTGTGATTTTTTCAATTTCTTCTGGTTTTGCTGTTGAAGCAACCTCTTGTGTTTTGACCGGCTGTTTCTTTTTTGAAACAGCTTTTAAATATAAGAAAAAACAAAAAACTGCTGCTGCAATTATTATAATAATCATAAAACTCTCCTGAAAAAAGATTGCTGTTTTGGTGCAGAAATTAAAGTTCAAAATCGAGGCATGTTCTGGCTGCTGTAAAAGGCCGGACCTTGTTGTCTGCAACTGCAACATGCAGAGGGTGTTTTGCATATCCGCTCAATGCTTCTGCATTTTCAAATGTGCTGTCGAGCATCAAATCTGCATTTGAAGAGTCAAGCCGGCCGGAAATGTTTACTTTTATATCAACAAGTCCTGGAATTTTTCCTTTAAGACCTTCAAGTCCGTTTTTAATTCCGGTTTTTACTTCTGTTTTTTGAGCTTCAGGCATGTCTTTTAATGTCCATAAAATAATGTGCTTAACCATAAATTTCTCCTTTTAAAACTTGCTGGTGGCGAACCATGAATAGTGCAAATTAAAATTTATAAATGCTGTGCATAGATTATGCAGTTTAATTTGTGTCTGCTGCAAAAAGCAAAAGTGCATATTAAAATTTAACGACTTTTGGTGCAGCCTGAAAACTTGAGAAAGTTGCCGTTGCATTTTTAAAATAGAGCACTTCTGTGTTTCCGTCATTTTCATTGTACATGTTGCGAAGCTCCGGGTAATTGTCGAGCATGTGCTTCTTTGGTTCAATGCGGTCATCTCGAATTAATTCGCCAGACAGTCTAAGCCATGTGCCTGTTGCACCGTCAAAACAGCAGAGTTCGGCTTTTGAATTTGCTTCAAGCTGTTTAGAAGTCGGTTTAGATTTTCCAGTCTGAATGTAGAGTTTGTCTTCAAAAATATCGATTGTTCCAAAAGGGCGGACTCTCGGCTGGTCTTTTTCAACTGTTGCAAGATAATAAGTTCCGCACTTTTTAATAAAATCATAAACTGTTTTCATTTGAATTCTCCTGTAAAAACATTGTGCTGGCATTAACTGCTGGCGTAAATATTTCAGTTTGAAATTGCAATGCAGATTCAAACTGTTTAAATATTATAGCGTTATTTTGTGGTTTTCCCAAGTGAAAGTGGCGTTAAAGATGTCAAAGTTTTGTAGAAGTGCAGTTTGCAAAGCTTAAAGCATAACAGACATGCAAAAATAAGTTACTGGTTTACAGCATTAAAGCTCAAGATTGTTAATTCTTTTAATTTGTCAAAATCGCAGTTTAAGCTTAAAAGCACAGAAATCCAATGTTTTTTGTTCATGTGATAAGCTTCAAATATCATTTTGTTGTCTATGAGTTCAGGAATTTTATCCTGCGGAATTTTTAAGTTTGTTACATAGACAGGCTTTTCTGAATCAATTCCAAGCCTGTTAAGCGGAATTTTCATGATAATTGCAAACCATTTGTTATTTGCACATCTAAAAACTGCTGTTTCCTTGTCGTTTTTCCATGGAAAATCGGCTTTTACACCGAACAAATCAAAAATCATGTTTGTATATTTTTGCTTTGCGTCAGTTGTGTCAAAACATTTTTCTGCAATTTCAGCCATCAGCAGATTCAGTTTTTCTCTAAGGCTGCACACAAATGCGCCGTTTGCTTTTGGCACTTCAATTAATGTGTAGCGCTCGTCTGTTGCTTTTTCAAAAATGAAAGCTTCGGCAGAATTCGGTTTTATGAAAATTTTTGCATAAAATTCTGTCTGTGCTAAATCTCGTTTTAAAATTAATGTTTCATCTTTTTGTTCAAAACCAAAGTGCAAAAGCTTCTGCCTGTCTGGTTTTGATGTATAAAGCAAATATGAAAAATTCATAGCAGCTACAGCATACTCTTTTATTTGACAAAAGCCAACTTTGAAAATAAATCGAAAATGTGCGCTGCCAGTTCATTTTGTGCATTGTTCAAACGAGATAGAAAGTTGCCCTGTAAGCATTGTCATGCTGCATTTAGTTCTGCACTCATATTGTGAATTAAGCTTTTCAAAAGCGAAAATCAAACAACCTATCAGTTGGGGATGACTGATAAGTTTTGTCATGCTGAATTTATTTCAGCATCTACGCTACATATGGTGTGTTAGATTCCGGATCAAGTCCGGAATGACATAGAATTTAATCTTTTTGGACGTCCCCCGTTTTCGCCGAATAATCCCAAGTATGTGATACTCTTATGCGAAAACCAAACAACCTATCAGTTGGGGATGACTGATAAGTTTTGTCATGCTGAATTTATTTCAGCATCTACGCTACATATGGTGTGTTAGATTCCGGATCAAGTCCGGAATGACATAGAATTTAA
>JAZQNK010000018.1:0-8759 GCA_045627325.1 Treponemataceae bacterium | reverse complement strand
AATATCTATTTTTCCGCATAACTTATATTCATCTGAATAAACATCAATTCCCTGTAGAATATTTTTATGCGTTGAATAATGCTGATTATCAATTGCTTCATGAACAGCTTTTCCATCAAGTTGAGAATCACTGTAATAAAGACGCTCTGCTAAATCACCATAAAGCTGATGATAATAAATTGAAAGAGGACAAAAAATAAAGTCATTCAGATACGTTATTTTCAGGTAAAGTTCCATTGTCCTCACCTTTATTTATATCTAAATAGTTTTCAGATGAAATTACAGAATGACCTAATTCTTTTTCAGTTTCTTTTCTTGCAACACCAGCAACATTTCCACCTCGTTTTGCAACTTCTTTACTTTCAGAAAAACTTTCTGGTTTTTCCTGCTGGCTTATTTCGGTTGTTACACGTTCACCAAGCATTGTAAAAATTAACTCTAAGTCGGTCATGTGGTCGCGTAAGTTTTGATTTTTCTTTGTAAGACCTTTCACTTCTTTATATTCAGAAGGAGTAAGTCCAAATGTTGCTTTTGAAATTTCAGCTGTAAGAATTGCATAGTCTTTTTCTTTTGTAATACCACGTTCTTTCCATTCATCTGTAAGATTCTGGCGGATGGCAATTCCACGAAGTCGCTTATCAATCCAGTCTTTTGGATAACCTTTTTTTTCGTAAAGCTCCTTCATTCGTTCTTGAGCAAGTTCCGGATTTTCAATTTCCTGCATTCGTTCATAACCAACTTGAGCTAACCATTGTTTGAAAGGTTCTGCTTTTGGCGAAGGAATTGATTGAATTATACGGAAAAGGGATTTTACATTGGCACAATCTGTTTTATACATTTTCCCGTCAGCAGCAGGAAGTTTCAGTTGTACCCAAATTGGGGACAACTGAAGTTGCTTGAATTCTCTGTCTTTTATTTTTCCCCAATATTGTCGAGGGGTTGGGGATTCTGTAAGAACCTCAACAACATCAATAACTGAAAAATACCATTGCTGTTCTTCTTCATTCCAGACTGAGCGAACTTTCTTTTCTTCAAAGAGTTTTATCTGTGTGTTTTCTGACATTGGCAACTCCTATAAAACACCGCGTTAGCGGCGAGCCAGGATGGCGAGAATACAAAGTTTGGAGCTGCAACGCAGATCCAAACTTTTAATGAAAAAAATTACATGGATGTAATTTTTTTCATGCCTCCTATTTTTGGTATTCTTTTTCCTGAACAAAGCGGAACCAGTCGGCGTTGGAAATTTTTACATCTGCTTTTTTCAAATCTTTTTCATCTGTAGTATCAAATCGTTTTAATAACTCCAGACCTTTTAATGCAATATTATAGGCACCGTTAGCATCAGCATTTGCAGGTAATGTTGCTTTGTTTCCTAAGTCTGCCTGAGTTCGGCTATCAAAGAAAGTTCCATCAGAAGCTTTTACCGGCGAAATTATGTAATCTTCTCCAGTTTGCGCATTTGAATTTCTCATTTGTAAAACTAGTTTAAAGTAATATAAGAGAGAATCCCAGAAATCTGCAATTTCTTTTGATGGACGTTCTCCATCTTTTAAATCGGCACCGACAGCCATTATTGAATCTAATATATCGTTTCTTGTTTTATATTCAATTCCTTGCTTTTCAAAGCACTTAGACAATTGTGCAGTAATATCTATATCAGAATATGTTCGATTTTTTGCAGAATAAACAATCCTTTTATCTTTTGAATAAACAGTCCATTTTGTTTGTGTTAATTCTTTTGCTGCTTTTCCATCAAAATTTTTATAATCAAATGTAAACGCAAATGAAGCTGTTTCAGTGTCATAAATTACAGAATTGAATTTTGCAAAGAAATCACGTTTTTTGTGGACATTTGTTAAATCTTTGAAAGAAATCATATCTACAAAACCTGTTTTTGGATCAATTTTTGAAGTATATCCTGCTGGAACATAGAATAAGAAGCCAGACTGTTTTCCAAGTTTTTGAAAACTTTCAAACTGACCTGCTAATTGATATCCATTTAAAACTCCACCCGGTTCTGAAAATCCACGATTTTTGAAAACAAGATAATTTAATTTATCAATAAGCATATGTTCAAACTTTTGGTAAACTTGTTTTTCAACATGAAAACGTCCGCGTTTAAATCCAAAGTTCAAATCTTCCATAACGATAATTGCATTATATTCAACCATCATTTTTGTAAGCTGATGAATAACAGCAGAAAGATAACCTTCTTTTAATTCAGCAATTTTTCCAATAGACTGCCAGCTTTTTCTTGCAGCATCACGTTCTTTTTCTCTCTGGTCTAGTTTTTCATGGTAATTTACTTTAATTGTCTTTCCGTTTTTATTTCGTTCAACATCATTAAATGTAAACTGTTTAATGATTTCGCCTTTTTGATTTACCAACGAACAATAAATTAAATGTCGTTCACCACGATCAAGACCAATAATATTTACATCAGGATTGTTTTTAAGGAATTTTCTCACACGTTCATTCATATTAAATGTTGAGCCTGTTGCCTTAAAATTAATTGTTAATGGAACATGGAATAAAAATTTTGGTTCAGTAAAATGTTTGTCTTTTATAATATCATGAGATGCTTTTTTGATTGTAACTTTATGTTCATTCTTATAATTTAAAGCTTCTTCAGAAAGAGAATCTATCATTTTATTTTCAAACTTATAGATTTCTGTATAAATATCTTCTGGAATTGATTCACCTTCTTCCGTAACTTTATTTACAAGAATACTTCCTGCTTTGTGAATAATTGGATCTTTTATTCCTTCCGGACGATAAAATAATTCTGCCTCTCCATTTAATTTTAATACAATGTCAGCTAGATTTTCTTTACTGAAAAGATTTTTCCAGTACAAAGTATGCATATTTGGAGTTCCTGTTGCCCCTTCTGCAAAATCTTTATTGTAAATCTGGAAAAGATAAAGCTGATTTTCTGCAACCATTTTATCAACAATAGATTTTGGAATATTAATGAAATTAAGTTTGTAACCCTGTTCTGTAACTTCACGATAGAAATCACTTATATCTTTGTATGATTTTGTATCTGAAAACTTAAATCCAAAGTTTTTCCAATCTTCATGCTGATTAATAGCATTCTTAAACCAATCTATCAATTCATAACAGAAATTAATATCAAATGAATCACCCTTTTTATGTTTTCCCTGTTCATATCCTTTTAATATATTTTCAGGAGGATTAAAAGTTTCTTTTCCCTTTGTTGAGAAAAATACTTTTGGTAACATCTTATTAGGACCAGGTAATAATTTATAAACCATTTTCTGATAATATTCTTCATTACCACAATCATATTTCTCCAAAAACTTCGGTTTATTCTTTGGATTCATAATTCCAAGATAATATTTATTATCTTTCATGAATAAAACGGAAGTATTTGCCTGTTCCTTATTTAAATCCCATCCGTCTGCTAAAGTTGGATTATCAAAATTTAGTTTATATTTTTCAGGGCTTGCAGTTTTTTTTGTAATATAATTTCTTGTTTTATTGTATAAAGAAATAATTTCACTTAAAGAAGCATAAATAAAATCAAACTGAGCATAAAAACTTGGATCCCCAATTCCGTTTACTTTAAGCGGTTTAATTCTATGCAACAATTCCTGAACAGATTCAAGATAAGTCTTTATTTTTGCAACATCATCATTTCGTTCTTTTAGTGGATTTGCATCTGAAATATCTTCCAACACTTTATCCATCAACTTTCTTTTCGATAAAATATCATCACATGTTTCTTTTATTGAAAGTGCAACAAGTTCAGTACCTTGAACAAAGTTTCCTGTTTCTTTTTCTGTATAAAATCTATTTCTGTGTTCAAAATAATCTGTAATTCTAATACTAGTTGCAGGAAGTTTTTCACTTTCAAATTCAAGCATTTGGTTTAATTCTTGTAAGGAATAAACACCTTTAGACTTGTTTTCTCCTTCATCATCAAGAGATTTTTGCCAGCGAGCTTTATCTGCTTTGTTTGTACAAATTTCGTCTGCATAAACATTCATTCTAGACTGAAGCCAGCTCCAGTCTCCTGTAAGAATTCGTGAAACATTATTTATATCTTTTCTATTCACATATATTTCTGAAAAGTTTTGGTTTTCAATATTTTCAAATAAATCACAGCAATAATCAAAAACAGATTTTTGTTCATCACCTGATTTTTCTTCAAGTTTATCAGCACAAGCAGCAATGGCTTCTTTTAATTCCATATCAGTATCAATAGTTGCAATTTTAAAAGACAAACTAGTACGATCACTTAAAATCTGTTTATATAAAGGAACCAATTTTATTTTTTTATTGTTTTTTGCAAAATCTGAATTTTGCTGCCAGTAAAGGTTTAAAAACTCATTTAATCCGCGTTTCTTTTGCTCTCCTTCTTTTTCTGTAATGCCACCAATTATCTGATTATAAAAATCTATTCCACGCTGTTTTTCGCTACCTTTCTGACAAAGGTATTTATTAAATGATTGTATTTGAAATACGTCATCAAGTTTTTCATTTCCTAAATATTCTTTTAATTCTGTTTCAACCTGTTGAATTACTTCGGGACATTTATCTTTGATAAATTTATACAGTTGAATATTCTGTAAAAACTTTGGAAAATTGTCGTTTACTAATCTATAAGGAACGGCTGTAGGAATTTCTTCTGCTGAATAAACATTTTTTCTGTTTTCCTGAAATCCAGTAAAATAGGATGTAAATTTTTTGAATGTTTCAATAGCTTCTTTATTCAATTCTGGACAATTATTTTCACCAAACCATTCAGGAAGAATCTGATTGAATAAATCTTTAGGAGTAGATGCATTTAACGCTGCAAATCTTTTGTCAGAACTGAACAGTTTTAAAATTGAATTTCGAAGTTTTTCCTGTTCTTTTATAAGTAATGAATCGTCACTTTTGTCTTTTGAATAATTTTCTATTTCTTTTGCAAGAACAGACCAGTCAAATTTTGCATTTTTTAGAACATCATCTATAAAGAACTGATGATAATTATCGATTATTTTTTTTACATCTTTATAATCATCAGATTTCTTTTTATCCGACTCCAAAAACTTTCCTTTTTTAATATTTTCTAAAGTTTCTGCCTGAGGTTTTAATTCAAATCTTAATGTTTTAGATATTGAATATCCATTTTTCTGTCCGCAAAATTCTTCATACAGCTTCATAATTTATCACTCCTTTTTCTACAACAGCAGCTAAAATATTATAGCATAGATTGTAACACTAAATAGTGCCAACGAACGACACTGTGAAAAATTATTTTTAATTTCAGAAAATGCAATCGCAAGTTGAACTAGTTCTTTTGCTATGCTTTCATTTCTGCTTAAGTATTATATCAAACAAACTGCCAAAATAGCAAAGTTTTTTGCATTTGGACTAAAGTCCAGAATTTCTGGTATGGGTTTTGAACCATACTTGAAGCATGAAAACGATACTGCATTTTGAAAACAGAAATATTGAACTTAAGCAAGATAAAATTGTGCTTCCTTCAGAATCCTTCTGATCGCTCATCAGAATCATTCTGGTCGTCCATCAGAATCTTTCTGATCGCCCATCAGAATCTTTCTGATCGTCCATCAGAATCCTTCTGGTCGCCCATCAGAATCTTTCTGATCGTCCATCAGAATCCTTCTGGTCGTCCATCAGAATCTTTCTGATCGTCCATCAGAATCCTTCTGGTCGTCCTTTAAGATTATCTTGATGGAGCTTCAGCAAAGTATTTTGCTTCCTTTAATTCCATACTGCCCTGCAAAGGAGGATGCAAGCAGCTGATTTTTAGCAAATTGCAAAAATTAAATATTTTGGAGGGTGAAAAATTGTAAAAAGTTAAAAAAAGCAAGAATTTTTAAATAAAAAGTCCAACATTCATGTCGTCTTTTGCTCAAAAAAAACAAAGCAAAAATTTTGTTGAATTGGACTAAAGTATAAAATTTTCAGCATGGGGTTTGAACTATACTCGAAGCATGAAAACTAGAGAAAACAACAGGAACACAAAAATTATTTTGAAAATATCAAAATGGAATTCTTGACGTGAGCAATATTACCTTTTCAGACTGAGAATATTGTCATGCTCGCCTTGAAAATTTTTTTTGATGTATCAAAAAGTAATGCACTTGCACAATACATCAAATTAACAGCCATAAGAAATCCAGCTTATCAAATAAACTCGCTGGGTTAAGGAGGATTGAATGAAAAAAGCTGCCAAGTAAAAGAAAAAGCTCTGTGCGAAATGCGCCAACATTTACACAAGAGCTTTTATTTTGGTCGAGAGCCACAAATGTGAAACCTCTGCAAATAGATGCTAAAAGGCTATCACATGCGGTCCTCCATGTCAAAGGGATTTGTTTAGACTGCAAACAACTCACCAAGCTGAACTGTATCAGCAGACAGTCAAACATTCATGCACCATAAGGAGTGTGCAAATTATGTTAGAAATAAAAACCATTAAAAATAATCTTTCATCTGATGAGAACAGATCTTATTGCTTTAGAAGCACTTGTTCTCAAACTCTTTCTTGCGATGAACTTGTCAAAGAAATGGCAGGTTACAATTCTTCTTTTACAGAAGCTGACAATGCAGGCATGCTGAATGTGCTTAAAACAATTGTCGTAAAGTATCTTGCAAAAGGCTACAACATAGAACTGCCTTTTGGAACTTTGCGTGCAACTGTAAACGGCACATGCAAAAGCATTCAGGACGGCTTTGTACCTGGAACAGGCAATAACAGGCTTGGTTTTATCTTCAGCCCAAATGCAGATGCTTCAAAAACAATCAATGCAAATCTGGAATATAAACAGATTGCACCTGATAAAGCCAATGAAGCCAAAATCTACAGGATTACAGCTGTTCAAGATGATGCCAAAGAAAGCGACATTCTGGATTTATCCAAAGGCAAGATTTTAAGGCTGCACGGCAGAAACTTAAGTTTTGACCTTGAAGATGAAAAACAGGGTGTTTTTATTGAAAATGAAGAAGGCATTACAAGAATTGCAACGTACACACGCAGAGGCTCAAATATCGTAGACGCCATAATTCCAGATTCAGCTAAGAGCGGCACCTACACTGCCTTTATTGCAACCAAACCCGGCATTAATTATTCAACAGCCTATAATAATGCCGCCATTACCGTTGCATAATCAAGACAAAATCAATTGATTTTGGGCGTTGCTGCATAAGTGCGGCAGCGCCTTTTTTTATGCTTGAAAGCCTTTGAACTAATAAGCGAAGATTCATATATTTTTGAAAAAATTCAATATTGAACTAAAATAATTATATAGCCTGAATGTCGAGTTTTTATAAAAGAGATGTAAACTTCATTATGTCATGCTGAATTTGCCCTCTCGTCATGCTGACTTACCCTTTCTGTCATGCTGAACTTGGTTAAGCATCTACTCGTTTCAGTATCCATTACATAATAGACCCTGAAATGAATTCAGGGTGACAGTTTGACCAGATCCCGAAACTAGTGGGATGACATTTTCCGTGTCATGCTGAATTTATTTCAGCATCACCTTGTATTAAGGGATTCCGAGCTGAAAGCTGCCAAGGTTAATAAATTCGGAATGACAGATTGTTTTTATGGTCTTGTTAGTGCAGGAACAACTATGGATTTCATAACTCGATATTTAGGCTACATAGTTGTAATTTTTTATCTACCAAAACTGCATTCTGCAAAATAGCCCAATTACTTTATCGTAATGTCTTTCGTAAAGTTGTTTGCAACCGTGCGGGCAAGATTGTTATTAAACACGTTTACTTTTTTCAGTTCGTCTTTGACATAGTCTGCAAAAACATAATCTGGATGATTCTTCAATATGTAATTAAAGCATTTTGAAGCGTTATAAAAATGCTGCATCGCGTCAAAATCATTTTGAATCTGGTTTTCTTTAAGGTTAAAAGGTTTTGCAGCCGCAGTCGTATCAAACCTGTCATAATAATCTGTGCCATACATCATGGTCATTCTGCCGGTTTCAAATTCTTCTTTGCCCAAATGAAAGATGTATTCAACATAATCTGTAAAACTTTGCGTTTTGCCAAAATAATTTGTAATTGTATAAACAGGTTTGGGCTTCGGTTTATTGCCTTGAAAATTGAAAAAAGCTTCAAATGCCTGTGTCTGTTCGTTCTTTTGATTGATTTTTTCGTCGATAACAACTTCTTTTACAGCAGACTTGCCTTCTGAATAAATTTTATTTATAAGAATCATATAATCGTTATAAACAGTCTTGTAATCCTGCGGTGCAGAATCCGGATGATATTTTTTTACAAGATTCTTATATGTTTTCTTGACTTCGTTCTGGTCTGCCGAAGAATCTTTTATTTGAGAAATGAAATTCTGAATGTCTTCTTTAAAATCATCTTGAAACATTAAGTTACTTTATAACTTATAATTCACTGATTGTCGAGTTTGGTTTTCGCTTGGGAATTAATCACATATTTTGGGTTTTTTCAGCGAAAACGGGGGACGTCCAAAAAGATTAAATTCTATGTCATTCCGGACTTGATCCGGAATCTAACACACCATATGTAGCGTAGATGCTGAAATAAATTCAGCATGACAAAACTTATCAGTCATCCCCAACTGATGGTTCGTTTGGTTTTCGCTTGGGAATTAATCACATATTTTGGTTTTTTTCGGCGAAAACGGGGGACGTCCAAAAAGATTAAATTCTATGTCATTCCGGACTTGATCCGGAATCTAACACACCATATGTAGCGTAGATGCTGAAATAAATTCAGCATGACAAAACTTA
>JAZQNK010000017.1:0-7062 GCA_045627325.1 Treponemataceae bacterium | reverse complement strand
AACAAGGGGGACAGTCCTGATGAAAGTAATTTGCGTTGATGATGAAAAATTTGTACTTGCCGATTTGCTTGAAACAATAAAAGAGATTCCAGAAATTGTAGAAGCAACTGGTTTTAGAAATATTTCCGAAGCTTTTGATTTTATTCAGACTCATTCTGTTCAGATTGCATTTTTGGATATTGATATGCCCGAGATGAACGGCCTTGATGTTGCAAAAAAAATCCACGAACTTTCACCAGCAACCGCTGTTATTTTTACAACAGGATATCCTCAGTTTGCGCTCGATGCTTTTAAAACTCACGCAATCGGCTATCTTTTAAAACCTATTAAAAAAGAAGCAATTATTGGCGAACTAGAAAATTACAAAAAACTGCAGCAGACCGCTTTTGCCGAAGATTCTCAAAAACCACGTTTTTATGCAAAAACTTTTGGAACTTTTGAATTTTTTGTTGATGGTCAGCCACTTAAAGTTGGACGAAAAAAATCAAAAGAACTGCTTGCCTACATGATTGACCGCCAGGGTGCCGCTCTTACCCGTAAAGATTTTGCCGCCGTCATTTTTGAAGACCAGCAATATGATAGAAATGTTCAGAGTTACTTAACAAAACTTTTAGCCGACCTTCAATCTTCCCTTGAAAGTGCCGGCGCTGGCGAGATTTTAGTTCATACTGGTGAAACTTATTCTGTAGATTTTAACAAGTTCGGCTGCGATTATGTTGATTATTTAAACGGAAAACCAATGAACGAAACAGATTGTTTTGCCGGTGAATATATGAACCAGTATTCCTGGGGCGAAGACAGCATCTATAGGTTTGAATAATTTTTAATCTTCCAAAATTTTGTCCTACATCTGGCAACATTCATTTTCTATAATAAAGCCATAAAGTGAGTTGCAGAGCAAAAACAAAAAACTGCAGCTGCACAGGAGGCTATATATGTGGTGGTAACAAATATTGAATTGAAAACAATACAGTTTGGGAATGCCGATTTTCAAGGAGGTTAATTATGGTTTTTGCAAGTTATGTCAAGCAGTTTTTATTTGGTACAGGAACAGGTTTGTTTGGAATATTAGCTTCGTTTTCAGAATTTACACCAATTTAAGCACATCTGCCTTATATTGTTGTCTAAAGGAAGAAACTGTTTTATTCAGACAGTCTCTTCCTTTTTTTATATAAACTGAAAAAAACAGCTGCCCTATTTCATGGCTTGAGCGTTAGCGTACCTTGAGCCGACGTATTCTATTTTCATTTTTTTATCCTAACAAAATACTTTTCTTCATTCTCCGCTACAATTCGTCCTCCATTATTCAACATAACTTTGAGAGAAGCAGCATTGTCTTTATTTACACGCAGATAAAATTCGTTCTCTGGAATAATTGAACGTCCATATTCCAAAGTGAGCGCAAGCCCTTTAGTTCCATAGCCCTTACCACGAAACTTCTTTCCAATTCCATAACCAATATGCCCAGCACCTTCCCGAAGTGCATCATTCAAATACTGACGCAATCTAAACTGCCCGACAATCTCATCATCATCCCACAAAAAAAGGAAAGTCTCGGGAACCATCCAGTCTGGCAAATCAATTCCTTTTGAAAAACGAATCATGTCAGGAAGCGCCTGCTTTTCAAAATCTTCGCGCGAAATTCCAGACCAGTCATTTGTAAGACCATTTTCGTCTTCGGGCATGTCATGAACAAACTGCCATTCTTTTTCTATATCATCAAAATTAGCTTCTTTTAATTTCAACATAATTTAATTATACAGGGTGACAGCAAAAAATGTAATAAAGTTGTGATTTAATACTTAAGATTTGTTATAATCACCTTATGTTTAATTATATCTGGCCATTGGCAATTATTGTTTTTTCAAACATTCTCTATCAGGTTTGCGCAAAAGGCATTCCAGAACAAATGAACACCTACGCTTCCATGACTGTAACTTACGCAGTGGCAACATTATTTTCTGCACTCATGTTTTTTGCCACAACTAAGGGCGGCAACATCATTCAGCAGTTTAAACTTTCAAACTGGGCAACAATCATTCTTGGAATTGTAATTACCGGCCTTGAAGTTGGATTCATTTACGCATACAAAGCCGGCTGGAAAGTAAACACACTGGCAACAGTAACAAACGCATTTTTAGCAATAGCGCTCATCTTCCTTGGATTTTTTATGTATAAAGAAGCAATTACCTGGAGCAAAGTTGTTGGCGTTTTAATTTGCCTTGTAGGACTTTGGTTTATTAAAAAGTAGATTTTTAGGAAAGCCGTAAACAGTATTTTTTTTATTTATATGGCTGCATTTTGCTTCGCAAAACCAGGCTTTCCACACTTCGCTAACGCTCATCCTCTTCACTCGCTACGCTCGCTCCAGTGGACTGCTACGCAGGTGTTCCAATCCTTTGCAGGTGTTTGTATTCTATTCTTTTACAGCCTTAGAAATCCATTCTGTAAGCCCATTTGGAAGCCGTTCGTCCATGCAGCTTCCATCATCAAACAAAAGATTGCATGCCATTGGATTTACAAGACAGTGCTGTCCCATTTCTGTTCCAAAGTTGATTGAAGCAATTCCTTTGTCGCCGTTGTAAACCCAGTCCGGTGTAAAAATAAAACTATGCTTCATTTTTTCAAGACGCGGAAGACGTGGAACAACAGCACCTTCGTAATCATTAAATTCATCGCGCTTACCCATTGCCAAAAATAGATGAACATCATTTTCATCCCAAGTGTCAATTACTGAATCAGAAGGAATTTCGTCTCCGCCAACAGGAATCAATATGTTAAAGAAAGACGGGTATTTTTCTCCCATTATGTAAACCATACGCGCACCGGCAGAATTTCCCCACAAAAGCTTTTTGCCAGCACCACCATTTGGAACGGCGTATTTCTGAACAAACTGATTTATCAAATCATAAAGCGGCTCAATATAATCTTCACTCCACGAGTCGACAACTTCGCCTGAATCATTGCGTTTTTCATTTGCAAGCGGAACAAGAATGTAAGCACCGCCAAAACTTTTCTGATATTTTTCAGTAGCAAAAAACTCAGCACCGGCATAATTTATACAGACATCACCTTCGAGCGCATTTGTGTACCCGTGTAAAAAAACAAAAACAGGATATGATTTGCCTTTTTCAAAACCATGTTCTGTAGGATCAAAAAAGTAATACTTCATTCCGGCAGCATTATCACTTTTATAGAGATTAAAATATTCACCCACTTTGTAGGTTGGCGCTTTAGAAATAAAAGCTCCTTCTGGAATTTCTTTTGTCCAATCTTTATTCATATTGTACCTTCTACATTTTTTTCTATTATAATCTGTTTTTCTAAAAAATGAATCAAAGTTTAAGTTTATAAAAGAAAATCTTTTTTATATTTATATATAGTAATATTATTTTAGTTTACAAATGCTGAAATAATTTTTAAAACCTGTGCTATAATAAAAACGAGGTATCAAATGACTTTATCAATTTTACTTTTTCTTCCATGCATTATTGGAATTATTCTGCAGGGAATTTTTATTGCAGTTGAACACAAACAGAAATATGTCGCTGCTGTTATTTTAAAAGGATGCGCTTCAATTGCATTCTGCGTGTTTGGGTTTATAGGTTTTTATAATCATCTTAATCATGCTTGCGTAAGTTCTTTACCGAAATATGTTTTCCTTGGACTTCTTTTTGGTGCTCTTGGAGACATTTTGTTAAACCTTCGTTTTGTCTTTGAAAAGATTGGTCAGAAAATATTTCTTGCGGGAATTGCTGCTTTTTTAACGGGACACATTTTATATTTAGTTGCGCTTGTTCCACTTTCAGAATCACTTCTTGTTTCAATCATCTGTGGCGTTGTTGTTGCTGCAGTTATACTTACTATTATTTTCAAGAGTTTTGAAGTTAAGCCTGCATTCAAGATTTTTGGAATTGTTTACATAGGTGCTGTTGTTTTAATGACAAGCATTGCAATTGGCAACTGTTTTACCGGCAATTTTGAAACTTATGCAATTCTGTATGCAATTGGTGCCGTACTTTTTACAGCAAGCGATGTTGTCCTCATTTTCAACACATTTGGTCCTACAACAAAATTCAGTTTACGAATTACTAATTTAAGTTTATATTACATTGGACAATTGCTTATTGCATCAAGTTTACTTTTCTGCAAATAACGCAGATTGACTAATGGAATTAAAATGAAAATATTACTTGCTCCAGATTCATTCAAAGGCAGTTTGACTGCTGAAGGATTTTGTAATGCTTTTAAAAAAGGCGTTGAAAAAATCAGCAATGACGCAACATTTGATTTTCTTCCTGTAGCAGACGGCGGTGAAGGAACTTTGAACTGCCTTCTTTCTGCAATGGACGGAAAAACTTTAACATGTACTGTACAGAATTCTCTTTACGAAGAAGTTGATGTACCAATCGGCTTTTTTGAAAACGGAAGGACTGCAGTTATTGAAGCAGCTTATGCAAACGGACTGCCGCAGATTAAGGGAAGGGAAAATCCTGGAATAACAAGCACTTATGGTGTTGGTCAGATGATTGCATTTGCAGTAGACATGGGAGCAAAACAAATCTATTTGACATTAGGCGGAAGTTCAACAAATGACTGCGGACTTGGAATGCTTGCTGCATTAGGTGCATGTTTTTACAACAAAGAAGGCATCTCTTTTGTTCCAACAGGTGACACTCTTTCTGAAATTGAAGAAATTGATTTGTCGATGATGTATCCTCGTCTTCAGGGTGCACGCTTTGAAGGAATGTGTGACGTTAAGAATGTACTGTGCGGACCAAACGGTTGTTCATATATTTTTGCTCCTCAAAAAGGTGCAGATTCCAATATGATAAAACGTCTTGAAAAAGGATGCCTGCATGTAGCAGAACTTTTTAATAAAATGCGGACAACTGATTTTTCATTATACGAAGGTGCCGGAGCTGCCGGTGGATTAGGATTTGCAATTTTAGCAGGATTAAACGGTACTTTGCGAAGTGGAATTGATATGGTTCTTGACTTGTGCAGCTTTGACAAAAGAATTGAAGACTGTGACTGCATTGTTACTGGTGAAGGCAGTTTTGATTACCAGAGCTTAATGGGAAAAGTAATTGGCGGAATAATTGACCGTGTTGCAAAGAGTCAGAAAAAAATACCGGTTACAGTATTCTGCGGAAAGCTTGGAAAAATTGAATCTAAGCCAAAAGAGCTTGCTGAAATAATTGAAATAAGCAAAGGCCAGGAACTGTCTTATGCGCTATCTCATACAAAAGAAAACGTTGAAAATGCCGCAGCAAAATGGTGTTCAGAAATTATAAATGCCTGATTTTACAACTGTAAAATGATATTCAGCTGTTTTTGGCAACTCATGTATTCATAATGGCAACTTGCGTTTTTTAATATTTCTTTTTTGAAACTCTGGCGTTATAGTTCGAAGCATAAAAGATGCTGAACACAATCTGAAATGTTTCAGATTCGGCACGAGTTTAACGCTGTTTTTAGAGGAGCAAAAAATGAAAAACGCAAAAGAAATTATCAATCTTGTATTCAAGGCAGTTGGTCTTGCAATGGGTGTTGCAGTTACAGTTTTATGCGTCATCAATCAGATTGATGTAAATTCTGCAATTACAATGCTTGGAATCGGACTTGCAGCATTGGGAATTTCACAGTTTACAAAAGAATAAATTAATCGTTATTATATTCTATATAAAATATGAAAATAACAATTAATGTTGATGAAACAGTAAATGAAACTTCTCTGCTTCTTACGTGTAAAGAACTTACACCGGAAGTAGAGAAATTAATTGCAGTTGAGTTTAATATAATTTATTACGACAGAGCATTATGTTTCCTTACAGGATCCGAGATAATTCATGCATTAATTTTCTCTTTTTTTATAAATAACAATTTCAGGTTCTGCCCCTTCATCGTAATATTCACAAATTAAAAGAAAATCTTGATTTGCTGCAATTCCAAAATTTTTCTCGCTGTTCTGTTTTTTAACCTGTGTACCCCAATAAATATCTGTATCATTCCAGAATTTAATAAGCTCACCGTTTGGCAATGTATATTCAAGGTTTATAAGTTCACCATTAATTTCATAAATTTCAACTATTTCAGGCATATCTTTAATATGCAGACTATTTATTTCTGTTATAAGTTTTGATATTTGTTCACATGCACCAGGACAACATTCAGCACAACATTCTTTACCTTTTGAATGACAACAATTTGCAGCGACACAATCGCCTCCGAGAGGATGCCCTTCTGTTGCCATGCAGCCAGGACAGATGTCTTTTCTATAACATTCATTACAGTCACTTCCACAAATTGTTTCCATATAAGCCCCTCTATCTAAAAAATCAGATAAAGCAATTTTATCACATTAATCAGATTTGTTAAAATCATTTTTTGCCGTTAAAATCGCCAAAGTCTTAAACGTTTCCGTAGAATATCTTGTAACAGGGCAAGATTCATCTTTCAAAAAAAATTTTTTATATTTTAACTTGACACTGTCTAGTTTTATTATTATATTGACACTGTCAAGATTAAAAAAATCTGGAGGAGATTCATTTTGCAGAAAAATAATTATCACCATGAAGATTTAAAAACTGAACTTTTAGAAACAGGAATAAAACTTGTTTCCGAAGAAGGAACTCAAAACTTTTCATTAAGGAAACTTGCTGTCGTTTGTAATGTTTCTCATCAGGCACCTTATAGTCATTTTGATAACAAGGAAAAATTCTTAGAAGCAATGCAAAATTATATTACTCAAAAATTTTCACAAGAACTGCAAAATGCATTGGAAAATTGTTCTGCTAATACAAATCCTTTGGAAGAACTTGGAAAAACCTATTTTAATTTTTTTGTTGATAATCCAAATTATTTTTATTTTCTTTTTGGTCAGTCAAATATTCATCTTGATTTAACTGCAAATGCTGATTCAAAAACAAATTATCAACCTTACGAAATATTCAAAAAACTTGTAATGCAGATTTTACAAATGAACAAAGCCCCGGAAGAAAAACGAAATGATATTGTTCTTTCGCTATGGGCATACATTCACGGGCTTACCTCTCTTGC
>JAZQNK010000016.1:0-3939 GCA_045627325.1 Treponemataceae bacterium | reverse complement strand
ATCATGAAGACAAGCTAATAATGCCTGGTGGCCATAGTGGAGGGGAAATACCCGTTCCCATTCCGAACACGGAAGTCAAGCCCTCTAACGCCGATGATACTGCTGCAACAGCGGGAAAGTAGGTAGCTGCCAGGCTTTTTTTATTTTAAAGAATATTTTCAGTACATAAAATCATAAACACAACTGTAGAAATTACTTTCCCGCTGAAGCGGGAACCCGCAGCGAGTGCGGAGCACGAAGCTTCAAGTGAAGTGTTTAGTTTTCAGACTTTTAATCAATAAATTTATTAAAAAAGATTAAACCTCTATGCATTTATTAGAAATTTAAAATAACGGCAGCAATTATGCAGGTTTCATTAAAAAGCGTTGTACCCAATTTGACAATTCAAGAATAAAAATCTGCCTCATTTTTAGAAATGAATTACTTTCCCGTAAGCGGTAAACACAAAAAAGTACAAAAACAATTCAAAGATTTTCTGTTAAGAAAATCGAATGCGTATGATATTTCCATTTATAAAACGAATTATAATAATTTCAAAATGTCCAATTTTCATTTTTATATTGCAAAATATATGATAATTTAGGACAATGTACATATAAGGAAGAAAACAGATGAAATCTGAACGAAATAAGACAATAGACATATCAATTGAAGATGGAAAAGAATATCTTGAACGATGCTTAAAAATTGACCGGCAAACTTCATTTGATGAGATATGTAATAAAACCTTGATAGGTGACAGTTTCGAAATAATGTCAAAACTTCCTGAAAAATTTATAGATTTGCTGATTGTCGACCCGCCATATAATCTGACAAAAAATTTTAATGGCAGTGTGTTCCGGCAAAGCACAAACGATGAATATGAAAAATACACAGAAAAATGGATAAATGCAGTAAAGCCGCTTCTTAAACCAACAGCAAGCATTTATATCTGCTGCGATTGGTTTTCGAGCATTGTAATCGGTCCGGTTGTGCAGAAAAATTTTTATCTTCAGAATAGAATTACATGGCAGCGTGAAAAAGGACGCGGTGCAAAATCTAACTGGAAAAATTCAATGGAAGACATTTGGTTTGCAACAATGTCAAAAGATTTTGTGTTTAATATTGATGACGTAAAAGTGAGGCGCCGCGTTATTGCGCCATATAAAGAAAATGGCAAACCAAAAGACTGGGAAGAAACAGAAGAAGGAAATTTCCGGAACACACATCCGTCAAACTTTTGGGATGATATTTCAATTCCATATTGGTCAATGAAAGAGAACACCGCGCACCCGACTCAAAAAAGTGAAAAGCTGCTTGCAAAAATGATTTTGGCAAGTTCAAAAGAAGGTGATGTTGTTTTTGATCCGTTTCTGGGTTCTGGTTCTACTTCTGTTACGGCAAAAAAATTGAAACGCAGATTTGTCGGAATTGAACAAAACCCTCAATATTGCATATGGACTGAAAAGCGGCTAGAAATGGCTGATGAAGATAATTCAATTCAAGGATATGTGAACGGCGTTTTTTGGGAACGCAATTCAGGAAAACTGCAGCAAAAGTTTTAACTGCTTTATACATAAAAAAAGCCTTGTCTTACGTAAAGATAGCTTTACGCATGGACAAGGCTTTTTTTAGTAATTAATCAAATTACTTAGAAAGAGCTGTTGCAACGTCAACTGCGATAGCTACTGTTGCACCAACCATTGGGTTGTTACCAATTCCGAGGAAGCCCATCATTTCAACGTGTGCTGGAACTGATGAAGAACCTGCGAACTGTGCATCTGAGTGCATACGACCCATAGTATCTGTCATACCATAAGAAGCTGGACCTGCAGCCATGTTATCTGGATGCAATGTACGACCTGTACCACCGCCAGATGCTACAGAGAAGTATTTTTTGCCTGCTTCAAGTCGTTCTTTCTTGTATGTACCTGCAACTGGATGCTGGAAACGAGTTGGGTTTGTTGAGTTACCAGTGATTGAAACATCAACATTTTCGTGCCACATGATTGCAACACCTTCGCGAACATCGTCTGCACCGTAGCAGTTTACTTTTGCGCGCTCACCGTTTGAATAAGGAATCTTTTCAACGATTTTGAGCTCGCCTGTGAAATAGTCGAACTGTGTTTTAACATATGTAAAACCATTGATTCGGCTGATAATCTGAGCAGCATCTTTTCCAAGACCGTTCAATATTACGCGGAGTGGCTGTTTGCGAACTTTGTCAGCTTTCTGTGCAATTTTAATAGCACCTTCAGCTGCTGCAAAAGATTCGTGACCTGCAAGGAAAGCAAAGCACTGTGTCTCTTCGCGGAGAAGACGTGCAGCAAGGTTTCCGTGACCAAGACCAACTTTGCGGTCTTCAGCTACAGAACCTGGAATACAGAATGACTGAAGTCCGATACCGATTGCTTCTGCAGCATCAGCAGCGTTTTTGCAGCCTTTTTTGATTGCAATTGCAGCACCACAAACGTATGCCCATTTTGCGTTTTCAAAACAGATTGGCTGTGTTTCTTCTACAGTCTTGTATGGGTTGATTCCTGCTTTGTCGCAGATTTCTTTAGCTTCTTCAATAGACTTGATGCCGTTTTCATTCAAAGCTTTTGTAATTTTTGCGATACGGCCGTCGTAGTTTTCAAATGTGATTTTTTCTGCCATTTTCTATTCCTCCGTACCTTATTCTTTGCGTGGGTCGATGAGTTTTACAGCACCCTGTTCTTCAGTAGTGCGTCCGTAAGAACCACGAGCTTTATCCATTGCTGTTGCTGGATCATCACCTTTCTTGATGAATTCCATCATTTTTCCAAAGTTAAGGAATTTGTAACCGATGATAGCACCGTCTTTGTCTACAGCAACTTTTTCAACATAGCCTTCTGCCATTTCAAGATAGCGTGGACCCTTTACTTTAGTTGCGAACATTGTTCCAACCTGTGAACGAAGTCCTTTTCCAAGGTCTTCCAAAGATGCGCCAACTTTAAGACCGTCTTCAGAATAAGCTGACTGTGTACGACCGTAAACAATCTGAAGGAAAAGTTCTCTCATTGCTGTGTTGATAGCATCACAAACGAGGTCTGTGTTGAGAGCTTCAAGAAGAGTTTTTCCAATAAGAATTTCAGAAGCCATAGCTGCTGAGTGTGTCATACCTGAACAACCTAATGTTTCAACAAGAGCTTCTTCAATGATTCCGTTCTTAACATTGAGGGTCAATTTACAACAACCCTGCTGTGGTGCACACCAACCGATACCGTGTGTAAAACCAGAAATGTCTTTGATTTCTTTAGCCTGAACCCATTTTCCTTCTTCAGGAATTGGAGCAGGTCCATGATAAGCGGCCTTAGCCAATGGACACATATGTTCCACTTCTGCCGTATAAGTCATAGGTTTTCTCCTATTTTTAAGCATTTATCTGCGATAAAAAATCAGATAAAGCTTTTAATATTGCAACTCCGCACAGGCGGAGGTTTTGTTGCTCTGCCTTATATAATATAAAATTATCGATAAAAATGCTATAGGGCAGTTGATAATCAAAAAAGTTTCGAAACACACAAAAGCTGATTTGTTTCCCTAGATATCAAAAAAAACTTTTCACGTGAGCAATATAATATTCTCAGCCGTGCAAGATTATGTTTTCAGACTGAAAAGATAATACTGCTAACGTCAAAATTTTCATTTTTTGCAATTCGCTAAAAATCAGCTGCTTGCATCCTCCTTTGCAGGGCAGTATGGAATTAAAGGGATCAAAATACTTTGCTGAAGCTCCATCAAGATAATCTTAAAGGGCGACCAGAAAGATTCTGATGGACGACCAGAAAGATTCTGATGGCCGACCAGAAGGATTCTGATGGACGACCAGAAAGATTCTGATGGGCGATCAGAAAAATTCTGATGGACGACCAGAAAGATTCTGATGGACGACCAGAAGGATTCTGATGGACGACCAGAAGGATTCTGATGGACGAC
>JAZQNK010000015.1:0-34323 GCA_045627325.1 Treponemataceae bacterium | reverse complement strand
TCTCTGCGGATAAACGGTAACAGAACCTTTGACACGAACAAGCATTCCGTCTTTTGGTACAAAATCAAGATAGCGGCTTTTGCCTTTAAAAAGAACTGCCGAAATGGCAGCACCTTCATCTTTTAGCGTAAAATAATAATGACCGCTGCTTGAAGGTTTAAAATTTGAAATTTCTCCTTCGATTATGACCGATGGAAAGCATGCTTCGATTGATGCTTTAATATATGAGGTTAATTCTGAAACAGAAAAAGTTGTATCTTTAGGAAAAATTTCTGTCACTATTTAATCCTTTTATTTATGTGCCGATACTGAATCATATGAAAACGATTGTTATCCTTTTTGCTGGAACTGACAGCGAATATGCGTGCGCTCCCATTTTTGATGGCAAATGCGCATCAGAGCGTGCAATAAGCTGGGCTGAAAAAGTTTCGGGTGCAGACACTGTTGTTTTGCTTTCTTCACCATCTGTGCCAGACAATGCTCAGTTATCTAGTTTATCAACTGAAAAGCTCACGTTCAAGCACATTATACAAGAAAATTGGACAGTTTCACTTTTGCTTAAAACAATTGCAGAAGTTTCTGCCGGTTTTGATGCTGTTGTATATGGTTTTATTGATGCTCCATTTTATAGCGAAGAGATAACCAATAATCTTATAGAAAGTTTTAACCGGTATGGTGCAGAATATTGTTTTGCAGACGGTTATCCATGTGGACTTGCACCAGAAGTGCTTCATCATGATACAGCCGGAATCCTGGCAGGTCTTGCAAAAGACAAAAATGAGCCTGTAACACGTACAAGTATTTTTGATGTTCTTAAAACAGATATAAACGCTTTTGAAATAGAAACAGAAATTGCACCAAAAGATTTGCGAAGCCTTCGTGTAAATCTTTATTGCAACACAAAAAGAGATGCACTTCAATGCGAACGTCTTTATTCGCTTTTGAAAACTTCTTCTGAAAAGGATTTGTGTTCCCTTCTTGAAAAATCATCTGAAGTGCTTAGAACTTTGCCAGCTTTTTATGCAGTTCAGATTGCTGCAAACTGTAAAGGTTCGTGCACATTCTGTCCGTATCCAAAAGCTTATGAAGACCGTTTCGGCAAAAAGGTTTCTCAATGTACAGAAACGATGAGCATTGAAAAATTCCGTGAAATAATTGAAAAAATTTCAGATTTTTCTAAAGATGCTGTCATCTCGCTTTCTCTTTGGGGCGAAGCCCTGCGGCATAAGGACATTTCAAAATTTATTGAAATTGTGCTTGAAAAGTCTGAACTTTCTGTGCTTATTGAAACAACCGGAGAAGATTTGACTGATGATCTTGCAAAAGAAATCAGCGAAATATGTAAAAAAGCTGCACCGCGAAAAAACGGACAAAATCCAATAAACTGGATAGTAGACATTGATTCTGCAGATGAATCAATGTATCAGTCTTTGCACGGAAATAACGGATTTGCAAAAGCCGTACAGGCAACAGAAATGCTTGTTGCATATTTCAAGGATGCTGTTTATCCTCAGTTTTTGCGTATGCAGGAAAATGAAATTCATCTTGAACCGTTTTTCCGTTTTTGGAAAGAAAAATGCGGCCATGCAATTATTCAGAAATATGATTCATTTTCGGAACGGCTTTTGCAGCGCAAGGTTGCAGATTTAACGCCTGTGCACAGAAATGCCTGTTGGCATATTCGCCGAGATGTTAGTATTTTAATAAATGGAGATGTTCCTCTTTGTAAAGAGCACATTTTTGACAATATTTGCGGAAATATTTTTGAAGATAAACTTGAAGATATTTGGCAAAAAGGTTTAGAAACTTTTGTTTGTCATATGAATCATGAATACAAAGGATTATGTAAGAACTGCGATGAGTACTATACCTTTAATTTTTAATCAACGTCAGATTCAGCGGACTGTAATCGGTGGTTCTGAACTTGCAGCGCCTCTTGAAAAATGTTTGCCGGTTTCTGTTGTCGTCATCAACCGTGGTGCCCGTCATTACAGAAACCAGATTTTTCAGCAGCTGCAGGGTTTTAATTTTAAACAGATTATTTTTGTTGAACAGGCTGGCAACGATTATGAACTTGAAAATTTAACAAAAGCATATCCTTTCGTAAAATTTCTTGTTCCGTTTGAAAAAGCTGCTGATAAAGTTACTGTCGGCGATTTGATTAATATGGCAATAAGCGAAGTCGACACAGAATATGCACTTGTTCTTTGGAATGATACTTCCATTAAAGGCGAAAATCTTTCGCGCCGTCTTGTTGAAAAAATTATATCAGAAAAGATTTTGTGTCAGGTTCCTTTTTTGACAACAGTAAGCCGGCAGGATCTGCCGATTCAGATGATGCCTTCAATGAATAATGGTGTTTTTAATGTAAATCCTTGTGTAACATATAAAGATAAGGCACAAACTCTTTACGCTTTTGATTTTATCGGCATTTATAACTGCGAAAAATTCATTCAGCTTGGTGGTTTTGACTACACAATAAAAAACAGCTACTGGCAGAATCTTGATTTCTGTTTTAGGGCATGGCTTTGGGGCGAAGAAATCAGGCTTGCAAGTCTTTTCAAGGTTGAATATCAGGAAGAAGTTGTGCCGGAAGATGCAACTAGAGATGCATCTTATCTGCGTTTCTATCTTAAAAATATTGTTCCAATTTTTAGAATGGATCATGCAGATCTGCCCAGAAAGATGATTTTTAAATATATTGCAAAAGCTCCTTTTGGTCTTTTTGATGCAATCCGTGATTTTGAAGATGCACGTTTGTGGGTTGAAAAAAATAAATATCGTTTTAAGAACGACTCAAAAATTCTTATTGATACCTGGGGCAGCCTTTCATGACGATTTTAGTTATTCAAAGCCGGCTTTCATCGACACGATTGCCCAAAAAAGCACTTTTGCCGTTAGGTGGCAAACCTGTACTGGCATGGGTTTTTGAAGCAATGAAAAAAGTTCCGGCTGACAGATATTTTCTTGCTACAGATTATGATTCAGAAGCTGAACTTGCTCCAGTTGCAGAAGAAAACGGTTTTGAATGTTTTGCCGGTCCAAAAGACGATGTCCTAAAAAGATTCTGCATGTTGATAGAAGAAACAAAAGCAGATACTGTCCTTAGGGTTACCGGTGATAATCCGTTTTTGTTTTACGAGGCTGCTGGCGAAACAATTACTCAATTTTCAAAGCTTTCTTGTGATTATTTTACTTTTACAGGCTTGCCACATGGAAGCGGTGTAGAAATTTTTAATGCGCATTCTTTGCTCAAAGCCGAAACTTTGACTCAAGACCCGTATGACAGGGAGCATGTTGGACCTGCACTTTATAATCATAAAGATGTTTTCAATGCGGTTTTTGAGCCTGCTCCTGAAAAATGGTCTTTTCCTGCGTTAAGAACAACTATTGATACAGCAAAAGATTATCGGCGTGCTCAGTTTATGGCAGAAAATCTGCAAAGTCCGGCTGCTTCTGACGAAATAGTAAAATATGCACAGAAATCTCAAAAACGTGTGCTTTTTGTGCCTTCTGTTGCAAAAGGGCACGGCACAGGTCATCTCCGCCGCTGTTTGTCTTTAATGCATGAACTTTGTGCAGATGTTTATATTCCAGACAGTGCAGATTTGCCATCGCTTAAAGAACTTTTAAAAGATGTTCCGTCTTATGCAATAATAAGCGATTTTGCAGCAGCAAAAGACAATTATGACCTTATCGTTACAGATGCGTTTTCTCTTGAAAAATCTGATATTCAAAAATTTGCAGCTGCAGCACCTCTTGTTTCAATTGATGAAGGTTCGCTGTTTACAGAATACTGCGATTATATTCTGGATATAATTCCAGCTTTTCAGTATAAACGAAGTGCAAATTTGACTTGCAGCGGTTTTATTCCTCTGCCGGAAAAACGGAGAAGTGCAGCACCAAAAACAATTGAAAAAGTGCTTGTTGCAATTGGTGGAGAAGACCCTGCCGGTCTGACTGTGCCTGTTGCAAAGGCTTTTGCTGCAAATGGCTGTAATGTTACGGCTTTGGTGCAAAACAGGGAAAATGCAGAAAAAATTTATAATGTTCGCTATCTTGAATTTTCACCGAATTTGCGTGAACGGCTCTATACATATGATTTAGTCGTTACTCATTATGGATTTACGGCTTTTGAAGCAATTGCAGCACAATGTGGTGTATTGCTTTTGGGTACAACTCAGCTTCATGCAGATTTGGCAAAGAATTTTGGTTTTTCAGTTTTGCTGAAGAACGAAATAAAAGAAGCTGAAATAAAAAAACTTCTGCAGAATCCGCAGAAATTCTTTCCAAAATCAAAGGAAATGATTGCTTTAAGAGACTGCGAAAATAAAAATCTTGTTGATTTTATCCAGACACTTTCTCAAGGAGAAAGAATTTCCTGCCCGATTTGCAGTTCTAAAAAAGCAGATAAAAAGAAACAGGATGAAGTAGTTATCCGACTTGAAAACCGCACGGTCAGAAGATGTTCTTCTTGCGGAATGCTTTATTTGAGCTGGTCTTTGGATGAAAAGAAACAATATTCTGCATCATACTTTTTTGATGAATATAAAAAACAGTATGGAAAAACATATCTTGAAGATTTTGCGTCAATAAAAGGGCAGAGTGTAAGACGCTGCAGCAATATAGACAAAATCTTCTGGAAAAATGTTTCTGCTCATGCAAGAAAAACAAAAGGAATTGTTCCTTCTGTGCTTGATGTAGGCTGTGCATTCGGACCGTTCCTTTCTGCTGCAAGCGATGCAGGCTGGAATGTTTATGGAACAGATATATCAAAAGAAGCTGTAGAATATGTTGCAGAAACATTGAAATACAAAGCATTTAAAGCGGATTTTCTTGATTTTGATGTAAAGGCTGCATTTGAAACAGAGCAGTTTAATGCTTTGACAATGTGGTTTGTAATTGAACATTTTCAAAATCTTGAACCTATTTTGAAAAAAGTAAATTCTCTTTTGAAAAAAGGCGGAGTTTTTGCTTTTTCAACACCTTCTGCGTCAGGTGTTTCTGCAAAATTCAAAAAAGAACATTTTTTAAGACAAAGTCCTGTTGATCATTATACGCTCTGGCAGCCGGAATTATGTGCATCAATTCTTGCAAAATTCGGTTTCAAAGTTGTTAAAATTGTTTCAACCGGTCAGCATCCTGAAAGATTTCCGTATTATGACAGACATAATTTTAAAGCTAAAGGCTTGATTTATAGAATTTTATCAATTTATAGTTCTGTTGCTGCTTTAGGTGATACTTTTGAAGTTTATTGTGTCAAGGAAAAGGACCTGGAAAAATGAAAAATCATCATTTGCTTATGCTTGGTGCAGGTTTTATGCAGAAACCTGCAATTGAAAGTGCCAGAAATCTTGGCTGGAAAGTTACAGTCGTTGATGGTAATCCAAAAGCTGTTTGTGCTTCGCTTGCAGACGCATTTGAACCAATAGACTTGAAAGATACAGCAAGACTTATAGAATTTGCAAAAAAATTAAAAGAAACTGAAAAACTTGACTGTGTTTTTACAGCCGGTACAGATTTTTCTGCTTCTGTTGCTGCAATTGCAGAAGCCTGCGGTTTTAATTCACATTCGCTTGAAGCTGCCCTTAATGCAACTGATAAAAGCCGTATGAGAAGCCGCTTTGCAGCTTTTGGTGCGCCTTCACCTAAATTTATTGAAGCAGATTCAAATGTTTCAGAAAAGTTATTTGCTTGTGCTTCTTCAAAAAATGAATGGCCTTTTGACTCAAAAATTTTGCCTGAATATTTTCCTCTTGTTGTAAAACCTGTTGATAATATGGGTGCCCGTGGCTGTGTTACTGTTTTTTCAATGCGTGAACTTGCAGAAGCTGTAAAAACTGCTGTTTCACTTTCCAGAACTGGCAGGGCGATTATCGAAGAATACATGGACGGTCCTGAGTTTTCCATTGATTCACTTGTTTTTGAAGATAAATTAATTATTACAGGTTTTGCAGACAGACATATTTATTATCCGCCATATTTTATAGAAATGGGCCATACAATGCCGACTGCATTAAATGAAGCTGACAGAAATTCTGTAATCGAAGCTTTTGCAAAAGGTGTAAAAGCCCTTGGTCTTTCATGTGGTGCAGCAAAAGGCGACATGAAGCTTACTTCAAAAGGTGCAATGATTGGTGAAATTGCAGCCCGTCTTTCCGGTGGATATATGTCTGGCTGGACTTTTCCTTATGCGAGCGGCTTAAATTTGACAGAACAGGCACTTTTTTTGGCTTCTGGTGAAAAATCTCCGATTTTTGATGATAGAAATTTGAAAAAGTTGCCGAAAATTGCAAATGGAGTATGGTATTTACCTCCTGAGGAGTGGAGTGCCGAACGTGCCTGGATTTCAATTCCTGGCAAAGTTGCTTCAGTTTCTGACTTAAAGCAGGCTGAAAAACTGCCGCTGATAAAAAATATTTTTCCACGTTCTCAAGAAGGAGATGATGTAGTTTTTCCTGAAAATAACGTTGAAAAATGCGGCAACTGTATTTCAAAGGCTGCTTCAAGAGAAGAAGCTGTAAATGCTTCGGAAACTGCTGTTGCATCAATAGAAATCAGGTTAAAGCCTTTTGAAAAAGCAACAGGAAGTTTTCTTGAAGAAAGAACTGCTTTTCCGCCTTCTGCATTTCAAGTATGTGCAGATGTCGCTGCTGAAATTGATGCAATTGATAATGCTCTTGTTTTTGATTCTGCTCTTGGATGGGAATGTCAGATTCCACATGCACTTCGGGTTTATCTCGATGAAACAGACTGGAATCATAGAAAAATGCGGACTGTATTAGACCGCTTTATTATGCTTGAACCGCATGCAAAAGTTAACATGCGGACTTTCTGGCGATATTTGCTTAGAGGAAGTCTGCAGGGTGTGCTTTTTGCAGTTGATTCAAATAAAAAAGATTGAGCGCAATTTATAGAAAGAAGGATTTGATGAAAGCTTTACGCCGACAGTTTTGTATTTTTATATTTTGTGTTTTTTGCTTTGGTGCAAATGCTCAGTCTCAAGGTTTTGTTCCTTTAATTGAAGGTTCAAGTCAGATTGGTGCAAAACTTTTCTGGGATTCTCTTTCTGGCATTGGTGTTCTTGAAAAAAACGGTCATTCAATGCAGTTTAAAGCTGAAGATCAGATAGCTTTGTTCGATTACCGGACTTTTGAAATTGTTGATGCTCCAAAAGTAGTAAACGGTTCGGTTTTTGTTTCAAATGCATTTATGACACGTGCAGAAGATTTTCTTGGCAATTCAAAACCTTCTGCTCCAGATTCTCTGTTTAAGATTGGGGCTATATTAATTGATCCGGGTCATGGAGGAAAAGATTCAGGAGCTGTCGGTAAACATAAAGTAAACGGCAAGAATACACAGCTTTACGAAAAAGATGTTGTTCTTAAAGTTGCAGAAGATTTGTATAAACAGCTGAAAACTGCTTATTCAGACAAAAAAATCTACATGACAAGAACAGATGATACATTCCTGTCTTTGGAAGAACGTGTAGAAATTGCAAATAATACGCAGTTAGGCGAGCATGAAGCAATTTTGTATATTTCCATTCATGCTAATTCTGCTTTTGATAAAAAAGCTTCGGGATTTGAAGTATGGTATTTAAGTCCTGGTTATCGCAGAACAATTCTTTCGGAAGATGCTGCTGATAAAGAAATTCTGCCGATACTTAATTCAATGCTTGAAGAAGAATTTACAACTGAAAGTATTCTGATTGCAAAATTCATTCTTGACAGCATGAATACAGAAATAGGCAAGGAAAGTCCAAACCGTGGCTTAAAAGAAGAGGAGTGGTTTGTCGTTCGTAATGCCAATATGCCTAGTGTGCTTGTAGAAATAGGTTTCGTCAGCAATGAAAAAGAAGCATTGCTTTTAGCAGATGATAAGTACTTGCACAAGGTAGCGACTGGTATATATAATGGGCTTGCATCATTTATAACTCATTTTGAGCAGTCAAGAGGTTTTACAAGCGGCCAATGATAGAGTCTGTTTCTAAAGCAAAACTTAAGGGAGCTGGTTTTGCAGCAATTATCGCTTTAATTGCGGCTTTTTTGGTTTCCATGCTGTTTTGGCAAATTGAAAATAAAGGAACTCGCAGAGTTTTCTTATTTGAATCAAAAGCTAATCCACGTGAGTTATCTTACGAGGTTCGCTATTTGCGGAAGTTGCCTGGAAAGAATGCTGTTCAGCAATATGTTGATGAGCTTCTTTTAGGACCTGTTTCACCACAGGGACGTCTGCTTTTTCCATCAGAAACATATGTTCGTTCTTGTTTCCTTGATGGACGTGTTCTATATATTGATTTATCAGAAGAAGCTTTACAATTATTGCCAACAGAAGCTTCTGGAACAGTATTTGCAATAGAGATTTTGAAAAAAAATCTTTTTACAAATTTTAAAAATGTTGGTATAATTAACGTGTTCATTATGGGCAATAGGGTGGAGGCCTAGAATGTTAGTTCAACGCTATGTAAAAAGCGTTGACAAATTGAATAAGTTACGTATACTTATAGTACAAGGCTATACTACGTGATAAAAAGGAGCTTTGAATGAAGAGAACATTCATTCTTGTCGCAATGGCTTTCCTGTTTGTAGGAATGCTTGCAGCTGAAGAAGCAGTAATTATTGATTTTACTAACTTGACAGCTGACATTATTCAGGGCGCAGATGGTCAGATGACTCAGAACCGCCACACCACAATGGACTATTCTGTAAGTGCCGGTGCTACTTTCACTGACCAGCAGAAGTCTTTGATGAAGTCTTCCCTCGCATTTAATAACTGGGAAGTTGTTCTTAACTCTTCTGCTAGAACTGCTGTTAGCACAGCTCTCTCAAAGACTGCTGCAGCACCTGTAAAAGCAGATGCAAGAGTACCTTTTGCAGGTAAAGAAATCTTGGGTGCACGCGTAATTTTCCCAACTTCACCTGTAAATGCAAATGCACGTATCGTGCCTCCATTTGATATTCCTGCATTCGAAGCTGCTGCAGAAGTAAATGACAACGGAGAAGTTCAGCCAGCACAGGCTTCTGTTACTGCTGCAACACGTTTTGAAGGTGGTTATGGTGTTCTTAAAAATGTTGGAACAATCAAAGCTCTTTCAGTTACAACAGAAGGTATGAATTTCCCACATGGTTTGTATGTTCTTCTTAAGGATTCAGACGGTGTTGAAAAACGTTATTTCATGGGATATTTGAACTTTGATGGTTGGAAAGAACTTCGTTGGTCTAACCCAGCTTATATTAGCGAAGTTAGAGCACGTGAAATCCGTTTGTTGCCAATTTATCCAACAACAACTCCATATGTTAAGTTCGCAGGTTTCCTCGTAACACGCGATGCAGCTGATGTTGGTGGCGATTTCGTTTGCTACTTCAAAGATGTTAAATGTATCTACGATAAAGCTGTTCTTACATCAGAACGCGATATCGCTGATGAAGACATTTGGGGTATCGTTTCTGAACGTGAAAAGGCAAAACAGAATCTTGAAATGACACATTTCGGTCAGAAACAGGTTAACAGATTCCTTGAAAATGAAAAACGTGCAACAGAAAACGCTTTCACTTCAAGTCTTGAAGCAGCTGAGTAATTAATCAGTTTTGATTAATAAAAAGGTCTGGTTTTTGCCAGACCTTTTTATTATGCAGAAACTATATTCAAAATTTTACTGATTTAAAATAATTGCAATAATAAATTCTTGCTGAAATTTGTATAATTTTTTTGAAAAAAGTTTTCGTTTGTTTAAGCTGAAGAATAAATTTAAAAAGAAAGATTTTATGAACTATTGCTTTTTAAGCAACCTGATAGTACATTGTAAGTATGAGCAATAAACAAGATATATTAATTCCAAATAAAGATGAACTTTTGAAATCATACGATTCGTATTGTGATGCATTAAAAGCAACTGTAACATCAATTGAAAATAATATAAAATCAAATATTCAGCTGGCTTCAAGACCAACATTTAAATCTCGTGTTAAGAGCTTTAAAAGTTATTATAAAAAATTATTGCGCATTCGGCCGGAAACCCTTGGCAAACAAGATTTGCCTGTTCTTACAGATATGATAGGAATCCGTGTTATTTGTGCTTTCCTCGAAGATTTGTCTGTTGTTGAAAAACAAATTGTTGAACATTATAAGATTGTAGAAATTGAACGCAAAGGTGCCGACAGAACATTTTGTGAATTCGGTTATGAATCTACTCATATATTGATTGAAATCCCTGATGAAATTAAAAAACAGTACAAGCTTCCCGAACATCTTGTTTGTGAAATTCAGATTAGAACAATTTTGCAAGATGCATGGGCTGAAGTTGAACATGAGCTTGTTTATAAATCTGAGTTTTCACCTTTTGATTTGCCTCTAAAAAGAAAATTAGCTTCAATGAATGCAAGTTTAAGTCTTGCTGATATAATTTTTCAGGAAATTCGTGATTATCAGAATAAATTGAACAGAGAGCTCGATAAGCGCAGGTTTTCATTTTATGATATGGCAGACAAGCTTTCTGATGAAAAAATCGAAGAAAAATATGATATCAAGTCCGTCCCGAAAGAAGATGAAAATATAGCTTCTGCTTCACCATATGTTCAGGGAACTATTGATGACATGATTCTTGATGCAATTCAAGCTCATAATAACGGACAGATGCAGGAAGCAATTTTAATTTACACAAAGATTATTCAATCAAATCCTGCACCAAATGATATTGTTCTTGCCGTAATTTATAAGCACCGCGGAATGGCATATTTTGCACAGAGTAATTTTGATGAAGCTTTAGAGGATTTTAAATCAAGCATAAAGCACGATCCAAAAAATTTCAGGTCTTTTTACTATATTGGAATTGTTTATAGCGTAAAGAACGATGAACAGCAGGCCATTGAATATTTTGATAAATCTCTTGCTTTGAATCAATATCAGGCACATGTTTATTATAGAAAAGCTTTGTCGCTTTATCATATTGGCGATTATGCTGCATCTATGGCAGAACTTGCAAACTGTACAAGCCTCGGACTGGAAAACGAAGAGTGTAAACGATTGAGAATAAATTTATTAAAAAAACTTGAAATGAAATAAGAAAACCTATTGACATTTTTTTTGAATACATATATATTCTCTATCGTTGAGTAGCGAAAAGCTATTGAATGTCTCCTTCGTCTAGTGGTTAGGACATCGGGTTTTCATCCCGACAACAGGGGTTCAATTCCCCTAGGAGATGACAGATAATTACTGTTGTGGTTAGAGGTTGCAGTTTATAAGCTGCAACCTTTTTTTTTGGAGATTTATGTGTTAGCAGAAAAACGCTTGTCTGAAGCTGTTTGTGCTGAATATGCAGACTCGATTAAAAAAGCAGATGGAAACGAAGTGTTTGTCATCGGTTTGCTTGGTGCAAATGGAATTGTTGAATCAATAACAGTCTGTGCAAGAGGCAATGAATATGCTGTTCCTGTTACAAAAGGTGCTTCTTCTGCCGGTGTTTTAATACATAATCATCCGTCTGGCAATCTTACACCTTCAGAAGAAGACCTTATGATTGCTTCCAGGGCAGCTGAAAATGCGCAGGGTTTTTATATAGTTGATAATTCTGTGCAGCATATTTATGTTGTTGTTGAACCAGTTCTTCCAAGAAAAATCAAGAAGATTGATGTTGAAAAAATAGGCGGGCTTTTATCTGCCGGTGGTGCACTTGATAATGTGTCAGAAAAATTTGAAGAGCGCCCGTCTCAAGTAAATCTGGCAAAAGCTGTCGCAGAGACTTTTAATAAAAACAGAGTAGGTGTTTTTGAAGCTGGAACAGGTGTTGGAAAATCTTTTGCATATCTGCTTCCTGCAATTTTTTGGGCAGATAAAAACAAAGAACGCATAATAATTTCAACAGGTACAATAAATTTGCAGCAGCAGTTGATTGAAAAAGATATTCCGCTTGCTGAAAAAATTTCTGGAAAAAAAATAAAAGCTGTTTTAATGAAAGGACGGCAGAATTATATATGCAAACGCAGGCTTGCTGATGCTGCAAAAGACAGGGAATTATTTGATGACGATATAGAACAGTTCAATTCAATAATTGAATGGAACGAAACTACTGCTTCTGGCAGCCGTTCGGATTTGTCTTTTTTGCCGACTGAAAATTTGTGGTCAAGAATCAACAGTGAATCAGATAACTGTATGGGCATGAGATGTGTTTATCATGATTCATGTTATGTAATGAAAGTGCGAAAAGAGGCTGCTTCGGCAAATCTTCTGGTTGTAAACCATCATCTGCTGTTTGCAGACTTAGAAACAAGAATGGCTGGTGCAGGATATGATGATACGGCTGTCCTGCCGCCATTTTCAAGAATTGTTTTTGACGAAGCTCATGGAATGGAACATGCAGCAACAAGCTTTTTTTCCGAGCAGCTTAATCGTTTTAAAATTCTTAAGCAGCTTAATTTGCTTTATCGTGTAAGACGTGGAACTGTTGCCGGACATCTTATAACATTAGAAGCGTTGTCAAGCAGGGCAGATAAAGCTGAAGCTCTTATGTCTATTTTTGAATCTTTGAAAACACATCTTTATGAACTTGAGGATGAAGCATTGCTGCTGATGCCTGAAGAATTTACATTTCGTCTGTGTGATAAAACTGCCCAAAATTTGTCTGGGTTGCTAAAGGCAATGGATGTGCTGCATGATGATATCTGTCAGTTTGCAGGTGTTTTTAGAAATTTGATTGATGGAATTTCTGAAAAAGACGAAGATCATCCTGCCGTGTGGGAAACAAAGCAAATATTAAGCAGGCTTGAAAATGCAGGAAATGTCTGCCAGTGGTTTACAGAATGGCAGGAACGGGAAGATACAATCTTTTGGATTGATAAGGTTCGTTATAAAGGCAGTAATGGTGGTGGAATTTATCCGCGTTTTTATGCAACTCCTTTGGATATTGCACCTAAAATGCAAAAAGGTGTTTTTGAACCTTTAAGCACTGTTGTGTGTACTTCTGCAACATTAAAAACTGGAAAATCATTCGATTATTGGCTTTATAGAACTGGAGCAGGTTTTACAGAAAAAGACAGGCTTGTAATGCAGGAATTTATTTCTCCATTTCCATATTCAACAAATATGCTGCTTGCAATTCCGTCTGATATGCCTATGCCAGACAGCAGTTCGTTTCAAGATGCCGTTGAAGATGCTGTTGTAAAGCTGATTGAAACTGCCGGAGGAAGAACTCTGGTGCTTTTTACGTCGTATGAGTCTTTGCGTTCTGCATGTGATTATGCAAGAGAACGGCTTGTGGAAGATGGAATTGCTGTCTTGCGACAGGGTGAGGATGACAGGTTCCGATTGCTTGAAAAGTTTAAAAATGACAGTTCAAGTGTTTTGTTTGCTACAGATTCGTTTTGGGAAGGTGTAGATGTTCCAGGTGAATCACTTTCGCAAGTCATTATAGTTAAGCTGCCGTTCAGTGTTCCTTCAGATCCTGTTTTTGCTGCACGTTCAGAAGCAGTTACAAAGCGTGGAGGAAATCCGTTTATGGATCTGAGTGTTCCGGAAGCGGTTATAAAATTCAGACAGGGGTTTGGCAGGCTTATGCGCTGTTCAACAGACAGAGGTGTTGTTACTGTTCTGGATCGCAGGGTAATTGAAAAAAGATATGGTTCAATTTTTATGTCAAGTATACCAAAAACTAAAGTTATAAATGAAACGCTTGACAGTGTATTAAAATCAATTGAAAGATTTTTATAGTGGAAGATTTAAGGTTTTAAGATTTTTTTTAGAGAGCTGTGTGCTGAATTTTTTTTAAGCAGCTTTGATTTGTTGAATTGTTTGAAATTCCTTGAAATATAAAAAAAACCGGCACATTTTGCCGGTTTTGCTGTACTAACAGTGAAACATTTGCTGTTTCGGTTTTTGAAGTACGATTTATTTGAAGTCTTTAGGACGACGCTCAACACGTTTACATTTTGTGCATTCAGCGACATTCTTAAGTTTTCCGCTTTCAAACAATGTCTTCATTACTACTTCGCCGCCGCATGAACAGAAAAATTTATGAGTTGCAACTGTAGTACGAGAGTTTTTACTGGCTCCAGCCATTAACTTGCCTCCAACTATGGATTGTTACTTAAAAATATATAAAATAAGCTCTTGTGTCAAGTACATCAGAAATTAAATCATTTTTTTCCGTTTTTAAAAGAAGTGTCTGGTTAATTCTGAAAAATATCATGATTCAATATTAGTATTTATTGTCCATTTATAATTCAAATTTCGAGTTCTTGTGAATTTTCATATATAAAAAATTTAATGCATTTGAATAATTGTGGTTTTTCAGTTTTTATAAAGCTGAAATTTAAGGCTGTATAGGCATCTTAAAAAAAATAATAAGTTTGTTTTTTTTGTAGATACAGAACTTTGTTTGTGCGGGCTGTTAATATCTGTTTTTGAATGGAACATAATGTTTTGCACCGTATCATTAGGGATGTTTTTTTTATTTTGCATTCTGCTTTAAAAGAGCATTTTTAAGAGATAACCTTATTCATTGCATATGAATATAAAAAAACGTTTTTGAGCTATTGACTAATAAACATAGCTTTGGTAACATTGGTTTCAAGTTTTCGTTTGGAGGGTTTCCTTTGGCACTTAAAAGTAAGTCTGTAGAGAAAAGACACAAGCAGAGTGAAGTGCGCCGTTTGAGAAACAAGGCCGCAAAAAGTTCTGCAAGAACTTGTGCAAAAAAATTTGTCGCAGCTGTTCATGCTAAGAATGAAGCTGATGCTAAAGCTAAATTGCAGGAGTTGTGCAAAGAACTTGACACTGCAGGTCGTAAAGGCATTCTTACAAAGAATGCTGTTTCACGCAAAAAGTCACGCATGATGAAGCTTTACAATGCTTCATTTGCTGCTGCAAAGTAAGAAGAATTGATGCGGTTAATGATTTCATTGACCGTACAATTCTTTATTCCTTCACATTTTTGTGATTGTTAAAAATCGTTTTCAGTGGAGTTGAAATGGCTCAGAAAAAAATAACTAAAGTTGATTTGGTAGAAGCAGTTTTTCTGGATACAAGTCTTGAAAAGAAAGAAATCCAAGAAGTTGTAGATTCTCTCCTTGAAAAAATCAAAGATTCATTAAAAAATGGGTCTTCCATTGAATTGCGTGGTTTTGGTTCTTTTGAAGTTCGTCTTAGAAAAGGTCGCGCAAAAGCACGTAATCCAAAAACAGGGGAACTCGTATCTGTTGAACCTCATTCTGTTGCAATTTTCCGTCCAGGCAAGGAACTTAAAGATTCTGTCTGGGATATTAAGTCTTCAAAATAAGCTTCAATATTGGATGTGCATTTAATGCACATCCTGAGTTCTGGTTTCTTCAAGTTTTTCATTTATAATATGATATTTGACTGCTCCGGCAGTTATGTGAATTTTTGTGTAAATAATACCATTCCGTTTTCAAGAGGTTACTTTGAAAATTCAAGTTGCAGAGCAAACTTCTAAAAATTGTTTTGACATAAAGAATTTCTTTGTTAACGTTTTTTTTCTGTTTGCCGGCATTATCCTTTTTACTTTACCTCAACCTAATTTCCTTACTGTAAGTGGCATTTCATTCGTTATATATTTTTCACTTATTCCTGTTTTTTTATTAGTACGCAGACTTTCTTGGAAATCTGTATGGATTTACGGTTTCTTTTATGGTTTTGGATGTTATTGCCTTTATGCATATTGGCTTGCTGCTTTTCACCCGATGGGAATTACAGTAATTGCTTCTATGTACGGCTTTTATTTAATGCTTGCCTTTCCATGTTTAAAAGCTGCTTTTGCTCTTTTTTCTAAAAGCGGCTGGTTCGTTCAATGGGTTGTCTGGTGTGCTTACGAATATATAAAAACATGCGGTTTTACCGGTTTTCATTATGGTGTTACAGGATATTCTCAGTGGCAGAATTCGCTTTTGATTCAAAATGCTGATTGGGGTGGTGTTTGGGGCATCAGTGCCATAATAACATTTCCGTCTGCTTATATTGCACAGATTTTGAGCGAAACCTTTGCTTTTAATAAAAAGCCCGAAAATTCAGAAAAATGCTCGAAATTGTCAGCCTTAAAAAAGGCTTTTTTCAATCATAAAGTTTCTTTTATTGTCTGGTGTGCTGTTTTTGCTGCTGCACTTGTTTATGGCTTTGTTTCAAAAATTGATTATTCAAATGCTGAAAAAATCAAGCTTGCACTTATTCAGCCTAATAATGACCCGTGGCGTGGTGGAATAGAAGCTTACCGCGATAATTATGAAAATCTGGTTCGGCTTTCTGACGAAGCTCTTGCTTCTGATTATGGCATAAAAATGGTTGTCTGGCCGGAAACTGCATTTGTTCCGAGAATTGAATATCATTATAAATACAGACAGAACAGAGATAGTTTTGAGCTTGTTGATAAACTTCTGAAATATCTGGATAATGCGCCTGTTCCTTTTTTAACTGGAAATGATCATGCTGTTCTGGGATATTCAAGATTGGGTAAATATGAAGCAGTTGATTATAATTCTGCATTGCTTTTTACACCAAAAAAGAATTGTATTCCTCCTGAACCTCAAAAATACATGAAAATGCACCTCGTGCCATTTACAGAATATTTTCCATATGAAAAATTATTTCCAAAATTGTACAAGCAGCTTTTAAATGGCGACACACATATGTGGGAACCTGGAAAAGAAGCTGTTGTTTTTGAAGAAGCAGGTTTTAAATTTGGAACACCAATTTGTTTTGAAGATACTTTTGGAAATATGGGACGTGCTTTTGTAAAAAATGGTGCAGAAGCTTTTGTTAACATTTCAAATGATGCATGGTCAAACAGCCTTGCTTGTCAATATCAGCATCTTTCAATGGCTGTTTTCCGCTGTGTAGAAAACAGGGTTCCGGCTGTTCGTGCAACTGCTTCAGGTCAGACATCTTTAGTTGATGCAAACGGAAAAGTGCTTGCAATGGCTGAACCTTTTATTGAAACATTTTTGGTGTGTGAACTGCCTGTTATGAAACGTGAAAAACAGACTGTTTATACATGTTTAGGTGATTATGTAGGAATAATTTTTGCAATAAGTGGAATTGTTTTGTTGATTTTTGGATTGATTCAAAAAATTAAAAATCATACAAAACTATCCTAAAAAAGAGGTGGATTATGAGTTTGGCACCAGAGCAGTCAGAGAAGAATTTTACAGTATTTGGTGAAGAAACTGAGTTTTATGGTGTTTTGAAATTTACAGATAATCTTGAAATTGCAGGAACTTTTGAAGGCACAATAGATGCAACAGGAAATCTTGAATTTGCAAAAACATCTAAATGCAGTGCAGACAATATCAGTGCAGATAATATCGTAATTAATGGCGCTGTAACTGGAAATATTACTGCAACTTCAAGTGTTGAAATGCTGTCTGGCAGCAAAATTGTCGGCGATGTAACAACAAAAGAGCTTAGAATAGAAGATGGTGTTGATTTTACAGGAAAAGTAACCATGCTTGAACATGATTTGAACCTGGATGTTTTTTCTTATGCAGCATCAGATTTTAAGAATGTGCTTTTGTCTGCATCTGATGATAATCTGGAATAAATAAGGCTTTAAAACCGTAAACGGCAGTTTTTACTAAAAATAATTGTGCAAAGTTTGATTGTTGAACTGTTGCGAAAAAGTGCATTTGAGGCCTTTACCTGGCGGTGGTGCAAAAAAGATTGGATTATAAAAGTTTTATAGTCCTTTACAGGAAAAAGACTTGTTGACATATTGGTTTTGTTTTGCTATCCTTTATGTATACATTTCGTTTGTTATTTTCCTGTAAATATTAATCGTTTTATGATAGTTGCTGAAACGTTTTGTTTAGCTATTTAGAACATAAGATTTATGTTTGTAATATTTATAATGATTTAATTCATTGGTTTGTTAAAATAATTAGAGATTTTAGAATAAATAACAAAATTGAAGTTCAAGCGTTAATGCAGATAAATCTGAATATTTTTGTAATTTATAAATGACTGGATTTATGTTTTGTCGTTTGTGACAGTTTCAGAAACTTTTGTTTTTAGTACTGTCCTTTATAAGGAAATTCTAAAATTAAGTTAGTTTAGAAAAACCTTTATACTTATGAATTCTATTGGATATGTGGAATTCTAGAAATATTGGAGTGTGTAATGGCACCAATTAAAAAGCGGCGTTTTGTTGATACGTCAGGTGAGCAGACTGCTGATGAAACAGAGCAGACTACAGATTTGTTTTCAGAAAGTGCTTTAACTGCAGCCCCTGCCGCTGCTCCAGAAAATGTCAATGTTCCTGCTGAAGCTTCGGTTATGACAGCACCTGCACAGGAAGAAACTTCAGGTGAATCTTTCGGTGAACATCATCGGAGACCTTATCAGAGAAGTAATAATACGAAAGCACGTGTTGTAAGACCTCGTGTTTCTCGCAGTGCTGGTCCTCGTGCAGATTATCAAGCTCGTACAGAAAGTGTTCAAAGCACAGAAAATAGTGAAGAGCTTCCATCAGAACTTCAAGATAGAGATTCGAAGCCACGGTTGACGATAAATGAATTGACTTGCAAGGGTATGCAGGATTTGCGTGCACTTGCTGAAAGATATGGGGTTTTGCGTGAAGATATTGCTTCAATGAAAAAGCAGGAGCTCATATTTGTAATTCTTAAAGCCCATACGGAGCATGGTGGAATTATTTTTGCATCTGGTGCGTTAGAGATTTTGCCGGATGGTTTTGGTTTCCTTCGTTCTCCGCAAAACAGTTACATGCCTGGCCCTGATGATATTTATATTTCTCCAAGTCAGATAAGACTGTTCAATTTAAAAACAGGCGATACAATATACGGACAGATTCGCTCGCCAAAAGAAGGTGAGAGATTTTTTGCACTTCTTAGAATTGAAACTGTAAACTTTGATGATACACGTGTTGCTCAGACACGCATTCCTTTTGAAAACCTTACACCACTTTATCCAAATGAAAAGCTGAACCTGGAATATAAAACAGATGAACTTTCAACAAGAATTATGAACTTGTTCTGTCCGATTGGAAAAGGTCAGCGTGCTCTTATTGTTGCTCCGCCAAAAGCCGGAAAAACAATATTGATGCAGAGAATTGCAAATGCAATCATTACGAATCATCCGGAAGTTTATTTGATTGTTCTGCTGATTGACGAACGTCCAGAAGAAGTTACAGATATGGAACGTTCTATAAATGCAGAGGTTATTTCTTCAACTTTCGATGAACAGGCATCTCGGCATGTTCAGGTTGCAGAAATGGCACTTGAAAAGGCTAAGCGTCTTGTTGAACATAAAAAAGATGTTGTAATTTTTCTTGATTCAATTACAAGACTTGCACGTGCCTATAACCAGACTGTTCCTACATCTGGCAAGGTTTTGTCTGGTGGTGTTGATTCAAATGCTTTGCATAAGCCAAAGCGCTTTTTTGGTGCAGCTCGAAATGTTGAAGAGGGTGGAAGCCTTACAATTATTTCAACCGCGCTTATTGAAACAGGCAGCCGAATGGATGAGGTTATCTTTGAAGAATTCAAAGGAACCGGCAATATGGAAATAAATCTTGACAGAAAACTTGCAGACAGAAGACTTTTCCCTGCAATTAATGTTAAAAAATCTGGCACACGCAAAGAAGATCTTCTTCTTGCAGAAGATGAACTGCAGAAGGTTTGGGTTCTTCGCAAAGTGATAAATCCAATGGATGATGCTGAAATTATGGAATTACTTATTGACAGAATGAAGAAAAGTAAGAATAATGAAGCATTCCTTCGTTCTATGAATACGGGCGCTGGAGAATAATTTGAAATGAGAAAGACTTGTGGAAATCATTTGAGTTAATCTTGGTTTCAGGGCAAGCCTAATCAGAATATTTGGAGGATAGAATGCAAGAAGGATTGCACCCTAATTATGAAGTTACCAAAATTAAATGTGTTTGTGGTAACGTTATTGAAACACGTTCAACTGTAAAAGACATTGAAGTTGAAATTTGTTCAGCATGTCACCCATTCTTTACTGGAAAACAGAAGCTGGTTGATACTGCTGGTCGTATTGATCGCTTTAACAAACGTTACAACATTACAAAGTAAGTTTGTTTCTGCTAAAAAAACCGTCACAATCTGTGGCGGTTTTTTTGTTTTAAAGGTTTTGGTTAATATCAGTTATAAATTTTGAATTATTTTTTCAAAATTTATTTGTAATTCTTTTTTTAAATTATCTTTTGAAATAGAAGAATCTCGTACAAATAAATCTGCTGGTGTTACTTCTAAAGCTTCTGCAATTTTAATAATCATATCAAAAGAAGGTTTCGCCTTTCCAGATTCAATGCCTCCGATAGTTCCTGTACCACAATTACATTCAATCGAAAGCTGAATTTGTGAAAGATTCCTTTTTTCTCTGTAATATTTCATGTTCATTCTAAAATCATCAAAATAATTCATTGCTCTCAATCTTATCGAGTATTCTAAAAATTAAATTGCTTGTAATCGAGAAAATCATATGTTAAACTCGAATATGTCGAGAAAAATATATAAAATCTCGATTATTACGAGATTGAGATACAATATGGAAAATAAAAGAATATATTCATTGGATTTATTAAAATTTTTAATTTCAATTGTAATTATTGTTCTTCATTTGCAGCAGGAAACAGGAATTGGGATATCTGTAATAAACTTGGCTTCTGGAAAAATTTATACATGGTATATTGTGGAATTATTTTTTATAATTTCCGGTTTCCTTTCAATGTTCAATTTTTCATCAAAAGAAAAGATTGAATTAACTATAGGAAAAGAATTTCCTGTTTTTTTACGCATAAGTGTATTCGTATATATCCAATGGTCATATTAAGTTCTTTTTTTTGTTTACTATGTGCGTTTTTATATAGAATTTTTACAGGAAGCTGGCTACATAATATTGTGCCAGGTGGGTGGAGATTTCTAAATTCATTATTGTTAACAAATGAAAGAACTGTTTCATATTTTAATTCTCCTGCATGGTACTTGTCAGTTTTGTTATTGTGTTATTGTATTGAATATTTTTTAGTTTATTTGTGTAAAAGATTGTCTTTAAAAATAGATTATTTATTTGTTTTGATGATTTTGTTAGGAATTACAGGTTATTGTGATGGATTAAACTTACCACTTCTGTCTTATCATACTTCACGTGGTTATACTTCTTTTTTTATTGGTTGCATGATTTATAAAATATATAGTAAACAAAGTATAAAGCGAAAAAGCTTATTGTTGTGTTCGATAGTAGCTTCGTTTATTTGTATAATGGCATGGATTATTAATTTTGATCTTTTTTATGATGATGAAATCTGTCAATGGGGTGTTTTTACTGTTATATTATGGCCGTCAATTTTTATTATTTTCCTTGAACTAAATAAATGGTTCAAATCTTCTAAATGGCAGATTCTTGGTAATATTTCATTTGAAATGTATTTGTGGCATATGCCATTTATTACTTTGTACTTAATATACTGTAATTTCTGTTCTGCTGTTCATTTGTCAGAAATGTTTCAAATTATTCTTTTTGTTGTGTTTATGATTATTTTTAGTTTTTTTATATATAATTTTGTAGAAAAACCAATTACAAAAAAACTTTCAAATCGATTTCATGTATAAAATTTTTAAGCTAATAATAAACCACATTCTGCTGTTTTTCGGAGCACTGTTCTCTGCTTGTGCTGGTGCTTTGCTGTATTTTCCAGCAGCGGTGAATGCGTTTGTTCCTAAAATCTTCTGGAATTGTTTTTTCCGTAATGTCTAATACATTGCCCGAAACAAGACTTGCATCAAATTTTAGTTTTGCAGAGTTTGTTGAAAAATAGAGCACACCGTCTGGTGTTAATGCTTTTAGGGCTGCCTGGACAAGTTCGCTCCAGTCTCTGTTTATGTCAAAAACGTCTTTCAACCGTTTTGAATTCGAAAATGTCGGCGGATCAAGTATGATTATGTCCCAGCGGCAGCGAAGCGCTTTTTGTGGATCTGCATTTGCAGCACTTTTTATAAAATTAACTGCGTCTTCTTGTATGAATCTGTATTTTGGAACTTGTTTCCCTTTTTCGTTTAAACTTTCTTCTGTGTTTATGCCGTTTATTTTGAAATTCTTTTTTGTCCATTCAAGATATGTGTGCGAAAGATCAACTGAATCTACAGAAGCGGCACCGCCTTTTGCAGCATAAACAGAAAAAGCTCCCGTATAGCAGAAAAGATTAAGCACGTTTTTCCCGGCGCATTCTTGCTGCACAGTCTGTCTGAGCGGTCTATGGTCAAAAAACAAGCCTGTATCAAGATAATCAGATAAATTGACAATAAATTTATGTCCCTGCTCTTTGACTATGATACAATTCTGATTTTTTGAAATTTTTTCATATTGCGAAGTTTCGCCGCGCTGTTTTTTCCGCTGTTTTACAAAAATATTTTCTTGTGGCAGTTCAAAAACATCTTGAATTACGGCTGTCATTTTTTTTAGCCATTCAATTTCGTCGGCTTCATCTTTTTGATAGGGGCGTTCATATAAAGCAACATTTACAAATAATGAATTCTGCGGATTGTTTTCAGTCTGTTCTGTTTGATAAATGTCTACGGCAAGTGGAATTTCTGGAATGTCTTTGTCATAAACTCGAAATGCATGAACATCTGTGCGATTTGCCCATTTTTTTAGATGCTTATATCTTTTGACAAGTCTGTTAGAAAAATCTATTGATTGCCGTTCTAGAGTTGATACATTTTGAGTTTTAGGTGAAGGTTCCATTTTTGTCCTTTAATGAAAATCTGGTTTCTAAAAAACTGGTGGCGTTAAACAGAAAATTCAACAAATGGATTTTGTGAGATTTTCTGAAAATTCAAGAAAGCTGCAATGCAGCACAAAGCATTGCATAGCCTGAAGTTAAGTCTTCTCTTTGTACAGCCACATTATCCGGCACATTGATTTTTGTATTCGTAAAATTCCATATTGCATTAATTCCGGCTTTTACGATTAAATCAGCTGTTTCCTGTGCCTGTGAAGATGGCACTGTTAAAACTGCAAGGGTTGCATCAAGATTTTTTACGTTTTCTTCAAAACTGTTCAACGAAAGCACTGGAACACCATGAATGAGTTTTCCGATTCGTTCTGGATTTGTATCAAATGCTGCAACAAAATTAAGTCCATGATACTGAAATTCCTGATAACCTGTAAGTGCTGTGCCAAGGTTTCCGGCACCAATTAAAACTGCGTTTTTGGGTTTGTCCCAGCCAAGAAAATGTTCGATTGCTGCAATAAGAGCTGCAACAAGATAACCGCGTTTTGGTTTTCCGTTGATGCCTGTTAAGGCAAGGTCTTTGCGAACTTGAATTGGTTCTAAATTTAGCTCTGTTGCAATGACAGTTCCAGAAATATATTCAAGCCCGTCTGCTTCTGCCTGTCTTATGATGTGCAAATATGATGGAAGACGTCTGATTGCTGGTGCTGCTGGAATCTTAATTTTTGCCATGAGAAAATTATACAGTAAAACGCAATTATAGAAAAGTGGTATATATTTTGAGGTTTTCTGGAAAATTGAAATCTCTAGTTTCTGTACTTGTGTAATGCTGCAGTTTCTGTTTTGTGAACAGCTTTAAATTTTGCAGAAAACAGCTGAATAGTTTGAATAATTCTGCAATGTACGCAAAAATATTCGTTTTATTAGAAAAATTATGAAAGCTATTGCAAAGGATGATGTTTTTTCTTATTATTAATTGTCTTTAGAGGATTGTCTTTTAAAGTACAGACGAAAAGCTGAGCTTTTCATGCAGGTTTTTGTTATTTTGCGTGCGCAAAATTAATAAAAATTGCAAGTGGAGTTTCTTAAAAATTTTAGTTTTTAGAGATTTCCATTACATTTGCGGTTAATCCCTGCTTTTAAACAGAGATTTTCTTATAAGAGGTTTTTAAATGAGTACACTAAGTACAATCGCTATTATTGTAGCAATTATCGGTCTTATGTATTTGGCATACAAAGGATGGTCAATCATTCTTATTGCTCCACTTTTAGCAGTTGTTGCTGCAATTGGTTGCGGAGAATCTTTTCTTGGCATTCTTGAAAATGTTTATCTTATAAAAGCAGCTGAATATATTAAGAATTATTTTCCGATTTTTCTTTTTGGTGCTGTTTTTGCAAAACTTATGGAAAAGGGTGGCCTTGCAGCAAGCATTGCAAACAAAATCGTTGATCTGCTCGGTGCAAAACGTGCTGTTCTTGCTGTTATTTTGGGCTGTGCTGTTCTTACATACGGCGGCTTGAGTGTATTTGTTGTTGCATTTGTTATGTATCCTTTTGGTGCCGTTTTGTTCCGCAAGGCTGGAATTCCAAAGCGGCTTCTTCCTGCAACTTTGTGGATTGGCATTTTTACATTTACAATGGTTGCTGTTCCTGGAACACCACAGATTCAGAATATTATTCCTTCAACATATTTTGGAACTTCAACATGGAGCGGAATTGGCATCGGCCTTTTTGCTACAGCATGTCTGCTTGCAATTGGTCTTTTGTGGATTGGTTTTAGAGCAAAGACACTTATGGCAAAAGGCGAGGGCTATGGCAACCATAACGATGAAAATCAGGAAATGGATGCAGAACTTCCAAACTGGATTTTGTCTTTGATTCCACTTTTGATGGTAATTGTTCTGAACATTGTTTTGAGCAACCCTTTCAAATGGTCTTTTATTACATGGAAGATTTCGTCATTGTGGTCTGTTTCAATTGCAACAATTCTTGCAACACTTGTAACGATTGTTGTTGGCCGCAAACGCATTTTTGCAGCAGAGCAGAACACATCTGGCAAACAGGTTTTCTTGAAAACAATAAATGCTTCAGCCCTTTCAAGTGGAACTGCAGTATTTAATGTTGCATCTGGTTTTGCATTTGGCTGTGTTGTAACAAGTGTTGTCGGCTTTGACGTAATCAGCCGTCTTCTCCTTAAACTTTCTGAAAACGGCAACCCGCTTTTTTCTGCGGTTCTTTCAACAAACATTATGTGCGGCATCACAGGTTCTGCTTCAAGCGGCATTACAATTGCGCTTGCAAAATTCGGTGAAATCTGGGCAAACCTCGCAAATCAAGCAGGCATTCCTCTTGAAGTGCTCCACAGAATTGTTTCAGTTTCTGGCATCGGCATTGACCCTGTTCCACATTGCGGTGCATTGGTTACAATGTTTGCAATCTGCGGTTTGACACATAAAGAAAGTTACTTTGACCTTGTTATGCTTATGCTTTTCAAATTCTTTGTTCCATATTTGTGTGTAGTTTTCTATCTGCTTACTGGAATTGTGTAAAGAATTAAGACATTCAGTTAAAGTTTGAAAAAAGCCTGTTTTTGCTGTATATTGAGCAAAGACGGGCTTTTTTTTATGGAAGTGCTTCTGTCATTCAGAATTTTACCAAACCAAGTACGCTTGGCAAATTAGCAAACTTTGCTATAAACAGTTTAACATTAGGTCTTAGAATCGGAGGATGTACAAAATGAAAATATCCAGTTCTAGTACTTTTGTACCAGAACTGGAATTTCAAGATATTTTGTAAAAAGTATATTTTATGAAAAAGATAATAATTGGTTTAATATTAATAGCTTTATTTTTAATTTCTTTTTGTGGATTCATTCTATATCCATATGACGAAGATGTATATTCAGATGAAAAAAGAGAAGAAATTATTTCTAAAAAAATTTTAAGATGCAAAGATGTTGTTGATGTTAAGGTTAATGAACATGGAATGGAACAATCTCGTGCTGATATTGAAGTAACATTAACAAACGGCAGATCTTTGATTTTATCTTCCTATGGTATTCATTTAAGGCTTGAAAATCTATGGATTAGAAAAATAGGAGATATTGTTCCTGTTAATCTTAGATATCATACTCCAAAATACAATGGAAACAGCCGAATGATTTCATTAGGAATTATTAATTTTAATGCTTCATATTTTAAATATCTTGACCAGAAACTAAAATGTGTTAAAGACATTACAACATTAATTAATAATTATGATTTAATTTATTCTGAATTTTCTAAACTTCCAGTGGCTGATGAAAATATTCCTTTAATTTCGTATTGGGATTCCTCTTATGATAAAGAAATTTATTGTGAAGCATGGGAACAAATGGAAAATCCTTATTTTTATAAAACAGAAAAAACTGGTGGAAAGTTTTATAAAATGTCTATTCAAGACTACAACAAATATAATATTTTACATGGTATTAAAAGCCGAGTACTTGAAGAAAACCCATAAAAGGTAATCTTCAAAAGGCAAAATCAATGATAGAGCAATCCACAGCAGCAAAGTCCAAAACAAGCAGTTTTTCACACAAGTTCACACCAGTTTGCGCCTTGCGCAAACTGGCAGGTTTCGCCGAATTCGCCCAAATTTGTGGCACAACCCCAACGCGAAACCGTGGCACGCAGATTGTGAAAATAAAGGGGCTTTACAAAATGAAAAAATCAATCTTGCTAATTCTAACAATAATTATCTTCTCTCTTTTTTCTGTTCCCTGTTTTTCTTCTGAATCAAGTGATGATCCATACGTACAAAAACTGGAACGTAGAATGAAAAAGAAACTTTTGAAATGCAAAGATGTCGTTGATGTTGATGTAAAAATGTCCTGGTATTGGCTTAATGCAAAAGTTTGTGTTCAATTAACAGACAACAGATATCTTGAATTTCGATATGTTAAATCTAATTTGAAAAACGAAGATGTTGAAATCAGAATGATTGGTAATATCGTACCATTGAATATTACTTATAAAATATCAGGCAAAGGTGGTATTGATTGTCATGAAGATCATTTGCGCAATTATTCAATTAATCTTGAAAATTTACATTTTTATTTGAAAAAAATTAAAAGTGTTCAAGATATAATAAATAATTACCAAGAAGTGTATGAGTTTATTCAAAAATTAGGAGATTTTCCGCAAGACTTTAATGGGAAAACTTATGAAATCTCGGATTCCTCATTAAAGTTGTTTGATTGGAAATCATACAAAAGTGATTTTTACTACTATGATTCAAAACAGAGACAGTATAATAAATTCTTCAAAATTTCAAAAACTGATTATAATGATTTTGTAAAAACAAATATATCTAAAGAAAATCATGTTAATTTCATAAGATGGAACTATTTTGAAGAATCAGAACCGGCATTTTCAGTTAAATAAATAGCTGAAAACAAAGTATATATAGACTTTTGTGTTTGTATGTACTTTGTTTAAGGATAATCCATGACAAAACAATCTACATCAGATAAGTTCCTTGTAGTTTTTGTTTTGCAAAAACTACAGCGTTTCGCGGGCTGCACTCTAATCTGTAGAACCAATCCCAAAGCGAAACCGTAATTAGCATTTGCTAATAACCCGAAAAGATGTCTTTTTGCACAATTAGCAAATGCTAACGGCCCGAAAAGATGTCTTTTTTGCCAATTAGCAAATGCTAACGGCTCAAAAAGATGTCTTTTTTGCCAATTAGCAAATGCTAACGACCCAAAAAGATGTCTTTTTGACAGTTCGCATTTGCTAACGGCGGAAATTCTGATTTTATTCGTGCGGAGGGTTTAATATCCCGACGTTTGCGTCGTAACAAGGGGTATTAAACCCGGCTGCAATCACTTATTAAGAACAACATACCTCGATGCTTGCGGCGAGGCTGGTGATTTAAAATACGGTATTTTAAAGCGAAGGACTTTTCTGTTTAAAATACGGTATTTTTTCTTAAAAAGACTTCTTTTCTGTTTAAAATACGGTATTTATCCGCAAATATCTTTCCTGTTTAAAATACTGTATTTTAAAGCAGGCTTTTCCAGCATTTAAATCACTGTGGTTTAAACCAGAACAAAAAATAAGAATTCACATTGACAAGATTTCAGGCTGTCGCATCAGAATGACGAAAAAGTGTCATCCCGAATGACAAAAAGTGTCATCCCGAACTCGATTCGGGATCTGGTCAAACCGTCACCCTGAATTTATTTCAGGGTCTATTATGCAATGGATGCTGAAACGAGTAGATGCTGAACCAAGTTCAGCATGACAGAAAGGGTAAGTTCAGCATGACGAAAGGGTAAGTTCAGCATGACAGAAAGGGCGAGTCAGCATGACATAATGAAGTTTACATCTCTTTTATAAAAACTTGACATTTGGCTACCTGCTTATTTCTGATTTTTTTAAATTTGGTCAGTTTTTACAAATTCAAAGAACGCCGACTGCCGCACTGGAATGGTACTGCCTGCATGGCTTGCAGCCTTTTGCAGAATGCTCAAAAGTTGTGGACATGTTAACGCAAAAACATGCTATAATGCTCACTTAATGAATGTTATTGTTATTACACCGCCTTTGGTGCAGCTGAATGCGCCTTATCCGTCTGGCGCATATCTTGTTTCTTATTTTAAGAGTTTACAGAACAATGCTGTCTGGCACGATTTGAGCATTGAACTTTTCTATTCGATTTTCAGCAGAAATGGTTTGACAAAGCTTTTTGAATTGACCGAAAAAGATGCGCTTAAAATGGCAGCCAATGCAGAAAAAAACGGCGATGATAATTCCGCTTTTAACATACGGCGCTATGTAAGTACAAAAAACAGCTGGATTTTGTGGATTGACACAATCGTTGACATTTTATGCGGAAAAGCCCGCGAAAAAGAGCACCAGTTTTTGTTTTCGCCTTTTGCACCGCGCGGTTCTCGCATGGAAAATTTTTTATCAAGTCTGAATGGTGCGCCGTCTGTTGATGACGTCCGTTTTTTGTGTTCTTATGCGCTGGCAGATTTGTCAGATTATATAACAGCCGTTTTTGATTCGTCTTTTTCGCTTATAAGATATGCAGAACATTTAACGGTTGACGAAAGAGATTTTGCTTCAATCGAAAAAAATCTTGATTCGCCTGTTTTGACACACTTTTATAAGCCTGTGCTTGAAAAGGCATTCAAAGATTTATCATGCCCTGACCTTGTGTGCATTTCAATTCCATTTGCAGGAACTTTTCTGCCGGCTCTTTATACGGCACGATATTTCAAGCAAAGATTTAAAGATAAAGTGTTTATAAGTATCGGCGGCGGTTTTGTTAACACAGAACTGCGCGAAGCAAACGACATCGCTTTGGAAAAATATATTGACGCAATTTCTTACGACAGAGGTTACGGCTCTTATAAAGCTTTAGCCGGATACTTTAAGGATAATGGTGAAGATAAATTATTCAAGCTGCGCTTATTTAAAAACGGCACCATAAGGGAACCTTTGTGGCATGATGTTGCATCTGAATCGTATGAATCAGAAATGACTTCTGCAATTGTTCCAGATTATTCTGACATTGATTTTTCGCGCTATCCTAGAGTTTGCGATGACAAAAACGACATGCACAGGCTTTGGACGGACGGTGCATGGATAAAGGCATATCTTGCTCACGGGTGTTACTGGCATAAATGTGCTTTCTGCGATACAAAACTTGATTATGTGTGCGGTTATAAACTTGTTGAAGTTCAAAAACTGTATGATTGTCTGCTTAAAACTGCAAAAGACAAAAATGTTTATGGCATTCATTTTGTAGACGAAGCTTTGCCGCCGTCTGCATTAAAGAAATTTGCACTGCTTAATGCAAAAAATCAAAATCAGCTTTATTTCTGGGGAAACGTTCGGTTTGAAAAAACTTTTACAAGAGATCTTGCTGCTTTTTTGAGCTGCTGCGGTCTAGGCGGCGTTTCTGCAGGTCTTGAAGTTGCAACAGGCGAGGGCTTAAAAAACATAAACAAAGGCACTGACATTGAAACGATTGTCAGTGCCTGCGCTGCATTTAAAGAAGCTGGAATTCTTGTGCATGCATATATGATTTATGGTTTCTGGTATGACACGCCGCAGACAATAATTGATTCAATGGAAACATTGCGGCAGTTTTTTGAAGCCGGGCTTTTAGACAGTGCGTTCTGGCATAAATTTGTGCTTACGGCAAATTCTACTGTTTATGCGCAGTGGCAGAATGGTGAACAGCCCGAATTAAAGCCGGTTGAACCTAAAAAGGGCAGTGCAATATTTGCAAAAAACAACCTGCATTTTCAGGGCGAAAACAAATACGACAAATTTGGTTTTCCTTTGGAAAAAGCGCTTGATTCGTGGATGCATGGCGAAAAACTTGAAATGAAAGTTACTAAATGGTTTGATTTTCCTGTTCCAAATCCGACTGTGCCAAAAGATTATATTGCAAAGTGCATTGAAAAATACGAAGCAAAATCTTCAGCCTTTGATGTTCAGTTAAAGCAAAATGATTTAGAAAATCTCTTCTGGCTTGGCAGCATGCCTGTTGTTTTAAATGAATCTTCTGGAATGCAGACCATTTCATGGATTTATCTTGAAGAAGAATTTGCAGAAAACACTGCAAGAGAGATTACAGATATTTTAAAAGGCTTGGCTTTGTGTGCTTCAGAAACAGACAGAAAAAGTGCAGTTGCAAAAATTAACAGGCCCGAAATTATTCAAAAATTAAAGAAATTTCATAATAAAGGACTTGTTCATCTTAAAGTCTGAGCAATGTGCTCGTTTTAGTTCATTGCTTTATCTGGGTTTGTTATGATTAGCTTTTTTTGTGCTGCTGCAAGACAAAGTTCAAAACGGTTTCTGTAACCTGTTTTGTCAAGCATGTTGTTCAGATGAAACCTTACGTTGCGTTCGCTGCAGCCCATCTTGTCTGCAACTTCCTGGTAATTTGCACTTTCCATTAAGAGTCTTAAGACTAAAAGTTCTGTGTCCGTAAGATGATAGCTTGTCGTAAGCCCAAGTTTTACTTCTGGTGTTCTTTCTGGAAAGATGTGTTCGCCGTTCATTGTTCTGTTGATGATGTCAAGAAAGCTTTCAGGGCTTCCGTCTTTGTACCAGAAACTGTCTGCACCGGCAGATTTTGCACGGTTTATAAAGCTGCATTCAACCATTGATGTAACAATGATGATTTTTATATCTGGAAAATGTTTTTTTATAACGGCAGCTGCTTCAAGACCGCTTTCTTCATGTTCCGTGCAGACATCCATAAGGATTAAATCTACGTGATGAGCCATGCAGAAAGTTTCGGCAAGTGCTGCATTTGCAATGCCGCCGGCAAATGCATAATTTTTATTTGATGTTATGTACGAAGTCATGCTGTCAAGCACCATTTTCTGGTCTTCAACTATTAAAACTTGTGTCATCGTTTACTTCCTGCATTAAATTTATTTTGAGCATGAATTTTTGCTGTGTGTCTATTTCCATTTGTCCGCCTGCCTGTTCAATGCTTTTTCTTAAAGACGAAAGTCCTCCGCCTTCAATAACGGGCTGTGCAGGCGGCGTGCCGTTGTTTGTTATTTCTACTAAAATATGGTTTGTTTTGCAATCGCTGCAAATTGAAACGTATAATTTTGAAGCAGCTGCGTAGCGCACTGCATTTGTTGCACATTCCCTTACGGCAGAAACAATAAGATAAGATATGTCTTTTTGAGGCGGCAGTTCTCCTGATAATTCAATTTCAATTAAGCCGTTTGCAGCAGACCGAAGTTCTTCGAGTGCATCTGCATATTCAATTTGTCTTGCAGCACCCTGCAGAAGTTTTACTGCACTTTCCCATTCGTTTATGATTGGTGTGCTGTCTTCTAGAGGCACGTTTTCTGCTAAAATGCGCCGTGCAGAAATCAAGCTTCTGCCCATTGTATCATGAATGCGCATTTTCATGCTTAAAATTTCTTCTTCACGTGTGGCTTCTACAACATTTGCAGAAAGTTTCTGAAGCTGCCGCTGTGCTTCTTTTAGTCTTTTGTTGTTCAGTTCAAGTTCTTTTTTGCGCAGTACAAGTTCTGTTACATCAACTGCTGTAATTTCAGTGTAGCTGTTTTTGTTCTGGTCAAAAATCTGTTTCTTGTTGAATTTCCACGAAATGCCGTTATAAAGACAGACATTTTCTGGCTGTGTTGATGCATTGTTTATTGCAGTTTCAAATTCTTCAATTGATTTAAGGTTGTGTCCGAGAATTGCTTTTGCAATTTTCTGCATTGTCATGTTGCACAGCACGAGTACACCGTCTTCGTCAAAAAAACAGATGCCGCTTGGCAGCTGGTCAAATGCTTCTTTTACAGATTTTTGTGTAAGTTTTTTTGTCTTTGGCGGTTTCGGCGGTTTTTGCTGTGTTTCTGGTGTGTTTTGCAGATTGAATGTCTGCCGTGTTTCGCTGCCGGTCTGTTCGCTTGATTGTATCTTTATGTGTTTGTGCTGTTCAAAAAAATGGCTTGCAAAATTCTTTATTTTTTTAAGTTTCATTCTGCACCGCCTTGCAGTTTCAAAAAAATCTGAAAAATTCCGTCTTCGTCAACTTGAATCGTAATGTTTTTATCAAGAATTTCTTTTAAATCTTTTGTGGCGGCGGCTTCTATGCAGACAAAAAGGCTGCTGTTTGATTTATATACACGCACCATTATTGCAGAAAGACAATTGAACGAAGTTTCTATGACATATTCATAAAAATCAAATATTGAAGTTGCTGCCCACATCGAAAGTTTTTCGCCGCAGTTTACAAAACAGCCTGTGTTGATTCCAATTAATTTCAGGTTTTCCATCATTTCTTCAAAACACAGCTCTAAATCTCTTGCTTCAATTGTACCAGACTGCTGGCCGATAAAAATCAAATTGCTCCTGCGTTTCAAATATGCGCCGAGCATAAGCATTCTGCAGAGTATCTGGCGTTTTTTTTCTGCATTCTGCTGCTGTTTAAAAGATTTTATAAGTTGTGCAAGCTTGTCAATTTCTGGCGCTGTCTGGCGGTGTATTTCATCATATAATCTGTTTTGTTCTGCTAGTTTCTGTATATGTTTCTGTGTTTCATAATTCTGCTGAAGAATGCGGTTTTCGCCCTGTAAAGATTCTTCTGCGTCTTTTAAATTTGTGAGAACTGTCTGCAGTTCAGAAATGTCTTCCTGCCAGATTACATGACCGCCTGGAATGGCTGCACCAGACAGGCGTATACCGTTGTTTAAAACCAGCGGAGAAGTTTCTGTGCGTCGCAGAACTTTTGGCTGTACTGTTTCAACTTGCATTGAAGCAAGATAGCGCCTGTAAAAATTGTCAACAATTTGAACTTTTGCAGTTGAAGCTTCAAAAAGTTCATCGTAGTGCGAATTTGTTTGAATTAAGCCTGTCTGCATGCAAGTTTCAATAATGAAAATATAAAAAATGCATATATTGACTGTAAAATCATTTAAGAAAATATTTTTTAGAAAACTGCAGTTAAAGACATAAAGGCAGATATAAATCATTGCAAGAAAAATTAAAATAACAGGAAAAATTGTGTACTGTCTGTGTATGCATCTTATAATTGCAATTATTGCAAAACAGATGAAAAAAGATGCAAGAAGCAAAAATGCGGCTTTTTTAGAATAAGCTGAACTGCTGTTGAAGATGTTTTGATTTTTGCAGAATGTGCAGATGATTTTGTTTGCTATGATGGCAAAAATAAAAAAAAAGCAAGAAAAATGTGTTAAAAAGGTGCAGTAAATTGTCTTGTTTTTTTTTGCAGAATTTAATGAAAATAAAAAAAACATAAAGAACGAAACGAACATGATTGCTGGAACAAAAAAACAGTATAAAAAAAACAGCGGCTGAAGTTTATAAAACTTTTCGCCGGCAAGATTTAATGTTTTTAGCAAAATCCAGACAGCCATCAAAAAAACAGTTGAGGCAATCAATCGCTTAATGGAAATGTTTGTGGTCCGTTTAAAAATTGATTTATACCAGAAAATCAGAATTAGTTCGAAAAATGCACCTGTTAAAAGACAGACAGAAAAACTGGCTTTTGTGTTTATAAAAAACATGGCTGTCTGACTTAAACATAAAGCAAAAAGCATGAGAAAGATTGTTATAAAAAATTTTTGACCAGTGCCTTTTAAGAATTTATTCATGCTTTTTTAGAAATGCATTTATTGAAGTTCCAGCCAGATTTGAACACTTCCAGCTTTGAACAAAATCTTCAACATCGTTTTGTGTGTTTAATTTGTGTACACTTATTCTTTGCGGATCTGCATTAAAAAGGTTAGTGCAGACCATTTTTAATGCGGCTTCTTCTCCAAGAGAGGGTTGTTTATTGTCATCGGTTTCTTTATTCAAATTATGGTCCTCGAAAAAAGTTTCTGTGCGCCACAGATTAACAGATTATATCATAAAACAGCGTCTTTTTTTCAAAAAAAAGTTGCAGCTCTATTGACACTTTTTTTCTTAAAGTATATATTACTTATCGTTCACTACGAACTTGCGGGGGTGGTGGAATTGGTAGACACGCTAGCTTGAGGTGCTAGTGGGAGCGATCTCATGACAGTTCAAGTCTGTCCGACCGCATAAAAGGTTCAGCATTGC
>JAZQNK010000014.1:0-9312 GCA_045627325.1 Treponemataceae bacterium | reverse complement strand
AAAAAAAGCGAAAATTTAAAAAAGCTTATGAAGTGAGGAATATGGTAAAAAATATGTACAAAATATCGGCTTGAAAAAGCTAAAAATTATTAAACCCATTGTTGCCGCGAAGAATAAACCCGAATAATGTGAACAATCCAGGTTTCCAAAGGGCGCGCGCCATTTGGCGGTGCTGGAAAAATGAGGGGTTTTAGGGGCGTATAGAACACGCTTCCGAAGTAGAGGGTCTGTTCTCCCCTAAAAAAGGAATTATAAAGTTTGTTTGAGTTTTATAAAATTCGAATTTCAGGCTAATTGAACCAAAAGACATCTTTTTGGGTTGTTAGCAAATGCGAATTACGGTTTCGTGTTTGGAGATTATCCAAAAAAAGCGCAAGGCTGTCAAAGTCCTGCGCTTAAAATCAAAATGGTTTTATTTCTTTGTTGTTTTTACTAATTCATTTGCGCGGTTCAATGCGCTTGTTATATTGTCAAAGATATTGTCTCTTCCAATAATGTCTGCCATGCCTGTTTTTTCAAGCAGCATATACGGCTGTGTATGAATGCCCGAAATTACGATTGTAATTCCTTTGCGGTCACAGGCTGCTTTTGCCTGTTCCAGTGCTTTTATGCCGCCTGCGTCAAGATAAATGGTGTTTCTCATGCGCAGCACAAGAACTTTGCAGCTTGCCTGTGCACGTTCTGTTGCAAGTTCAAATTTGCGGACTGTTCCAAAAAACAGAGGACCTTCAATTTCATAAACGAAGCAGTTTTCTGGAATATCAAGCGATTCTTCCGGCTGGTCTTTTTTAATTCCGCCTGTAAGCACTTCGCGTTCGTTTTGAACTTCGCTCAAATCAATCATTTTTTTGATAAAGAAGAAAGCGGCAAAACCAAGACCAACTTCAATTGCGACTGTCAAATCTACAAAGACTGTAATAAGGAACGTTACGGCAAAAACTGTAATGTCAGATTTCTGTCCTTTTAAGAGTGCACGGATTGCAGGAAAACCTGCCATGTTCCATGCAACGTTTATTAAGACTGCTGCAAGTGCTGCCATTGGAATATATGCGGCATATTTTCCTGCAAAAAGCAGAATAAGCAAAAGGGTAAGTGCATGAACGATGCCGGCAACAGGAGAACGTCCGCCGTTTTTGATGTTTGTTGCAGTGCGGGCAATTGCACCTGTGGCTGGAATTCCACCGAAAAGCGGGCTTGCAATATTTGCAATGCCCTGTGCAATAAGTTCTGTATTTGAATCGTGTTTTGAACCAATCATACCGTCTGCAACAACTGCACTCAGCAGAGATTCAATTGCAGCAAGAACGGCAATTGAAATTGCTGTCGGAAAAAGCGTTGTAATTGTTTTTATGCTGAAATCTGGAAGCTGTGGAGCTGGCAATGTTGTTGGAATTACATAATGTTCTGCTCCGTTTGCAAAGCGACCGATTGTGTCTGTTTTTAATCCGCATGTTTTTTCAAGCACAATTGAAACAACTGTTGCAAGAATGATTACGACAAAACTTCCCGGAATTTTCTTGATGAATTTTGACCAGATAAAAATGAATGCAAGACAGATTGCTGCCATTGCAAAAGAATACCAGTTGATTGTTACTGCCGATTGAACGTAAACAATCATTTTAGGAAGAAAATCGCCTGGCATTTTTGTGTATTCTTCACCAAGAATCATCATCGGAGAAGAAAAATCAGGGCGAAGTCCAAAAAAGTCGCCGAGCTGACCTGCAGCAATTGTAACTGCAATGCCGGCTGTAAAACCTGTAACAATCGTGTATGGAATGAACTTTACAAGACCGCCCATTTTGAACACGCCAAGCAAAATGAGCATTATGCCCGCAATTACTGTGGCTGTGGCAAGACCGCTCATTCCATATTGGGCAACAACTCCGTAAACTATTACGGCAAAAGCACCTGTCGGTCCGCCAATCTGAACGCGGCTGCCGCCAAATGCGCTGATACAAAAACCTGCAATAATAGCTGTAAAAAGTCCGGCAGCAGGGTTTACGCCGGAAGCAATGGCAAAAGCGATGGCGAGCGGAAGTGCAACAATTCCTACGATTATACCCGCAATAAAATCGCTTGCAAATTTTTTGGCATTATAGCCATTAAGTGAATTTATTAATTCTGGTTTCATGATTTGCACAGTTTAATGACTTGCAGATATTTGCTCAACTAGGGGGAGAAAAACTGATAAAATGTGATGATGTGGCAATTCGGCACAATAGTCGGAGACACTTTGTCTCCACCACCGCGAGACACCTTTAAACACTCTGGTGTTACAAACTGTTTCGCCGAAAGGAGAGCGGATAAGACTTGAAGAAAATTAGTCTAAAAAGCTTGAAAATTCAAGTTTAATGTTTTTCTTCAGTATTTCGTACAAGACGTATGGCAAAATCCAATTTTGCAAGGTGTATGTCATTGCCGTGCTTGACACGGCAATCTATTATCAAATTTCTCTGTTGAGATTTTGCGTTTTTCAATTTTAGAAACGGATAATTGCGTAAAATTCACAATTTCAGACTACTTTATGTTCTGTTCTTCGCGGAGCTGGGCAAGGCGGATAGGCATTATATCCTGTTCGGCTTTAATGTGAGCGCGTCTTACAGCTTCTGCGGACATATTATTTTCCATAATTTTTATTGTTGCCATAGTCATCTACATTATACGGGTTAATCACAACGTATTTCTTCAAATTTCCTGAAAAACTCATCAAGAACAAAATTGCATTCATCTAATAGTTCTGCATTTATATTTTGTTTTGAACCGCTAAATATTTTTTTATGAATTAAAGAAATATTTTTAAATAAATCTTCAGGTGTTTCAATTTTTGAGTTATTATCAATTTTTGTAAGAAGCAACGAAAGTTTGTTTGATTTTAAGGGATTATAATCATTTAAAGAAATTTCAGATTCTTTTGAAGTCAATTGATTTATAAAAAATGAAATTTCATCTTCTAATAATCTTTCATCATAATTTTGATATACTGCAAAATTAAAAACCCTTGCCAAATAATTTAATGAAATAAAATAAGCATAAAAACGTCGATAACTGATAGTTGCATCATTTTTTATATTCTTTGGCTTTGGTTCTGTAATATAAACAGAATGTGATTTCGCCAAATCAAGCCAATCTTTAACGAAATTTTTATTATATCCATTTTTCAAAAAATTAATAAAATTTGTTTTTGTCATATTTGTCATAATAATTATCTCCTTTAATCTTACCTTAGCTAAAGTCAAAAATTTTTAGAGTCGCACTAGCTTAGCAACTGATTTATCATTGTAATAAATTATTTTATACTGACACCTATTATCTTTAAATTCAATTAGTGAACACTTTTTACTCATACAGCACAAATGCAGCCCAGTAATATGGGTGAGAATAATCGTCGCTCTTTATGAATTCCGCTTTTGTCTGTCGATATGCTTGTTCATAAGTCATTCCGCGTTTTTCGATTTTTTTGTACATGAGTGTCATAAAATCTGCCGTCGCTTCATCGTCTACCTGCCACAGCGTTACACCAACATGACGGCTTCCGGCAACCATAAAAGCACGGGAAAGCCCTGTCATACCGTCACCAGACTGAAGTTTGCCAAGTCCTGTTTCACATGCAGAAAGACAAACCATATCAGTATCAAGATTTAACGTCGCAACTTCTGGAATCGTAAGATAGCCGTCATCTGAAGATGAATCTGAAAGCTTCCCAGAAACTTCTGAAAAAAGAATACATGACATATCTGGAAAATCTTTATCAAAATAACCGTGACATGCAAAATGCAGAATCGGATATTTTGCAAGAATTCCACTTTTTGAAAGCTGTTTTATGTTGTTTTCAGAAGCTTTTTCTTGCACATATTCAGTGTATTTTCTTTTGCTAACAGCCTTAGTCTGCAACGAATTTAATTCAGTTATTGTTCCTGGCAGATTTTTCCACTTCAATTGCTTTTGTGAAAAGTAATCAGCTGTATTTTCAATCAATAAAGTATTTTCTATATTAACTTCATTTGAATCTGATGCAACACCTCGTTTCTTTCCTCTTTTTGAATCTTGTTCAGCGAATGTACGGCGATGTTCATCTGTAGAAAGTGTTGTATCATACCAAGCACCACCGAATGCGAGCATATCAAGCCCTTTGTTTCTGGTAGAATCTGCTATCATGCTTATCGAAACAGACGGAGAAAGCGCTACGCCAAATTGTTCACACAACATTTTTGAATCTTCTGTTTTACGAAGTATATCGAATGGTAAAAATGAAAGGCTTCCATCTGGAACAATAATAAGCTCCCTTTGTTCTTTTATATACGGAAGAACAGGTTCTATAAGTTTTGAATATAATTCGTTACGAACATCTTCAAATACTGTTTCTGGTGTTGGTTTCAATCGTTTAGGAATTACGCCATCTCTAAGTTTTGTAACAGCTGCGTCATAGTCATATGTATTATCCAAAGGAATAGCTGTTACGGATTTGTTTGTTATTACGATACAATACGATGAAAATTTTATCTCATTAGCACACTCACGTGTAGCTGGTTCTGTTAAAATCTCACAGTTATCAAGAATTTCTGGATTCCAAAGCACATATTCAACGATAGCCTTATCTTTTCCGCACCACCTTTGGGCATCTTTCGTCTTTATTATTTGGGGATTACGGAGCTGTGCGTAAGATGGAAGTCGTTTTGCAATTTTTTCATCGAGTTTTAAAAGAGTGTTTTCTGCCATAGAAAGATTCTTTTCAGCTTGTGACATTTTTTTTGAATCACGTTCATTAATACTTAACATACTTTGTGTTTCTATTTCTTTTCTTGCAATAGAGATTTGTGTTGTAAGTTTCTTTATCTGCTCCCGTTCAGAATCCGTTACACCATCAAGCGATAATGCTCTATCTAATCCAATTTGATCTAAAAATCCACGGCTACGAAGCATTTCTGAATATTCAAATGCTTTTTCTGGATTATTATTCCTTGCTTCAAAACCTACTCCGTAATAATAAATAGGTAGTGATTCTTGCAAAATATTAGATTTTAATGATGGCATATCAAGTCGTGCACGTTCTGTTGTGTCTGAAACGAGAGAAATCATCTCATGGAAAAAATCTGTTTCGTTTGAAAAAGAATCCAATCCTGTGGTTATGTAAAATGCTCCCATAGCACTGTCAATTGTACTTTTATAAAGTACAGAGTGTTTACACAATTCAAAACATTTTTTAAAATAATCTGTAGATTTTTTTATATTCTGAAAATTCGGGTTTTGATAGAGGCATCCAAGCGAATAATATGCACCTGCCTCAATTTCTGTATAACCTAAGGTATTAGCTAGTTTATAAACTTCTGTTTCATAGTATTCAGCTCGTTCATAATTATCAAGTTGAAAAAAAATAGATGCTATACCGGCAAGCAAGGATAAATTTTGTTTTGAATTTTCTTGTTCTAATTCAATATATAAATCTAATGCTTTTACATAATAAGACATTGCTGTTTCATATTCTTTTTTGAAAACATAAATACCACCCATAGAATGATACAGTCCTGCCATTCCAATGGTTTTTTCACCCCAATATTTCTTACTTGTTTTTATAGCTTCCTGACAGTAAACAATAGCGTTTGTATAATCCCCTTTGTTAATATAAACATCGCTTATACTACTTAATACATTAGTTAAATTTTGATGTGGATGAGTTTCGTAATATTTTTTGCCTTTCAGGAGTATTGCCAGTGCACGAGAATCATCGCCCATCAAAGCATAGCATTTTTCTATTTCTGCTAAATAAACTGCCATGGATGCAGAATTATTTTCTCCATAATTCTCATCAAAAATCGCGATGGCTTTGTATCCATAAGACAGCGACTGATTTAGATTCATAGTTCGCCTGTAATAATCTGCAAAACTTTGATATAAAAAAGCAAAATTTATGCTATTTGGTTTTAACAGCGAGTTATAAATTTCTTCAGCTCTTGTTAAACTTTCAAGAGCATTTGTGTAATTCTCTGTCGCTGTATATGCTTCGGCTAAATCTATCAAGCTTTCTGCAAATACCAATGATTTTTCGCCAGAAGCAAATTGTCTTATTTCTGCCGCTTTTGTAAATTCTTGAAGAGCTTCTTGAAAATTTCCACATTGTAAATCCATATAGCCAACATCTCTGTAAGCGTTGGAAGTTTTAATATGATTGTCACCATAAATTCTAAGATTTAATGAAAGCTCTTTTCTAAAATAGAAAAGAGCTTTTTTATATTCTCCAAGTGCCTCATAAGCATTTCCTATTCCTAAAGCAGTTTCTGACGCATACCTCGCTGCCTCCTCCTTTGTTTCCGTAGGTGACTTATCTGACTGTATTTTTGATGATTCAAAAATTTCCAATGCTTTTTTCAAATTAACAATAGCTTCATCATATTTACCTGTTTTTGAAAAGCAGTCTCCGATTAAAGAATAGTCAATTCCTAAATCAATGTGATTCACTCCATATTCTTTTTCGTAGAAAGGAATGGCTTTTTTATAAAATATATTTGCGTTATTGTAATCTTGTAATTTATGATATGCATCACCGATTTCAAATAAAGTATCTGCAGTATTCTTAGAATCACCATTCGGTGATTCATAAATTGATAATGCTTTTTTTAGCCAAATAATTGCGGTATTATAATTTTCTATTGCTGAATAAGAAAATCCTAATAAGTAATAATTATCTGCTGTATATAAATTATTTTTCCCATAAATTTTCTCATAGAGGGGAACTGCTTTTTCATAATATATAATTGCATTTTTGTAATCATAAGAATATAAACAATCATTTCCTTTTGAAAACAAGGAATAAGCATCATCAGCAGTTTGAGAGAATGCATAACTTTGAATTATAAAAGCAATTGAAAGTGTGGCTATTAGAATTTTTCTAGATTTCATTGAAAGTTTCCTTGTTCATATGAATTTGATTTGGATTTGATAAAAAAAAATCGCAGATAGAATTTCTATCTGCGATGTGAATATCTTATTAATTGGTCATTATTATAGCGTAAGCATCTTTATATGATGTATTCTTGACAATTATTCTGTAAATCATATCATAACGAGGATACCAACTTACACATGCATCTAAATCGTAAGATGTATCTTTTACAACAAGATTTCCGTATTTATCATAGATATAAATATCCAAATCACAGTTGTTGTAAGAATATGCAAATACTGTTGCAAGTTCACCACCGCTGAACAATATGTCGCAATATGAACGTCCGCCATTACCATAGACACACCATTCACCGATTTTTGGTCCACCCATTGCACCTCGTTTGCCACTGTTGTTTACAAGTTTTTCAACTTCAGCTATCCATTTTGACAGATTTTTATTTTTTCCTGCAAGTTTTTTCCCATCTGCAAGAAGTTTTTCTGCTGTGTAGGATTCAGATTTTTCAGTACCAATCTTGTTTCCTTCTGCACTAACATTAGCATCAAGATTTTGTGTAGGAATCTCTGCCAAAATTTCAGCAGCTTCAATCAATGCAGATGCAGAATTATTCTCATAACCATATTCTGCTAAAGCATAAGCTGTTTGCAAAGCTTTTATATCAGGTGATACTGCTTTATCAACAGCTGGCTTTTCTTCATCGATTTCGCTTTGTGCAAAAATAGCTATCAGACTAATCATGCACACTACAAGAACCATTGTAAGTTTCTTCATACAATTCCTCCGAAAAGCAATTTCATTTGAATGTGACAAATGCAACATTTCTGATTGAAAGCCACATCTGTCAATTTTACATTATATACAACGGTTGTTGTAAAAGCAACAAAATTTAACTTCTGTCATTTAGAATCATCTGTATGAGTGCAAATTTTTGGGATATTGTTATAGATGAGCTTGAATATCAAGGAAAGACGCGTAAATGGCTTGCATCAGAAGTTCAGATTGATGTTTCAACAATTGGAATGGGGGCAAAGCGTGGAAGTATGCCGCAAGTTGATTTGGCTCTTAAAATAGCCGCCGCACTTGAAGTGCCTGTAGAATATCTCGTTACAGGAAAAAATCCGTCGCCAAAAAGCAATGCCAAAAGCGAAGATTTGCACAAATATCACAAGTACGCACGCACAATCGACAATCTCGATTCTCTCCCTGAACACGAGCGGATTCCAATAATCAATATGATAGACGAAATGAACAGCTTTGAGAAATAGCAATTGATATAGAATTTTAGCTTAAACACAAGTCAAAATCTTTGAATCATGCTATAATGGCAATGGAGGTGTAAAATGCTTGCAACTGCGAAAGGCTATTATGACGGTTCTCAAATTGTTTTAGATACTCCTGTTCATTTTAAGCGTGGACAGGAAGTTATAGTTACATACACAGCAAGTACTTCCGATTCGATTGAAAATAACATTGATGGTATTGTTGATTCTCTTGTTGGCGCAATTCCAAACAGTGGAAAAACGATTTCTGAATATCGCTCTGAAAGATTGAAAAAATATGCAGATATTAATTGATACGAACGTAATTCTTGATGTGCTTTTAAACAGAGAATCATTCGCTCAAGATGCTGTTAAAATTTTGAAGTTACCGGCGAGTGATGTGCAAAAATATGTTTCTGCATCTGCTATTACAGATATATATTATATTGCGCGTCAAGAAATCAGAGATAAGCAACTGGTAAAAGAGCTTATAAAGAAAGTCTTAAAAATTGTAAAAGTTGCAAATGTTTCAGAAAGCATTATTCTTTCTGCGTTAGATTCAGATTGGGCAGATTTTGAAGATTCTGTTCAAAATGCTGTAGCTGAATTTCATGATTTTGACGTTATAATTACAAGAAACCAGTCTGATTATAAAAAATCTAACTTGAAAGTTTTTTCTCCAAAAGAATTTCTATCTGAATTGTAAAAAGCATAAAAGGCTGTTTGTACACAATCTTTCAATTTTTCGCAAGGAAACTTGGCGGTTTTGTGCGCTTGCTACGGCTGCTGTTTTTCTGCTTCTTCGGCGGCTTTTCTGTCGGCTTCAGACAATGCTTCGTAAAGAAGCCGTTTTAAGTCAACTGCAATAAATCCAGATCTTGCTGTCTGATAGAAAAATTCTTCTTCCCATGCGGCATACAAAATGCTGCCGGAAACAACAAAGTCGCTGTAGATAAAGCCCTGCGGCAGTTTTGGCAGTCTGAATGCGACAGGTTTGCCGTTGCGCAAAATCTGGCTGTTCTGCAATGCGCCTGAAAAATATGTCGTGCCGTCTTCAAAAAGTGCCATAATGCATGTGCCAAAATCTTTTACATTGCCTTTAAAGACAAACGGACTTTCGCCTGTGCGCACATAATTTATTGGTGTGCCGGTCTG
>JAZQNK010000013.1:0-13524 GCA_045627325.1 Treponemataceae bacterium | reverse complement strand
CATAACCCCTGTATATGTCAACATAATCCACACCAGAGTATTTTGCACATAACTTTTCAGCTTCTTTGTCTAGTCTCCAAGGTATTGAATTTAGCAATTTACAAAAATTTTTGTAATTATCCAATATTGTATACAAATCGTAATAATCTGTATCTGTTGCCTTACACAAGTCCTTTAAGTAAATAGCACTTTCCCATTTATCATTCTTATCACTACTAAATAAAACATTATTAATCTTCTGCAGTGCACCATCTTTGTGAAATGTTAAATCATTTGGAACTGATAAAAATTTTATAGTATGCCCATTTGTCAATGTTAAATATAAATCAAAATAATAAGGCAAATATTTTTCTCTACCTATTTTTATATAAAAAAGTGTCTTTAATTTCCAGTCAAACTCAATCTCGTCCATTTCTGCTTTTTCAACTAACGGATGCTGCTCTATAATTTTTTTAAGTTCGTCTGGCTGTGTGATTTCTTTTTGAGCTTTAGAGAAAGCAAATGCTGCTATAAACATAAAAAACAATACAGTAATTCTTTTTTTCATTTTGTTTTCTCTCCATTTGCAATTACAGAAAGACTTTTTGAAAAGCTGTTTTCTGCATTGTCTTCAAAAATATTCAGAATAATTCATTTTAATTGTAATTTTATTTGTTAGTCAATTATTTTGCCAGGGGCAATTCTATCGACAAATAGACGGCTATACGCTATATTTTAGTCATGAATATTGCCATGTTTACAGACGCCTATTTTCCAAGAATTAACGGCGTTGCAATTTCGGTTAAATCTTATGCTTCTGAGCTGACAAAACTTGGTCACAAAGTTTGTATTGTCTGTCTTGAATATTCTGAAGAACAGCAGAAAAGTGCCCTCTTCGATGAAGAAAATGAAGATGAAAAAAGTCCGTTTTTAATCGTTAGAATTCCGTCAACTGGAATTATCTGGTCAAAAGAAGACCGGATGGTAAGGCTTGATAAGTGGCATTTCTTGAAAACTGCCATGAAAAAATTTATGCCGGATGTAATTCACATAAATTCAGAATGGACAATCGGTTATTTAGGTGCGCTTTATGCAAAAAAAGCACGTCTGCCTATTGTTTTTACTTTTCATACGCTCTGGGAAGATTATCTGGTTAATTATATAAATTTTCTTCCGCAGTATTCAACACAAAAAATTGGCCGCGAAATTGTAAAGTTTTATTTGAAACGTGCTGCTTTGATTATTGCACCGACAAAACGCATTGCCAAAGTTGTTCATGAATATGGCATAGACCGCGAATCAATGCTTTTGCCGACAGGCATTCCGTCAGATTTGTTAAACTTCAATGAAGAACAGAATGAACGCATTAATAAAGCGCTTCTGAAAAAATATCCGTTTGTAAGCGGAAAGCGAATTTTGCTTTATGTTGGTCGTGTCGTAAAAGAAAAAAACCTAAGCTTTCTTTATGATGTTCTTGAAAGAATAAACAGAACAAATACAGATGTCGTCCTTCTTTTTGTTGGCGGTGGTCCTTATCTTGAAGAACTAAAAGAACTTGCCGTTCAAAGAAAATTGAATGATTCTGTGGCTTTTACAGGTTATGTCGCAAGAGAAGATTTAATTTATTTTTATAAGATGGCTTCTATTTTTGTTTTTCCAAGTCTTACAGAGACACAGGGGCTTGTTACAATTGAAGCCATGACAGTCGGCATGCCTGTTGTGGCAATCGGCGAAATGGGCACTGTTGATGTCATGCGCGGAGATAACGGCGGCTTTATGGTTCCAAACGATATTGAGGAATTTACTTCAAAAGTTGAGCTTTTGTTAAACGACAGAAACGTATACGAACAGAAATCAAAGGAAGCCGCAGTATGGGCAAAACAGTGGTCAATTGAATCATTGACGCCTACTTTGGTTGAATATTATAAACAGTCAATTGAACTGAAAAAAAGCCAGCTGAATGCGCAAGGCTAGGCTTTAAAAGCCTTAAAAGTGCGCTGTGCAAAATAACACTGAATGATGCAGTTTTTATGCAGATGCAGTTAGCTTAAAGCTGAATCTTTCAGTGTTATATTAATTTTTTGAATCAATCTTGTTAAATTGGTTTTCAGTTGTTTTAACGGATCGTCGGCTGTTTGTCTGCGCATTTTAAAAACTTTAAGTTGCTTTATAAAAAATCAGGAGTAAACATGAACGTACAGGATAAATCTCTTATTTATGATTTTTTGAACAAAGCAGATTGTCTTTGTTCTGGTCATGTTTTGTCTGATTTTTCTAAGGTTGAATTTTCTGATGATATTGAAGAACGAAATGCAGGCTTGGATGTCGCTGCCGTGAATGTTGCGGTTGCAGCAGATGCTGTAACCGGTGCAGAAACAGCTGAAATGACTGCGCCTGTTTCAGTTGGTGTAAATGTGCAGCCCGCATTTGAAAATCAGGCTGACGGCAGGACACTGCTTAAAAATATAGAAATCGATATTGCACGCTGCAACAAATGTGCACTTTGCCAGACAAGAACAAATACTGTGCCGGGCATTGGTAATACTTCGCCTGTTGTGCTTGTCATTGGAGAAGGTCCTGGTGCAGACGAAGACCGGAGCGGCAAACCGTTTGTCGGAAAAGCCGGTCAGCTGCTTGATAAAATGCTTGCAGCCATTCAGCTTTCAAGAAATGACAACTGCTTTATTGCAAATATAGTAAAATGCAGACCGCCTGCAAACAGAACGCCGCTGCCGGAAGAAGCGCTTGCCTGTGCTCCTTTTCTTGAAGCACAGATTGAAGCATTAAAACCCAAAATGATTCTTGCCGTTGGAAACACTGCCCTGCATAATCTTATGAATACAACAACAGGCATAAAAAAGCTGCATGGTCAATTCTTTGACTACAAAGGAATTCCTCTGCTTGCAACATTTCATCCAAGTGCTTTGCTTAGAGATGAATCTCTAAAACGCCCTGCATGGGAAGATTTGAAAATTTTTAGGAACCAGCTTTTAAAAATAGTTCCAGATTATCAGTCAACTTATCTTGATGGCGGAAAAAGCTGATGAACAGATGGATTGAAGTTCTTTTTAACATTCCGCTTCATCAGTCTTTTACATATAAACTGAAAGAAGATCAGGTTTGTGCTGTCGGCATGCGTGTTGAAGTTCCGTTTGGGCGTCAGCAGAAAGCAACCGGTTTTGTAATAAAAGTTTTGGACGAGCTTCCTTCCGATTTTAATTTCGATGTTTCAAAAATAAAAGAAGTCCGCCGCATAATTGATGAATCCCCTATTTTTGATGAATCTTTTGTTGAACTTGCAAAATGGATAAGCCAGTTTTATCTTTGTGCGCATGGTGAAGCATTAAGTGCAATGCTTCCTTCTGGACGGCGCGAAGTAAAAGCTTCTAGTGACGCTTTTGTAGATGACTTTATTGGCAATAAAAAGCTTGAACTTTCGGAAGAACAGAAAAATGCAGTTAATGGCATTACAGATTCAAAAGATTCTTCAAAGATTCATTATCTTTATGGTTCTACTGGTTCTGGAAAAACAGAAGTTTTTTTGCAATGTGCAGAATTCATGCTTGCTCAAAATAAAGGTGTAATTTATCTTGTTCCAGAAATTGCACTGACTGTGCAGGTTATTGAAGCTGTAACAGGACGTTTCGGTAAAACAGCGGCAGTGCTGCATTCTGCACTTACGCCAAGCCAGAAATTAAGCGAATGGCGCCGCATTATTTCAAGAGAAGCCCGTGTCGTAATCGGTGCAAGAAGCGCCGTTTTTGCACCTGTTCCAGATCTTGGCATGATTATCATTGATGAAGAGCATGATGGTTCTTATAAATCTGGTACAACACCCCGATATCATGCACGCCAGGTTGCAATGAAACGTTGTGCATCTGAAAAGATTCCGCTTGTTATGGGCAGTGCTACGCCTTCCGCTGAAGCATGGGCTTTGATGAATGAAGGCCGAATTGTAAAGCATGTTTTAACAAGGCGTCTTGCAGGCGGTGCAATGCCGGAAATTTCTGTCGTTGATTTATCACGAACAAACTTAACTGGCTGTATCTCTTTGGAACTTGAAAATGAAATAAATCAGACATATAAAGAAAAACGGCAGTCAATTTTGTTTTTAAACAGACGCGGTTTTACTCATTTTTTTAGGTGCAAGACGTGCGGTTTTGAGCTTTTCTGCAAAAACTGTTCTGTGCCGATGACTTTTCATAAAACAGAAGGTGTTTTGCGGTGTCATTATTGCGGCTGGACAGAACCTCAGCCAACTATGTGTCCTGAATGCGGTTCTCTTGATGTCGGTTATTCTGGATTCGGCACCGAATTTATTGAATCTGAACTGGCGTCAAAATTTCCTCATCTGCGTACAATTCGCGTAGATACAGATTCTTTGACAAAACGTGGAGAGCTTCAGGAAAAATTAGACTCCTTTAAAAAAGGCGAAGCAGACATTTTGCTTGGAACGCAGATGATTGCAAAAGGACTTAATTTTCCCGGCGTAAAACTTGTTGGAATTGTAAATGCTGATACTGCCCTGCATATGCCTGATTTTAGAGCGGCAGAAAGAACTTTTGCATTAATAGTTCAGGTTGCAGGCCGTGCCGGAAGATATTTTCCTGACGGCAAAGTTGTTGTTCAGACATGGAATCCTTCTAGAAGTGCAATTTCAAAAGCATGTTCAAGCGATTTTGAAAATTTTTATAAAGAAGAACTTGAAGTAAGAAAATTGTCATTGTTTCCGCCTTATGCACGGCTTATACGGCTTGTTTTTCGTTCAAAAAATCAAAAAGATGCAGAAGAAACAGCCTCTTATGCGGCTAATGCTTTATCTCAAAAAGCTCCAGGTGTTGAAATTCTTGGACCTGCAGAATGCGCCATTTCGCTGATTTCTTCAAACTATCGTTTTCAGATATTACTCCGGGGCGCAAAGCTTGGTCCTCTGCAAAAGCTCTGTGCTGACTTTCTTTTTGCTTACAGACCTCCTCTTGGTGTCTATATTGAAGTTGATGTAGATCCAGTTTCGCTTTTGTAAAGTTAATAATGTATGATAATATTTGTTAAAAGTTAATAATTTGTATCCTAATGTTGTAAATAATCATACAATATAAATATGATTTGAGATGAATAAAAAATCAGCATGCTTCGTTTTCAGTGTTGCGTCATGCTGATTTTTGCATAGAGTTTTAGTCTGTAAGAATAGATATGTTTTTGTAGCTATTTATTTTTAAAACCAGTTGCCAGATTGCATCCATAAAAACTAATAAATACTTCATCGCCTTCGGAAACAAACTCTGCATCTGCTACTATTAGAGCAATCCTGTTTTCATATGGACTTTTGATATATCCAGTTGCTTTTACAAATTCGCAGTTTTTATCATTTATTGAATTGACTGTTTTTATTTGATTTTCTTTTGATGCAATAATATCGTAAGACATATATGTTAAATTAAAATCGCCGGTTTCTTTCTTTAAGGTTTTTATTTCAAAATCTACTGCCATGCCATTTTTATCTTTTGCTGGCAGCTGTTGAAATTGACAAGGTTTTAAAATAATTTCATTCTTGGTTAATTCTGCATTGATTTCGTTTGAATTGGCAGTAATGCATTGTTTGAAAGTTAATGCTTTTTCTTGAGAATATTCACTGTCGTCATCATACATGCGGACTTTTTTTTGAAAAACAATATTATCTTCAACTAAATCTAAAACAAAAAAATATAAATCATGGCCACCTCTTCCTTCGATTGCACGGTTTTCTATGTATGCAATTTTTCCGTCTTTTGACCATCCAAGAAAGTATATTTCATTATTCTGCTGGTATATGTTTAATTTTGCAGCTTTGCTGTCTTTTGCAAGAATTGAAGTACATGCTGAATCTAATTTATATCTGCTGATTTCTTCTTGATTGATATCAAGAGCGCATAGATTCATAAATAATAAAAAACAAAGCAAACTGATAAAATATTTTTTCATTTTGTATTCCTTCCTTGTCAAATAAAATTTTTGCAGATTTGCTGCAGCATATTTTTATCCATTTCTGGCTTATAATTCAAGAATCCATGCAGAAAATTCAATATCAAAACGTTCATGTTTCTGTTGATTAAAATTAAACAGACTTTATTAAAAGCCTGTCTTAAAACATGTCTTTGCAATAAATTTTATGAAAACTGTGACAAGGTTTCCTTCAAGCTTTTAATGTCGACAGGTTTTGTTAAATGGGCGTTCATTCCGGCTTCCAGTGCATTCTGCCGGTCGTCTTCAAACGCATTTGCTGTCATTGCAATAATAGGAATATCTGCAAGTGCTTTGTTTTCAAGTGCCCTTATTCGTCTTGTTGCTTCATATCCATCCATTACAGGCATCTGTACATCCATAAGAATCAGGTTAAAATCTTCCGGTGATGATTCTGCAACTTTGTTGAATGCAATTACACCATTTTCAGCAATGTCAACAACTGTGCAGCCTTCATCTTCAAGAATTTCCCTTGCAATTTCGCGGTTAAGCTCATTGTCGTCAACTAGAAGTATGCGGAGCCCTTTCAGTATGTTTTGCGGCAGAGATGGTTTCTTTTTTGTTTCAAATTGACGAATTTCTTCTTCTGTTGCAATTCTTAAGTCGAGTTCAACAGTAATGTCTGTTCCCTTTCCAAGTTCGCTTATGATTGAAATGGTTCCATTCATAAGGTCAATGAGCTTTCGCACGATTGCCATGCCAAGTCCTGTTCCCTGTGTTTCTTTTGTTATAGAATCATCGCTTCTTGAGAACTGTTCAAAAATATGTTCAATGAAATCCTGTGTCATTCCGATTCCGGTATCTGAAACCGTAATCTTATATCTGCCGTATCCGTTTCGATTGCCTTGCACCTGATGCATTGTATGTGTAATTGTGCCGCCGTCCGGAGTGTATTTTACTGCATTTGATATCAAATTGAGCATTATTTGTCTGAGTTTCGGGCTGTCATACCATATGACTGTATCTTTTATGTCATTAAAATCAATGTTAAATGTCAGATTTTTTTTCTGCATGTTTACTTCAAAAACATCGCACAGAACCTTAGCTTTTTCTCTTATATCATTTATGCTTTCTTCAAGTTTAACTTTATTTGATTCAATTTTTGCCATATCAAGAACATCATTAATCAAAGAAAGCAGATATTCACCAGAAGATTTAATTTTTCCGGCGCTGTCCGTTACGATTGCTTTGTCATCAATATGCCTTAACATTCTGTCTGAATAGCCAAGAATGGCATTCATTGGTGTTCTAATATCGTGCGACATGTTAAAAAGAAATGTTGATTTTGCCTTGCTGGCTGCATTCGCAGCCTCTTTTGCTATTACAAGTTTTTTTTCATTTGCTTCGATGATTTCTTTCTGTTTTGTAATTTCATCCAGATTCTTTTTTAGTTTTAGGGAAGTTGCATTTCTGTCAACTGAATATAAAATAATTAAAAACAGTGCAAGAATTACAGAACTGACAAGCAATTTATTATGTTTTATATAATTCCAAAGTGCATAATCTACGTTTGGAGCATGTTTAATTTCAAGAGCCTGTATTTCGTAATCATTAATCAAATGGATACCGCGGTTAATTATGCAGATAAGCATTCCATTTCCAGGACTTGCTGCAAAACATATTGGACATTCTGAAGCAAGTGTCTTCATTTGAAAAATTTCCAGTGCCTTTACTGATTTTTCCTGCAGTGCCGTAACATGTGCAATTGCGGCATCTACTTGGCCTTTAGATACAGCTTTAATACAGTCATCTACTGTATTAAATTTAAATATTTTGCTGTTCGGGTAATTGTCAGTTACATAATAAATGTCCAGCAGGCTGTAAGGAACTGCAATTTTTTTAATTTCTGTTTCATGTGTTTTATCACTGTAGAGAAGTCCCATATTAACGTTCTGAAAATTTTCTGAAATAATCATGTTATTTGTCTGTGCATAATAGTGTTCGTGGTAATAAGGACAGATAAGCTCTACTTTTCCTTCTTGAAGCGCCTGGTACATTTCGGTTTCAGATTTGTACAGTTTCCATTCTACGTTTACACTAATGTCGAGTTTCTCGAACATGTTCATGACTGCATCTGGATATACACCAGCTGCAGCACCGTTGCTGTCTAAATATGTATATGGCACATTATCTTTAAAACCTGCAATTCTTATGGAATCTCTGTTTTTGAGCCATTGCAGTTCTTGTTCTGTAAGTTTGTAAGATGATAGTGTTCCTGTAAGATATTTTTCTTTAAGATGTGCAATTGCAAATGGATTTATTTTATATATTGTGTCAATAGCACTGTTCAGCTGTTCAAGAATATCTTCTCTTCCTGGAGCAACGGCAAAACGGGAACTTCCAGAACCTACTTCAAACAGACTTGTATAGCCTGAATCCTGCGCAGCGCTGTCGATATTCAGTATGTAATCGGCTTTGTCTTCATCAAGCTGAGTCCATGAATCGTCAAAAGAATCGGTGCATACTAATTGCATTGTTATTCCGTTTGCTTTTGCCCATTTTTCGAATATAACATTCTGATATGTGTCTGAAACTGTACTTAGTCTCTTGCCGTCAAGATCTTTTATGGTTAGATTTTTAGACGATTTTTTATTTAATACGGAAATAAAATATTGTTCTGCATAAATCTCTTCATTTGAAAATAAATGAGCTTTTGCCCTTTCTTCTGTATATACAAGACATGGAAGAATGTCGATATTCCCTTTTAGCAGTTCAGCATACAGTTGATTGAAATCTCCGTAAACAAATTCATACTTCCAGTTATTGATGATGGCTATGTCGCACAATAAATCGTAAGCATAACCAGATTTTGCTGCATTTTCTTCTGCGCCAAGCATGTAATTTTGAAAATTAAAATAGCCAAGCCTGATTGTTTTGACGCTGGATTTTGCATTATTGTTATCTGCATATGTTGCTGCTGGTATGAATAATAAAAATAGAATGTAAAGAATCACTTTTGAAATCATCGAAGGTTTCTGCATATTCATAAATGATATCCTTTGTTTATTGTCTTTATCATTGGCATTGTTTTCGCATTGATTAAAAAAGTTAATATCGCGAGTTTTCCATTTTTTAATTGCATTTTTAAGAATTGATAAAATTGCAATTTCTAGAAATATAATTTAATTATTTGCCATATTGATAAATATTCAAAAACAATACAGATATAATTATACATTCACTTTTAAAAAACATACAATCTTTCTTTATGAGGTTTTCTGAAAATAAATTGCAGCACAGCTGCTTCAGCATGCTTAAAAAAATGCGGTTTCCTTTACAGAAAACCGCATGCAGCATATAAACGAATCTGATTATTTGAAGTATCTGTCAAGAAGGCCTTTAAGTGCTTTTCCATGACGCGCTTCATCACGAGCCATTTCGTGAACAGTATCATGAATTGCATCAAGACCATTTTTCTTTGCACAAGTTGCCAAATCAAACTTACCCTGAGTAGCACCAAATTCACAATCAACACGCCATTTAAGGTTGTCTTTTGTTGTAGCCTTCATGTTAGGTTCAAGGTCAGTTCCTAAAAGTTCAGCAAATTTTGCCGCATGTTCAGCTTCTTCATAAGCAGCTTTTTCCCAGTAAAGACCAATTTCTGGATATCCTTCTCTGTGTGCAATGCGAGCCATACAAAGATACATTCCAACTTCTGAACATTCACCTTTGAAGTTAGCCATCAACTGATCAAAGATATATTTTTTGTCTTCTTCGCTGATGTCTTTATTGTTTTTTACAGTTTTTTCATAAATACCATATTCATGCTCAGCTGCAAGTTTCATATCACCATCAACTTTCTTCCATTCTTTACCTTTGACATGACATACAGGACATTCAGCTGGTGCTTCAGATCCTTCGTGAACATAACCACAAACTGGGCAAACCCATTTTTCCATAATTTATCTCCTTGAAATGTTGTTTTTACTATAATATTAAATATATGTATTTTCTTAGCAGAAGTAAAATTTTTTTTCAATAATTAGTTTTTTGCATTAAAAATCAGGTTTATTTCCAGTGCAAATACAAATATGCCAAGAAAAAAAACAACCAGATAAAAGATAATCTAAAGCTTTCTTTGCCTTGTGCAAATTATGTTATATTGTGTGTGCAAGTGTCATTTTTTCAATATAATTGAGGTGTGTTTAAAATCCTTATTTCCTATACAAATCCAGCACATAAGTTGCATTAAACACAATTTTGTTTCCGTGTCGCAAAACGGCCTCGCGGATTCCACCAAAAAATGCATCTCGTTTTTCTGCTGTGATTGTGATGTGGTCGGAATGAGTTTTCATGTATTCAACATATTCGTCGGCGGTGTAAGTTCTGCTGCCGTAAAAATTGTGTTCGCCTAAATATTCAAAACCGTAAGCCGTTCCGCCTTTGTAATTAAACTTGCAGGTGTAAGGTTGTTCTGGTTCAAAATATTCATCGTAAACTTTTTGGATTTCTGAGTACAATTCAGGATTTGGAGTTTTATAATCATCACGCAAACGGAACATTGCAAGGAAACCACCGGCTTTAAGCATATCGTAACATTTTTTGTAAGCCAAATCTTCTTTAATCCACTGAATTGTTGCGGCTGAATAAACTAAATCAAAACTTGCAGGTGCAAAATCATGTTTTTCAAAATCCGCATTGATGATGTGAAAGTTTTTGTGCGCACCGTATTTTTCTTTCATCACCTGGGTAAAATTTTTACCAAGTTCAATGGCAGTATAATCAGCACCGGAATTGATTGCAAAATCTGAAGCCTGCCCTGTGCCCGGACCAATTTCCAGACAAGATTTTGTTTTATCAAGTGCGCAGGTTTTTACAATAAAGTCAAAAAGTTCCGCAGAATAACGATGGCGCCATTTATCAAACTGTTCTGGAATTGTATCAAAAACTAAACGTTTATCTGTAAGCATAATTTTCCCGTGTTATTTAAGGATTTCTTTTAATTCTGATACAAAATTTTCTGTATCTTCATACTGTGGGCAATGACCGCAGCCTTCAATTACATGAAAACTTTTTGAAGGCGCATTTATCGTTTCAAGATATTCTTCTGCGCAGATTTTAGCACAAGTCCAGTCATATTCCCCCTGAATAAAATCAACAGGAATTTTATAATCTAAAAACTGTTTTAAATCTTGAGTCATTGAATCAAAAAGTGATTTCTGCTTTTCGATTGTAAAATCCGGATTTATAATACGAAGAAAATATCTTAAATCACTTAATCCCATATATGGTGAAGAAATACCGTTCCAAGTGTCGTTTGCTTTTTTTTCAGGCTGATGATATTTTTCTGTATAAAAACGTAATTCAAGCATTTTTAAAATATTATTAACATCTTTTTTATACTCATCGAATGCTTTTGTCATTTCAGAAGTATCATCACCCGCAGCTTCTGCCTGTTTAAGTGCATCTTCATAAGAACGCAGTTCACCATCTGAAAAACAAACAACTTGCCCAATTCCAATATATCTTGCAACCTTTTCAGGATTTTTATAAACATAATTGATGCCAAGAAAAGAACCATATGAATGTCCCATAATGATTACTTTATCCTGATTGAATTTCTGACACATTAAATCAACAAGTTCATCTAAATCACTAAGAGCACGGTCAAAATTTACAGTTTTGTTAAGCGAATCAGATTTTTTATTATGTTCATAAGTACGGCCGGCACCTCTCTGGTCCCATGTAACAAAAGTATAATCTTCATCAATTTTATCTGCAAAAAGATAAGTGACAAAACAATCTGAACTTCCAGGGCCGCCATGAAGATAAATGATAACAGGATTTGATGTATTTTCTGTACGGATATGGATATACTGTTCCATGCCGCCAAGTGTTACATACATTCCTTTATCAATTCCATCTGAAGATTTAATTCTATGTTTTAAATAATTTGTACCTTTCAAAATTCCTGTTGAAATTATCAACAAAATAACAATGCTAAGAAGACTGATAAGAATTATTTTAATTATTTTTTTTGCATTAATTTTCATATAGGTGAAATATAATACTAAAACAAAGAAAAAAAAGCCACCAGAAAACAAAATTTTCTGATGGCTTTGCTTCTCCAAAAAGTTCATGACTTTAGCAATGGAACAACATTCTAAGGAGTGTAGCCCAGTAACTTCCCCCGTTTATGAATTTAGAACCATCTTCATCCATAACAATCCACATAAAAAGCCTCCTGTGTAGCTGCAGTTATTTTTTCTTTTGTTCTGCAACTCACTGTATGGCTTTAAGTGCAAAGAATTTTTTAAATATAAATTACATGCCTTTATAGTTGTGCTATAATAAAACTACAATGCTCGATTTTTTAATTAAATATCAAAGATTCATAATGCTGTTTTTGCAGGGAATCTGTTTTTTTATTGCATTTTTGATTCTGATTACTAAGAGTTTATGTGCTAAAAGAAAAGCTGCAATTTTTCTGCTGGAAGTTAGCGCTGTACTTTACCTTGGAGCTCCTATAGTTCATCTGACTTATGAAGGAGTTCCTGGAGACACAGTACGATGGTTTTTGAATATTTCAAAATTTTCAGATTATTTATCTCCATCTCTGATGCTCTTAAGTTTTAGTTTGTATCTGAGGGATTTGCTTTCTCATAAAACAGAGGCGTCAAAAAGAAATAAGTTTTTATTGGCATCTGCAGAACTGGTACTTTTAATTGGAGTGATTCTTCTTATAATTTCCAGATTTACAGGCTGGTATTATTTTTTTGATGAGTTGAATCATTATCACCGTGCAAAAGGCCGCATTATTGCCACAATTATTCCTGGCGTTTGTATGATTCTTCAGATTATTTGTATTTCATTAAACTACAAAAGCATTTCTAAAAAAGTCCGTCTTCCTTTAGTTTTATTTTTGATTATTCCAATTCTGTCTTCCGTTATTTCATTTAAATCTTTGGGGTTTTATGTTGTAAATATTTCTACTGTATTCATGGCAATTGTGCTTTATATTTTCGTTGTTATGGATTCTAATGAGACAATTGAAAATGCCCATAAACGAGAAGTTGAAATTCTTGAAAATTACAAGCGTGAACTGGAAATTAAAGTTGATGAAAGAACTAAGGAACTTCGCATTGCCAACGAAAAAGTTGAAAGCCTTCTTTTGAATATTCTGCCAGAACCAATTGCAAAGGAATTAACTGAACATCCGGATAAAACAATTTCCCAAAAATATCCTAATGCGACAATTTTATTTACTGATATTGTGGGCTTTACAAAAATGAGCAGTCAGATGTCGGCAGAACAAACTGTTTCCATGCTGAACGAACTGGTTTCTCTTTTTGATAAGCGTGCCAAAAATGAAGGAATTGAAAAAATCAAAACTATTGGGGACGCATACATGGCAGCAACCGGCCTTACAACACAAAACGATTCTGAAGGTGCATTAAAAATGATTCATTTTGCTCAGGGACTTTTGGCCGATGTTCAGCTGTTCAATAAAAAATCTCCTGTACAGATACAAATTAGAATTGGGATTAATTCAGGAAATCTTGTTGCCGGTGTAATTGGTAAAACAAAGTTCATTTATGATGTGTG
>JAZQNK010000012.1:0-9195 GCA_045627325.1 Treponemataceae bacterium | reverse complement strand
AATCCTTTCTGATATTCTTGGTGAAGAAGATCATCTTGGTGATATGGACTTCAAAGTTGCCGGAACAGAAGATGGCATTACTGGTTTCCAGATGGATATTAAAATTGCGGGTGTTACATCTGAGATTATGCAGAAAGCTCTTGCCCAGGCAAAACGCGGTCGTCTGCACATTCTTGGCATCATGAAACAGACAATTGCTAAACCTGCTGAAAATGTAAGCGAATATGCACCAAAAATCGATACAATGAAAATTGCAATTGACAAAATTGGTGCATTGATTGGACCAGGCGGAAAAACTGTAAAAGCTATTTCTGCTCAGTTTGGTGTTACAATTAATACAGAAGATGATGGAACCGTTACAATTTACGGTAAAAACTCAAAAGCTACAGACGGTGCACGTGCTGTAATCAAAGGCATTGTTGAAGATCCTGAAGTTGGAACCATTTATAATGGAACTGTTAAACGCATTATGGATTTTGGTGCTTTTGTTGAGATTCTGCCTGGCAAAGAAGGCTTGTGCCATATTTCAAAATTCAGCCACCAGAAAATTGCTAAAGTTACAGACGTTGTAAAAGAAGGTCAGCAGATTCCTGTTAAATTGCTTGAAATTGACAAAATGGGTCGCTTGAATCTTTCTTACATCGATGCTATTGAGGCAGAAAAGAAATAATTATTCATGGCGATTCAAAAACGCACTTTGAATAATGGAATAATTCTCATTACAGAACCGATTGTTACTGCTAAAACCGTATCAATCGGTTTTTGGTTTCCTGTCGGTTCCCGTTTTGAATCAGACAGTAATCGTGGTGTAACTCATTTTGTTGAGCATATGCTGTTTAAAAGAACTTCTACAAAAACAGCATTTGACATTGCATGCACATTTGACCGTGTCGGCGGCTACATAAATGCTTTTACCGAACGCGATTTGATGTGCCTTCATGCAACTGTTCCAGCTGAACATTTGAGTTATGCGCTTTCTGTAATGTGCGAAATGGTTTCAGATTCTGTTTTTAACGAAGAAGACATCGAAAAAGAACGAAAGGTAATTGAAAGCGAAATAATTACTTCTCAAGATGATCCTGAAGAAGCTGCTTTTGATGAGCTTTATGGTGTTTTGTTTCCAGAACAGAATATTTCAGAACCTATTGCCGGAACAGTTGAAGATGTTGCTAATCTTAAACGGGATGATATTTTCAACTGGTATAAAGAAAACATTGCTTCCGGTGCATTAACTGTTAGTATTTGTGGAAATGCAGATATAGATGAAACAACTTTTTTGCTTGAAAAGCTTGAAAAACGGAACCCTGCAAAAAAAATCTTAAAACCGGCGCAATGGAATGTTCAGAACAAAATCATCAAGGCGCCTTTTCAACAAAATCAAATCTTTGCGGCTTTTCCCATAAAAATGCCGTTAACCGAAAAAAATTGTGATTGTCTTGCAGTGCTTAATGCTGTAATCGGCGACACAATGTCAAGCAGACTTTTTCAAAAACTAAGGGAACAGAACGGCTATTGCTATAATGTTTATAGTTTTATGACTGCTTTTTCTGACTGTGCGTTCTGGTGTGCATATGCGTCTGTGGCAAAAAAGAACACTGATGTTGTCTTAAAGGAGCTTGATGACGAGCTTCATAAGATTCTTTCTGAAAATATTTCAAAAATGGAAATAGAAGCTGCAAAAGAACATATTGCCGGAGAAGAAATTATTGCTTCTGAAGACGTTGAAGCAAGAATGAAACGGCTTGCACGGCTTTATTTTTCAGAATATCCGCTTATATCATATACTGAATCAATTGAAAATATTCGTTCTCTTTCAGAAGAAGAACTTCGTTTGCAGCTTGCTCAGCTGCTTGATTTTTCAAAAGAATCAATTGTTGTTTATGGAGGGGTTCATGGATTTAGATCTTGCTTCAAACGTTGAAATTCACTGTGTTGCACAAAAAGGTGCAAAACTGCCTGTTTATCAGACAGAAGGCAGTGCAGGGGCTGATATTTGTGCTTTTTTGCCAGAACCTGTTGTTCTGACACCAATGTGCCGTGCTGCAATTCCAACAGGTCTTTCTTTTTCGATTCCTTCCGGCTTTGAAATTCAGGTGCGCCCGCGTTCTGGGCTTGCATTAAAAAACGGCATAACATGTCTTAATACACCCGGTACAATTGACAGCGATTATCGTGGAGAAGTAAAAGTCATTTTGATAAATCTTGGTCAGGAAGATTTTACTGTAAATAATGGAGACAGAATCGCACAGCTTGTTGTAAAACCTGTAATTCAGGCTGTGTTTTCCGAAGTTTCATTTTTAGACAAAACTGAACGCGGAGAAGGTGGTTTTGGTTCAACTGGAAAATAAACTATGAAAAAGAATGTGTTTATTACATATTTCATAAAAGAACTCCTGGTTTATTACTTTGTAGCTTTTTTGTTCTTTTTTATGATTTTTTTCATTAATCAAATACTTCTCATGGTTCAGGATGTCTTAAAGCAGCGCGTGCCGCTTGGACAGGTTTTGCTGCTCATGCTTTATTGTCTTCCGTTTGTAATTTCTCAGGCAGCACCATATGCAACGCTTGTAGGTTTTTTGATGTGTATTGCAAGAATGGTAACTGACAACGAAATTCTTGTTCTGCGTGCGTTGGGCATTTCTTATAAATTCCTGCTTGTTTCAGTTTTGGTTTTAGGTGCTTTTATTTCTGTCAGTTCTTTTTTTGTAAACGATGTACTCATGCCGAGAGGAACAATTGCATATAATAATCTTTACAGAAAAATCCTCAGTTCAAATCCTTCTGTAATGCTTGAACCTAATTCTGTAAAAAAGACACAGAATGCAGTGCTTGTAATTGGTGATGTTGTAGATAATAATGTTTCAAATCTGCTTATGTTCGATTTTGATGCTTCTGGAAATCAGCGTGTTATTGCAAGTGAAGATGCCGTTATTCAACAGCCTTCTGATTCGCAGGTTTTAATGCAGATAAACATGCACAATCCTTTGATTTTAATTCCAGACAATGCAGATTATTCAAACATTGACTATCTGTCATGCGAGTCTGCTGTTATGAATGTTTTTGCATCTTCTTTTGGTGCAACGCAGAATTTTGTAAATCCTCAGGAAATGACGTGCTACGATTTAAAAAAATACATTGAAAATCTTAAAATCGAAGGTACTCAGTCTGCAAATTATATAAATATTTTTGAAGTTGAATATAACCGGAAATTTGCACTTCCATTTGCATCTCTGTTTTTTGCATTTTTGGCATTTCCCCTTGCAATTGTGTTTGGCAAGCATAACGGTCAGACTGTTGGTTTTATCGTCGGCATTGTAATATGTCTTTTGTATTGGACGGTACAGACTTTGGGGCAGATTTTCGGGCAGCGCAACGGAATCAATGCGTTTTGGTCTATGTGGCTTTCAAATTTTCTGGTAGCCGGTTTTGGTTTTATTTTTTATGCAAGGATGAAGCGCTTATGACTTTTATCCGTTATTTATGCCGCAAATTCTGTGGAATTTTTCTTGGTGCGCTTTTCTTTTTTACTATGGTGCTTTGCCTTGTAGATTTGTTTATGAATCTCTGGCGATATATTGCACAGGAAGTTGCAGTTGCAGACATATTCAAGGTATTTGCGCTTTATATTCCAAAGGCAGCGTCTCTGTCTGTGTCACTTGCTGTGCTTTTTGGTGCGGCATATGTATTAAGTGATTTATATGCAAAAAATGAGCTTACTGCAATTTTTGCATCTGGTGTTTCTCTCTTGCGTTTTTCTATGCCACTGCTTGTTATATCTGCTGCTTTAAGCGTCGGGCTTTTCTTTTTTGAAGACAGAATTGTTGTTCCAACATATCACCAGAAGAATGAGCTGCAGAATGCTTTGCTTGGTGACGAACCGAATAAAAACACAAGCAATGCTGTTGTAATATGCGATGGCGGCAGAACTGTTTACAAAGCTGTTTTATATGACGCCAAATTCCAGATATTGCACGTTCTGTTCGTTGTTTCAAGAGATGAAAATAATCATGTAACATCAATCTTGCGTGCTCAAAATGCCACATGGAAAGAAGACCATTGGGAACCTTATAATGCAGTGCTTTATAAAGTGAATGACGGAAAAGTTTCCGTTGAGTTAAACTGCAGTGACTTTTTACTGACAGAACAGCCGGTTTCATTTGAATCGTCAAATCTGTCTGTTGAAGAAGTGTCTGTAGAAGAAGCCAGACAGTACATTGAATACCGCAGGCGGGCAGGACTGCCTTATGCAGAAGCTTTATCTGTGTATTACAAGAAATTTTCGTTTCCGTTTATTTTGTTCATTGTTGTTTTTCTTTCAATCGGGCTTTCTGGCAGAACCAGAAAAAATGTTCTGCTTGTAAGTTTGTTACTTTGCATTGGGGCAGCTGTTCTATATTATGTTTTGCAGATGGTTACAATGCTTCTTGCAAAATTTGAATATATTTCGCCGCTTGCCGGAGCGTGGTCGCCTGTTATATTTTTTATTATTGCAAGCTGCTTTTTGCTTCGCTCAAGCCGAACTTGATTGATGTTCTTGATTGAGGTTCTTAAAAGCATAAAAATCAACATGCTTAGTCATAAGCAGAATGTTGTTCTTAATAAAAAAAAGTTGCAGTCGGATTTAATGCCATTTATCAAAAATTATTGGACCTTCTGCACAAATAAAAAAAGGGTTTTAAATGAGCCAAATATTTTCGTTAATTCATTCTGATTCAAAAACTTCTGCACGTACAGGCATAATGCATTTGCCACATGGAGACGTGCATACGCCTGTTTTTATGCCAGTTGGAACAAATGCAACTGTAAAAGCAATGACAAAAGACTGGCTTGAAGAAATTGGATTTGAAATAATTCTTGCAAATACTTATCACCTTTATCTGCGTCCCGGCGCAGATTTACTTGAAGAAGCAGGCGGTCTGCATGGTTTTTCCGGCTGGAAGCGGAACTTCCTTACTGATTCCGGTGGTTTTCAGGTTTTTTCGCTTGCAACTTTCAGAAAAATTACAGAAGAAGGTGTGCATTTTCAGAGCCATATAGATGGTTCACGCCATCTGCTTACGCCGGAAAATGTTGTCGGTTTTCAGACTCAATTCAACAGCGACATTCAGATGCAGCTTGATGTTTGTACAGGTTTTGATACGCCGAAAGAAAAAGCAAAAGAAGCTTTAAGAATTACGTCTGACTGGGCTGTGCGTGCCAAAAAAGAATGGCTTAAAATGCAGGACGAAAAACAATATAAGGGAAACCTTTTTCCGATTGTGCAGGGCAATTTTTTCAAAGATTTGCGAACGCAAAGTGCAGAGTTTGTTGCAAATCTTGACACACCTGGCATTGCAATCGGCGGTCTTTCTGTTGGTGAACCATATGAAGTTTATGCAGAAATGCTTAAATTTACGGCAGATTTATTGCCAAAAGACAAGCCGCGCTACGTAATGGGAATTGGAACACCTGACTATATCCTTGAAGCTGTTTCAAATGGAATAGATATGTTTGACTGTGTTTTGCCGACGCGCAATGCAAGAAACGGTTCTTATTTCACTCGCAACGGAAATCTGTCGATAAAGAAAGAGAGATTCATTCATGATTATTTGCCGGTTGACCCGGAATGCAACTGTAAAGTTTGTCGAGAATATTCGCGTGCATATCTGCGTCATCTTTTCAAAGAAAATGAAATTTTAAGTGCGATGCTTGCTTCTTATCATAATCTGTATTTTCTGCACAATATGATGAACGAAGTGCGCGATGCAATTGCGAATGATTCATTTGATGAATATCGTACTAATTTTTTGAAGCGTTATAATTCAAAAGAAGGGTTGTAATTTTCTAAACTTGGTCTGAAAACTGCTGTTTTTAAGTTTTCAAATGATTTTAGAAATCTGCACAGATTCTTCTATACAGGAAGGTTTTTGATGACTGTAAAAAAGACTTTATGTTTATTTTTGTTTTTTTGTTTTTTGTTTTTGCCTGCTTTATTTGCAGACGAAGCAGCTGAAGTTGAAAATAACGATGAAAATTTGACACAGTTTGAAGAGCGCCGTGAAAAAATATCTTATGGTCTTGATTCTGAAATTGAAGAGCTTATAACAGAACTTGTAAAAGAAGAAGATTTTGAATATGGCGATGATTTATTTGCGCTTTTTGTTTCGACAAAGAATCCTAACTTGAAAACAAAAATTTTTGATTATTTTATTGCTGCAAAAGATCCGCTTTTAAAAGATTTTGCCATCGAAGTTTTAAAAGATCCAATTGATGAGAAAAAATCAACTGTAAATAAAATTTTTGAATATGTTTCAACAATGGAATTTCCAGAAGCAAGAGAACCTGTGCTGAATCTGCTTTTTGAAGAAGAAGGTCTTTATGTTGAAGCCGCAGCCAAAACGATTGGCAAAGTTGGTTCAACGGAAGATACTGCAAAAATTGCAGAACTGCTTGATTCTGATGTTCCTGCAAATGTAAAACTTGCCTTGATTAATACACTGGGTGAACTTCATGCTGAAAATTCTGTTGGAACACTGATTGAGTTTGCAAAAGATACTTCTGAATCAACCTCTTTGAGAATGGCTGCAGCAGAAGCTTTGGGTGGAATTGATGTGCCGGAGGCAGTTGATGCTCTTGTTGCTCTTTACGAAGATAATGATGCGAATTTCAGGTCATCTGTTGTAAAAGCACTTTCAAAAAAATCAACAGAACCAGCACAGTCTTTGATTGTGGCTGCTATAAAAGACAGTTTTTATAAAGTACGTATTGCCGCTCTTCAGGCTGTTATAGACCAGAAAATTGAGTCTGCGTCGAATGTTGTTCTTTATCGTGCAAAAAATGAACCAGAAAATGTTGTAAAGTACAAAGCATACGAAGCTCTCTGTGCAATTAATTCACCGGAAGGTGTCTGGTATCTTTTGAATCTTGTAGAAGACAAAAAGAAATCTGAAACAGACCGTGTAAAGGCTGCTTCAATGCTGTTGAAATATAACTTTGATTCATCTGTTGAACCTGTTAAAGCTGTTGCAAGAGAAGCCCTTGATGATAAACGGCAAATAAAATTAAGATATGCCCTTGGAAAAGAATTAGCCAAATATACAAATCCTGCAATTGAAGATATTTGTGCAGCTTTTCTTTTGAGCGACGATGTTGCAACAAAAGGAACAGGGCTTGATATGTTTGAAAAAAATAATTTTGATTCTTTAAGGCCTCTTGTAGAAGTAATGAGCGTTGATGAAAAAGAAGGTACAAATATGAAAAAGGCAAAAAATGTACTTGATAGAATTGAGCGCTTAGGAATTCCAGCTACGGGAAAGTCTGAATAGAAAAAATTCAAAAAGATTAAGCTTTAAAACTCTAAAGATTTTTTAGGGCAAGACTAAGTTTCTTTTTTATTCGCGCCGACGGGTTTAATACCCCGACGCTCTGCGTCGTATGAAGGGTATTGAACCTGGAGTGCAATTTCCTTTTAGACCGACGATACCTCGAACGCTCTGCGTCGAGGTTCGTCATTTAGTCTGATTATATAATAGAAAACTGATAATGCAAGACTTGAAAAATTCTATTTTAAAGAAACTATAAATCACAAAAAAGTCACTTTTGGTTGATGGAAATATCAGACGCCTCGTTGTAGAATTAAATCAACATGAAATTAAATCTGCGAGGCAAAAATGAACTTCAGCGACAAACTTCAGATTTTACGAAAGAATAAAGGATTCACACAGGAAGATTTAGCAGATAAGCTCAATGTTTCCAGGGCGGCTGTTGCAAAGTGGGAAGCAGGTCAATCTTATCCTGATATTATGAACTTAATTCAGCTTAGCGAAATGATGAACGTAACTGTTGATTATCTTGTAAAAGACCAAAGCTGCAGCGTTGAAGTGACAGCAGGTGAACGTACCGATTTGGATGAAATGATTGAGTTTCGTCTTGAAGCAAACAGAAATACTTACGCAGGTTTTTCAAATGAAGTTTCGTCTACCCGTCTGGACTCGCATGATTTTCGTTTTGAAAAAGGGGAGTGGACTTACCACGATTCGTACGTTGGCGGAGAACAGTTTGCAGGTGAAGAAGCCGTTTGGAAAAGTGGTAAGGCTGTCTGGGCAATGAATTATTGCGGACGAGTTTTGGACCAGAAGTTCAGTGGCAATTTTTTGAAGGCAGCGTTGCGTGCGGCAGATATGAAGCTGCCTTTCCGCGGACCGGAGTTTTTTCAGGACGGTGAATATGTTTATAAGACTTCTGTTAGCGGCGGCATAGAATGGTTTCAAGGTTTTGAAGAAATTTTCTGCGGCGGAGACAAAGTTTACGAGTGTTTTTACCACGGGGGAATCTGTAAATAAAAATAACCCGAAATTACAACTTTTACACCCTTGTTTTAAGACCTTTTTAGACTGATAATGAAACTACCCATGGGAAAAAACGTCATCCGGTTCTGACGCAAAGAGGTATTTTATGATTTTTACATTTTTATTATCTTTAATTCCAATTGCTGTTTCTTCGGTTTTGGCATCACATGTTAGTGGTGGTGCTATTTTTGAAATTCTTGATATGCCAGATTTTCTTACTGTAACTGTAATTTTTGCTGCATGTATTTTAATTTCTGGATATTCAAAAAGTTTTTGCACATTATTCAGTTCAAAAGAAAAATATGAAAAACTTACACTCACAGAACTTCAACAAACTGATTATTCATTTGAACTTGGCGGAAAAATTCTTTTGTATACAAATCTGCTTTTCCCAATTTTATTTGCAATTTACATTTGGGCTAATTTCGCTGACTATGATAAAAGTAGTTTGGGGCCAGATATTGCCGTTTTACTTTTAATGTTTGTTTACGCACTCATCTATGGAATGATAATCTGTACAGCAAAAGCAAAAGTAAAAAAATCAATTATTTTGTATATGGCCGAAACTGATGAAAAATCATGCAGCGATTCTGAAAAAATTGTCAAAAAAGATATAATTAAACTGATTGTCGGAATTGTTCTATTAATTTTGATTATCTATCTAACTTTTTTCATTGTAGGTTATTATTGGCGCAAATGGAGCATGATTGGCTCAATTTTAGATTTCCCATCAATTCTTGGCATTTTAATATATGTTTTACCATTGCTTGCAATTTCTGGAAATTTACGCATTTTTTTAAAGTCAATAAAAGCTGCTTTTGTAAATAAAAAAATAAATATTACGCAAAAAGAACTTTACTTAAATGCT
>JAZQNK010000011.1:0-20384 GCA_045627325.1 Treponemataceae bacterium | reverse complement strand
TACGATCCGACTTGTGGTACATTGGGCGGAATCTGGGACTTACCATCATTCATTTTTACTTGTCTTGGTTCATACACCGCTTTGTGTATTGCGTTTCCAATGAAATATGTAATGGGTGTCTGGAGCGTTATTGGCAGAACTTTTAAGATTCCAGATTATAACGAAAAAACATTGGTTCAGAGCATGGTATCTCTTTCTGAAAAAGCACGACGTGAAGGTATTCTTGCTTTGGAAGAAGGTCTTGAAGATCGCGATGATGAGTTCATGAAAACAGGTCTTCGACTTGTAGTTGATGGTACTGATGGAAATGTTATTCGTGGAATCCTTGAGAATGAAATGGGACAGATTGAATCACGACATATGCAGTGGGTTACGGTTCTTAACTCATGGGCAGGTCTTGGTCCTGGTTATGGTATGATGGGTACCGTTATTGGTTTGATTGGTATGTTGAACAACTTGGAAGATAAATCTTCACTTGGTCCTAACATGGCTATTGCGTTGTTGACTACATTGTACGGTTCTTTGATTGCCAACATGTTCATGACTCCGTTCTCAACAAAGCTGCAGCTTCATAACAGTCAGGAAATGATTGTAAAAGAAATGGTCATCGAAGGTGTTCTTTCTATTCAGGCTGGTGATAACCCGCGTATTCTTGCAATGAAACTTTTGACATATCTTGATCCTGTTGCACGTAAGGCAATTGAATCTGAGGTTCTTAAAGACTAATATAGGGTAATTTGATGGCAAAGAGAGAAAAAAAACAGCCGGCGCCACCATCGAAAGAATGGCAGGCGACTTATGGTGATATGATTACGTTGATGCTTTGCTTCTTCGTTATGTTGTATAATCCTACAGAGCTGGACATTATTGAAGTAAATCAGATGGTTGCGTCTTTAAACGGTGATCCTACGGCCGGTGGACAGTCATTGTCTTCTGGACGGCTTGCTGATTTGGGAAATACAATTAATTCAATGCCTTCAATGGAAAAGGGAAAATCTTTAGGTCTTGCTGTAAAAAGAGCTGTAAGCCTTTTTGCACCGGATGTAAAATCAAATAGAATTACTATTTCAAGTGATGAGCGCGGGCTGGTTATAAGCCTTGCTTCAGATTCATTTTTTGCACCAGGAAGTGCAACACTTGATATGGAACAGTGCAGGGATTCGCTGTTAAGACTTTCTCAGTATTTTTTAGCTCAAGAAGGTCTTGAAAATCGCCGTTTTAGAATAGAGGGACATACTGATAATGCAGCACCAGATGTTGCACAGTGGCCTTCTAACTGGGAGCTTTCAACGGCTCGTGCTACAAATGTTTTGCATTATTTAACTGATTTTGGTGCTGACGAGTACCGTTTTTCAGTGGCTGGTTATGCAGATACTCAGCCGAAATATTCTAATGATACACCTGAAGGTCAGGCGTATAACCGTCGTGTAGATATTATAATACTGGACGATGGTCATTTTTAATGATACTATTTACAAAGCTGAGGAAGGTTAGCTATGGCAGATGATGATGATTTGAACATTGATGGTGAAGATGGTTCTGAAGAATCTGGAAAAGGTTCTAGAGGTTTAGGTGGAATACTTCCGTCAATCCTTAAGTGGGTGGCAATTGTTGTTGCAGCAATCATTCTTATTGTAACTGTTTGTGTCATCACAATGAAAATTATGAATAAGAATAGCCCAACTCAAGCAGCAATTCCGATTTCTGATGATTATAAGAAATCTCGTGAAGTTCTTGACTGGTATAGTTCTATTGGTTCGATTCGTACAAAAACAAACGATCCAACACCTGCGACTGTTGTTGTTGAAGTAGTTCTTGGTTACAAAACTCAAGACAAAGGTGCTTCAACAGAAATTACACAGCGTCAGATTGAAATTAAAGACTTTATCAGACGTTATTTTACACAGAAGTCGGCTTCTGAATTGAAACCACAGAATGAGCGCGAATTGCAGATTGAAATTCGTAACTCTATAAATGATGATATTTTGATGGAATCGAAAATCAAGGACGTAAAATTTATGAACCTTGAAGTTATCGAACAGTAGTTGTTATAAGGGATTAGTATGAACGAAGTTCTGTCACAGGATGAGATTGATCAACTTCTCACTGCAATCAGTACTGGGGAGACCGAGCAGGAAGATTTTCGTCCTGTAAGTGATACTAGAAAAATAAAGATTTACGACTTTAAGCGTCCTGACAAATTCTCTAAAGAGCAGATACGTACAGTTTCAATTATGCATGAAACTTTTGCACGTTTGACCACAACAAGCTTGTCGGCTCAGTTGCGCAGCATGGTTCATGTACACGTTGCATCTGTTGATCAGCTCACCTATGAAGAATTTATCCGTTCTATTCCAACACCGACAACGCTTGCGGTCATTAACATGGATCCATTGAAAGGTAATGCCATTCTTGAAATTGATCCGGCAATTACCTTTTCAATGATTGACCGTTTGTTTGGCGGTTCAGGTCAGGGCACAAAAGTTCAGCGTGATTTGACTGATATTGAACAGTCAGTAATGGAAGGAATAATCGTGCGTATTCTTTCGATTATGCGTGAAGCTTGGACACAGGTAATTGATTTGCGTCCAAGACTTGGACAGATTGAAACAAATCCACAGTTTGCACAGATTGTTCCACCGTCTGAAATGGTTGTTTTGGTAACGCTCGAAACTAAAGTAGGTGAAGAAGAAGGTATGATGAACTTCTGTATTCCTTACATTACGATTGAGCCTATTATTTCAAAACTTTCATCACAGTTCTGGTTCTCTTCTGTTCGCAGAAGTTCTACAACACAGTATCTTGGTGTCTTGAAAGAGAAACTTGCCAACGTTGATATGGATGTTGTTGCAGAAATTGGCTCAATAAATTTGCCAATTCGTGATGTTTTAAGTTTAAGGTGCGGCGATATTGTCCGATTATCTAATGTAAGGGTAGGAGATCCGCTTACTCTTAGCGTTGGTAACGTAAAGAAATTCCTGTGTCAACCTGGTGTAATCGGTAAGAAAATGGGTGTACAGGTTCTTGGTAAGTTAGACCAGACAGAAAAAGATGACTTTGAAGAATTAACTGAAGGAGACGAATCATATGAGTGATGGAGCCATTTCTCAGGATGAAATTGACGCTTTGTTGTCAGGTGTTGATCTAGGCGGGATGGGGTCGGCTGCACAGACGTCTTCAGTTGCAAAAAAAATAGATACAAAGCCTTTGGCTGATTTTGCAAAAGATACTACTGATAGCTTGCAGTCTAGTTTGTCAACAATGACTGGAGCTGAGTTTACTGTAAGTGAACCAACTGCAGAAGTTCTTAATCGTGACGGTTTGTTAAAATTATTGCCAGAAATGGTTGTTGCTGTTACTTCTGATTTTACAGAAAGTATGACTGGCGACCATCTCTTTTTGATGCATCCTGATTGTGCAAAAAAACTTGCTGGACTTATCAACAAGGAAGAGATTTCTGAACTTGATGATATGTCTCTCTCTGTTATTTCTGAAATTGTTTCACAGCATGGCGGTACAGAAATTACAGTTTTGGGTAAAACTGGAAAATTTCCAGGTCTTGCCTGTATGCCTGCTGAAGCAATACATGTTGCAAAAGCAATGGTGCGTTATCCACAAGGCGATTTCGTCTTGTTTACATTCCCTATTAGTGTTGATGGACAGAATTATCAAATATGGGAAGCTATATCAAATAATGTTGCATTCAATATTTCTAATGCGTTAAATCCTCCTTCTGAAAATGCTGGTGGTGCACCTATTAATGATATTCCTGCAGCTGTAAATACTCCTGTAAATGATAATTTGGCATCTAATCCAGCAGTAATGAATATGGGAAATCCTATGAACATGGGCGGAATGAATATGAATGGCATGGGCATGAATATGAATGGCATGGGTATGAATATGGGAATGGGCGGTCAGATGGTTGGCGGAATGCCAAATGTTCAGCCTTTACAGTATCCTAGTCTGCAGAATGGTATGAATTCTATGGAACAGGGAAACATCGGTTTGATTATGGATGTTTTCATGGAAATGACCGTAGAACTTGGTCGTACTAAAAAACAGATCAAGGAAATCCTTGGAATGGGCGAAGGTACAATCATTGAGCTTGATAAGCTTGCTGGTGAACCTGTAGACATTTTGGTAAACCATAAGCCAATTGCAAAAGGTGAAGTTGTAGTTATCGATGAAAACTTCGGTGTTCGTGTAACTGAAATCCTTTCACCTGTTGAACGTGTTACAGACATGAAATAATTCTTCCTTGAAGATATCTATTAGTGTTGCTTTTCGCTACTTTTTGATTTATAATAAACTCACGTGACTTTTTGTTGCGTGAGTTTATTCACTTTTACAATGGGGATTGTAAATTTAAAAGTGGGTGGGGGACATTACGAATATCTCAAGAAAAATATTGCTGGCTTGTGCTGCCTTATGTATTTTGTCGTTTGCTAATTTGTATGCACAGTCTGAAAGTTCTGAAAGCATGTCTGATGTTCGTGCTGAAGAGCAGACACTTCTTATTCATTCTTCTGAAGATGCTTTGGCTGTACAGGAAACGGCAAAAACAAATACTGTATGGCAATTTGTAAAACTTATTCTTGTTTTAATACTGGTAATTGCTTGTATTTATGGAATTGTGTGGCTTTTAAAAAAGACAAACAATCCAGTCTTTCAATCTGATCCTTATCTAAAAAAAGTTGCATCTCTAAATCTTGCTCCAGGAAAATCTGTATATATTGTTTCTACACCAAGTCAGGCTTTTCTTGTTGGAACTGCTGATAATTCTGTAAATCTTATTGGTGAAATAAAAGATAAAGAATTAATTGATACAATGAATATTGCAGCTGAAAAAGTAACTCCTGCAAAACCACGTGATTTTTCTACATTGCTTTCTACGTTTTTGCCAAAGACTGCATCAAAAGAAACAGAGCTTAATGAGGATTTTGATGATTATTTTGATTCTGCTGCACAAAATGCTTCTGCAAAATTGCGCCAGAGACGTGAAAAAATTCAAAATAATGATAATGCGGAGGACGAAAAATGAAACGTTCTTTTCGTGTTTTGATCGTTGTTTTCTGTCTTTTTTGTTTGTGTGTTTCAAATCTTTCTGCACAGTCAACTTTTCCGGATGGTTCAACTTCTGGAACAACAACAATGAACCAGAAGTTGACGCCTGTAACTGTTCCGCTTGTTGATTTGCAGCTTAGACAGCCTGAAACAGGTGAAGAAGTTGCATTTTCTGTGCAGGTTCTGCTGCTTCTTACAGTTTTATCGCTTGCACCAAGCATTTTGATTCTGGTTACATGTTTCCTTCGGTTTTCAATTGTACTTGATTTTATAAAACGAGCACTTTCGTTGCAGCAGGTTCCTCCTACAGTTGTTTTGAATGGAATTGCTTTTTTTATGACATTGTTCATAATGTGGCCGACTTTTACCCAGATTTATACAAATTCATTTAAACCGCTTGCAGACGGCCAGATTGGTGTTGAAACTGCATATAAAGAAGCAGAAGCTCCTTTAAGAATTTTTATGTTCAAGCAGATGGGCGATGATACTGGGTATATTGCTGTTTTTATGAACATGGCAAAACTTGATAAGCCAAACAGCCTTGCTGATGTTCCTACATATGTATTGATTCCGGCTTATATTCTGCATGAATTGACGGTTGCGTTTAAAATAGGAATTCTGCTTTATATTCCGTTTATCATTATTGATATGGTTGTAGCAAGTATCTTGATGTCTATGGGTATGATTATGCTTCCGCCTGTTCAGATTTCTATGCCATTTAAACTTATGCTGTTCGTGCTTGTTGACGGATGGGGCCTTTTGACGCAGCAGCTGTTTAATTCTGTTATACGATAATTTATTGTTTGTAAAGGAATAAGCAGATTCTGTTTGCATTAAAGAGCAAAATTTTGCAGTTTTTTTGTTTTTAGTAATGTTTAATAAATGATTGTATGAAAAATGAATCTATGGGAGTAAAAAATGAGTGTCGGTGATCTTGTAACATTTATGCAGGGTGGAATAAAACAGATTTTAATGCTTGCATCTCCTGTTTTGGGTGCTGCTTTGATAGTTGGTCTTATAGTAGCTATTCTTCAGGCAACAACCTCAATTCAGGAACAGACTCTTACATTTGTTCCAAAGATATTTGCAATTCTTGCCGTTCTTGCCTTATTGGGCGGCTGGATGTTTACGACTGTCGGTCAATATACTATTGAGCTGTTTGAAAAAATTCCGGAAATAGCTCTGAAATAAAGGTTAAAGATAGATGCTTGCAGAAATTGCGGCAAAAGCTCCGCTGTTTTTTTTAATTGCAGCGCGTGTTTTTGCAATGATATTGACTGTTCCTCTTTTGTCGACTAATGCCGTTTCGCGGGTGGCAAAAATTGCACTGGCAGGTTATACAGCTTATATTTTAATGCCTCAAATTTCTTATAACGCATGGAATGTTGACCCGTATTCAATTGAATATGTGCTGCTTGTAGCAGGCGAAGGTTTAATAGGAATAATCACCGGTTTTTATGTTTCGATGCTTTTTGCTGCATTCAGTTCTGCAGGTCAGTTTTTTACTTATCAGATGGGGTTTGGTGCTTCAGAAGTTTATGATGCACTCTCTCAGGTTGAAAACCCTCTGATGGGTCAGTATCTTAATCTGCTTGCCATGCTGCTTTTTTTGAAAGTAGATGGCTTTCAAAAATTGTTCATGACTGGAGTAACGCATAGTTTTCAGTCTTTAAATTGCATTGTTCTTTTGGAATCTCAGGAAACTTTTCTTTCGTTTTTGCTTAGCGGGCTTACAAAATTGTTTTTTGATGCAATGATGATTGCTTTGCCGATTATGGGAACTTTGTTTTTGATTTCTATAAGTACAGGTCTTCTTTCCAAAGCAGCACCTCAGATGAATCTTCTTTCTGAAGGTCTGCCGATTACAATTCTGTGTGCTTTTTTTCTTCTTACTGCACTTTTGCCAACAATGTGCAATTATTTTGAAAATTGTTTTTCTTTGGCATTTGAACGCCTTGAAAAAATATTCGCAGATGTTGCTCCAATGGTGGGTATGCTATGAAATTAAGTGCACTTATAGAAAAAATTATTCAAACTAAAAATAATGCCCGCTTGTGCGAAGCTTCTTTTATAAACAGAATTGAAGTTGCACCGTGTTCTGTTTCTGGTGCATGCATTGACTTGCAGTGGTTTGCAAAAGCAGAAGACGAAGGCCGTACAGAAGAAGCTTCTGAACATAAAATCAGAAAGGCACGCGAAGAGGGACGTGTTGCAAAAAGTCAGGAATTGAATTCTGGGCTTGTTTTGCTTTTTCCTGTAATTACGCTTGTTATTTGTGCTCCGTGGCTTTTTACAAATTGCGTAAAAGTTGTCCGGTTTTATTTTGACAGATGTGTAGAAGCAGAACTTGTTGACAAAAATCTGGCAATAGCCTTTTTTGTTTATTTTATCAAAATGATGCTGCCTATTGCGCTTACAGCAATTATTGCAGGTGTTGCCGGAAACATCATTCAAAATAAAGGTTTTTTGTTTTCTACAAAACCTATTGAACCAAAATTTTCAAAAATTGTGCCGAAACTTGGTGAATATTTTAAGAAAACGCTCTTTTCTGCAGAAGGTGCATTTAATGTTGCAAAATCAATTGTAAAAGTTGCAATCATTGTTATTGTGGCTTATCTTTTGATAAAAAATGATATAGAGACTTTGCTGTCTCTTATGAATGTTGGTTTGTGGCAGGCTTTTTCTTATTTAGCAGGCATGTGCGCAAAGCTTTTAATAATTGCTTCTGTAATTTTTATCATTATTGCAATTCCTGATTATCTTGTTCAGCGTCATCAGTTTATGGAATCGTTGAAGATGACAAAGCAGGAAGTAAAAGAAGAATTTAAAGAGCTTGAAGGAGATCCGCTCGTAAAAAGCAGATTAAGACAGCGCATGCATGAAATGATGCAGCAGAGCATGCCTAAGCTTGTTGCAGAAGCAGATGTTATAATTACGAACCCAACGCATTTTGCCTGTGCAATTCAGTATGACAAAACAAAAATGCCAGGACCAATGCTGACGGCAAAAGGTGCAGATGCTCTTGCCCAAAGAATAAAGGAAATTGCAAAACAGAATGATGTTCCGATTATAGAGAACCGTCCTTTGGCGCGTGCGCTTTATAAAGAAGTAGAGATTGGAGATATTATTCCAGAAGAATACTATCAAGCACTAGCGGTAATTCTTGCTAAAGTGTATAATATGAATTCTTCTAAACATAGAGCAAAGTTTCTTTGACATAATTGCTTTACTGTGCAAAAATATATGTATGCGATGTTTCAAAAATAAAATGTTTTTTGATTTACTGCACAGTTAAAAAATGGAAAACAGAGAAGCTGTTTTGTTTTAAGTATTGTTGATTTTAATTGCTGCCTGTTTAGGGGACAGGCAGTTTAATTTGCATAAAGACATTGCCGGATGGCTTGTTAAAAAAGGGTGGAAATAATGGCCGACAGAATCGGTAAATTATTTAAAGGGTTATCAAATAATATTGTTCCAGTGGTAGCAATCGTTGTTGTAATGATGCTGATTATTCCATTGCCGACAATTTTGCTTGATATTCTTATGGCGTGCAATCTTTTGCTTGCATTAATGATGCTGCTTATTGTTATTTATACGCCGAAAGCTATAGACTTTTCTTCTTTTCCGTCTATGCTGCTTATTTCAACAGTTTTTGGATTGGGTTTGAACGTTTCTTCAACCCGCTTGATTTTGTCTCTCGGTACAAAATTTGACGGACGAATGGTTCGTGCATTTTCAAGCTTCGTTGTCGGTGCCGGTGGAACAGAAGGTCTTTTAATCGGTTTTGTAATCTTTATTATTATTATTGCTGTTCAGACTTTTGTAATTACAAAAGGTGCAACCCGCGTTGCTGAAGTTGCTGCCCGATTTACATTGGATGCAATGCCAATGAAACAGGCTGCAGTTGAAGCAGAATATAACTCCGGTGCAATTTCAGAGGAAGAAGCCAGAAAAAGAAAGATGGAAGTTCAGCGAGAAGCTGATTTCTATGGTTCTATGGATGGTGCCACGAAGTTCATTTCCGGAAATGTTAAGGTTGGAATTTTTATTACAATTATCAATCTTGTAGTTGGTATTATTTTTGGAATGGTTCTTCGTGGAGAGGAATTTAACAAGGCAATAGGAACTTACGCTGCCCTTACAATTGGTGACGGTCTTTTGTCTCAGCTTCCTTCTCTTTTGGTTTCTTTTGCAACTGGTTTGATTGTTACCCGTTCTGCTTCTGACGGAAGCATGGAACAGGACATAAAGAAACAGTTCTCTCAGAACGCATGGGTTTATTATGTCGGCGGTGTAACCCTGGCTATTATTGGTCTTCTGCCAGGTTTCCCGTGGTATGTTCTTATTCCAATGGGTGCAGGTCTTATTTATCTTGGTTTCAGACTCAGTAAAATTGAAAAGAAGAATTTTGCGGCTCAGCTCGAAAAAGAAAAGGAAAAAGCCAAAAATCGCCCTGGTGCAAAACCTGGAGAACCAAATCTCGAAGTCAGCCCTGTTGTTCCGCTTGATCCATTGTCACTGGAACTTGGCTTTGCATTGATTCCTCTTGTTGATAAAGATAAAGGTGCTGAACTTCTTGAACGTTTGACCAGAATCCGGCGTGAGGTTGGTACAGATTTAGGTCTTGTTGTTCCGCGAATCCGCATTATTGATAACATGGCTCTTGAGCCAAGTGAATATTGTTTTAAAATTAAAGGTGTAGCTGTAGGTCAAAGCCATATCCGCATGGGCTGGTATATGTGTATGGATACAGGCGGCGTTATTCAGGAAATTCAGGGTGAAAAAACAACAGACCCTGCTTTTGGTCTGCCTGCAATCTGGATTACAGAAGATATGCGTGAACAGGCTGAAAGAGCAGGTTATGCTGTTGTTGATCCGCCTACGATTATTGCAACACATCTTACAGAAATTATTAAGAGTCACTCGTCTGAAATTATTGGGCGACAGGAAGTTCAGGCTATTGTCGATGCATTGCGCAAAGATTACTCAGCTGTTGTTGATGAAGTTACAAAAATCTTCAACATGGGTGAAATTCAGAAAGTTATGCAAAGACTTTTGCGCGAACAGGTTTCAATTCGAAACACTGTTGCAATTCTTGAAACTATGGCAGATTTTGGACCTACGACCAAACGTACAGACATTCTTGTTGAAAAGGTTCGTCAGTCTTTGGGCAGACAGATTTGTCTGCAATATGCAGATGAAAAACGTACGCTTCATGTATTGACAATTGAGCCAGAATTCCTTCAGACATTGGTTGACAGCAGAATTGATACTGTTAATGGCCCAATGGCGGCGCTTGAGCCAATGCAGCAGCGCAAATGGATTTCTGCTTTGAGTATGGCAGCAGCAGCAGTTCAAGAAAAAGGTTATATGCCTGTTATCTTGTGCCCTGAAGAAGCTCGAATTTTGGTTAAGGCAAGTTCAGAAAGAGAAATGCCAGGTTTGGTAGTTCTTTCTGTACCGGAAATTACAAGCGACATAAAAGTGGAATCTTTGGGAGAAGTAAAAGTTGGATAATTTCGGTCAAAAAAGAGACACTCTTGTTGAAAGAGCTCCTGATTATGAATCTTGTATGCAGAAAATTCGTGCAAAGTGGGGTTCTGATTTTGAAGTTGTCTTTAGACGCACTGTTACATGGGGTGGTTTTTTGGGCTTCTTTGAAAAACAGGGCGTTGAATTAGAATATGTCTTGAAAAAAGAAAGCCCTTACAGATCAAATTTTATTCCTCCAAACCAGCTTCAGTCTCAGCAGCCGCTTGGCTTTGAAGAAATAAAGCAGAAAGTTTTGAATTCTGTGCCAGCTGTAAAAAAAACTGAAGAAAGTGCAGAATTAAAGAAAATGGCTGCAGAAATAAAAGCTCTGCGCGAAATAATTGAAAAGGGTGCTTTTGCATCTCAGATTGGAAATTCACAGAAAGCCGAACATAAAAATATTGTAAAAATTCGTGAAATTCTTGAAAAAAATGAATTTACGCCGTCTTATATTGCAAAGCTTACAGAAAGAATCCGCAAGGAATTTTCACTTGATAAGCTTGATGATTACGAAGTGCTGCAGGAATCTGTAGTTAACTGGATTGGCGAATCAATTTTAATTGACCGCGAAGATGTTGAATTTAATCCTTCGGACATGAATTCATCTAGAAATTATCCTCGTGTTGTAATTCTTGTAGGACCGACAGGTGTTGGCAAAACTACGACACTTGCAAAATTTGTTGCAAATGCAATTCCAAAGGACGAAGGTTTTTCAACTGAAAGATTCCATATTATTTCAATGGACAGCTACCGTATTAAAGCGGCAGAGCAGCTGAAAACTTATGCAGATTATATGGAAATTCCATTTTCTCAAGCTGAAAGTCTTGAAGATCTTGAAAAACTTGTTGCAATGTATAGAGATACGACAGATTTGTTCTTCGTTGATACACTTGGAATCAGTCCGAATGACTATGCAATTCTTGGAAATTTGCGCAAAAAACTTGATTTGCGCGGCATTGAAACTGACGTTTATCTTACACTTTCTGCAACTACAAGAGTCAGTGACATGCGCGAAATAATAAAGCAGTTTTCTATGTTTGATTACCGTTCAATTATTATTTCAAAGTTTGATGAAACACAGAAAGTTGGAAGTATCATAAGCGTTCTTGCAGAAAAAGATAAACCTGTTTCTTATCTTACAATTGGACAGACTGTTCCAAAAGATATTAAAAAGGCTACAGTTCTTTCTTTTTTGCAGCGAGTTGATGGTCTTGAAATAAATGGACCTAGAATCGAAAAACGGTTTGATACTATTATTGATGTAACGGATTAAAGGTGTTTCTTTAATAATTCAGTTTTAGAAACAGCCTGTTGAGATTTTGCTAAGAATAAAATTCTTAGTTAATTGGTAAGTAAAGCAGGGCATATGTGCTTTGTTTAAAAGATAAGGAAAAACTATGGAAGATCAAGCAGCACAGCTTCGTGAAATGATGCAGTCAAGAAGAACAAATTCGAAAAAGACTCGTATTATTACTGTAACTAGTGGCAAAGGTGGCGTTGGAAAAACGAATATAGCCGTTAATCTGGCGATTGCTTATGCTCAGACCGGAAAAAAAGTTATTCTTATTGATGCAGATTTAGGACTTGCTAATGTTAATGTTATTTTGAATATGGTTCCTAAATTCAGCTTGTATCATGTTGTAACCAAACAGAAAAAAATGGTTGATATTATTGAATCTACAGAGTTTGGCATAAAAATTATTGCTGGTGCAAATGGTTTTTCTAGAATAGCAAATCTTTCTGAAGAAGACAGAGTTTCGTTTGTTAAGGAATTTGAAACATTATCTTCTGCAGATATCATTATCATTGATACAAGTGCAGGAATTTCAAGCAATGTTTTAAGCTTTGTTGAAGCTGCTGATGAAGTTCTTATTGTTACAACACCGGAACCGACAGCTATTACAGATGCATATGGAATGATAAAAATAATTGCAACTGAGTTGAATTGCATTAAGCTGAACCTTAAACTTGTTGTTAACCGTGTTCATTCTGCTGCAGAAGGCAAGAAAATTGCAGACCGAATGACAACGATTGTAGGTCAGTTTTTGAACTGCAAAATTGATTATATGGGCTTTATTTACGATGACACGGTTGTTTCTCAGTCTGTCATCAGACAGAAACCGTTTATTGTTGCAGAGCCAAATTCTAAACCTGCAATGTGTGTAAGACACCTTGTAAGTAGAATTGAAAAAATTGAAATAAAACAGCCTAACGGAGTTTCTGGCTTTATTGATAAACTTATGGGACGTAACTGGACAACATAATGTTGTGTTTGTCATGTTACTTGCATGATGTACTGAATGGGAGTTTTGTTTTAGAAGCTCCTGTTGTTAAAAGATGCTCTGAGAATTGCAGTTTTAATGATTTTTGGAGATGTTGTAAGTGTGAATTTTGTTTGTGATGAAAATGCAAACTGATAAAGTTTTACTCTTTAAAATTCAGACTTGACCAATTGGAATTTTTACCTTAATCTTTATGTATGGGGGGTTTTATGTCTACAACTAAAAAAGTTGTAATAGTTGCTGTTATTGTTTTTGTTTTATCCTTCCTTATAGGCTTAATTTCTTCTGTTTCGTTTGGCATCGTTTTACTTCGTGCTATTATTTGTGCTGTGATATTTGGTGCTCTTTTTTATGCGCTGTCGTTTGTTTTTCAGCGTTTTTTGGTTGATGGTGCTGGAGTTTCTTTGGATGCTTCTGGAGCAGATTCTGTTGTTCCTCAGAAAGGACAGCTTGTTGATATAAAAGTTGAAGATACTTTTCTGCCTGAAGAGGAAAATGCACCTTTATTTAAAATTCCTAAGGAGTTGATGCCGAATAAAGAAACTGTTTCTGGTTCTGGCGTTGATGAAAAAATTGAGACTGCTGAAGCTGTCGGTGAAGTTTCTTCAGGTGAAGAAAAATTATTTGAAGTATCTCAACCAAAAGTATTGACTCCTGATCCAGGTGCAACAGAATTGGGATCACTTCCTGATATTGATACAATGGCTTCTGATATACAAAGCTCGTCATCGAGCGAGGTTATTACTACGTCGGATTTTGCAAACTCTGATGGGCTTGTTACTTCCGGTGAATTACGCGGAGCGGACAAAGAACTTATGGCAAAAGCCATTCATACTGTTTTAGTTCGCGATAATGATTAAGGGTGTGGAAAATGGCTGCTTCTATATTTGAACAGAAAACAGAAGAAGAATTATGGATAGAATTTAAAAAGACTCATTCACCAGCATTACGAGATGCGTTTATACGACAGTACATGCCATTGGTTAAATATGTTGCCGGAAAAGTGTCTGTAGGTATGCCTGGCAGTGTCGAGTTTGATGATCTTGTTGGCTTCGGTCAATTTGGTCTGCTTGATGCAATTAATAAATTTGATCCAGAGAAAAATGTAAAATTTAAGACATATGCTGTTACCCGAATTCGTGGTGCCATTTTTGATGAACTTCGTTCAATCGACTGGGTTCCACGTTCTGTGCGTCAAAAATCGCGTGAAATTGAAGATGCTATCAGCAGACTGGAATCTAAACTTGGGCGTACTGCTTCAGATGCAGAAATTGCAGGTTCAATGGGTATCAGCGAAGAAGACTATAATCAGACTGTGTTGAAAGTTTCTGGTACAAGTATTTTGTCATTAAATGACATCTGGTATTCAGGAGATGATTCTGACCATGTTTCAATTGGTGACTGCATTGAATCCCCTTCAAGCTTGAACCCGGATGTTATTGTTGAACGTGAAGAAGTAAGACGTGTAATAATAGAAGCTATAAATGATTTGCCGGAAAAAGAAAAAATGGTTCTTGTTTTGTATTATTACGAAGATTTGACATTTAAAGAAATTGGACAGGTTCTTAATGTAAGTGAATCTCGAATTTCACAGCTTCATACAAAAGCCAACTTGCGTCTGCGTGCAAAATTAACAAATATTCGAAAGGGAATCTTGTAATAAACTTTTTTAGCCGATAAATAGTTAATGAGGTTTTCTGAAATTTTTGAGTTTTTAGAGAATCTTTAACAGCATGATATTTTAAGAATTTCAAATTTCGTGACTTAAAATTTGCTGGTATTTCTGTTTTTTGCAAAGCAGAATGCTTTTTTGATTTTATAAGAAACTGTGTCGGTTTCTGCCGGTTTTACAGGAGAAAACTTATGGTTACACTTGAAGATATACGTAATGAACTTCAAAAAAAGCTTCAGATTGATCAGCTTTTGCGTTCTGTAGAAGTACATGCAGACACTTTGGATGAAGCGCTTGCAGATGCAGCTGTTCAGCTTTCTACAAAAGTTGCATTTCTTGAATATGAAGTTATAGAACGTGGTTCTGACGGTTTTTTGGGAATTGCGAAAAAGCCATGGGTTATAACAGCTTATGAAACTGCAGCAGCAGCCGAAGTTAGAGCAAAGAATAAGAAAAAAGGTGTTGCTGGTTCAGAAGAAGACAGTGAAGAGATTGAAGTTATTCAGGATAAAGATGCGGAATTCTTTGTACATTACTTCGATGGCATGATTATGCTGAAAGTTGTTCCTCCGATTGGTTCAGGCAGCAAAATTTCACTTAAAGAAGTTCTTGGTTCTATCAATAACGGTGAATCTTATGAAGTAAAAGAAGCTGATGTTAAGCGCATTGTTGAAAAAGGTGATACTGAAGGCAATTACGAACAGATAGGTACATTTATTCAGAATCCAGTTAACGATGCAATTATTTCTATTGATGTTACAATGGATGAAATGACCTGTTCTATTGTTGCAACTGCTCCTATGAGTGATGGTGGTGAAATTCAAGCTGATTATATCGAACGCCAGTTGCAGAAACAGAACATTTCAATTGGTATCAATCAGGAAAAAATCAGTGCATTTGTTGACAGACCGGTTTATGGAACACCATATGTTGTTGCAGAAGGAATTAAACCGATTGATGGCCGCGATGCATATATTCAATATAACTTTGAAACAGACCGTTCTAAAATACGCATGAAGGAATCTTCTTCTGGTCAAGTTAACTTTAAGGAATTGAACCAGATTCAGAATGTTGTAGAAGGTCAGCCGCTTGCACAGAAAATGCTTGCAGAGCGTGGAAAAGCCGGAAAAACACTGTACGGAAGATATCTTGAAGCACGAAACGGAAAAGATATTCCTATTCCTCTTGGAAAGAATGTTCGTCTTGATTCAGATGGACGAACAATTCTTGCAAGCTGCAATGGTCAGGTTCTTCTTGTTGGAAGCAAGATTAACGTTGAACCTGTAATGGAAGTTGAGGCAGTTAATATTAAGACTGGAAATATTACATTCCTTGGCACTGTTATTGTTAAAGGCAATGTCGATGACGGATTCAATGTTAAGGCGTCTGGTAATATCGAAGTTTATGGTACAGTTGGAAATTCTCACATAGAAGCTGATGGTGATATTATTATTTCTGTTGGTATTATGGGACGTGATGAAGGTACCGTAAAATGCGGCCGTTCTCTTTGGGCTAAGTTTATTCAAAATGCAACAGTTGATGTTGAAGAAAATATATTCGTCGCTGACGGTATTATCAATTCAAATGTTACCTGTAACAAGAGAATTATTCTTCAGGGAAAACGTGCTGCAATTATTGGTGGTCATCTTTTTGCTACAGAAGAAATTAACGCAAAAACAATTGGTTCAAATGGTGGTGGTAGTGAAACTGTTCTTGAAGTTGGTTTCGACCCAAGAAGAAAACAGCGCCTTGATGACCTGCTTGCAAGACAGGCTGTTGTAGTACATGAACTTGAAGAAATAAATCTTAATATGTCTACACTTGAAAACCAGAGAAACATGCGCAAATCTTTGCCAAAAGACAAAGAAGATGCTCTTGCGTTGCTTTACCAGCAGAAAGGCGACTACATGGATGAAACTGATGCCATCGCAAACGAAATTCAAGAGATTCAGAATTATTTGCATGATTTGAAAGTTATTGGTAAAGTTTCTGCTTCTGGTTCTGTTTATCCAGGTGTAAAGATGTATATCCGCGATATAAAAGAAGATATACGTACAGAAATAAAGAGCGTTACTTTCTATCTTGAAAACGGATTTATCCGTCAGGGTAAATACGAGCCGGTAAGTGACGATATTAAACGAACTCCAGACGGATATTCAAACGGCTAGTTTTGTTTTTTATAAGTAAGCAATCATTCTTTGCTTTGGGGCATCTCTTAAAAATTGCGATTTTCAAGAGATGCCCTATTGCATTTTAAGGCAATATGCTTAAAAGCGTGCAGATAAACCTGCTTTTTAATCGCAGAATGATATATGATTTTTGCTAGGTTAGCTTGAAATATTTATCAAAATCAAGCATATAAATTCACTGTTAAACTACAGCTTTATAGCATTCTGATAATTTTTCCCTTAATATTAAAAGTGTAGATGTTTTAAAGAAAATTGCAGTTTTAAAATGAGTTTTGAAAATATAAGTTTAAATTGTTTATGCAGATGATTTGAACTTATTGTATCTAAAAAAATATCGTTTAAGGTTTCTATAACAAAGCGGGGTATTGCTCTTAGTGAATATTCTAAAAATTCAGAATCTTAATTTTTCTTATTCTTCATCTCAGGTTACTTTGTTTAATGGTTTTGATTTAATGATTCAGGAACGGTGGACCGTGATAGCTGGAAGTAATGGATGCGGCAAATCAACATTGCTTAAACTTATTGCAGGAATTTTAAGCCCAGACGGCGGGAATATTTCATTTGACGGAGAAATTATTTATTGTCCTCAAAAAATAAATGAAGTTCCAGAAAACCTTTATACTTCTTTTTGGAGTGATGACAACGAAATAAGAAAATTCTTTTCTATTCTGAAAGTTTCTGAAGAAATGCTTGAGCGTTTTGACACACTCTCTGGCGGAGAAAAAAAGCGCATACAGATTGCATGTGCACTGGCTGAAAAACCTTCTCTTTTGCTTTTGGATGAACCGACAAATCATCTTGACCGGAATACAATTGAGCTGATTTTAAATGCGCTTAAAAATTTTAACGGAATGGGACTGATGGTAAGCCATGACCGTTATTTTGCAGATGCACTTTGCTCAAAAACTGTATATCTTTTTAATGAATCAAAAGCAGTGGAGGGTGGTCGCGACTGCATTGCAGCAGAAACCTATAGCGGTGGGCTTTCAAAAGCACTGGAACTGAAAGCAGAAAATGCAGAGAGCAGCCGGAATCAATGGAACAGTCTGAATAATAAGTACATCTTAGAAAAGCAGAGAAGTCAGAAGTTTTCTGAAGAGATTGCAAAATCAAAAAATCGCCTTGCAAAAAAAACGATTGACCCAAAAGACCATGATGCAAAACTCAAGCTTGATGTTGCAAGAATTAGCGGCAAAGACCGTGGACCTGGTGACCAAAAAGCGCGGCTTGATTCGCAGATTAACCAGACTTTGCAGCACCGTGATGCTGTAAAAAAATCGCTTAAACGCAAAGAAGGTTTTTCTGTAGTTGCAGCAGATTGTGCAAAGACAATAAATATAGAAGAAACAGAAATTGAAGCTGGAGAATACAGGCTTTATGTTCCGCATGTAGAAATAAAAAACTGCTCAAAAATAGCGGTTACCGGTCAAAACGGCAGCGGGAAAACTCTGTTTATAAAACATGTAATTCAGCTGCTGGAAAATTCCGGCAGAAAAAAGCAGCTTATGTATCTTCCGCAGGAAATTTCAGAAGAAGACATGGACAAAATCCTTATGCGTTTTAATGCCCTGGATGAAGCTGAAAAAGGTGAAGTACTTTCAACTCTTTACAGGCTTGGAAGCGAACCGGATAATCTTTATGGAAATGCTATTTCTGTAAGCCCAGGTGAATGTAGAAAACTGTTGATAGCAATGAGCATACTTGAACCTTTATCTTTGATGATTCTTGACGAACCGACAAACCACCTTGATATTACGAGTATTCTTGCACTTGAAAATGCACTTGCGGATGTAGACTGTGGAATGTTGATTGTAAGCCATGATGAATCGTTCTTAAAAAAAATATGTTCAGAAAGGTTGTTTGTTGAAAGAACAGACGAAAAAACAGGACGCATAAGTAAAGATGTACTGTAAAATGCTTAATTAGCCTGAATGTCGAGTTATGAAATCCATAGTTGTTTCTGCACTAACAAGACCATAAAAACAATCTGTTATCCCGAATTTATTAACCTTCGGCGGCTTTCAGCTCGGAATTTCCTGACACAAGGGGATGCTGAAATAAATTCAGCATGACATAATGAATTTTGCATCTCTTTTATAAAAACTCAGCATTTGGGATAATTAATGTTTGTCAGTGCAGAAATTGTATTGTCAGCAGCATGTTCCGGACGTTCTGCATTTTGATTATTGATTATAAAACAAGATGTTGATAAAATCTTTCAAAAATGCATTTAAGGCTGAATTATGGAACAAATTGAAACTTCAGAAAAAAAATGGTCTGGTTTTAACGGAAACCAGCTTAAGTTCTTTGCAATTGTTGCAATGACAATAGATCATCTTACAAGTACGCTTGTGCCAGGATATGATTATCGGTGGTGGGTTCTGCTGCTTCATCTTATCGGTCGTCTTACTGCACCAACAATGTGGTTTATGGTGGCAGAAGGTTATTATTATACGAGAAATGTAAGAAAATATGCGACACGCCTGTTTATTTTTGCCATTATTTCTCATTTTGCATATAACTTTTGTTTTGGAATTCCTTTTGTCCCGTTTGTTACATCTGTTTTTAACCAGACAAGTGTAATGTGGTCTCTTGCATGGGCGGTAGTGGCACTTTACATGCTGGATGATGAAAGACGCAGTTTTCCATTAAAAAGCTGGCAGAAAACATTAATACTTATTTTGATTTGTGCAATTACATTTCCGTCTGACTGGTCTTGTTTTCCTGTGCTTTGTGTATGCCATATAAACAGAAACCGCGGTAATCTTAAAAAACAGATTCTTGGACTTGAATTATATCTGCTTATGTATTCTGCCGTCTGGATTCCGTTTATTGACCCTGTGTATGGAATACTTCAGCTTGGAGTTATAATTGTCTGGCCTTTCATGTATTTTTATAACGGGCAGCGTGGAAAATGGAAAGGAATGAAATGGTTTTTCTACATTTATTATCCGCTGCATCTTGTTCTAATTGGCATACTTCGTGTTGCACTTTATGGAAATGTAGGAACAATAATTGGCGGAAGGTAAATAATCTTGCCTGATTTTTAATAAGAAATGATGTGCTGCAGCTTTATTCGTGCTGAGATTTGGATTTTTGTTTTCAAAGAAAATATAATGCTCTGAGTTGTAACAAAAGGCATTAATTCAACTTTAGCCACAGATAAAAACAATATGCTTCGAGGCTCTGTTGATTGGTTGGTGATTTTCTTTATTTCTTTGAAATTTTTGTGATATAATAAAACCAGTATTTAAATGGAGCATTATCATGGCAAAATCAAAAAGTACAAAATCCAGCACCGCAACAATAGGCTTTGAACAGCAGATTTGGGATGCAGCCTGCGAACTTTGGGGACACATTCCCGCAGCAGACTACCGCAAAATCTTCACAGGATTAATCTTCTTAAAATATATTTCCACCGCATTTGAAAAAAAATATAAGGAACTTGTAGAAGAAGGGGAAGGTTTTGAAAACGACCCTGATGAATACGAAGCAGAAAACATCTTCTTTGTTCCGCCGGAAGCACGCTGGTCAGAAGTTGCAAAATCTGCACATACACCAGAAATCGGAACAATCTTAGACAAAGCCATGATCGCCATTGAAGCCGACAACAAAAGCTTAAAAGGCGTACTTCCAAAAATC
>JAZQNK010000010.1:0-13460 GCA_045627325.1 Treponemataceae bacterium | reverse complement strand
CCTGAAACTAGTTCAGGGTGACATGTTTCGACTTAGAAAAGCTAAAAAAAATTGTTCCAACTCTTGCGGTGCCCGGCTATCGGCTTACGCCGACAGCTTCTGGTTTGAGTCGCAAAAATTCCACTGTTTTCGATAAGTTTTTGCGAAATATGCAACAAACTGCAAAATACTGCAAATTTTTGCAAAACTACTAGATATTTATGTCTATTTTTGCTACGATATGTCTCCGGTGGTTAATATGACAGACAACAAGGGTGCAGAACTCCCAAAAGGTTCTAAAGTTTTAATTATCGGCTCAGGCCCAATCGTTATTGGTCAGGCTTGTGAATTTGACTATTCGGGCACGCAGGCTTGTAAGGCATTGCGCGAGCGCGGTTACAAAATTGTGCTGGTAAACTCAAACCCGGCAACAATTATGACCGACCCTGTAATGGCAGATGCTACTTATATCGAACCGCTCAATGTCGAGCGACTCACACAAATCATTGAAAAAGAAAGGCCGGACGCCCTCCTTCCAAACCTTGGCGGTCAGACAGGCCTCAATCTTGCAAGCGAATTAAAAGAAAAAGGCATTCTTGATAAATATAAAGTTGAAGTTATTGGTGTAAACCTTGAAGCAATTCAAAAAGGTGAAGACCGCGAGATTTTCAAAGAAACAATGAAGAAAATCGGCATTGATACACCAAGAAGCGGAATTGCACATACATTCGAAGAAGCAGAAAAAATCGTAAACGAAATCGGTTATCCGGTAGTTGTCCGCCCGGCTTATACAATGGGTGGCGCAGGTGGCGGTTTCTGCTATAACGTTGAAGAACTCAAAAACATTGTTACAAACGGTCTTGAACTTTCAATGACACATCAGTGCCTCATTGAAGAGTCAATTCTCGGCTGGGAAGAACTCGAAGTTGAAGTTGTCAGAGATGCAAAAAATCAGATGATTTCTGTTTGTTTCATCGAAAACATTGATGCAGTTGGTGTTCACACCGGCGACTCTTTCTGCGCCGCACCTTTCCTTACAATCAGCAAAGAACTCGAAGAGCGCTTAAAGAAAGATGCATTCCGCATTGTTGAAGAAATCGGTGTTATCGGCGGCACAAACGTTCAGTTTGCACACAACCCAAAAACAGGTCGTGTTGTAATCATCGAAATCAACCCGAGAACTTCACGTTCTTCTGCCCTTGCTTCAAAAGCAACAGGTTTTCCAATCGCACTTGTTTCTGCAAAACTTGCAAGCGGCATGACCCTCGACCAGATTCCATACTGGAGAGACGGTTCGCTTGAAAAATATACTCCAGGCGGATGCCCGGACGGAGATTATGTAGTTCTCAAATTTGCACGCTGGGCTTTTGAAAAATTCCGTGGAATCGAAGATTCTCTTGGAACACAGATGAAAGCCGTAGGCGAAGTTATGGCCATCGGCAAAACTTTCAAGGAAACTTTCCAGAAAGCAATCCGCGGTCTTGAAAATGGCAGAAGCGGTCTTGGCTTTGCAAAAGATTTCCACGAAAAATCTGCTGAAGAACTCTGCGACATGCTCCGCATTGCAAACAGCGAAAGATACTTTTTGATTTACGAAGCACTGCGCAAAGGCGTAAGTGTTGAAAAATTGCATGAAATCACTTATGTAAAGCAGTATTTTCTTGAACAGATTAAAGAACTCGTTGAACTTGAAGAAAAGATTCTTAAATATGCAGGAAATCTTCCAACAGACGAGCTTTTGGTTCAGGCAAAAAAAGACGGTTTCAGTGATAAATATCTTGCAAAACTTCTTGGAATTAAAGAAAAACAGATTCGCAACCGCCGTGAAGAACTCGGCTGTGTTGAAGGCTGGCTTGCTGTTCCAGTAAGCGGAAAAGAAAACACAAACTATTATTATTCAACATACAACGCACCAGACAAATCGCCAGTTTCAAGCAACAAGAAAAAGATTATGATTCTTGGCGGTGGTCCAAACAGAATCGGTCAGGGCATTGAATTTGACTACTGTTGCTGTCATGCAGCAATGGCACTCAAAGCAGAAGGCTATGAAACAATCATGGTAAACTGTAACCCAGAAACTGTTTCAACAGACTATGACACTTCTGACAAGCTTTACTTTGAACCGGTAACACTCGAAGATGTTCTTCAGATTTACCGCAAAGAAAAACCATATGGTGTAATCGTTCAGTTCGGTGGACAGACACCACTTAATATTGCACGTTCTCTTTCTGACGAAGGCGTAAACATTCTTGGAACTTCAATTGATTCAATTGACACAGCAGAAGACCGTGATTTGTTCCGCAAGATGATGGACAACCTTGACATTCCAATGCCAGAAAGTGGAATGGCTTCAAACTTTGAAGAAGCAAAAGCATGTGCTGAAAAAATCGGTTACCCGATTATGATTCGTCCTTCGTTTGTTCTTGGCGGACGCGGCATGGAAGTTATTTATGACGAAAAAATGCTCAGCGAATATGTCGCAAAAGCTGTTGGTGTTACACCAGACCGTCCTCTTCTTATTGACCGTTTCCTTCATAATGCACTTGAATGCGAAGCAGATGCTCTTGCAGACGGTCAGGAAGTTTATATTCCAGCCGTTATGGAACATGTTGAACTTGCAGGAATCCACTCTGGAGACTCAGCCTGTGTAATTCCACCTGTTTCAATTCCACAGAACAACCTGGACACAATTAAAGAATACACAACAAAAATTGCAGCAAGCCTTCATGTATGCGGTTTGATGAACATGCAGTATGCAATTGAAGACGGCAAAGTTTTTGTAATTGAAGCAAACCCACGTGCCAGCCGCACTGTTCCGCTTGTTTCAAAAGTTTGTAACACTCAGATGGCACGCCTTGCAACACGTCTTATGCTTGGCGAAAAACTCAAAGACCTTGATCTGCACGAAAAACAGATTCCACATCATGGTGCAAAAGAAGCAGTTTTCCCATTTGAAAAGTTCCCGAATGTTGACCCTGTGCTTGGACCGGAAATGCGCTCTACAGGCGAAGTTTTAGGTCTTGCAGACAACTTCCCGCTTGCTTTCTACAAAGCAGAAGAAGCTTCTGGCGGAATTCTGCCGGCAGCACCTGTAAATGGCGAAACAAAGAAAGTATTAATCAGTCTTTCTGATAAAGACAACCTTAAAGGTCAGTCTCTTGATATTGCCAGAGCATTCAGCTATCTTGGTTTCAAAATTCTTGCAACAGACGGAACTGCAAAATTCTTTGCAGAAAACGGCATTAATGCAGAAAAGATTTCAAAGATTAACGAAGGCCGCCCGAATGTTCTTGACGTAATCTTGAACCGCGAAGTATGTCTGTGTATCAACACACCAAGTGCACGCCGCGGTGTAATCAAAGATGAAGAAACAATCAGAAAAGCTGCTTTGAAATACAAGATTCCTTACATCACAACTTTAGCTGGTGCAAAAGCTGCCGTTGACGGCATTGGAACTGCACGCAGCGGCAAAGGTGGCGTAAAGAGCCTGCAGGATTATCATTCTCAGATTAAGAACGTATAACGCTTTCAATCTGCTGACTTATAAAGCATAAGGCATTTCTAAAGCTTTGAAGTTTTGGAAATGCCTTTTTTATTTCTGCAAAACATTTTTTTTAGCAAAAGATATAAAATCTTCTATTAATCTTCTATTATATATAGACAATTTATCAACAATTTTGTGCATATTGCCAGAGCTATAAACCCGTCGCACGAATAAATAAATTTCTGTGGACACTTCTTCTATTTTTTATGATAATATAAAAGGAGGATTTATGCGTATTTTTAGAAAATCATTCCTTTTTGGAATTGTTATATGTTTTATCTCTTTTTTGATGTGTGGATGTTTCAATGAAAAAGAAAGTCCATTATATGACAGCGAATGGATTTTATATAATGCTGATGAAAAAGGCCAGAATTATGTTCATCAGCTTTTTCTAAAACCTGACCACCAGGCAACTATTCAAGTTGGTTATCTTAACTCAACAACTGTTCTTGTCTGGACAGGCACTTATAAAGCAAACGACAAAAAGATTGTCTTTAATTTTGATAAATGCGCCCGCTGGGAAAATGGTCAGGAAATAGGCACTTATAAAGCAGGGCGTGTCATAAAATATTTTTCCGGAGATTATTTTTATTCGCTTGGACTTGTCGGCGATGAAGAAAAAAAATATCATCTGCAGCTTATAAGACCAAAAAATTATTTTTACGGCAAAAACCTCGACTTTTTTGGCAATCAGCTGGACGAATTTGAAAAAGTAAAATAACACTGCATAAAATATGCTGCCTGCATCGCCGGCAGCATATTCCATCTATCAAGCCACTTCTAAAAAAACACAAAATATAAGCATCGTAAAAAAAGATTTTTTAGAGATATCTTTAATATCTGATATTTTTTTCCGATGTTATAAAAGCAGATAATCCCTATTTTTTTGCAGGTTAAGACATAAACAGATATTTAAGGATATCTCTAAAAATTAGCAATCAGCTTTTTTTAAGATATCAGCGGGTTTTAAATCGTTGAAACAGAACAGTTTAAAACATCGCGTTTTAATTTTATGAACTTAGCAACAGAACTTAATATTGTTCTACTCTTCTTCTACAAGGAAAAAACATGAAAAAAAGCACCCTCAACATTAGTTTTAAAGTTATTTGTCTTAGCACTTTAATTTTTCTTGCATTCAGCTGCTCAAGTTCTTCTTCAAAATCTGAAACTGACGAACATGAAATGGAAACTTCTGGAGTTCCTTATAAAGAATTGCCGGAAGACAAAAATCAAAAGCATAGCAGACACGTTTCCCCTGTTACATCTCCAGAAAAAAAGACAATGGCATCTGTCAGCGATGAATATCTTGAAACACTGCAGCCAAGTTCATTTAATGAAATCTGGGGATATCTTATTGCAGGCGAAGAACGTTTTTATTCTCCAGACCTGCCTGTTACAGACATTGGATATTTTGGTGCAGGACTTTCAACTTTTGGCAAACTTGTTGATGCACCGGCACGTTCAAAAGCACCGGCAACAAACGCAAGAGTTCATATGGTTGTAATTGATAATGGACGAGCTTTAACCCACTTCTGTCTTGACCCTGAATTTAAAATAAGAAACACATTGATTGATTCACTTATAAAAGCATCAGCAAATTATGACGGTCTTCAAATTGATTTTGAACTTGTAAGCGCAGACGACAAAGAACATTACTGGTCATTTTTAAGGGAACTTAAAGCAAAACTAAAACCAAACCAGATGCTGAGCGTAGCAATTCCTGCAAGAACAAAAAAATTATCACATGATGCTTATGACTATGAAAAAATTGCAAGCATTGTTGACCGCATAGTTGTAATGGCATATGACGAACACTGGAGCACGAGTGCACCAGGTCCAATTGCTTCTGTCGCCTGGTGCAGCAACGTCATGAACTATGCACTGAAAACAATTCCAAAAGAAAAATTCATAATGGGCCAGTCGTTTTATGGACGTGCATGGTCAAATGATGACACAGCCGGGGCTTATAAATTCAGTTCCATCGACAGACTGTTCAGAGGCGAAAACGCAAAAGGCAAACTTTCTGATGATACTGAAATTACAAGAGTCTATATTGACGAAGGCATTCCAACTTTTACGCTGAGCAAAGAAGTAACTTACACATTTTATTTTGACAATGCATGGTCGTTGTCAAAAAGACTTAAAACTTACGAAGAAGCAGACGTAAAAGCAGTTTCTTTCTGGCGTTTGGGGCAAGAAGACAAAGACATCTGGAAACTGCTCAAAATTAAGTAAGCTAAAAACACACTGAAAATTTCATATTAAAAGCTGGTTCTAAAAATTTAATTTTTAAAGCCGGCTTTTTAAATTTTAAAAGCATTGATAAAACACAATTTATACATTAAGTTTTTGCTTCTTCCAAAAAATTATTGTGTTTGTTATACTGCAATTATGAAACAAAAAGTTAAGCGCTGGCTTTTAGCTTCTGCCTTTCTGCAAATACTTTTTTTTGCAAATGCTTTAGAATATGAAAGTTACGCATGTGCATTTTCAAGCAACATAATTGAAACTTACAAGCTTTCACATACAGATTTTGACCCTACAGGCGGAACAAAACAATTACAACGCACATGCATTCAGCTTTTAAAAAGCAATTTTCAAGTTTCTTTTCCAAAAGATTTGCAAAAAGCAGCTGAAAACATCAAAAAAAACGGCGACAATGCAGTATTTCAAAAATCAATGCAATTATTTGCTGCAAATAAAGATAAATCTTCTTTGGATATTATAAAAAGCAAATGTCTTTCTGTAGAAGAAGCTTCTGACCTGTTTTTTGTTGAAACAGAAAAAGAAAAAATGCGCATCAAAGATTTATCTGCATGGGACAACGGCCGCTTAATTGAACTTTACAGGCTTGCCGTTGGTGCAGGCTACATAAACAAAGCAGATGCATTAACTGCTGCAAAGCCATCAATTGATTTGCTTGCAAAAACTTACACCAGCTGGGACGATTATTTTGCACATTATTTTGTCGGAAAACAGTTTTGTGCTTTATATTCGGGCAAATATCTTTCTGCATTTGAATCAGGCAAGCAGGCATATAATTTATCAAAAAGCAAAATAAATTATGCTGCCCTTCCATTAAAAAACGGTTCTGCCAAACAGGAAAATGCAGCTTTTATTGTTGAACTGTGCTATAAACCAAGTCCAACTGGAACACAATGGGAATCTGTGCAGAAATTATCTGCTCCCGGCAAAACATTAGACGCAAGAGATTTAACAACAGTGCAGAACCTCAAAAAGAAATTTACTTTAGTTCCATGCATTGACTTTATGGAAGTCCTTATTCGTTTTCGACAGAAATCGTATAGGAAAGTGCTTAATCTGTGCGTCAGCCTTGATGAAATTACAAAAGATGCACCGAAAGATTCGCAGCTTTATCAGCAGATTCAATATACACATGCAAAATCTGCATTAAAGGTTTCAAAACCAGACCTTGCACAAAAAATTCTTGGCAATCTTCCGGAAAGCGCAAGCAAAACAAGCGATTACCTTGAAACGCAAGGCCGCCTTTACATGGAACTTTGCGGAACTTCAAGCAGCTACGACAAAAATGAAGAATATAAAAAACTTGCAAAAGAAACATTTGATGCTGCTGCAAAAGCAGGTTTCAAAATTCCACAGGAAATAAAAGACTGGTTAAAATTAAACGGAGTGCGTTCATGAAAAAAGTGCTTCAAAAACAATCAGCCGTTTTTATTCTGTTTTTCTGCGCAGTTTTTGCTTTTGCGCAGACAAAAAATGCAGCCAAAAATAACAATGACCAGCTCATAAAAGACATCAAGGCAAAAATTGAAGATGCAGTTTATGAAGTTGTTGTGCCAAAGCCAAAAGAAGAAAATATCGTATATTTATATGATCTGCCATTTGAATTTATTGATGATTCAATAAGAAACGACAAATATCTTCCAGTAGGCACAGCTTTTCTGACAGAAGACGGACTTTTTTATTCTGCAGCATCATCTTTTAAACTTTTAGAACAGACACAATATGGTCCATATTATGTTCGCGACAGTGCAAAAAAGCTTTATAAAATTTCTCAAGTTACTTCATTTTCAACGAACAGAGATTTTATTGCATTTGAAGCTGAAGGCTTTGACAAAACAAAAGCAAAAAACGCGCTTTCTGTTGGCACAACCCCAGGCGTAAACACGCAGATTTTTACAGCAGCATATGAACTTGGCGACGGACTTGTTGTGCGGACAGGCATAATTACAGCCAAACAAGATGAAGCCGTTAATGCAGAATGGAAATGGTTCAGATTCTCAGCAGCAGCTTCGCCAAAAACAGCTGGCGGACCAATTGTAAATCAAAAAGGCGAACTCATAGGCATTATTGTTCCGCAGTCTTCCGCAGAAACTCTTACAACGGCACTTCCTTTCAGTGAAATTTCTGAAATTTTGCCAGGCACAGGCGAAGTTATCTATCATTTTTCATATCAAATGCCTTCGATGGGCAAAAAACATTTTGACCACAAATTTTATACAGACGTTGCCCTGCCAAAAAGCCTTGAAACAGTGCAGAAAACACTCAGAACAGGTTTTTTGCGCTATCGCTACGAAATTGCAGAAAGCCTTGTGCCGCATTTTGGCGCAAGAGGCAAACAAGGTTTTTTATTTTCATCCGGCGCTTCAGACATTCTTTCAAGCGGAACAGTTCCTGTTTTTCCGCTTGTTGTAGGTCTGTCTAACCAGAACAAATGGGTTTTTCAGCAGCCTGAAAAAATCTATGAAGAACTCTCTGACAACGGTGCAGGCATTATTTACGGCGGAATGATGCAGACGATTTTTGCAGTTGTAAAAAAGCCTGATGATGTTTCGTTCAAAGATTTTTGTCTAAACAGCGCAAATTACATGGAATATATTCTTCTTGTTAATGAAATTTCAAGAACAGTTGCAGGCGAAGCCGTTCCGATTCTGTCTTTTGGAAAATCTATAAAAGAAGACAATTATCAGGATGCGCAGGGCCGCACATGGTACATTGATTACTGGAACCTTCCGTTTGCAGATTCTATGGCTGTTGCATATGCACTGCCACTGCCAGAAGGAGTTTTCGTCATGCTTTCAGTTGCAGATACAGACTCAATAATGGCACTTTCAGGCAAAGCACTTGAATTTGAAGCAGACTGCATTTATCCGCGTTATGTTTCAAGCATAAAAAACTGGAAAAATTTTCTCAGCTTCTTAAAACAAACCGGCTCTGTTTATCCACCGTTTGATAATTTCGACATCACATCATCTGATTCGGCACTTTCAATAAAAAACCCGATTATATCAATTGATGTGCCAAAAACAATTTTTGCAACAAACGAAAATACAACGCTGGGCTTAGGCATTGCATTTGAACTGAAAGACAACATCTTAAAGCAAAAAGTCCGTTCAGTTGAAATTTATTCAAACCGCAAAAGCGAAGACTATCACTACATTCATTTTTCTGAAAACATAAAACCAGACAACGATGCCCGGCGCGAAGCAATTGCATTGTGGAATCAAAAAATCAACAAAGGCACACCATATACGGCAACGCCTTATAACCAGGATAATTACACATTTTATGACGAAATCATTTTTGACCCGGGTACAACTGACAGAAAAAAAGCAGAACATGTTTTTCTTTTGTCCTGCGAAATGACTGGAACCGGCAAGGTGCAGGAAATGAAAGATTTTGCAGCTGAACTTAAAAAAAACATAAAAACCGGAAAATAAGTGCCATCTTTAAATGCACAATCTGTGCATGCAGCAAAAAAACATCTTATGAACAAAACCGGCAAGGCACTTTTTCGGTTTTATACTAAAATTCCAGAATGTTTCCGGTTATTTCTGATTCGCTGCTGCAAAGCATTGCTTTTTTATCTTTTCTGCAAGATTCTGCAATTAAATCTGCTGCTTCAACTATGTCATCTGCAGAAAGCGAAAGCAGACCTTTTACATATTCATTAACAATATCCTGCGAAACGCCTGCAAACATGCGCCTTAATGCTTTTACGCCATGTACGCCTGGTGCTATGGGCTTTACATAATTACTATAAATCGAAACTATGGCACATTCCATTTCTTCATTGCTCAATTTATTCTGTCTTACTTCTTCAATGCATTGCTTAAAAAGTTCAAACGAATCTTTTGGATTCGGGTCACGATATGTTGAAAACCAGACAAGATTTAATATTTCATCATAATCAGCCTCTGCACCATAGCAACCATGCACAGTCCTGAGCTTTTCCCAAAAAGAATGTTCAGAAAGCCACGATGTCAGCAGCTCAATTGCAGCACCTTTTTTTGAAAAAAGCTCTACAGTTTTAAAAACAGAAACAGCATAGCCAACCTGCGTTTCTGTTTTTATAACATCAAGGCTGTTTTCTGCAGGTGAATAAACAAGATGTATATAATCTTCTTTTTTATATTTCTGTTCTGAAACTAAAGACGTCAATTTAGCACTATCAATAAATTCCGGCAGATATTTTTTTGTTGCTTCCAAAGATTCTTTGTCCGCCGTAATGTTGATTATGCAGCCGGCATTTTTAATCTGTTCAAACATAATCTTGAACTTTTCAAGCAGTTTTTTAGAATCTTTTGGTTTGCAGCCTAGCATGTATTTAAACTGCGTAAAACCAAAAAGAATTTCTTCTATAACATTAAGTCTGGAAAACGAATAAGACGCACGTTTTAAGCAAAAGTCAAGACCATTTGAAACAAGAGTTGTTTTTATATCTGTTATAATTTCTGTAATCAAAGATTCAAGTCTTTCTGAATCTTTAAAATCAAGACCATTCAAAATTTCTGCCAGCAAATTCAATGCATCTTTTGTTTTTTCTGCAATGAATTTAATGTTGAATGCAACCCAGTCGCGGTTAAATAATCTTTCATTTTTGTATTTTTTACTATTTTCTTCTGCAACTAAAGATTCGGCTAAAGCAAAAGATGCAACAGAAACATTGCTATCGCCGAAAATCTTGTCTGCCTGTTTAAGACATGTTGACCAATGCTTGCCGCCCCACCCTAAATCAAGCAAAGTATCAGAAAAAAGCGGCAGGTCAAGATAATATTCAGGTTTTAAAACATCACATGGAAACAGAACCTTAAAATAAACAATTCCGTTTGTGTTTACCTCATCTGTAAAAAGGAAAATATCATTTTTGGTTTTTTCAACCGATACTTCCATTTTCTCCAGATTTGCAGGAAGTTCACTTAATTTAAGATGCGGAATCGAAGCCTGTGCTTCCGGCGAATCTACAGAATTCTGATATTCATGCAAAGAAGCAAGCTCTTTTTTCAAGTTTTCAATGTTGATTATCTTTTTCTGATTGTCTATAAATTCAGCTTCAATTTCGTTCCGTTTTTTCATAAAATCGTCAGAAGGTTCAATAACTGTAAAAACATGCGGCTTGCCAATAAAATATTTTCTCATCAAAGAACGAATAAAATCTTTGTCATTGTTTAATTTCTCTTTTACTTTTCTAAATTCCGAAATTGGCGAAAGGTTTTCTGCAGGATGATGAGCAAAATTCCAGGCGTCCAATACTTTGTCGAGCAGAGTCAGCGAATAAGGGCCGCCGCTCCTTTTAATTTCCCTTAAACTAAAATCAATTGACATTACAGCAGAATCAATATCATCCTGCGAAATGCCTACGTTATAAATTTCTTCTATGGCAGAAACTATAATATTTGGGGCTTTTTCTTCGTCTTCTTTTTTTACACCAATAAGATTAAAACTGAACACATTTCGATCTGCATGAGCACACTGCATTGTCCAGCAGTCTGTTCCAATTTTTGAATCTTTAAGGCGGCGTTTAAGCGGTGCGGAATCGCTGCCACATAAAACGCTAAACAGCAAAAACTGTTCCATATCAGGCTGGTCAGCATAAAAACAGACAGAAACAACAGAACCTTCCATTCCAGACTTTGGTGCAAAATATCTGTTTGTGCTTTTTGCATTTTTAACATCAAAAGTTTCAAGCTGTTTTATTTCATCATAAATCTTTGGAAGCGGAACTTTGTAGTCTTTTAATTCAGCAAACAGATTAAATTTCTTTTGCAGCCGCGGAATATATTTTTCGGCAATAAAATCAAGCTGCTTTTCAGTCGGAATATTTCCATACAAATATAGAAGACAATTTTCAGGTGAATAATATTTGTGATGAAAATTCAAAAATTCTTTATAAGTCAATTTGCATATTTCAACCGGGTCGCCGCCAGAACTATTTTCATAAGTTGTCTTTGGAAACAATGATTTATTAATATTTCTTAATACAACAGAATAAAAATCGGAATAAATACCCTTCATTTCGTTATAGACAACGCCCTGAACAGAAAGTTCTCCGTTTTCATCAAGTTCCATGCGGTGGGCTTCCTGGTTAAAAGTTATTTCAGAAAGAATCGGAAAAAAAACAGCATCAGCATAAACATCCATTATGTCAAAATATTGCTTTTCAATTTGAGAAGCACCTGGATATAAAGTTTTATCTGGATAAGTAAGCGCATTTAAAAAGGTCAAAACACTTTTGCTTTTTAATGTAATGAACGGCTCTTTTAATTTGAATTTTTCTGAACCGCACAGAACAGAATGTTCAATGACATGAGGCGTGCCTTTGCTGTCGCTAACAGGCGTTCTAAAACAAAACGAAAAAAGATTTTCATCGTCGTCATTTAAAAGATGAAAAACTTCAAGACCGGTTGTTTTATGGCGAAGATAAATGCCTTTGCTTTTAAAATCTTTTACATCACATACATCAATAACATAAAAATCTCTGTATTCATCACCGGTTTTTAACATAAGAGCCTCATAAAATAATTTCAAGTTTTTTTATATTAGAGCATAACATAATTTGTCATAAATGAAAAATGCTTAAAAACAGAAATACAATTTGCACAAATAATGAGATTCCGAACCAAGTTCGGAATGACGGTTTCTTCGTTCAGAATGACGGACTTCTGTCTTGCCGAACTTGTGCAGGTAATTAAATAAATCGGCTGCGGGTTTTTGTAAACCGGTCATGCTGAACTCGCCCCTTCCGTCATGCTGAACTCGTTTCAGCATCTACCCGTTTCAGCATCCATTGCATAACAGACCATGAAATGAATTCAGGGTGACGGTTTAACCAGATTCCGAACCAAGTTCGGGATGACGGTTTCTTCGTTCGGAATGACAGACTCCTGTCTTGCCGAACCGAACCAAAGTATGTGAATAAACTTTTGTGAAAACCCTTTCAAGTGTCAAAAGTTCAACCCTTTACAAATATTAAAATTTAGTATAATAACATAATCAGTTTTGTTTTTGCTTATTTTATAACTAACATATAGGAATTTTAAAATATAATGAAAAAAAATGCTTTTTCTTTTGTATTGCTTTTTTTGATATCATTGATTTTTGCAGTCTGCACCTCTTGCGGCGGTGGTGGCGGCGGTGCAACATTATATAACCAAGATGATGGCCCGCACAACAACGGTGGTGGCGGCAGCTGGGGTACAGGCACAACATCTGGCAACAGCGGAAGTGCCGGTTCTAATCAGGGCTCATCTGCAGATGAACCGCTTTTCAATCTTTTTCCATATATGAGTCCTCCGATAGAGTCGATTGACATTTTATTTTATAAAAACGGCGTTGCATGTGAACCTTTAACAGGCTTGAATTCATCTGCAACTCAAGGCATGCTTCCTCAATTTCAAATTGGAGATGAAATTTATGGCTCAGCTGTAATTCATCTTCAAGACGGTTCAGCAAGAAATGCAACGCTTCCACATACAGAAATTACACTTAATACACATCTTTCGTTTATAACAGAGTTTACATACAGACTGCAAAGCTCAGCAGAGGTTATAATCGGAAGCGGAATGTTTACAACATCAACAGGCATAAATATTGCACAATACAGTGCTTCGCTGCCAACTCCTCAACTTCCACAAATTATTGGTTATTGGAAAGATACTCGAACAAATGTTCAATA
>JAZQNK010000009.1:0-12564 GCA_045627325.1 Treponemataceae bacterium | reverse complement strand
GGTTTCCGTCACTTCGCCCCATGCATTAAGCTTATATTCTGCCTTATACTGTCCTCCGGCCGTCAGCTTTACGCTCCGTCCGTCTGCTGCATATTCATATTCTGCATACTGCACGGCGTTCAGCTTCGTAAGTTCTCCGCTGCGCTTTCCTGCATATACTGCCTTTATCCTTCCGGCCCTGTCATATTCATATGTCTTTGCTGAAGATTCGCTTTTTTCCTTTATTAAAAGTCCTCTTTCATCATATTCAAACGCCGTTACGTTTCCGTTCCTGTCCTTTACGCTCTTTACTGAACCGTCAGGATTGTATTCTATTGCTGCCTGCTTTCCGTTCTTTTCGCCTAATCCTGCAAGGCTTCCCGTCCTGTCATATGCATACGAATAGATTCCTCCGTGCGAAGATTCTTCGTTCAATATTCGTCCTGCAGAGCTCAGCGTCCTGTGTGACTTTTCGTTTAATGCATTCTTTACGTCAGTTACACGGTTCCATCTGTCATAGCTTATTACCGTGCGGTTTCCTTCCGGGCTTATGTATGTAAACTCGCTTCCGCCTGCCGCTGCCGCATATTCATATTTCTGCGTTACAGGCTGCTTATGGCTGTTGCCGTATCTGTCTGTTTTTGACCTTTTTACTGATTCTATTCTTCCTGCGGCATCATATACATATTCCGTTATCCAGCTTCCGCTTTCGTCGGTGCGCGTTTCGCTCTGTGCCTTGCCGGCCCTTGTATATGCATATGCTGCAACAGTTTCTGCATCTTCGGCGCTGCGTCCTGCCTTTACTTTCGTTACAAGGTGGCGTTTATCATATTCATATTCATAATGCCTTTTTTCGCCTGTCTTTGTGTCCGTTTCGTCAATCGATGCCAGGTCTTTTCTGGCATTTGTCACATATACGCGCTCAAGTCCTGCCGGGGTCTTTTCCGTTACCGTTTTCTGCGTATATTCATATGTATATTTCTGTCCTTCGCCGTCCGTGTAGCTTGTCACGCGGTTCTGCACGTCATACGTCCAGCTTTCCTTTACTGCTTCGCCTTTGCTGTATGTCGTCCGCTCCTTAAGGTTGCCTTTTTCGTCATAACTGAAAAGCGTACGGCAGAGCCTGTCGCCGCCGTTCCGCGTCATGCATGTAACCTGGCCTTTTTCGTTATACTGCGCAGTCAATGCTTCAATGCTGCCTCTTCTTATTCCCGTGCAGTTTCCCCTTGCATCATATGTATATTCTGCGCTTATTCCGTCCCGGTCCGTTACCTTTATGCAGTTGTTGTTTCCGTCATACACGAACGTTTCGCTTGAACCGTCTGCATATGCTGCCTTCAGCAGGTTGCCTTTTTCATCATATGCAAACGTTGTCTTCGAACCGTTCTTCGTTCCGCTCAGCATTCTTCCGGCTTTGTCGTATGTATATGCATATACGGTGCCGTCTGCTTCCTTCTGTTCCGTTATCTGATGTGCTTCATCATATTTATATACCGTCCTTACTCCGTCGTGGTCGGTGTAGACTGTCGTCTTCGATGATTTTTCATAGTCAAACTGTTCGGCATATCCTTCTTCGTTTACTGTCGACGTCGTGTACAGGTTTCCTTCGCTGTCCGTAAGCCCGTACTTGAACTCTACGAACGATCCGTCAGGCTTTATGAGCTTTACAAGGTTTCCGTCTGCATTGTACTCAAACTTCTGCGTGTCGCCTTCAGTGTCCGTTACGCAGGTCAGCAGCTTTCCTGCATATTTATATGTTACGCAGACTCCTGTTCCTTTGCCTTTTTCTTCAAGTTCTGTCTTTTCAAGCAGTCCGTCTCTGTTATATGAAAATTTAAGGCTCTGGCCGCTGCTGCTTTTTATTTCTTCAAGCTTCTGTTCTCCATCCCTTATAAATTCAGTTACGTTTCCGTTCCTGTCTTCAATGCTTGCGGCAAGTCCCCATCTGTCAAATGTTTCCTTCATGCCGTTCTTGGCTTTAAGCATGAACCTGTCGGCTTCAAGCGCATCCTTTCCGTTGCCGCTTGTTATTTCATATTCTGCCCTGTACTTTTCTGAACATGCTTCCCATTTTCCGCTGCCCTTGTACTCAAACACTACAGGTATGTATCCGTCCAGCATTAATATCAGCGTGTCGTTCCCTGTGGCTGCATGTTCCGCTGCTTTTCCGTATTTTGTATATTTATTAAGTGCTTCAAGCTTTTCTTTTTTTGCTTCAATTGCATTCAATGCTGCAATTTCTGCTTCTGCTCTTGCAATCATCAGGTCTGCTTCTGCTACAATGTCTGCATCTTCTTTTTCAAGCGAACCGTCTGTTTTTACTATTTCTTCATCAAGATCTTTTCTTGCCTGTTTAAGTTCTGCAAGTTTTGATTCAAGTTCTCTTTTTCCCTGCTGATATCCTTCTGTTACACCCCTTATAAGGCGTGTTTCAAAAGAGCCTGTCCATTTGCTTCCAAGCATTCCTCCGCCTGTTGAACCGCCGCTTGTATGATAGCGGTTTACGGCAAGCCCGCCTGAAAGTGTTTTAAGTACAATGTCTGTTTCACTCTGAAAATACTGTCCTGTTGTCAGCAGGACAGGGTCACCGGTTACCTGTGCCGTTTCTATGTTTCCTTCGTTTTCAACAGCAGCCTGTTCTTTCTGGTTGTTTTGCTCTGCTGTTTTAGACGGACTGCTGCCCGAACCGCCTCCGCTGTTTGAATCACCGCCTCCAAATAAACTGTGGAACCAACTAAGAAACTGTTGGATTTTGCTGACCTCACTGTTTTTACTCCCTGTTTCACCAGGTCCTGTTTTTGGAGGAGTTTCTGTCTTTGTAATTGAAAGTGACTCACCACCGCCACCTGCATAAATTGAGGTACTGCATACACCCATAAATACTGTCACAAGCAATATAAATGCTGTTTTCTTTAAACCGTTTTTCTTCACTTTTCTTTCTCTCCTTATCTTTATAAATTGCTGTCTTTCAAATTTTTCACAGCTTCTTCCTTTGTTCTTTTATAATTTCACTATTTCTTTAAACAGCTAAAAATTGTAACAAGCTGTGCAGAATGCACTGCTTGTTTTAGTTTGAATACGTTGTATAAAAAAGCTTATCCAGCAGAGCAGGTCCATTCTGTCCGTTTGATGGAACCCACCACACAGAATCATTAATCATTGCAGGTTTATACAATGCAGAAGTTCCTTTTCTGTATGCTTCAGAGTGTGTTGCAGCAGGTGTTCCAGCTGCATTAAGCGGAATCAAATGGACTCCCATTGGAGCTACAAGATTGTCATGGCTCCAGCTCTTTTTTACACACTGTGCAGCACATGTTTTTAATGTTTCTGCTCTTGTTTCTATCAGGCTTTGTGTTGCAGCGTCCTGTGTCAATGTATTTGCCCTGTTTTTTACAGTTACTGCATAATCATGAATATCCAGAAAATAATCACACGGATATGCACCTGCGCTGTATCCTCTGGAAAGAGTCATGCAGATATTGAGCATTGTTGTTCTCAACGCATTTGTTGTTATGCATGGCGTAAGCACTTCTGCAAGAGAATCAAAAGCTTCAAACAAAGCCTGTACTTTTGATGTGTCAATTATAGAAATGGCAGTTCCTGTAACAGATGCATAATCTGCCCTGTAAGAAGCAATAAGCGTGTCTTCAAGACTGCCTTCAGAAAAATCACTGTTCATAATTGATGCAAAAACTGTGTTATAATTCCAGCCTGAACCCGGTGCAAGTCCTGGTGTTCCAATAATTGTTTTTGCACAATCTTTCAGTTCATATGCAGTTTCAAGATTTGCAGAAAAACATGTGTCAAATCCTATAAATGTTAGTCCCTGATTCTGCAGCGCAAGCCTCATCTGTGCAATTGGCATTGAATTGTTTGTTGTGTCATCTACTGCATAAGCTCTTGCAGAGCTGCTTCTCCAGCCTGTTCCATGTCCCCACATTATCAGACCATATTTGTCTGCTTTATATTTGCTTTTAGAAAAAGTAACAAAAGTCTGCAATACATTATAATCACTCATATCAAGCTCTTTTGTTCCGTTTTCTGTAATTTCCAGTGCAGGACATGCTATGCGTTTAGATGCAACTGTCGTGTCTATTCCGTTCGAGTCCGTTACAATTTCATAAAGGCGTGTATCTGTCCAGTCGCCGTCAGTACTGTCAAAACCAGGAGTCCTGTCTACAAGCACCAGAACCGTCACTTTTCCATTGCCAATTCTGCTTACAGCTTCAAGCTGGTTTAAATTTCGCATGGCTTCAACTTCAAGGTCGTTGTCTGCAGCCATGTAAACCATAATCGTCCACTTTCGTTTGTCTGTATCTGTAATAAGAATGTTTTCGTCAATCAGACCGCTTCCACCTGCAAGTCCGCCCCCGCCACCACCACCGCCTCCGCAAGATGAAAACAGAACAGCAATCTGTGTTACAAGCAGCACAGTAACTAAAAAACGACCTGCAATTTTTTTCAACAAGCTCATATCAATAACTCCTTACAGAATATGTTCCAAGTTCATCGTGCCATGAACTTCCGTCGGAATATGTCAAATCTTTTACGAAAAAATAGTCTATGAGATAAACTTCTGTCGGTATTGTGTATAAATACGGGTCAAGATTTAAAATAAAATCCTTTGTTTCACCTGGCTGCACAGTTTCAGGATAATCTGCAAGAATATGGTTTGTTCCCATAAAAGGATTCGTTCCGTTCAGGTCTTTATAGACCATGCAGGAAATTTTTAAGTGACTTACGGTTTTATTTGATGTGTTCTTAAAGCTGAACGTAACGCCGCAGTAATCATATGCACCGGCTCTTGGCGAAAGCGAACATACTGGTGTTGTTATTACAAACGGAGTATGACCTGCAGTACTGTTCGAACTGTTTGAACTGCTGCTTCCTCCGCCACCGCCTCCGCAAGATGAAAGCATGGCAAAGCAAAACAGCAGCAATAATGCCTGAAAACTAAAAAACTTTAAAAGACTTTTATTCATTTTCCTCTCCTTGTTGGATAAGCGTTTCTAAATTAGATATTTTTTGAAGGATTGAATCATCTTCTGAAAATTTGTGGGCTTTTTTCAGATATTTAAGAGCTGTAAGTAAATCTTTCTTTTCGTATTGATAAATGTCCGAAAGAAACAGAAGAACGGCAACATTTGAAGCATCTTTTTTTTCAAGAATATTCAATATTCTTAATGCTTCATTTATATCTTGTGTTTCAAGATATAAAAGTGCTTCATAAAAAAGTGCCTTTTCGTTCTGGTGGTCTAGATTTTCTGCTCTTTCAATATAATTTTTTGCTTCGTCATATGCAGAATTTTCAAAACTGTTATAAGCCTTTTCAAGCAGCTGTTCTAACGAAGCTGTTTTTATATATACAATCTGCCTTGCATCTGCAAACGTAAAATTTTCCAGAATGTCTTCATATCCGGCTTTGTAACCTTCAATTGTATACATTCCGGCGTTTACTTCTCCAAAATCAAATCTTCCGTTTATATCTGAATAAACAGTAAAATTAATTTTGACATCTTCCGGGCTTGTAAGAGTAAGCAGCGCAGAACTTACCGGCAGATTATCATAATCATAAATCATTCCCCTCAGTTCCATTTTCTTGACAGGCTGTTTCTTTTTTGTTGAACAGGAACAAACTAATAGAATTGTCAAAGCAGCAAACAAAAAAGATTTAAAAACACTTTTTGTTTTATTCATTTATCCTCTCCGTTATCATTTTTCCGTCTTTTGAACGTCTGTATACTGTTGTTGTGCCGTCATCGTTTTTTACACGGCCAATTTCATTTAAGATTTCTTTTGGTTTTTCTACTTTTGCAGTTTTTACAGGAACATATGTTTTCTGCATTTTTGGAAAGACACTTAAAAGCGGCTCAAAAACTTCTTTTTGAAGCGGCAAAATCAAATATGGATTTTTAAAAGCTGGCAGAAAACACAAATGAACAAGAACAAGACCTTCATTTTCATCAGCAGTAACTTCAAATGAAGATATTCCGACAGCGTTTTCTTTTTCTAATTCCGAAAAAGATTCAAAAAAACTTTTTATATTCGCACTGGTGTCTTTTAAAGAAATATCAGAAAGCGTGTTCTTTGATTTTTGAAGAAGTACATTTTTGCAGCATAACTCTTCAAGAGTTTTTGCACTGTCAAGGTCTGTATATGTTTCATTACTTTTCAGCCTTGCATTACCTTGAATTTCAAAAATGCATTCATAACTTCCGTTTGTGCTTTTTTCGTTTCCTGCAACATTTATAAGTTTTACAGATTGAAAATCTTCTTTTTGAAGGCTTTCTAAAAGTTTAGAAGGCGAACTGCACAAAACTTTAAATTCAATAAAATTATCCTTTGTTTCTGAGTAAAAACGAAGTTTTCCATTTTCTTTAGAAAGCAGGCTGCAGCATGCAAGAAAATTCTTAAAAAATGAATCTTCTTCCTGTATTTTTGCTTCTATTACAGTCTCACTGATTTCTGGTACATTTGCTTTTGCATTATCTTTTGCAGAAAAACATGCCTGAAAAACAAAGAAAACCGAAACCAGGCAAAAAGAAATTGCAGCAAGCAGAAACCGTTTTTTTTCATAAAACTTTTCGCAAGAAAAAATGACTTTTGCATTTCTAATGTCATCTGCGTCTGGTTTATAAATTTCTTCTGCTTTGCAGTTGTTCTGCAAACGCAGGTTTATAACGGGCTGCTTATTTTCTGCGTCATAAAAAACATCATAGTCTTCTGTTTTAAAAACTTTGCCAGATGTAAAATCTTTTCTTGATGCAATGCACGAAACATCAGATACAAAAGAAGTTTTTTCGTAACGTATTTTCTCTTCTTCATAAAAGTTTCTGTCAACAATAGAAATCAAATCCCATTTCTTTTTATCAAATGTAAACTCTGTATAATCAAAGAATATGCTGTCATCTAAAACAGGATATTCTTTTTCTACTGCACTCTTGATATAAGAAGCTTTCTTTTGTCCTTTTGATTCCAAAAAAAATGAAAAAGACAAAGGCATTAACCGTTTTTTCATTTTTCTACAACTCCATAAAAATCATAAGTCTGTCCGTTCAGCTTGCATTCGGCTTTTATAAGCTGCAATGTTTTATGCGTTTTCTGGTCTTCTTTTTCTTTTACTTTTTCTATTACTATTGAATCTGCATAGCACATGTTTTCTGTCTTCCATTTTTCAACAGAACCAGATTCACAGAAAAGCAGAAACGAATCAGCAAGAAATTTCACATTCTGAATTTCACTTCTTTCGTTTGAAATTTTTTCCAGTTTTGCACATGCCGGCAGAAACATTTTGGGCACATATGCAAAGAAAAGAGAAAGAAGAATTACAGATAAAAACGTTTCAAAAAGTGACATACAATTCCTCTTCCTGATTCAATAAAGTTTCTATATATTCATTTGTTTTTGCTTTTTCTTTTTCCCAGAGTCTTTCTTTTGCCATTACAAGTTCATCAAGAGAAAGCACAAGAAATGACACTGCAAAAACAAAAAGCAGCACACCGCAAAGCGAAAAACCGTCATCTTTTCCAAGAAACAATGTCTTCATCATTTCCTTCGCCGCCTTCTTTTCCGTCTGCACCGTACGAGATGATTGAATATGGAAGATTGTTTTCTCCCGGCACTTTGTACACATAGTCTTCGCCCCATGGATCTTTGCCGATTTCTGCATCTGTATATGGACCGTTCCATGCTGCAGGAACCGGCGACATATAAGGTTTTTGCCACAATGCAAGAAGTCCCTGTTCTTCGGTCGGGTATCTTCCGCAGTCAATGTAATAAGCCTGCAGGGCAGCTTTAAATGAATCTATCTGTGTCAAAGCTGTCGTTCTTCTTGCTTTTTCAATGTATTTAAGTGCAGAAAACCCGACAGCCGACGAAAGAATCAAAATTATTGCAAGTGATGCAATAATTTCCACAAAACTGAAGCCTTCATCTTCTTTTAACATTCTTTTTTTCATTTAAATTCCTCCAAAACTTGTTAAAAGCGGAACAACCGCTCCTTGTATCAAAAGACCTAAATAAACAGCCGTTATGCTTATGGTCAGTGGTTCACTCAATCTTTCTATGTTCTGCTGCTTTTCGTTGTCGTTTTTTTCATATATTTCACACAAAACTTTAAAAGATTCAGTTACATTTCCCTGGTGTTCAGAAAGCGAAATCCATGTAAGAATCCTCTGGGGAAAAAACGAAGATTCGCAGAAAGATGCATATACACTTTTGCCGCTTCGTATGCCTTCTTTTACGCAGAGCAGTGCTTTTTTTAGCTTTATATTTTCAAATGCCTTTATGCATTCTCCTAATGCCTTGTCTAAAGCAATCTTGCTTGATGTAAAAAGATATAAATAGAAAAACAAAGAAGAAAATTTATACGAAGGGTTGTATGTCCTGTACAAAAAGACAAAAAAACCGGCTGCCAGAATTAACAGAACAAAAACGGCAAACCATATGCTTGAAACTATTGACGAAATATCGCTTTCTTTTAATACACCAGACTTTACAAAAAGCGGCACACCCTTTAACAGCAAAAAGAAAGCTGCAAAACCAGAAAATGCAATGATTCCCACTGGATACATCAGAATGCTTACAAGACGTTTTTTGGAATCGTTTTCTTTTGATATTGTTGTATGAATTTTTCTTAAAACTTCAGTTAAACTGCCGGTTTCTTCTGCTGCCTGCAGAAGATAATAAAAATATTTTGGAAGTTCCCTTTCGGTGAAAATCTCTCTTAATGCAAGAGAAAATTTCTTTCCGCTTTTTATTTTTTCTTCAACTTCTGCAAAAACAGATAAAGACATGCTGGAATTTTTTGATTCCTTCGTCAGAATTGTGAGGGAATCATTTAATGAAATCTTGCTTTCTAAAAGCGGCAGCAGAAATGACACGAAATCAAAAAAACTTTCTTTCTTTTTCATAGAACAGGCTCCCATATTTTTCCTAAAAGATGCAGTTTTTTATCATCCCTTCGTTCAAGTTCCTGCCCGATGACGCATTTTAAAACTGCTTTTATCATATAAGACGGTGCACCCATATCCTTTAATCTAATCGGGGCTTCTTCCGGACTGTTTGTATGCAGAGATGAAAAAACAAGGTGACCGGTAAGAGAAGCCTGCAGTGCAAGGCATGCTGTTTCTGTATCTCTTATCTCGCCGACCATTATGATGTCAGGGTCTTGTCTTAAAACACGCTTTAAAATTTCAGAAAAGCTCATGCCAATTTCTTCATCTGTCTGTATTTGTGTTATGCCTGTTATGCGATATTCAACAGGGTCTTCTATGCTTATGATTTTCTTTTCATCGTTCTGAAGATAAGAAAGGAATGCGTTTAGTGTTGTTGTTTTTCCACTGCCTGTCGGACCTGTTACAAGAATCAGTCCGCTTTTATTTGTAAGAATTTTTTTTATCTTTATTAAGTCGCCTTCTGAAAAGCCTAAGTCTTCAACATGTACATCTGCCCGTTCTGTCTGCAAAAGGCGCATTACAATTGATTCGCCGTATACAGTCGGCACAATCGAAAGTCTTATGTCTACAGCTTGATTTCCGCTTTTTACGCTTAATCTTCCATCCTGAGCTTTCCTTCTTTCCAATACATTAAGATTAGAAAGAACTTTTAATCTTACAGAAAGTCCCATTACTTCTTCTTCCGTAAGGCTCATTCCGTTTTCCATAAGACCAGAAACTCTGTATCTGACTATAAAACCGTTTACAAATGAATCTATGTGAATATCACTTGCATGTCTTTTTAATGCTTCAAGAATCAGCGAATTAAGCAGGTTTACAACCGGCTGTTTTTCTGCAATTTTTTCTATATTTACTTCTTCATTTGTTTCATCGCTGTCATTTTCTTCTATATATCCTGTTTCTTCCTGTTTAGAAAACAGACGGCTCATGCACAGAGAATATTCTTCTTCTTTTAGTTTTTTGAAGACAATCTCTTTGTTTTTATAAAACCTCGACAGAACAACCTTTGCTTTTTCGTCTGTCTTTTCTGTAAAACCTATTTCAAGCTTTTCTTCCGTTTCAGCAAGCAGTATTACATGATTTTCTTTGCAGTAAAGTGGTGATATTACGCTCATGATGCATACCCCTTGCGTTTCCAGTGTCTTTTTCCGTATTTTTTGTATACGTTCTCTAAATCAAGCACTTCATTTGTTTCTATGCTGTCTTTTTCTAAGTGCGGCACCAGATAAATTACCATTTCGCTTTGTTCATCTGTCTTTAGATATGTACTGAAAAGCTTATTGAGAATTGGAATTTTCTTTAAAAATGGCAGACCTTCATCTGAAATGCTTGTATCGTTCTGTGTTAAACCGCTTAATATTACCGGTTCGCCAGATTTTGACCTTACCTGTGTGGTAATGATTTTTTCTGATGTCGGCGGAGGATTTCCTGTTGTTGCAGAAACATCCACGCCTTGTTTTGAAACAGATGCCGTTACTGTAGTCGTTATCATTCCGTCACCAGAAATCCAGCCGTTAATGTCGAGTACAAGACCGGAAACAATTTCTCTGGTTACGCCTGTATATTTTGGTTCGCCGGTTTCAGGGTCAATCGTTGAGTCTCTGTAACGGTATGTTGACGTATTTCTAAACTGAATGTTTTCGCCGGACACGCCGTGCAATGTTGTATCTGCAAAAACAGATGCTTTGTTTTCTGCCAGTGCCGTATTAAATTTCAATGCAAATAAATATCCAAATACCGTTACAACATCAAAATTTAAGTTTAATAGATTGCCTAAAGTTCCAGTCAAAAGCGTTTTATGCCCCGGCACAAGAGAATCTGCTTCAAATGACAGTGACCACTGAAGATTTGCACTTTGCTGGTACTGCACTATAAGCATGTCATATCTTATGCGCTTGCTTGGAAGATCTATTGTTTCAAGTTCTTTAAGGAATATTTTTTTATTTTCTTCTGTTCCCTTAAAGAACACGCTTGAATTATTTCCGGTTAAAACAACATCTTCTGCTTTGACAGACGGTGGCAGATGACTTATCAGGTCTTCGGCTTTTATATATTTGAGTTTTATTACTTTGCTTTCTTTTGGGATGTCGATAAGCTTTACAAATTCTTTTATTTCTTCGCTGTCTTTTTCTGATGCAGAAATTGCAAAGACATTTTTGTTTGGCAGTTCATAGAATTTCAAATATGAATATTTTTCTTCAAGAATTCCACGTATTTCGCTAAATGTTGAATGTTTTAAAGTAACAAGACTCCAGTATTCCTGCTGTTTTTTTATCTTGTCCTGTACTTTCTGGTTTTCTTCCTGAAAAATATACCAGATGCCTTTCATTTCTTTGCTTCTTGCACTGCCACCTTCGAGAATAAGTGCAAGGCTTTCTTCAAAACTTTTGCCGCTGAATTTTACGCTTTCCACAAGAACATCATTTGTTATAAAACTTGTATAATCTTTATCTGTAAGTGAAAAAAGCTTTTCTATTGCCTCTTTTAGGGAAGCCCGTTTTATTTCAGCCGTGTAAGTCGGTGCGCTCTGTTCGTCTTCCTGCTGGTCTTGATTCAGTTCAAGAACACTGCCTGCTTCTGTAATGTTGGAATATGGATTCTGCGCATTTTTTCTTTTGACAAAAATATATTTTTCTTCTGGAACTATTTCGTATTCGCTGTATGGCCTTAAAAGGATTTCAAGTGCTTCTGTTACTGTTACATTTTCTGCACATATTGAATTTCTTACAGACGGAAGCATTTCGTATGTTATTGTTGTTTTTGTAAACTGACCGATTTTTTCTATGATTTCTGCACTTGTTGAATCATAGCTTTCTATATTGATTGTTCCGTCTTCGTTTTTTGTTATATTGATTTTTGAGACATATATAACGCCGTCTTCTTCGTACGCAAAAAGTCTGTTTGCACTTAAAAAAGACTCAAAAGCTTTTTGTGTATCTGTGCCGGAAAATTGAAATGATGTGCTTCCGCTCAATGTTCCGTCAGGCAATATTGCTTTTTTCAGCTGGTTTGAAAAAATAAAAAGAACATCCGTTATGTTCTGGTTTATAAACTCAAAAGACTGTGTTTGAGAAAAACATAAGTTTATAAATAAGACAATCATTATAAAAAAACAACAACACTTTTTGAACATTTAAAACTTATCCTTATCACGTTTTTTTTATCAGAATTAAAATAATGCAGCCTAAACTCATAAAAGGAATGAACGGAACCTTATATTTATGAGTAGAAACCATATATACACCGGCAAAAATGCAGCTTAAAAGCATTGCTTTGTGCCACGCAAAAAAAGAAAGTGTTTCTGCACTGACGGCCGCATACCAGACATCAGCCAGTCCCATTTTATTTTTTGAAAGTATTCTGACTGCAAGAAACAAGCCCAAAGCATAAAGCCCGCACAGCAAAGCCGGCAAAAATGATTCAATTTTAAACAGAAAAATATATGCAAGAAAGATAATTTCATACACAAGAAAGAATAAGCGTGAAATTTTGCCTGTTTTAATATCATAAAGAGAAACAATTAATGATAAAAATATAAAAACCACTTGCATATACAAACATGTTAATGTATAAATGAAATATATGCAATAGTTAATCTATTGTAGTGCATATATATATATATATATAT
>JAZQNK010000008.1:0-35573 GCA_045627325.1 Treponemataceae bacterium | reverse complement strand
TGTGTGATCCTGATATGCTTTATCATTCTGTTCAGCGAGGTATCCTTCTGTTGTACCGAAGTTGCCTTTGTAGTTAGCACCTACGCTGAAAAGATCAGCATCGTATGTTGCACCAAGAGCAAGACCGTTGAACATGCCTTTTTTAAGCATTGTTTTTTTGTTTGCATAAGACCAAGTGTTGTCTACGTCTTTGTTAGCAGATTCGAAACCGATACCAACTTTAAGACCGTCTACACCTGTGTACAAAACCTGGATACCGTCATGAACCAATTCATGTACGTTCTGCCATTTACCAGCAAGACCAATAACTGTGTTGAAGCCCCATGACCATTCTTCAGCCCATGTACCCCAGCAGAGGTTTCCTGGGCAGCAGAATGCATAACCAACTTCATCAAGGTTACCAATACCAACTTCCAACCAGTCAAATGGCTTTAATACAGCAGCTACTGATGAGCGGTTGCCATCGTTTGCATTTGAAGCTGAGTTCCAAGACCAGCGTGGTTTTACATTAAGAATTGAAGTTTCTGCTGGATCCAATGTCTGGATATCAAAGCGGATTCTTCCCTTAACTCTAGCACGGCCGTCAGCTGTAACAGCTTCGCCTACTACTTCGTCACGAAGGAAATAGTCGTTAGCGAAACCCCAGTACATGTTTCCGCCGTCAACTGTGATTTCAGGCTGTGTCTTCAATTCGTTAGAAATAGACACTGTCTGAGCAAATGCCATAGAAACTACAGCAAGTGCAAGCAAGATTGCAATAATCTTTTTCATTTACAACTCCTTTTTTGTTGTTACAGAGAATATAATGCAATTGACTTTTAACGTGTTTAAGTTTCGTTAAAATATATTATAAATGTTTTATAAATATTATATTTTTTTTAACTTTTACACTTTTTTTATATTTTTTTTGTAACCTTTTTTTTGTTGCACCAAACCATCACTTATGCAAACAGCCTCATTCCGAATGAGGAACCCGTCATTCCGAACTCGTCAGCCTTATTTCGGGATCCGGTCAAACTGTCACCCCGAACTCGACAGCCTTGTTTCAGAATCTGGTCAAACTGTCACCCTGAATTTATTTCAGGGTCTGTTATAACAGATGCTGAAACAGATGCTGAAACAAATTCAGCATGACAAAAGAACAAGTTCTGCATGACGAGAGGACGAGTTCGGCATGCCAGACGCAAAAAAAAATTATCTATAAATGCAGTATCAATTATACTCTTATTGCGATATTCCTGCAATTTACGATTTTGACATGTTTTGATTGCACGGTCATTCAGTTTTTGCTAGAATATTCAATTATGGAGCACATTTTAATTGTAGACGGAACAAACGACACAGCTGCGCAAAATCTTCTTGAAGAAACCGGCTATACTGTAACGACTTTGCGAAACGTTTCACAGGCAGCTGAATGGCTTCAACGGAACAAGTGCGATCTTGTAATATCAGAAACTAATTTTCAGGACCACACAGGTTTTTTTCTCGTGCGGTTTATCCGCAAAAAACTTGGAGACCTGCGCATTCCTTTTATCTTTTTGAGTTCCAAAAGATCAACAAAATATAAAGTACACGGTTTGAAAAACGGTGCAAACGATTACATTACAAAACCTTTTATTCACGAAGAATTTTTAGCCCGTGTAAAAGTCCAGCTGCGGACGGGAATGCTCCTCAAAAACACACCTCATGCAGCAGATACAAACGAATCAAAAGGTCTTAACCCTGCACTTGAACTGCACGAACCTTACAATTTCGGGCCTTTTACTGTAAATTATCAGCAGGTCAAACTGGAAAAGAACGGCAAAACAGTTCAATTGACATTGCAAGAGTTTAAAATTCTTACATATCTAATAGAAAGAGCAAATCAGGCTGTCAAAAAAGAAGACCTGCTTGACAATCTGTGGCAATACGATGCAGTAATCGGTCTTAGAACTGTCTACACTCACCTTTCGTGGCTCAGAGATAAGCTGCGCACAGAAGAAAAACCAGGCGGTTACATACAGACAGTGCGACAGGTCGGCTACATGTTTGTTCCAGAAGGTCTTGACGAATAATTTTTCTAAAAAAACAAAAACTGAAACTTTCCATAATTCTTCAAGCAAGTTCTTCTCTTAAAACACACACGGCCAATTAAAATTGTCAGCCTTTGCGGATTTTTATGGCACATCTGCGATTCAAAACAATACAAAAGTTCAGTTTTTTTCAGTTTTTTCACAGGCTTGCAAAATAAATTGAACTTTTCAGCTGACTTCAATCAGCAGATGTTTTAAGCCGGCAGCGTTATTTTATGCAAAAACTTCTATATAATGCACAATTATACACATACACACTGCGCCGGTTCTGCACAGAACATAATGCCAGAGGCTTTTCAAGACATGCACATGTTTTGAACTGATTGAAAAAAATGGCAGAGTATTCTATTATGCAAACTAATATTTGTTTTGCGGAGATTTTATGCAAATTACACTTGAGCATTTAAAACGCACCTATACAGGAGCTTCTGGACAGGTTACGGCAGTTCAGGACGTTTCCCTTTCAATTCCATCAAACACAATTTATGGAATTATCGGCAAAAGCGGCGCCGGAAAATCTTCGCTTATGCGGCTTATAAGCCTGCTTGAAACACCAGACGTTGGTGCCGTTTATTATGACGGACGCCGCGTTGACAACCTTTCCAAACAGGAACTTATCGCACAGCGGCGCAAAGCCGGAATGATTTTCCAAAACTTCAATCTTTTCAGTTCAAGAACGGCTGCAAAAAATATTGCTTATCCGCTTGAAATCTGCGAAACACCAAAAGCCGTTATAAAAGAGCGTGTTGAAGAAATGCTTGCTCTTGTCGGGCTCGAAAACCGCGGCGATGCACCAATCAGCACACTTTCTGGCGGCCAAAAACAGCGCGTGGCAATTGCACGTGCACTTGCTGCAAAACCAGATGTTCTTTTTTGCGACGAAGCAACAAGCGCCCTTGACCCGCAGACAACACGCGCAATTCTTTCGTTAATAAAAGAAATACAGCAGAAAATGAATCTTTCTGTTGTAATGATTACACACCAGATGGAAGTTGTGCGCGATGCATGCAACCTTGTTGCCGTGCTTGACAAAGGTCTTGTTGTTGAAGAAGGAACAGTCAAAGACGTTTTTTCTTCTCCAAAAGCAGACGTAACAAAAGATTTTCTGGCTCATCTTGTGCCGGTTACAGAAATTAAATAAGGAGCTAGAAATTGAATCAGGTTATTCAGCTTGTAGGAACAGCTTCGCTCGAAACTTTATGCATGGTCTTTTTTTCAACAGTTTGTTCCCTTATTCTTGGGTTTCCACTCGGAATTCTTCTTTGCGTAACAGACCCCGTTTCTGGAATTATTCCAAAACCAGTTGCAAACCAGATTTTAAGCCGCATAGTCAACGTGCTCCGTTCTTTTCCTTTCATCATATTGATGATTCTGCTTTTTCCGCTTTCCCGCTTTATTGTGGGAACAAGCATCGGCACACGGGCAACAATCGTGCCACTTTCAATTGCTGCAGCACCTTTTGTTGCAAGAATTATTGAAACTTCGCTCAAAGAAGTTGACCACGGTGTAATTCAGGCTGCAAAAGCAATGGGCTCAACAAACATGCAGATTATTTTAAAAGTACTTGTTCCAGAGTCATTGCCTTCGCTTGTTTCAGGCATTACACTTACAATAATCAATTTAATTGGTTACTCCGCCATGGCCGGGGCAATTGGCGGCGGCGGGCTTGGAGACCTTGCCATTCGTTACGGCTATCAAAGATTTCGCACAGACATTATGATTTGTGCCGTTGTAGTAATTCTTGTTCTTGTTGAATTAATTCAGTTTGCCGGTACAGTTATTGCAAACAACATGATGAAACGACGTTAAAAGTTTGCGTTGCAAACTGTTAAATATAAAGTTCTGCAGTTTTTATTTTTTGAAATTGCATGATTTTTTACAGGAGAAACTTATGAAAAAAACATTGTTAGTTCTTGCAGCACTGCTTGCTGCATCTCTTCTTTTTGCAAACGGCGGAAAAGATTCAGATTCTTCAGTTCTTGTCGTTGGTGCAACACCAGAGCCACATGCAGAAATGCTGAACCTTATTGCTTCTGATCTTGCAGAACAGGGCATTACGCTTAAAGTTGTTGAATTTACAGACTATGTTACACCAAACACAGCTGTAGAAGACGGTCAGATTAATGCAAACTTTTTTCAGCACATTCCTTACATGGAATCATTCAACAAAGAAAAGAATTATCATCTTGTAAATGCAGGCGGCATTCATATTGAACCAATCGCTCTTTATTCAAATAAAGTCAACTCACTGGACAAAATCCAGAACGGTTCAACTATTGCAATTCCAAACGACCCGACAAACGAAGGCCGCGCACTTCTGCTTTTGCAGTCAGCAGGTCTTATTCAGCTTGACCCAGAAGCCGGCATTGAAGCAACACCACTTGATATTACCGTAAACTTCAAGGGACTCAAATTCCGCGAAATTGAAGCTGCATCTCTTCCACGTGTTTTAAACGATGTTGATGCCGCAGTTATCAACGGAAACTATGCAATTCCAGCAGGTCTTAGCGCAGCAAAAGACGGTCTGCTTGTTGAAGGCAAAGATTCACCATATGTAAACATTATTGCAGTAAAAGCCGGCAACGAAAAAGATCCGCGCATCGTTGCACTTGTAAAAGCTTTGCAGAGTCAGAAAATTAAAGATTTTGTAAAAGAAAGATATCCAGCCGGAGAAGTTATTGTTACTTTCTAATTTCTGTTAATTAATTTTAGACATCAGCTTAAACAAAAGGGGCTGTCCAAAAGGTTTAAATCCTATGTCATTCTGAATTTGATTCAGAATCCAACACACTATATGCAGTGTAGATGCTGAAATGAATTCAGCATGACAGGACTTCTTGGACAGCCCCTTTTATCTTTTATTAAAACACCAATACAAGTTTCATATTAAACAAGCGAAAGCACTTTTGTCGGACAGCCGTTTACACAGTCGCCGCAAGCTGTACACAATGTATAATCTACAACAGGCAATCCATCAACAAGATGAATTGCATTCTTTGTACAGGTGCGTTCGCATTTGCCGCATTTTATACAGCCGCTTTTGCAGTTTTTCATAATTGCAGGTTTGTTCTGTGAACGGTTTGAACAGTTTACACGAACACCTTTTTGAGAAGCTGAAACACGGCTGATGATTTTCTGAGGACAAACGTTTACACATACCCCACAGCCTGTGCATTTTTCTGCATCAACATGAGCAATGCCATCATCTTTTACAGAAATTGCACCAAATTTACACACATTTGCACAGTCACCAAAACCAATGCAGGCCCAGCCGCAAATTTTTGTGCCGTTTATGCTTTGCTTTGCAGCAGCACAAGACTTTACACCGATATATTCGCCTTTTACGGCAGAATGGTCTTTTGAGCCGGCACAGGCAACAACAGCAACTTTCTGGTCAACCGAAACAGTCTGTCCCATTATTTCTGCAATTTTTTGAGCAGTAGCAGCACCACCGGCCGTACAGCCGTCAACAGGAGCAAGACCCTTTGCACATGCTGCAGCAAAACCATCACATCCCGGAAAACCGCAGCCACCGCAGTTTCCGCCGGAAAGACATGAACGGATTTTTTCAATCTGCGGATCAACAGGAACGTAAAATACTTTTTTGAAGATGCCGAGTAAAACACCCAAAACAAACGACAAAACAAAAGCAACTAAAACTGTATATACAATAGTCATTTGATTTTCCTCACTTTATTAAACCGGCAAAACCGCCAAAAGCTAAAGACATCAACGAAGCTGCAACAAACAAAATCGGAGTTCCTTTCAAAAACGACGGAATCGGCGCAATTTTAATGCGTTCACGTATGCCAGACATAAGTACAAGTGCCATCAAAAAGCCGCATGCAGAACCGACTGCATAAACAATTGATTCAACGAACGAATACTGTTTTGAAATGCAGTTGAGCGTAACAGCCAGAATTGCACAGTTTGTCGTAATCAATGCAAGATAAACGCCCATTGAACTGTAAAGAGCCGGTGCAGACTTTTTGAGATAAAACTCAACAAGCTGAACAAGACTTGCAATTACAAGAATAAACGTCAAGGTTTGAAGGAATGTCAAACCTAAAGGCTCAAGCACAAAATGATAAAGCGGATATGTTACGGCAGTTGCAAGAACCATAACAAAAGAGGTTGCAATGCCCATTCCAGTTGCCTTTGAAACATCTGTACTCATGCCGATAAACGGACACAATGCAAGAAACTGAATTAAAACAACGTTATCGATCAGCATTGCCGAAATAAAAATCTTAAAAAGTTCGTTCATTTTTTGCCTCCAAGTGCCGCTTTTACAGCATTTGCAATTGCAATGAACATGCCAAAAACAAAGAAACCGCCGGCAGCTTTGCTAAAAAAGCCAATGCAGTAATTTTCTGGAATAATCTGAATGCTCAAGATTGTTCCAGCACCTAAAAGTTCGCGTACAAATGAAATGCCGCACAAAACCCATGTATAACCAAGACCCATGCCTAAAGCATCAAGCGCTGCATTAACAGGCGGCTGCTTAAATGCATAAGATTCAACACGCCCCATAATAATGCAGTTAACAACAATAAGCGGAATAAAAACGCCCATTGCTGCAGAAAGAGCCGGCAGATAAGCCTGCATAAGCAAATCTACAATTGTCGTAAACGATGCAATAACAACAATAAAAATAGGAATTCGAATTGAATCTGGAATTAATTTTCTAAAAAGACTGATAATTATTTCGCTCATAACAAGAACGAACGTCATTGCAAGCCCCATTCCAAGACCATTCGTAAGTTTTGTTGTAACAGCCAGTGAAGAACAAAGTCCAATCATCAGCACAAGCAAAGGATTTTCTGCAAGAAGACCGTTTGTAAATATTTTCAGTTTTTCTTTCATTGTGCGTTCTCCTCTATTACAGTCTTAGCTTCGTTTACAGCTGTCTTTACGATTTCAGCAATTCCTTTTGATGTAATTGAAGCCCCGGAAATTGCAGCAATGTCTTCTCCAACAGCAAAAGCATCAGCAGATGTTTTTCCATTATATTGATCCATGTAACCACCTTCTTTTGCCCTTTGACCAAAACCAGGTGTATCAGACAATTCAAGAATAACAGTTCCGGTTACTGCATAAGACGTATCTACACCCACAAGAATCAATGCCTTGTCATATGTAGGACCTTCTGCTTCAACAACTGCACCAAGAAGGCTTCCGTCAGCAGACCTTGCAAGGTTTATGCTTTTAATTGTTACAGTACCAATCTGCGGTTCAAAATCTTTTACAGATTCAAATTTATCTGCAGATGCAAAAATCTGTTTCATTGCAGCAGCAGAACCAGACATTTTCATTTCTGCAATTACTGGTTCTGTAATGCTGTTTACAAGTGCCAGCGCTACGCAGGAAACAACTGCAAAAATTGCCAGCGTAAACCCAAGTTTCAATGTTTCTTTCATTTTGCAGTTCCTCTCTTAGATGTGCCATAAATCCGTCCGGTCAGACGGTTCAAGAAAGGCACAAGTGCATTCATAATCAAAATGCTGAACATAACGCCTTCAGGATAACCGCTGAACTGGCGGATTAATCCAGTTATTAAACCGCAGCCAAAGCCAAAGATTATTCTGCCTTTTTTTGTAACCGGGGTAGTTGCATAATCTGTAGCCATAAAAACAGCACCAAACAAAAGACCGCCGGACATAAGTTCAAAAAGAATATTGCCTGAACACAAACCGCTGTCACCGGCAAAAATCCAGCCGTAAAGCACAGCAGTCAAAACCATAGTTACAGGCGTACGCCAGTCAATTATTTTTGTACATGCAAGAAAAACAAAAGCAATTAAAATGAGCAGCGAGCTTGTTTCGCCGATACATCCGCCGGTGGTACCAAAAAACAAATCTGCAACAGAAACAGAATTTGCACCAAGCGCAAGCGGAGTTGCAGAAGAAACAGCATCAACGGCAAAAGCCGGAGCTTTCCATGTTCCCATTAATTTTGGAAAACTTACAAACAGAAAGGCACGGCCTGTCAAAGCCGGGTTAAAAACGTTTGCACCAAGACCGCCGAAAAACTCTTTTGCAATAACAATTGAAACCAAAGAAGCAAGCATCGGCATCCACAGCGGCAAACCAGGAGGCAGCACAAGGCCGAGCATCATGCCGCTTACAAGTGCAGAACAGTCATTTGCACGCACAGGCTGTTTTGTCAGCTTGCGGAATAAAAACTCAAAAACAACGCTTGAAGCACTTGTAACAAGCAAAGTAAGAAGCGCATTTATTCCAAAAAGAACAACACCAAAAATGCACAGCGGCAAAAGTGAAACAGCCACAGTGCACATAATTTTCTGTGTTGTGTTTGAATTTGCAACATGCGGACTTGTTGAAAGATAAATCTCGTTTACATCAGACGGTGCACTCATTAATTTGCTCCTTTTTTGGCTTCTGCAGCAGCTTTTGCTTTTGCCTGTTCTGCACGAATTTTCATTTTGCCAAGCCTGAAATATTGAACAAGGCGAACTTTTGCAGGACAAACAAATGAACATGAACCGCATTCAATACAGTCCATCAAGCCATATTTTGCTGCAGCGTCAAGATTTTCAGCTTTTATTGAACGAAGCATCATGACCGGTGTCAAACCGCATGGACATGCATTAACACAATTTCCACAGCCGATGCATGGAGTTTCTGCAAGCAGAGAAACTTCTTTTTCTGTCAGGAATAAAACGCCGGAAGTGTTTTTCTGAACAGGGAACATTGAATTCATCATTGCAAAGCCCATCATTGGACCGCCGCTGATAATCTTTTTTACACCCGGCTTAAGCTTGATAACTTCCGGAATCAAGTCGCCGATCATTGTTCCGACAGGAACACGCAGATTTTTTGGCACTTCACATGCTCCGCCTGAAATTGTAAGAGCACGTTCTACAAGAGGTTTGCCAAGTCTGAATGCATCAGACATTGCAATAAGCGTGCCTACGTTCTGAATGACACAGCCGGCATCTGCAGGCAGTTTTTTTGACGGAATCTCACGGTTAAGAACAGCTTTTACAAGCATTTTTTCTCCACCTTGAGGATATTTTGTCTTTACAAGCTGCACAGAAATATCTTTTTTTCCACTTTGTGCTATGACCTGTTCAAGATGTTCAACTGTATAAGCCTTGTTGTCTTCAACTGCAATTACAGCACGTTTTGCGCCAGTCAAATGCATTGAAATTGCAAGACCATCAACAAGTTTTTCAGCATCTTCAACAAGAGCACGTTCGTCTATCGTAAGATAAGGTTCACACTCAGCAGCATTCGCAATTACGCAGTCAATTGTTTTGCCTTCCGGCACATTAAGCTTGACATGAGCAGGAAACGCTGCGCCCCCCATGCCGACAATGCCGCAAAGACGAATGCGTTCAATTGCAGCCGATTTTTCTGCACTGAAAGGATCAAGCGGTTCAAGATAGCTTGTGCGGTCAGTGCCATCTGATTCAATGACAATGCACAAAGCTTCTGTATTGCCAGTTACAAGGCGCATTTCAATTTTCTTTACGATGCCGGCAATTGAAGCATGAACAGGCACAGAAAATGCACCAGTGCCGTCAGCAATGACCTGACCTTTTGCAACAGAATTTCCAACAGAAACACAAGGCACATTTGGTGCTCCGCCCTGCGTTACAGGAATTACAACCGTCTTTGTTGACGGCATTGCATTTTCAACAGCATAAGCTGATGAAAGCTTTTTATTCTCCGGCGGATGAACACCGCCTTTAAAAGTGCGTAGATTCATAATGCATTATTTTACAACAAAATCCATCATTTTGGAAGAGCAGCAGGACAGCTGTAAACATCCTGAAAAATTGAAATTTTCAGCATCATGCTAAAAAAACTGAGGATTTTCTGTGTTTGATTCAGATAGAATGAGATTATTTTTTTAGGAATTCTGATTAATTGCCTGCTTCTGCAACTATCAAGACAAACGCTTTTAAGTGCAAAAAGACTATAATCTGTGAAGAGAAATTGCTTCAACTGGACATATTTCGTGACAGCAGAAACAATGCAGGCATTTTTTGCGGTCAAGCATATGTACAAAAGAATCTTTTGCAGGTGCTTTATTTGGAGCAGCTTCAATTGCGGCTTCGTCTGTGCCGTCTGCATAAGCAGAAAATCTTAAAATATGTGCCGGACAGATTTCAATGCAGCGTCCGCAGCGGATGCATTTTTCTGCATGAAACCGAGGTGTCTTTACAAAAACCAATTTTGCAGCTGAATTTACAAAACCCGGCAGCATGCGCTGCAAAGTTACGGCAGCAGCAGAATCCTGAACAGCTTTAAACTTTCTGGTAACAGAACGGATTTCTGCAATATCATCACCTGTCGTAACAATTTCATCAGGTGAATTAAGCCAGCGTTTTCTTTCGAGCGCGTCTTTTAAATTTGCAATCTGATTCGGGTTATAGCCGACAAGATCTGCACAAACCCAGTCAAGTGCAAGAATATTATCTGAAGCACCAAGAAAACCAAGTTTTACAGGGTCTCCGTTTCCAGGTCCACCAGGTCCTTCCATACCGACAATTGCATCCATTATTGAGTACTGTGCATTTGCTGCAATATTCAAATCTGTAAGGAAAGCACCAAAATCTTTTTTATCAGAAAATCTGTAATGAGTCTGTGCCTTTTTAAGTCCGACCATAAGGCCGAAAAGATTTTTCATGGCACCTGTATAAGACATAAACTGATGGCTTTTTAATTTTGAAAGTGAAACTACAACATCTGCCTGTGTAAAGGCTTCTGCAAAATCAAGAACTTTTACAATTTTTCCTTCAGGGCATTCAACAAGACGCTGACCTGAAAATTCGACCCATTCGCCGCCATTGCTAATAATCTGGTCATACATTCCTGTCTGTTTTGCTGCAGAAGTCGGGTTTGCAGTTGCAGGAGATTCGCCGACAATAACACGTGAAGCACCTAATTCAACAAAAGCTTTTACACATGCACCGACAACAACAGGATGAGTGCAGACAGCAGCTTCAGGCTTTTTTGGAGATAAAATATTCGGCTTTAAAAGCACAGTTTTTCCTGTAACATCAGGCGGCGGCACCAAAGTGAGAAGTTGCTTTACAGCTGAATAAACTCTGTCAAAATCGTATTCTTCGCATTTCTGCAACGCAACAGTCTTTGTCATACAGAAATAACTCCATTATCTCTAAATTAATTAACTATACTCCCTATCGGCATATTTGACAACTACTTTCGAATATTTTTAAATTTCAACTTTTCCGCAGACTATGAATCAAAGCAGCATTCTCCGACTATAGACGCTGTTTTCTGCACAAACAGATTATCATTTTTTTGAAAAATGAAATTTCCAGAAACAGCTTTATTCTACATTATTATATGAAATATTTCCAATTTTTTTTTATTGCCGTTGCAAAAAGCAGAAATTTGTCGCATAATTCGCACATATGAAAATTTCAGAAATCCTTAAAAAAAAGAAATTACTGGTTTCATTTGAAACTTTTCCTCCAAAACCAACAGCAGATAAAGCAACATATCAATCTATAGTAGATGCATCCATTGAACTTTCTAAAATGCAGCCGGACTTTATGAGCGTTACTTATGGTGCAGGCGGCGGCACAAGTTCCAACACGGCAGACATTGCGGCACGAATCAACAACGAATGCCACATTCCAGCACTTGCACATTTATCATGCATTTCTTCAACAAAAGAACAAGTTGCTTCTGTTGTGCAGCAGCTTCAAAAATCAGGCATAGAAAACATTCTGGCTCTTCGCGGCGATATTCCGCCAGATCCGAATTTTGTTCCGCCGAACCAATACAAATATGCATATGACCTTATAAAAGAACTGAAAGAAACAACAGATTTCTGCATTGGTGCCGCATGCAATCCAGAAGGTCACCCAGAATGCACAAACAAAGACGTTGACCTTGATCATCTGAAACTAAAAGCAGATTTGGGCTGCTCTTTTTTGACAACTCAAATGTTTTTTGACAACAACATGTTCTACAACTTTTTGTACCGTGCACAACTCAAAGGAATAAAACAGCCGGTTTTTGCAGGCATCATGCCCGTAACAAATGCAGCACAGATTAAACGCATGATGTCGCTTTCAAATGCATTTATGCCAAGAGAGCTGCTCAACCTAATTGAAAAGTTCGGTGCTTCAAATGAAGCAATGAAACAGGCTGGAATTGATTATGCAACATATCAGATTGTTGACCTTATCAGTAACGGTGTGCGCGGCATTCACATTTATACAATGAACAAACCGGATGTTGCCCGCTCAATAATGAACAACATTTCAAGTATTGTGGCTTCTCAGAACGTTTAGAGATAATATGTCCATGACCTTTTAAGGGAGAAACTCGCATGAATTTTAAAAAGTTTTTTCAAGACAAAATATCAAAAAATCAACCGGTCTTTTTTGACGGAGGCATGGGCACAATAATACAGGCTTTGCAGGCCGGCGAAAAAGTTGAACTTGTAGATTTTGCGCTTAAAGATTCTTTGATTTATCATGCTCCGGATGAACTTTCAATTACAAATCCGGAACTCATCAAATCAATTCATCTTGCTTATTTAAAAGCCGACGCAGACATTATTACAACAGACACTTTCGGTGCAACACCAATAAAGCTCGAAGGTTCAGCATTTAAAACAGAAGAAATTATTGAAGCAGCTGTGCGCAATGCAAAAGAAGCCATAAAACAGTCTGGCAAGACAGCTTTTGTTGCACTTGACGTAAGTTCAACAGGCAAACTGCTTGAACCGATGGGATCGCTTTCTTTTGATGAAGCATACGAAAATTATAAAACGACAATGATTGCAGGCGAAAAAGCAGGCGCCGATTTAGTAATTATTGAAACGATGAGCGATCTGTATGAAACAAAGGCTGCCGTTCTTGCAGCAAAAGAAAACACTGACCTGCCGATAATTGTTTCTGCAACATTTCAAAACAACATGCGCACATTGACCGGCGCAGACGCTTTGACTGCAATTGTTTATCTTGAAAGCCTTGGTGCAGATGCTGCCGGTTTTAACTGCGGCGGCAGCCTTGCAGATGCAGCAAAACTTACAGAAACAATGTGCTCTTATGCATCAAAACCTGTTCTGGTGCAGCCAAATGCAGGTCTGCCAGCTGTTGAAAACGGCAGGACATTTTTTAAAGTTTCACCTGAAGAATTTGCAGCAGCACAGGCAGAAAATTACAAACGCGGCGCACGTATTCTCGGCGGCTGCTGCGGCACCACACCTCTGCATATTCAGGCAATGGTCAAAGCTGTTTCAAGAGAAGCCGAAAAACCAGCAGAAATTAAAGAACAGCCGCTGAAAAACCACACAATCATCTGTTCCTATAATGAATGTGCAGACATTGGTTCAAAAGAAAAAGGTCCTGTAATCATCGGTGAACGCATTAACCCGACAGGCAAAAAGAAATTCAAGCAGGCTTTGCTTGACAACAACATGCAGTATATCATTGACGAAGCTTCAAACCAGATAAACGCAGGTGCACATATTCTTGACGTAAATGTCGGACTGCCAGGAATTGATGAACAGCAGATGATGGTTAATACAGTAAAACTTCTGCAGAGTTCCTTTAGGACACCGCTTCAAATTGATTCAAGTGAACCGCCTGTTCTTGAAAAAGCACTGCGATATTATAATGGAAAAGCGCTGATTAATTCTGTCAACGGAAAAAAGCACGTAATGGAAGCTGTTTTTCCACTTGTAAAAAAATACGGCGGAACTGTTGTAGCACTTCTGCTCGACGAAAACGGAATTCCACCAACAGCAGAAGAACGGCTTGCAATTGCTGACCGTATTTTTGAAACAGCAGCATCTTATGGAATTCCAAAACGCGACATTATAATTGATTCGCTTACATTAACAATAAGTTCACAGCAGAAAGAAGCACGCGAAACACTGCGCACAATTCAGCTTGTAAAACAAAAATATGACTGTAAAACAGTGCTCGGCGTTTCAAACATCTCGTTCGGACTTCCACGGCGCGAAATTATCAATGCACATTTTTTCACACAGGCTCTTGCTTCTGGTCTTGACGCATGCATCATAAACCCGCTTTCTCAAGACATGATGGCCGCATTCCGTGCGTTCCGTGCAATTGCCGGTTTTGACGAAAATTGTCTTGAATATATAGAAAATTATGCAAACACCGTGGCACCGTCACAGAATGCTGCCGCAGTTACAAAAGACAATGGAACAGCACAAAAACAAGATGTCGTACAGGATTTAAAATCAATTATCATAAATGGTTTTAAAGACCGTTCAGCACAGGCTGCAAAAGAACTTTTAAAAACACAGCCGGCGCTCAGCCTTATAAATGAATATATTGTACCTGCACTCGACATTGTCGGAAAAGATTTTGAAAGCGGCAGAAAATTTCTTCCGCAGCTGCTGCTAAGTGCAGAGACTGTTTCAAAAGCTTTTGAAGTAATAAAGGCACATCTTGCAGAAACAGGCGAAGCTCAAGACAGCAAAGGTTCAATAGTCATTGCAACCGTACAGGGCGACGTACACGACATTGGCAAAAACATCGTAAAGGCAATGCTTGAAAATTACGGCTATACAGTAATTGATCTTGGCAAAGACGTGCCGGTCGATGACGTTGTAAAAGCAGTCGAAGAAAACGACATAAAACTTGTAGGCTTAAGTGCACTTATGACTACAACAGTTGCAAGCATGGAACAGACAATAAAAGCACTGCGCCAATATGAAAAACGTTCAGGCAAAACTGTAAAAATTATGGTTGGCGGCGCCGTGCTTACGGCAGACTATGCAAAAAAAATTGATGCCGATTTTTATTCCAAAGATGCAATGAACAGTGTTGAAATTGCAAAAGAGGTGTTTGGCTCATGACAGAAAAACAGCAAGAAACACCGCCTTCTTTAAAAGAATTCAGCGCACTTACTTCATATTTTTTTGTGCTTACTCATCCTAAAACATGGAAAGCGTTATTTCCTTATCTTTGGACGGTTTTAAAAGATTTCTTCTTTCTGCAATACAGAGAAAAACTCGGACTTCTCAAGATAAAAATTATTCACGTTGACTGTCCTTACGATGAACTTGTGCCATTCAAACCGGAAAAAGTTGACATTTATCTTGATTTTATCAATTTCTGGATTCGTCCGCTGTCATGCCTTATAAAGCACAATAAAAAAACAGCCAGCAGACATTTTATCGAATTTCTATCGCTCATCAATCGCTGCTATAAAGAAGCTGCCGATTTTTATCGTTTCAGAATGTCTACGACAAACAGACCAAAAGGAATTGCCAACCGTAAATTTTTCTGGCTTAAACTGCTCGATCCGCATTATCTTTGCGTACCAAGCCTTCATGTTTCTGTAATGGTGCTTGCAACAACTTATTACAAACGTGCATTTAAGGAAGAACAGTTTTCAAAGGAAGAACAGGATTTTTATAACGCAGAAATTTATAAAGGTGCAATTGAAATTGCAGAAACCGTGCTTTACACAAAACAGCACAGCATAAACTGCATCGGCGCTGCACTTTATATGATGAACTACATCCTTGATAATGAATTCAGCATTCAGGATGCAGTTGATTTTATTGACAGCATGTTCAAAAACGCAGACGACATTTCAGATGAAAACAAAAAAATAATAAACGACCACCTGAACACACTTTTTGAACAGCTTCTCCTTGAAGGCTCAAATGAATACGACTGGATTACACCTTTAAAACGCTGGATAATCAAATACGAAAATAACGAACAAAATTGATTTTGCATAACAGTTTTTTGTAAACGACAGATGTTCCATCTTATACAGAAAAACTTGCAGAATGCGAACCTTAATAAAAACAGGCAGAAAGTAAAAAACACTTTTCCCACTCTCTCCACTTTTTTGCAGTTGACATGTATTGAAATTTCTCGATAATAGAAGGCATGGGAAAGAACGCAAAGAAAAAAGACGAAGGCCTTTTTGCAAAGCTTTTTGAGGGGCTTTTTGCACCATCAGATCCAGAAGCAGAAAAAAGACGTGCTTTAAAACTGATTGCAAAACAAATCGGAAAATCTAAGTACAAATTCTATAAATGCCAGCAGAACCAGGTGCTGCCGGCAATGGCAAAATGGTTTTTTGAACTTTACCGTGATTTATCACCGGCACAGGCACTGCTTGCAACACCGCAGGCTGTAAATGTACTTAAAAACTGTATAATTGACTATTCACTTTCTGACAACCAGAAAGCAAAAGTTGAACTTCTTACAGATGAATCCATAACAGAAAGAGCTTCGAAAATTTCAATAAAAGACCTTTCTAAACAGGTTTATAATGATTTTGCTGCTTTAACTGCGGAATTTGACCAAAACCGGATTGCATCAATAGACAATCTTTATTCGCTTTTTCTGTCATTCTGTTCATTCGTAACATTTGACTATTACTTCCTTCTAAAAAAATTTGACTCAGGTTTTCACGAGAGGGATTTTTCTCACACACCAAATTTTGTGGCAGTAAAAGCAACACATCTCATTGACGACTTAAAGGATTTTATGGCTGTTGCATGGTGTCTCCGCTTAAAAGCAAACTGGCCGACAATGCTGAAATTCATAAAAGAATACAAATCTGCAGAAGTCCTTTCATCTTCAACATGGAATAAAATTCTTTCGCGTGTTTCTGATGTCCGCTCAAGTGAAATTCTTGAACAGATTATTGCCTATTCTACTGAAAATCCAGGCTACAAATATCAGGCAAAAGACAAAGCAGACAGAATTGTTGATACATATCTTGAACAGACACGCAACAGAATTGAAAATCTTCTTAAAAAGCTTACATCAGAAAAAGCAAATTCTAAATCTGATGAGCTTTTGAAGGCACTTTTTGGCAAGACAGAAGTTGTCATTCTTAAAAACTACACGGCAGAATCAGAAGCATTAAACTCAAAACGAATGTCAACACGCTTTGAATACTGTCTGCCATTAAACTATATGAAAGCCTTTTTGAACGACTATTACAAAAAAGATGTGCGCGAAGTTTATGACCTTGTAATTATGCGCGGCAAATGGACAGATCAGGACCGCTCAAAACAGATGTCAAACGCATATAACGAACTGCTTGATTTTTCAACGCAAATTACATCACTTGATGAATTCATTGGCAATGCAATCAGTTCAGGCAAGCATAAATTTATTCTTTCAAATGGACGCGACATAAATCAGGAAGCACATTCCATTTTGACAAAAGGTACACAGGATTTAGTACTTTTTGCAAAATTCTTACGGCTTCTTATTGACGACTGCGCAAAACCTAGTCCGGGAATTCTTATAAACTGGAAAGAAGTTGAGCACGTTGCAGAATCTCCTGTAAAGAATTTAATGGCAGCAGTTTATAAAAAGATTTATCTTTTTGTTTCGCTTATGCAGATTTATCTTACAGAAAGCAAAGGCGTTTAATTTTGCTTAAATTAACTTTTTAGAAGAAGGCTTTCCCGTTAATTAAAGGAAAGCCTTCTTTTTATTGCATCTTCAGTTTTTTTGCTGACGATTGCAGAAAACAGGTTCAAATCATTATAGCATAACATTTAAAGATACATTTACTTTAATCACATTAAATATCTTCATATCTTTAATGCAGCAAGAACATCTTTAACACAATTTTCAGATAATTTCTCAATTATTTTAATAATTTTTCTAAAGTATTTATTTTAACTTCCGACAATCAAACTGTAGTGCTAAACATTGCATCTATGGTTTTGTAATTCAAAAACAAAAAAACTATAGAGGAGGTTCGCCATGGTAGATATTACATCTGGACTTTTAAGTACATATTCTTATTCTTATGCATCAACACACAATGCAACAGGCAAAGTTGCCGTTCCTGTAAAACCATCAATGGTGATTTATTCTCAGCTTGAACACATTTCCGGCTATGCAGATGCTAAAGGTGCAAACGGCATTTCACTTAATAAAGTATACATGCTCAACACTTTGATTGATAAAGTTTCTTCTTCAACAGCTGCTGCTTCGACAGAAAAAGCAAAAGTTGCAGGTCTTTCAGAAGAACAGATAGACAATCTCATTTCAGATTATCAGTCACAGCTTCAGACAAAACTTTCTGTTGCAAAAGACAATCCTTATGCGATTGTTCCAACAGGTTTGACAGGCAACGCAGTAGATTTTGTTGCTTAAACTTTTATTTATAAGCAGTTACATTTAAGAATACAGAATTTTTAAGCCAAAAGCCCTCTTGCAAATGAATGAGGGCTTTTGTTTTTTAAATTAAAAACTGCTTTTTATCTTAATTTTAAACGAAAGCTGAAATTACAAAAAAAATCATAAATATATCGTGCAAATTTTATCTTTATACAGTTTCTACCATTGAATTTTTCAAGTTAAAAAGCTATTATCGTTTATAGGAGTCTTCCTGCTAATGCAATTTTTTTCGGCTATGCCGAGTTTATAGGAGTCTTACATGACACTTAATGACATTAAAAACCCAAAAATTAAAGCTTGGGTTGAAGAATGTGTTAAAATGTGTGAACCAGACGAAGTTTACGTTTGTGATGGTTCAACAGCTGAATACGACCGCTTGATGCAGAAATGTGTTAAAGCTGGACTCGCTACTCCACTTGCTAAAAAGCCAAACAGCTTCCTTTTCCGTTCACTTCCTAGTGACGTAGCTCGTGTTGAAGGCCGCACATTTATTTCTTCTGTAAAAGAAGAAGATGCAGGTCCAACAAACCACTGGATTGATCCAAAAGAATTGAAAGCAACAATGAAAGGTCTTTACACAGGCTGTATGCACGGCCGCACAATGTATGTAATTCCTTTCTGCATGGGTCCACTTGGTTCACCAATTTCTAAGAATGGTATCGAACTTACAGACTCAGAATACGTTGTTTTGAACATGGACATCATGACACGTGCCGGCAAAAAAGTTCTCGATGTAATCGGTACTGACGGCGAATTCGTTCCATGTTTGCACTCTGTTGGTAAACCATTGAACAATGGTGCAACAGACGGCGGCATCTGGCCTTGTGCAGATGTTGAAAACAAATATATTTCACAGTTCCCAGAAGAACACCTCATCTGGTCTTATGGTTCAGGTTACGGTGGAAACGCACTTCTCGGAAAGAAATGTTTTGCACTCCGCATTGCTACTGTTCTTGCAAAAGAAGAGGGCTGGCTTGCAGAACACATGCTCATCCTTAAACTTACAAACCCAAAAGGCGAAGTAAAATACGTAACAGGTGCTTTCCCATCAGCTTGTGGAAAGACAAACCTCGCTATGCTTATTCCAACAATTCCTGGTTGGAAAGTTGAAACAATCGGTGATGATATTGCATGGATGAAATACGGTGAAGATGGTCGTCTTTATGCTATCAACCCAGAAGCAGGTTTCTTCGGAGTTGCTCCAGGAACATCTGACGAATCAAACAAGAACGCTCTTATCTCTGCTTCAAAGAACACAATCTTTACAAACTGTGCTCTTACAGAAGACGGCGATGTTTGGTGGGAACAGATTGGTTACCCAGCAAAGGGCAAGCTTGTTGACTGGAAAGGCAACACACGCGATGCTCTTCCAAAAGACAAATCACCAAAAGGCGAAGAATTCGCTCATCCAAACGCACGCTTTACAGCACCTGCAAACCAGTGTCCATGTATCGCAAAAGAATGGGAAGATCCAAAAGGTGTTCCTATTTCTGCTATCTTGTTTGGTGGTCGTCGTCCATCAACCGTACCTCTTGTACACCAGGCACGCAACTGGAACCATGGTGTATTCCTTGGCTCTATCGTAGGTTCAGAAATCACTGCTGCTTCTACAATCAATGCTGCTGAAGTTGGCAAAATCCGCCGTGACCCATTTGCAATTCTTCCATTCTGTGGTTACAACATGGGCGACTACTTCCAGCACTGGGTAAACGTAGGAAAAGCTGCAAAAGATCAGGATAAACTTCCAAAGATTTTCTACGTTAACTGGTTCCGCAAGGACGAAAACAATGCAGACCTTCCAGGTGGATTCATGTGGCCAGGTTATGGCGACAACTCACGTGTTCTTGCATGGATTTTCGACCGCTGCGACGGCAAAGACAATGCTGTTGAAACACCAATCGGATTTATGCCAAAAGAAGGTGCTATCAACACAGACGGATTGGCTGACTGCTACAAAAAGACATTGCCAGAAATCCTCAAAGTTGATACAGCTGGCTGGTTGAAAGAAGTTAAGGATATCCGTGAAAACCATTATCCAAAATTTGGTAAACACTTGCCAAAAGAACTTTCTGACTGTCTCGACGATCTCGAAAAGAGACTTTCTAAATAAGCTAGCTTAACCGCTTGAACTGAAGCTCCGCAAACTATGCGGAGCTTTTTTTATGGTCATAAGAAGATACACTGATTGCAAGAAACACTTTCCATTGATACAATGTAACAAACGAAAAAGTATAGGAGAAAATCATGAAAAGAAAGTTATTAATTATTGTTATTTTTTTAATGATGTGTTCAACAGCATTTTCTAAACCACAAAAACTGAAATTAGAATTAATCAGAAGCCCAAACAAAATTTTTGATTGTCCTCAATTGAATCCAAATTTTGAATTCGCATCAATGTTCTACCAGGCTGTATGTTTTAATAGAAATTTATTAAACCTTGTAGACAACGAAATATTAAAAGCCACCTGCAAATGCATTTATGAAGACATCAGTAACGGTTATGCATGTTTGATGACTGTAAAAAGATTTTCGGGAAATCAAGATTTAGAAATTAAATTTGAATACTTTAATGACCGCAACGCTTTGCTTATTTTATCTAATTATGATGCACAAAACAAAAAAATTATAACAAATAAAAATGACATGGGAAATGCATGGGGATTACTTTATTATATAATAGATGGAACCCTCGTCTATTACGAAGATATCAACAAACCGAAAATATCGGCAGAAGAAAAACTAAAAGCAAATCTTACTGCACTTAAAGAAAATCCTGTCCCAATTTTATATATTTCTATTACTGAAAATTATTTTGAAATGGGTATGATTGATGAAGGCATAAAATTTCTAAATGAAAATAAAGATAAAGCAATTGAATTAAATCAACAAATTTCAAAAATAGGAAATATAAAAGATGTAATTTTATGCGTTGAAGAAGAAGGCAAAGTCTTGAAAGAATTAAATCAATAACTATTTTTGAAATCTAAATTTATTTGTGGAAGTTATAATTATACAACAGAAGATTTTCATCATGTTATATTCGGCAAAAAGTTAATCTCAATATTCATTTCAAAGCAAAAGGCAATTCTCTTGCCAAGACATTGCTTTGCTTCAAAAGAAGAAGAACAAGAAATCGAAGCTTTTATAAAAGAGCATTACGTAACGGACAAAAAACAAAAATAATCCGAGGGTGTCTAAACAGTTCAATACATAGTGTCATTCTGAATTTAGTTCAGAATCTATACGCTATATACAGCATAGATGCCGAACTAAATTCGGCATGACAATTCTTTTTAGTCAGCCCCTTAAAATATTCAAATATCGCAAAACATGTCCAGCAAAAAGAGTTTTGAACAACTATAGTTTTTCTTTTCTTTACGTGATATTATCGCTTTATGCGAAACGAGAAACAAACAGCCCGGCAGAATGCAGAACACAAGCAAAGCCACAGCGCTGAAAAAATTGAAATTTTATATAAAGACCAATATCTTGCAGTAATAAATAAACCGGCAGGGCTTTTATCTGTGCCCTACCCCGGCAGCAAAGCAAAAACAGCACAGTCTGTTCTTGAAGGAATCCTTCGAAAAGAAGGTGCTGCAAACACAAACCACAAGCCTTATGCCGTGCATCGGCTAGACAGGGATACAAGCGGCGTAATGATGTTTGCCCTAACCGAACAGGCACAAAAAAAGATTATGGACAGCTGGCATAAAATGGTCAGCGAACGCCTTTATCATGCCATTGCAGAAAAAACTTTCAAAGCAGACCTTGAAGACGAAGGCTTGATTGAAGATGAACTTGCACAGAATGCCCATAATGTCGGCTTTGTTCCAAAAGAAAATACGCTCAGCAAAAATGGCAAAGCTTTTAAAACCGTGGCAGCACGCACACATTATAAAATGATAGAAAAGGGTCCGACACACGTTCTGTTCGAACTTTCGCTTGATACGGGCAAAAAAAATCAGATTCGTGCACACCTTGCCTTTCATGGTTTTCCACTGGCCGGAGACAAAGAACACCGTGCCAAGACAGACCATTTTAAAAGACTTTGCCTTCATGCACGGACGCTTGAATTTACGCACCCGTTTACAGGTGAAAAGCTGAAATTTGAAGTTGCTGAACCAAAAGAATGGCTCGACTATGTAAAGAAGGGCGATTTTAAGCAGCAAAATCCAGAAAATGCTAACAACAGGCGGAGCAGCAGAAACAATTCAAAAACCCTCGATTTAGGAGAAAAGCGCCTTTCAAGGAAAGAAGCCGCACATATGAATTTTATAGAAAGAGGCAAACTGCACAGCCGCTAGATTTTATATTCAGCCAAAAACTCACAATTTCTGCAGTCAAATTGTGAGTTTTTGTGCAAAAGACTGTCTACTAATAGAAAAATATATTAATCATCATCAAAGTCTATACGATCCCAACAATTTTCACCAGGATAATATAAATGCCAGTTTATCGCATAATATAAATTATTGATTTTAATATACTCATAATCATCATCAATTATTGTATATTTTTCAGAAGCTTCATTGTATTTAAGTTTGTCTTCAAAAGAAGATATGAATTCTTCATAATATTTTATTGGAACTTTTATACTAAAGCCACGCCATTCTTTTTTTTCATCAAATTTAATTTCTGAAACAGTAATATATTCAGGGCATTCTATATATCTAGCCGGAGCCCAGTTTCCATCTTGGTAATAACTTTTTTTATGCAAAGTAATTTTAAAATATTCAGGATTATAATCAGTTAAATTTTTGAAAGCCAAATTTTTCACATATTCATAAGTTTCCAATAAACCTTTTGGAATAGTAGCTTCATAACTAATTTCTGGATACATCTTCTTGGTTTCTATTCCTGTTTCTGCTCCAAACAGCTCAGTTTTAAATTTTGTCTTTCCTGTATCAACATAAAATGTTGTTATGGGCTGACAAGTTATCATACATAAACGTTCTGTTTTTACTTTCTCTTTTGTAACAGGATCTTCAACATACTCAATATCCATTATATAATTAGCTTCGTATCGCTTCTTTTCTATAACAGACTTTCCAATCAGTTTATCTATTTTCCTTTTTATTGCATTCAGCTGACTTTTTGAAATAATTGTTGTCTTTACTTCAGAAGTTCGTTTTTCATAATCGATTATTTTTTGTATAACAAGTCCATTGTCATAAATTGCCAAATAAGGAGCTGCAAAATTTCCTACAGAAGGGGAAAAAGTCGACTCATCAAATGCCAGAACAATTTTTTCTTCTGCCATAACAGGAAAAATTACCAATAAATATAAAAAAAAGAATATATGTTTTTTCTTATTCTTTTTCTTTTGATAAAACATAATCTTCTCCACTATACAAAATTTTTTATTCTTTATTTAGAAAATTTAAACAGTGCGGCTTTTTTGCCATTTACAAGCGTGTGCAGGTCTTCTGTAAGTTTAAGCTGTTTTTTTTCAGCTGCCTGCAAAAGTTCCTGTTTGCTTGCAGAGAGAACAACAATTGTGCCTTCGTCTTTTAAAACACGCAGAAAGCTTGAAAACATTTTTTCGTAGAACAATTCAATATTTTCAATCTGTTCATAAAAACCCCACGGGGGGTCGGAAATAATTTTGTCAACAGCCGAATTTTCAAGATATTCAAGCTTAAATGCATCGCACTTTTGTACACAAATTGATTCTTTTTGTAATAATTTTTTTTCAAGCAGCGCATCAACAAGTTCCTGCTGAATTTCGCTTACATAAAGTTTATTGAAGTTAAAACGCTTAGAAATCTGCACAGGAATTGAACCATAGCCGGCAAAAGGCTCTAAAACAGTGTCGTTTTTCTTTATGTCAGCAAAACAGCACATCAAATAAGCAATTTCCGGTCTAAGCTCGCCTTTGTTCAGATTTTTTTCTGTAAATTCTCTTTTTGCAATAAGCTGACCACAAAAAGCAAAATTTTCCCTCCGGATTGAGTACCAGATTTCTGTAGAAGGATTCAATCTGTCCAGTTTCAGCTTTGAATTGCGTAAAACAGTTTCTTCTGCTTTTAGCGAAATGTTTTTTTCAACTTTTGCAAACTGGTTTTCTTTCTGGAAACGAACCCGAAAAGTGCCTTTATTCAAAAGATAATACTTTTTTTCTGCCGCGACAGCATTTACAAGAGCAGCAAAATTTGCGTTTTTTCCGCTGAAAGTTTTTAGAACAAAAAAAGTGTTGTTAAAATAAATGATTTTTTCCAAATCCCTTGAATTTCCTGAAAACTGATAATGAATCAATCCGTCAAAGACATTCAGTATTTTTATTCCAGCAACCCTTTTTACTAAATCGCGGGCAACTATATCTTGAAAACCAGTTATGAAAGATGAAATATATTCTGCCATAAATTAAAACAAGTCGTCCCAGCCGTACAAATTTCCTTTTGCAAGTTTTCCAGCTTTAAGCAGACTGTCTAACTTTACAAGACAATTTACAGCACCAACTGCAAAACCTTCGCGGCTGCGTGCTGTGTGTGTAAGTTCAATCGTGTCAGCTGTTCCATCAAAATAAACTTTATGTGTTCCCGGAACATTGCCGCAGCGTGTTGAACTTACATGCAACTGGTTTGCAGCAGGTCTTTCGTGGAAAGCATCTGTAACAATTTCTGTTTTTTCTGTATAAGCTTTTTGAACACGGCGTGCAATTTCCAGAGCTGTTCCACTCGGGCTGTCTGCTTTCTGATTGTGGTGCATTTCCCATGTTGCAACATCATAATCATCAAAATCTGCCATGATTTTTGCAGCTTCTTCTACAATTCTATAGAACATATTTACACCGATGCTGAAATTTCCAGCTGTCATAATCGTTCCGCCAACTTCTTTAGCATAACCGGCAATTTCTGCATGTTTATCGTTCCAACCGGTTGTTCCAACAACTAAAGGAAGTCCAAGCGGCAGCAGTGCTTTTATATTAGCAAGCACTGTTGAAGGATGTGTAAATTCAATAACACCTTCTGCACCACTCGATTTTACGGCTGCCGCAACAGCTGCCGCATCTCCGGCCGGCACTTTTACAGAAGCATCTTCTGCAATTACGTCTATTGTAACCACAACTTGATGACCAGCGCGCTTTGCACACTGTTCAATCATGTGTCCCATTTTTCCATAACCAACTAATGCAATTTTCATATTTATCTCCTAACCATGCAGAGAATTTTTTGAATTTTCGTTTATTAAATCAGAAAATCAAGCAATGCTGAATTTTTATTTATTATAGATTTTTTCTTGAATTTAAATCAACATATTCTGTCTTAAGTATAAAAGTTGTTGTTTTTCATATAAGGGTTTATAATATATTTTCTATGAGCAAACAATTTAGCTTTTATGACAAATTCAAGACACGTTCATATTACAAGGAAAACCTTGAAGAAAAGAACAGGCAGCTTGCTGTAATTTTGTTTTTTCTTTCACTCTTAGGAATCGGTTTCGCAGCAGGAAGCTATTTAAAATTATTTTCTATCTCTTATACACACTGCATTGCAATTTTTTTATTGGGTTTATTCCTTACGATTGTTCAGCGTTTGCTTAATAAAAACAAAAACTTTCAAGAAATTGCAAAATACACAGGTTTAATTCTGCTTGCATTTTTTGTTTCAGTCATTTCAGTTATTCCAGGTGTCGGCTTAAGCGTTTATACAGCATTCATTCTAGGACCTTTTTTCTGTTCTCTGTATTTTTCGCTGCAGCTTTCCATTATTACTTCAATAGTTTCATATATTCTGATGATTGCATCTTTGTATATAAACTCTCACAGCAACATACTTTTTAATGTTACACCCAAAATTCCTACAGAACTTTTTGTTTCCGAATTTTTAGGTTATTCATGTGCATATGTTTTTGTTTTTGCACTTGCACTTTCAGTTTCAAATGCATTCAAAAAAGCACTTACGCTCGAATTTGAAAAGCAGAATAAAATTGAAGAACTGAAATATGACCTGATAGAAACTTTTGCACATATTATCGAATGGTCAGATAAATACACAGGGCTTCATATTCAGCGCACAAGCAAATATGTTGAGCTTATTGCAAAAAAGCTTGCAGAAAACGGCTATTACAAAAATGAATTAACGCCAGAATATATAAAGCTTATGGTTTCTGCAGCGCCATTGCATGATGTTGGAAAAATCAATGTTCCAAACAACATCCTTTGCAAAAATGGAAAATTTACACCTGATGAATTTGAAATCATGCAGACACATTCGCGGACAGGCTACAATATCATCATCAACGAACTTAGCCGTTTCGAAGATGAAAATTACGTAAAACTTGCAAGTCAAATGGCGCTTTATCACCACGAACGCTGGGACGGAAGCGGATATCCAAACAAAATAAAAGAAAAAGAAATTCCTCTCTGCGGCAGAATTATGGCAGCAGCAGATGTTCTTGATGCATTGCTAAGCAAGCGCCAATACAAAGAGAAATTTTCAATTGAAGAAACCTTTCGAATTTTTGACGAACAGCGCAACAGGCAGTTTGAATCCTGCATAGTAGATGCAGTGTTTGCCCTAAAAAACGAAATAGCAGAAATTGACGCATCTAATTAAGTTTTAAGCTGAATTTTTCAAGAAAACCACGGCACAAAAAACAGGCGCCCGGCTTGCTGCGCCATGCAGTCATAATTTTCCACAAAATAACTTACTGTTTAAGCAGATTTTCAGCTTCTTCTTTTGAAATTTCTGCTGAAATCTGGCAAATCGGGCACATTTTATAGCGCTTTACAGAAAATGGAAAAACCGGAATGAAATATAATGTGAACCATGCTGCATGTTTTATTATTTTCAAATGAATCTGATTGTGGCAGTTTGAACATGTACCGGAAATGTTTGTCATTCCCAGTTCTGTAATGATTGTTTTCTCTCCGAACAAAATAAACATATAAGACCCTTTTATTTTGAAACATTTATGATTAATGCTTTTATATTAAAATTTCTATTTGAAAAATTCAATATAAAACAGCCGCAGCAGCATTTATCATAAATTGCAATTTTTGCATAAGTTCTGTATACTTTTAGCACTTCACTTATCGAGGAAAATATAATGGCTATAAATTGTGGAATCGTAGGCTTGCCAAATGTCGGCAAGTCAACTATTTTTTCGGCTTTAACTTCTGCACCGGCAGAAGCTGCAAACTACCCGTTCTGCACAATAAATCCAAACATTGGCATTGTTGATCTTCCAGATTCTCGTCTTGATTTTCTTGCAGAAAAATTTCAGACCAAGCGCAAGGTTCCGGCAACTGTTGAATTCGTTGATATTGCAGGTCTTGTAAAAGGCGCATCAAAAGGCGAAGGTCTTGGAAACCAGTTTTTGGCAAACATTCGTGAAGTTGGCGTCATTGCACATGTTGTCCGCTGCTTTGAAAATGCTGACATTGTTCACGTAAACAATAAAATTGACCCGGCAGACGACATTGAAACAATCAACATGGAACTTGCTTTTGCCGACCTGGACACAGTTAATAAGCGCATTGAAAAAGCACAGCGTGCAAGCCGTGTTATGGGAAAAGACGAACAGAAAAAAGCTGCAATAGTTCTTGGCGCTTTAGACAAAATCAAGCCGCTGCTCGAAAACGGCAAAGCAGCACGCATCGCAGAATTGACAGATGACGAAAAAGAAGCTTTGTATGACTGTCATCTTATTACAATGAAACCTATGATGTACGTCTGCAACGTTGACGAAGACGGCATAAAAAACGGAAATGCTTACATTGAAACCGTAAAGAAAATTGCAGCAGAAGAAAATTCTGATGTTGTAGTAATTTGCGGCAAATTCGAAGCTGAACTTGCAGAAATGGGCAGTCCTGAAGAACGGCTTGAATTCTTAGGTGAATTGGGCTTAAAAGAAAGCGGCCTTGCTGTTCTGGCTCGTGCAGCTTATCATCTTATGGGTCTCCGCACATTCTTGACAGCCGGCCCAGACGAATGCCGTGCATGGACAATCCACAACGGCGACACAGCACCAAAAGCTGCAGGTGTCATTCACACCGATTTTGAAAAAGGCTTTATCAAAGCAGAAACTTATTCATTTGATGACCTTGTAAAATACGGAACAGAAGCTGAAATAAAAGCAGCCGGAAAATACCGTATTGAAGGCAAAGAATATATTGTACAAGACGGCGATGTAATTTTCTTTAAATTCAACGTCTAATCTGTTTTACGTTTTTAATTTTTCATAAAAAAGCAAAAAGGCTTCAGTGTTTTCAGTTTGAATAACTCTGAAGCCTTTTTTATGAAATCATTTTAATTTTATACACATGTCCTGCCAAAACAATAAAAACAGTAAGCAGAAACTTAAAGTCACTTCTGCAAATTTCAATTTTCAGAAATGACATCATGCAAAAAATTCAGAAAATTTATTTCTTTGTAAGACGTTCTACACGACCATTAAATCTGGTCAATGTCATGTCGCCTTTTAACTTCTGCAGGTCAAGCATAGTAAGCTTATTGCCGTTAACTTTTACATTTGATGTTACGGTTTTGCCGTCTGCAAATGTAATGGTCATCAACGAACCTGAAACAGCATAAGACATAACAGACTGCGGATCGTCGCTGTAATAACATGTGCCGTTGTATTTAACAAGCGGATAAATTTTTCCATTATCTGCAAACCACAGACCTTCGTCATCAAATGTACCACTTTTTGCACTTGTGCTAATCCACATGCCGATTACATTTGCATCAACAGTTTTTGCTTTTTCTTTTGCTTTTTTCAAAGCAGGAATAACATTTGATTTTTTCAGTGTAATGTTTTCTTCTGGATTTTTCGGATTTGTTATAGAAAGAACATCGCCGGAAATGCTTACATAGTTTGTTACAACCTGACCATTTTCTGCTGTCAAAGAAAGTTTGTTGCCAGAAACAACATAAGTCATATTGTCAGCAGGTTCGTTCGTGTAATAATATGTTTTGTCTTCTTTTGTCAAAACATGAAGTTTGCCATCGTTTGTAAACCAAAAGCCTTTGTTCAGTTTTGAACCATCGCTGCGTGTCCAGTCAACCCATTTTCCAACAAGGTCAACAACTTCGGCACTTTCTGCAACTTCAGTTTTTGCAGGTGCTTCTGTTTTTGCAGAAGCTGGTGTTTCTGTTGAAGTTTTAGTTTTGCCTGTGCTGCAAGAAATGCAAAGGCAAAGTGCAATCGAAATAATCAGCAGCAAACTGATAATCTTTTTCATAAAATTCCTCCATTTTAATGTGCAGAAAACAATTAAATCCTGCACTTTCATACAAATAGCAATTTCTTATAAAAAGAAACTAATCACTAATTATTATCAGATTTTCATCTTTAAATTTTGTCATTGTCATAACAATCGGTGGATTATCCGGAATTGTTAATGTCATCTTATCATTACTGATTTTTACGAGAGATTTTATTATCGTTCCATCTGGAAATTTCAAAGTTATGCCAGCACCAGAAACTTTATATCTCAAAATGCCCATAGGGTCATCTGTAGAATAATAGATTCCATTGATTTTTACAATTATATGAGCACGACCTTTCTTTTTGAACCAAAGACCAACTTCTTCGCATTTTCTGTTTCCAGAAATTGCATCCAAAAGTTCTTTGTCTTCTGTATACAAATTCATCCATGCACCAAGCACATTTACATTTTTTATTACAGGTTCTTCAGTTTTCTCGACTTTAGCCTGCTTTTCGCCTGAAACAGTTGCACAGGAAGTAAAAAAACAGACCATAAAAACAAAAAATAAAATGGATTCAAAAACTTTTCTCATGCTTTTCCTTTACGCAGTCAAACAGCACACAAAGAAACTGCTGATAAGCTTGAAATCCTATAATTCAAACTTACCAGCAGTTCTATAAATTATATGTTCAGTGCAAAGCTAAAAGCTGCTTATTTTAACTTTGGTTCAACAGTGCATGCATCAAGATCTGCAATAATTTTGGCTTTGTCCATGTTGCGGCCGATAAACACAAGCTTAACCATGCGGTCGCCGACTTTTTCATCCCAGTTTTTTGCAAATTCAGGGTCGCTTGCCAAAGCTTTCTTTATCTGTCCTTTAGAAGCTGTTGCCATCCAGTCACCAGAATAACCAGCCTGAATCTGGCGGCCAGCCTGTTCAAGAATAAAAGCTTCATCATTGTCATCTGCAAACCAGACAATGCCTTTTGCACGAATTACAGAAGCAGGCCAGTTCGATGCAAAGTTTTCAAGCTTCATGCGGTCAAACGGACGACGCACATAATAAACAAATGTGCTTATGCCAAATTCGTCGCCATGCTGATGACCTTCGCCGTGGTCATGGCAGCAGTGTCCATGTTCGTGGTCACAGTGCGAATGGTCTTTGCCGTCATCGTGGTCATGGTCATGATGATGTTCATGCTCTTCGTGATCGTGGTCATGGTGATGATGATGTTCTTCATGTTCATCATGATCGTGATGTTCGTGCTCTTCGTGTTCATGTGCATCATGTTCTTCAAGTTCTTTAATCCAACCGGCTGTTGAATAAACTTTTTCGAAATCAAATGCATTTGTACCAAGCACTTCTTTAAGATCTACAACACCTTTTTGTGTTTCAATCATTTTTGCAGACGGCTGCAATGTGCGCACAACTTTTTTGACTTCTGCAAGCTGTTCCGGCGTAACAAGGTCTGTTTTGTTAATCAAAATAGTGTTGCAGAATTCAATCTGCTGAATAAGCAATGCTTCGATGTCTGTTTCTTCAAGGTCTTTTTTCAAAAGACTGTTGCCGCCTGCAAATTCATCAACGAGACGCAGTGCATCAACAACGGCAACGATGTTATCAAGCTTGCACACGGCAGGCATACGGCGGTCGCCTGTGTTTCCGCTTAATGCTTCAATAGACTGAGCAATCGGCATTGGTTCACAGATGCCGCTTGCTTCAATCAAAATGTAGTCAAATTTATCTGTTTCGCACAACTTGACAATTTGATTCATCAAATCTGTCTTTAAGTTGCAGCAAATACAACCATTTTGAAGTGGAACAACAGAATCTTTGTCCTCTTCAACAATGCTTGCCTCTTTGGCAATAAGGCTTGCGTCAATGTTAACTTCGCCAATGTCGTTGACGATAACCGCTACTTTGTAGCCCTTTTGATTGTTGAGAACATAATTCAAAAGAGTTGTTTTTCCTGCCCCCAAATAACCGGTAAGCAGGGTTATAGGAATAAGATTCTTTTTCATGCCTATACTATAGTAAAAAATGAAAACAATCGCAACACGAAAAACAAAACATGCAGCAATCAACAGGAACTTAATTCACAATCTGCAATAATATTGCAGACAATCTGATCCTATATGTCCTGCTGTATTTTATCTGTACGCAAAATAATTAACAGCGTTTTTTTAATGCTGATAATTCATGGCATTCAGTTGCAGAAAAATGCATACACAGCAAAACACATAGAAACAATAGCCCTTATAATATAGAAGAAAACAGACACATCAAAATGTGTTCGTTCAGACATGTCATTCTTGACAATTTCAAAACTTAGAACCGGATGTTCATTACAGTAATGTCGTCTGCAAGAACAGCATTATAAGTCCAGTCATCTACAGTTTTTTCTATAAACTTTTCTGAAATGCTTTTATCCTGAAAAAACAATTCCTTGAAAAACGATTTTGTGTTTTCGTCGTCATAACGGATTCCTTCTTCATTCTGCATGTCTGTAAAACCGTCTGAATAAAGGTTTATCTGCATGCCGTTCATGACAGCCAGTTTATAATTCGTTTTTGACTGTGTTTTCAAACTGTCTGTAATTACACCCATTCCAAACGGCGGAAGTGTCGGCGACAAAGTTGCAATTTTTACAGCTTTTCCACCGCCTTCACCTGGCAGGAATACAAATGCATTTGTATGTCCGCAGTTAAAAACCTGAACAAAATTGTTTTTTGAATCAACATAACAGACTGTTCCTGTAATAAAATTTCCGACTGGAACAACTTTGCTTAAATACTGGTCTAATTTTGCAACAAGAGCAGATGCCGAAATATCGCCTTTATTAAGCTGCGAAAACATCGTAAAAAAAGAAGCAATCGTAACTGTAAGCAATGCTGCAGAAACATTTTTTCCAGAAACATCAAAACTGCCTGCTACAAATTTATCTTCGCAAATTGGCATGGCGACATAAAAATCTCCACCGACAGAATTTGCCATCCGATTAAAGATACAGACATCAAATTTCTGGTTTTTGACATTTGTGTTTGCCTTCAGCATGTTCTGCTGGATTGATTCTGCTTTTGAAAGGTCATTTTCGCGAATCTGTGCGATTTTTTCATTTATACTTTCTACAGAAACAATGCCATAATAACTTCTGTTATGCAAAAGAACAATAAAATATTTAATATTTTCCTGGAAAGCCTTTTTATTGACTTTTTCTTCTACTTTTTCAATAAACTCATTACAGTCAATGGTAAAATCTGTTCGTGTAACATATTCATCACAGTTTCTTGTAACAAGCCGTTTGAATGCAGAATTAGTAACTTCTTCTACTGTGCTTCTTTCTATAACACCAATAACATGGTCATTCTCTTCTACTGGAATAGCCTTCAAGTCTGCCTGCTTTTCAAACAATTCAAGTGCCGTATCTAACGGCGCATAACTGCCGATAGGTTCAATGCTTATAGCTATGGAACCTATCTGGCGCTCGTTAAAACTGTTTTCAAGTCCAGTTTTCTGCACCACAATTTCGCTTTTTTCTTCTATAGAAACATTAGCGAATAGCGATTCATCAATAATTTCATCCATTTTCAATCTCCCCCATTTAAGATATTTTCCCCCAGAGTTTGTATAACAAAATATACAAGAAATTCTAGAAAAAAAATCAATTTCCAGAACCCTTTATAAATAATTTTAACACAAATCCATTTTGGTGCAATATCTATTTTTTGCAATGCAAAAAGACAGAAATCAAAACAGCATAAGATTTGAATCATTCATTTTTATTTTCAGCATAAATATTTTACACAACACGATAATCTGCAATGACCCAATCATATGCTTTTAGATTTAACGGAGTACCGCAATACTGACATTTGCCGCCGTCTAAAAGAGAAACAGAACTGCCGCAGTTTTTGCATTTCAACATTGAAGGTTCGCATACAGCTTCTGTTTTGCAGGCTGAATCTTTTACAAAAGACATCTTTACGTTTTCGCTTGTTTCATAAAAGCCAGAGTCTTTTACACAGATTAGGCTTAATTTTGCAGATAATTCAATTCTGCTTTCTTTTTCGTTAAATGAAGTGTTTTCAAATGTAATATTGGTTACATCCATATCAATAACATCAGAATATTTTTGAAAAAAAACGCTCAAATCTTTTTCTGCAAAAACAGAAACCTGTTCACTTTTGTCTGCATAATGAATTGTTGCAAGTTTATTCTGAATATTGCTGAAAAAATATTCTTTAGAAAAAAGCGGATCATTTTTTCTGATTTCGTCTGCAATTAATAAATTTCTGTCTTCATTTTCTTTAAGGAATTTTAATGCAGTGTATTTTGCAGAATGCTTCAGCTGAATAAATGGAAAAATGAAAATAAAAAAGCCGATTTTTGCAAAAAAGCCCATGGCCAAAGCCAACAAAGCAGCGCCCAAAATGGCACATGAGACGCTCAGTATTATTCCGTCTTTTTCTTTAACTGCAATAAAAGCAAACTCTACAAGACTCAAAATAAAGGCTGGAATTGCACCTGCTAAAAAAGCTTTTCGTTCAAAAAACTTTCTTCTGTCTTTATATTTTGCATATTCAACTTCATAGTCGCGACGCAATGCAAAATTGCTTATACGCTTTCCTAAATCTGTAACAGTAAATTTTGTATTACAATAATCACATCCATCAAGCAGATTTTCTCTTGTTGCTTTGTTTCCACAGTTCGGACAAGTTATTCCGTCATTTTTACCTCTTCTGGCATTCAAAATGTTATAGTTTGCAACTTCATTGTCTGTTTTTGTAAACAAATGGGAACCGGCTGCATAAGTGCGTTTTGCATCAATTCTTTCTTTAGCTTCTGTAATTTCATATTTGCCGTCAAAATAACTCTGTTTTGTAACAGACAAACCGGCATATGTTTTTCTCTCTGCTTCAAATTTCAAAGAAACATTTTTTTTGTCCATGCGGAGTTTCTGCAAATAAAGCATATGCCAGTAAAGTTGAGTTGCTGTATTTTGAACGACCGAATTCGGCTTTATGCCAATCGAAGAAAAAAATTCATACACACTTTCTCTAAATGCAGAAATAAGAGAATCATCTTCATTTTCATCCTGTTTGCCAGCCTGGTTTGGTTTTATATACCCGTTTATTTCGTCTTTTAATGTCTGCGACTTCTCTTTCCATGCAGGAATGCAGAAAATGAATAAAAAAACAAAACCTGCAAAAAGACAGAAACCACCAGTTACAGCAGAAAATACAACAGAACCTGTAGAACCATTAACATCATTAGAAAAAGCAGCACCAACAATGCCGCCGCCAATGCAAAAAGCAGCCACTGTCAATGCAGTAGATTGAAATCTATTCATATAAACTTCCTTCTTGTGTTTTTAATGAAGCAACCTGCTATTTTTCTGCTTTTGGAAGAACAGTTATGCCAAGCGTTTTTTGATTTTCAGCAGCAGGCCATGGAGCAAAAGATAAACCTAATGCAACAGATGCAGCTTTTTCTGCAAAAGTTTCTTCGTCTGCAGCAGCATTTTTTATCTGCACTTTTTTGGAATTCACATAATTGCAGACAATTTCATATGCTTTTTCATAATCTTTTACAAGAATAAACAGCCTGATTGAAAAAATGCCGGTAATTGTTGAAGGAACACCGCCGTAGAGCTTGTTCGCATTTTCATTTTCAACAAACGTCGGAATATCGTCTGCTGCAAGCAAACTGCGGATTAATGAACAGTCCTGCAGCCCGCCAAGAATTAAAAACAGCTGATACGGTTCGCCATTTTTTACACCTTCGAAATATTCTTTTTCAAAATCTTCTGTTTCATCAAAGTCTTCTTCGATTGTCTGTTCTTCAGTCTTATATTCCAAATCAATATCAGCAGGTTCTTCTTTGCCACGCTTTTGAATCTGCTTTTTTAAGAAAAAATAAAAACCAAGAAATAAAATCACAAAAAGAATAAGGTTCATAATTCAGCTCTCCAAAATATAACGGTTGAAATTCAGTTTAGCACTCATTCACAATAAAAATCCGCAATTTGCACCAAACCAATAGAAAATTATTTTCTTTATCTTTAATGACGAACCTCGACGCAGAGCGTTCGAGGTATCGTCGTTCTAAAAGGAAATTGCACTCCAGGTCCAATACCCTTCATACGACGCAGAGCGTCGGGGTATTGAACCCGTCGGCGCGAATAAATCA
>JAZQNK010000007.1:0-7433 GCA_045627325.1 Treponemataceae bacterium | reverse complement strand
GGTGTAAGAACCCTGACGGCGCAATTCTGTAATTTCTGCTGCACCATCACGTCCCATGCCAGTCATAATTACACCGAGAGCCCTGTTTTGATATTGCTGGGCAACAGATTCAAAAAGAACGTCTGCAGAAGGTCTGTGACCATTTCTTAAATCTGCATCGCTCAAATGAACAACAGTTGCAAGCGGACGTTTTTCAACAACAATGTGCTTGTTTCCAGGAGCAATAAGGACACGTCCTTTTTTTACAACATCGCCCTCTTTTGCTTCTTTTACTTCAAGCGGACAAATGCTGTTCAAACTGTTTGCAAATTCTTCTGTAAAACCAGCAGGCATATGCTGAACAACAAGCACAGGCTGTTCAAGATTTGGATCAATATCTTTAAAGACTTCGCGCAATGCATTTGGACCGCCTGTTGAAATACCAATGGCAATAATCTCGATTTTTCCACCTTCTCTTATTGGAACAACAGCACCAGACTCGCTTTCTTTTTTTGCAGCCTGGCCTAAACCAGCAGAAGCCAAAACAGCAGACGTTCTTGAAGCAACAGCATTGGCATTGTTTAATGTAGAATTTGCACGCGAGAGCAAAGACGAAGTTCTTGACTGTTCTGTAATAAAAGCAGGTTCCGGAATAACAACAGGGCGCTTAAGCTTCTTTGAAGCATATTTTGAACCATATCCAATCAAAAGTTCTGTCAAACGTTCAGCTACACTTGCAATATCTGGAGAATCTGCACCAGAAGGCTTTGTTACAAAGTCCGAAGCACCAAGTGCCAGACATTCCATTGTAACCCTTGAACCTTCTTTTGCAAGGCTTGAAAGCATAATCACAGGAATATCAATTCCACGGCGACGGCGTTCTTTTAAAAATTCAATGCCATTCATAACAGGCATTTCAATATCCAGAACAATAATATCCGGATTGCAATTAGGAAGTTTCTGGAGAGCAAATTCTCCATTCATAGCCTTATCTGCAACTTTAAGTCCTGGAGTACGTTCAATTATATGCCCAACTAAATTGCGCATTAACGCAGAATCATCAACAATTAATACTGAAATTGTATCCATAACCACGTATCCTTACTTTTTTATCATCCAATAAAATCACTGCTAAAATTAATTTTCAGCAATAATCATGATATTCTAAATTGCCATAATATCATAATTTAGAATATGATTTTCTCTAAAAACATATTTTTTAGAAACAGCTTTAAACTGTTTTCTGATAAAGGCAAGCCCAGTTTGTCTTCAAAAACTGAAATTTTGTATCCATTCCAAAAAGAGATTCTGAATGACCGATAAAAAGATAAGATTTCGGTCCAAGGGCATCCCAGAAATGGTTTATAACTTCAAGCTGTGCCGCTTCATCAAAATATATAAGTACATTTCGGCAGAAAACAATATCAAGATTACGCAAACCTGCGTCATATTTCAAATTATGATAGTCGAAATGAATTGTTGACATCAAATCCTTTTTTGCCTGATAACCTTCAGGTGTTTTATCAAAAAAGCGCTTTAAGTATTCATCAGGAATTCCTGAAATGCGGGCTTCTGGATACAAACCTTTTTGACCAACCATAAGCGATTTTAAAGACAAATCTGATGCTGTAATTTTGAATGTAAAAGGAGCTGGAAGAATATCTTTCAAAAGCATAGCAATTGAATAAGGTTCTTCACCAGTTGAACAGCCGGCACTCCACACATTAATCGTAGTTTCGCCACGGCTTTTTTTATATTTAATCAATTCTGGAATAATATAATTTGTCAAAGTATCAAAATGTGCCTGATTCCTGAAAAAACGGGTCAAATTGGTCGTAATTGAATCAAGCATTGCTTTCATTTCTGCATCATCAGATATTATTTTATTGTAATAATCTTTAACAGTTGGAATACCAGTAGTTCGCAAACGCTCGTTAAGACGGCTGTCCAAAATGGAACGATTTGTATCGGAAAAAGAAATTCCACTTTCTTTATAAATAACATTCCTGAAAAGCTCAAACTCTTCGTCAGACAATAACTCAATCATGTTCATTCCTCAAAAGCAGCTCAAAACACCCACACTTGTTTTAAACAGTTAAAATACCCGTAAAAAAACTTAAAAAAAGCTATGAATTAACGGTTCTTTTATTTTACAGCACAAGGCACAAAATGTAAATGACAAATTATTTCATCTTGTAAAATTAAAATGTCATGGTTCCATTTGTTTTTGGTCTGTGCATAAAAAAAACATAAACAAATGTACTTTGAAAAATATAAAAAGTCTTATAGGTAAAGAAAGTTCAACATTCTGCATTTTGACTAATCAGGAAAATCTTAAAAATATCTGGCAGGACAAAAATGTCTGCATGCACAGCCCAAAAACATAACATGCAGAACAGGAATATTTAAAAGCGCTAAAACAAACAACCCCGAAAAAAAACATTCGGGGTTGTTGTTCTCAAAAAAAATATTACATAAATGTTTAATAAACTTAGCATTCATGCAGAGCATTGGTTTCTGTTGCAAACAGGCATTTTTCTCTGCATAAATAAAACGATTTAACACACTGAACTTTCTGCTTTTTTACAGACTTTTCGTCTTTTTCTTTACAGGTTCACTTGTAAAATCAATGCCAAGTTTTTTTAAGATTTTGCGGTCAACTTCAGAAAGCATGACAGTAGTATGCACCTGCGAACCGTTCAGTTTTGGCAGCTGTTCAATTGCAATTTTTGCATTTTCATCGTCTTTTGAAAGCATTGCAAGGGCAACAAGAACTTCGTCTGTATGAAGCCGCGGATTGTGCCCTTTCAAGTATTTTACTTTCATTTCTTGAATAGGTTCAATTATTGAAGACGGAATTAAATGAATGCTGTGATCTATGCCGCCAAGATATTTAACAGCATTTAAAAGCAATGCAGCACAGGCACCAAGCAAATCTGATGTTTTTGATGTAATGATTGTGCCATCTTGAAGCTCAATTGCAGCAGCAGGCATGCCGGTTTTTAATGCACGTTCTTTTGCTTCAATTGTTACACGGCGGCTGTCAGTCGAAATTTTTGCCTGATTCATCAAAAGTTCAAGCTTGTAAATTTCGGTTTCCATTGCATTGTTTTCAGCAAGGCGCCCCAGCGCATTATAATAACGGCGTATAATTTCCTGACGCGAAGCTTCGCAGCAAACTTCATCGTCGAAAATACAATAGCCTGCCATATTTACGCCCATATCTGTCGGCGATTTATATGGGTTATAGCCGTATATGCCTTCAAAAATTGCATTTAAAACAGGGAAAATCTCGACATCTCTGTTATAGTTTACGGTCGTTTCACCATAAGCTTCAAGATGAAAAGGATCAATCATGTTGACATCGTTCAAATCTGCTGTTGCAGCTTCGTAAGCAAGATTTACCGGATGTTTCAGAGGAAGATTCCATATCGGGAATGTTTCAAATTTAGCATAACCTGCTTTTATGCCGCGTTTATTGTCATGATAGAGCTGAGAAAGGCAAGTTGCCATTTTGCCGCTGCCAGGACCTGGAGCAGTTATGACAACAAGCGGTCTTGTTGTTTCAATGTAGTCGTTTTTGCCATAACCTGCTTCGCTGTCGATTAAAGCAATGTTTGACGGGTAACCTTCAATTGTATAATGCAGATATGTCTTGATTTTCATCTTTTCAAGTTTCTGCTTAAAAATATCTGCTGCAGTCTGACCCTGATAATGTGTTATAACAACAGAACTTACCATCAGGCCACGGTTTGTAAATTCATCTTTCAGGCGCAGAACATCCATATCATATGTAATGCCAAGATCGCCGCGAACTTTATTTTTTTCAATGTCAACAGCACTAATTACAATGACAATTTCTGCATAATCTGCAAGCTGCATAAGCATACGAAGCTTGCTGTCAGGCTGAAATCCTGGCAAAACCCGAGATGCATGATAATCATCAAACAGTTTGCCGCCAAATTCCAAATAGAGCTTATTGCCAAACTTAGAGATGCGTTCTTTTATATGCTCTGACTGAATCTTTAAATATTTATCGTTGTCAAAACCACATTTCATAACGCTCCATATATTACCACAAACAAAACATCTAAAACAAGAATTTTTTGCCGATTTTTTGCAAATCTTTTTGTTATTAAAATTCTGTATGTTGACAAATTATTTCTATATTGTAAAATCAATTAGTAATTATTTTATTCCGAACCAGATTCGGAATCTATTGCAACCAGAGGGATGTTCAACAAGTCAAAAAGCTAAGTCATTCTGAATTTATTAGCCTTTACTTGCTTTTTGCACGGAACCTCCATGCCATATTTAGTGTGGATGAAGAATAAAACAATTTTTTTAGACAGCCATATGGCACTATTTTTATTTCAGTTTTATATTTTGGAGCAGAAATGAAGCATAATCTTTTCTTTGTCTGTATTTTATGTTCAATTTTTCTTTATTCGTGCTCACTTGATTACGGAAATCAGTCGACTCAAGACAAAAAGATTCTTCCGGAAATGATTTTGAAAGATGCAAATTTTGTAAGAATTGAAAAATTAAATGAAACAACAGCACTGCATGCTGAAACACTGGAAATTTTTAAAGAAGACAATGTTGTTTTTGGCAGCAACGTAAATTTTAAAGCATTTGACAAAAACAAAAAAACAATTGCAACAGGCAGTACAGACTTATTAAAAATCGACAACCGCAATTTTTGTTATACAATGCTGAATAATGCAAACATAAAAAGCATTCAGACAGGCATGACACTTTATTCAGATTGTTTTAAATGGAACAGCAAGACAAACCAACTTGTTTCTGGCAAAGACAATGTTGTAACAGTTATAAAAGAACCAGAAAAATCTGGCGATGCAAAATTTTCGGCTTCTGGAACAGGTTTTGTTTTCAGCGGCTTATCTTTGCAGTTTGCATTCAACGGAAAAACAACAGGGAAAATTGAAAATTAATTTTTAAGGAACTAAAGATTTTGAACAAAAAACTGAACTTTATTTTATTTTTTTTGATTTTTATAAACAGCACCATTTTCTGTGAAAAAATTTCTTTTTACGCAGATTATATGCACGGCAAAACCGGAACAGATACAGATAAAACAATTCTTGAACGGAATGCCGGCATTACCACAGATTCATTTCAAATAAATGCATCTTTAATTGAGCTTGAAGGCGACGATTATCGTTATGTTACGGCGACAGGAAATGTTTCCGGGAATTCAAAATCTTCGGGATTTGACTTCTGGTGCGATAAACTTTTTTATGACAGAGAAACAAAATTAATTTATTTTGAAGGAAACGTAACATTAAAAGACCCATCAAACGATATTGAAACACATTCTCAAATGATGGAATATGATTTGAACACCGAAATTGCACTTCTTGAAGTTAATGTTGTTTTGACCCAAAAACAAAGCAGAGGCACAAGCGCACTTGCCGTTTATAAAAAGAATGAAAAAACTGTTGATTTAACGGGCAACCCAAAACTAGTGCGCGGAGAAGACACTTTTGTGGCTCAAAAAATTTCACTCAATATTGAAACTGAAGAAATTACACTTGACGGCAAAGTCAATGGAAACGTTACAAGCACAGGAAACTAAAAATGAATGCACAAAAAGAAATGGAAGAAAGAGAAAACGAAATTCTTAGAGTTTCAAGTTTGTACAAATCTTTTGGTCAAAAACAAGTAGTACGCGGCGTTGATTTTTCCATGCATACAGGCGAAATTTTGGGTCTGCTTGGTCCAAATGGTGCAGGCAAAACAACCACATTTTATATGATTGTCGGCTTTTATAGACCTACACAAGGCGAAGTCTTTTGCGGCGGCAAATGCATTACAAAAATGCCGATGTACAAACGCGCACATATGGGCATAAGCTATTTGCCGCAGGAAGCTTCTGTTTTTAGAAAACTAACTGTAGAAGAAAACATCTGGGCTGTTCTGGAAAAACGGCATGATATTTCAACCGCAGAAAAAAAAGCAAAACTTGAAGAATTGATTGAAGAGTTTTCAATCGGAAGAATTAGAAAGCAGCTTGCATATACACTCTCTGGCGGAGAAAGGCGAAGAACAGAAATTGCACGTTCACTTGCAATTGAACCGAAATTTCTTCTGCTAGACGAACCATTTGCAGGAATCGATCCTATTGCCGTTGCTGACATTAAATCGACCGTAAAGCTGCTTGCAGAAAGGGGAATCGGCGTTCTTATTACAGACCACAACGTACGCGACACACTTGAAATTACAGACCGCGCCATTATTATTAGCAGCGGTGAAATTGTTGCACAAGGCAACAAAGACGAAATCTTACAGTCTTCAATCACAAGAAAAATCTATCTTGGCGAAGAATTCAAAATGTAATTTTTTGTTTTACGCTTATTTTTCGTACAAACGAATAGCCACAACCCGAAAGTACCCACACCGTCATTCCGAACTCGTTTCGGAATCTATAGCGAATCTGTCCATTGATTAGATGCCGAAACTAGTTCGGCATGACACTTTCTACAAATCCTGCAAGTTTGGTTTTCAAAAAAGCTTAATCCCTTTCTTCTCGAGGTTACTTATTACATATTTTTCAAAAGAGCAAAAAAAAGGCAGGCTGCAAAAGCAACCTGCCAGTTTTAACTTAAGCCATAAGGCTTAAGTTAGAATGTGTACTTCCAAGAAATTGGGAAGTCAACAATAGCTTTTTTTCCACGGAGACCTGTCCAAGCCCATTCTGTTCCTGTTTTTGCATGTGGAACGATGTCGCCCTGAACTACAGTCTGAACACCCATGCTGAATGAGTGAGCACCCATGTTGAAAGAGAAGTTTGGTTTAGCACCAATCAACCAGCCATAAGCACCGTCAACTGTTGGAACGATTGTAGCACCACCAATTGTTGAAGCACTGTTTGTCCACAAAGCAGCTGTTGTGTTTGTGTTTCCAGCTACAGAAGTCTTTTCAGCAAGACCTGACTGTGAATATGCCAACATGAAGCTGAAGTTTGCATCGCTTGAGATTGAGTAAGCAATCTTGTTGCGAACTGTGAATGGAAGAACTTTTGATGATGTACCAGCAATCTTGTTGTAACCAACAGCTACGCTTACATCGTCTGTAATTCCATTGCGGAAGTTGAAACCAGCACCGATTCCGAAAAGGAATGAGCTAACTGGAACATTGTTCTTGTTATTAACATTAGCTTTTGCAGAATAGTCATAATATGACCAGTAAACATTCTTTGATGCTTTTGCTGTGTAGTAGCCAACTTCTGCTGTAAGAGTTGTACCAATCTTAGCTTCCTGCAAACCTTTGAATGAGAATCCAGCATAGATTGTGTGATCCTGATATGCTTTATCATTCTGTTCAGCGAGGTATCCTTCTGTTGTACCGAAGTTGCCTTTGTAGTTAGCACCTACGCTGAAAAGATCAGCATCGTATGTTGCACCAAGAGCAAGACCGTTGAACATGCCTTT
>JAZQNK010000006.1:0-8102 GCA_045627325.1 Treponemataceae bacterium | reverse complement strand
ACCGCTTGGCCTCCGACTTAGAAAAAGCCCTCTTGATTTGCAGAAACGAAAAACTCAAAAATGACATAGACATGCGCCTTGAAAAAATAAACATCAGAAGTGACATTAAAAGCGTTGCCGCAGCAATTATGGAGACACGATGAACGAAGACGAAAGCAAAACCGGAAACAGTCAGGATTTTTCAAGATGCATGAAATGCTTTCGGCCAGTTAAAACATGTTACTGTAAATATATAGAACCAATTGATACCGGCGTAAAATTTGTTTTCTTAATGCATCCAAAAGAAGCTTACAAACAGAGAACCGGTACAGGCAGGCTTGCACATCTTACACTTGAACAGTCTGAAATTATAATCGGCATAGATTTTACAGAGAACAAAAGACTAAACGAACTGCTCAATAGCAAAGAATATGTTCCGCTGCTTTTATACCCAGGCGAAGATGCATGGTCTGCACAAACAGAAAACGAAGGCAAAAAATTAAAAACCATGCTTGGCAACAAGACACTTCTTGTTATTGTTGTTGACGCAACATGGTTTCTTGCAAAGAAAATGATGCGTCTCAGCAAAAACCTGCAGCAATTGCAGAAACTTTCTTTTAAGGCTAATTATCGTTCTCAATTTCAATTTAAAACACAGCCGGCAGAAGAATGTCTTTCAACAATTGAATCATGCTATTATTTGATAAATGAATTGAAAAGCGCAGGAATCTGTAAAGATGTTCCTGCAGAGCCGCTTATGAACATTTTTAAACAGATGGTTTCTTTTCAGATTGAAAGCCAGAAAGAAAGAGAACAGTCTGGAATTCCAGACAGGTACCAGGCGGCAGGTGCATTAAGGGCAAGAAAAGCTGCTGCAAGAAAAGCAAAAGAAGAAGCCTTAAAAATAAAGCTGCAGAACGAAACAGCCACAACTGCACAAAATAATCAGCCGTCTGAGCAAATCAAATAACCGCAGTTTATTAATAACCCAAATGTCGAGTTTTTATAAAAACGATGTAAAATTTATTTTGTCATGCTGAATTTATTTCAGCATCTCCTGTATTAAGAGATTCCGTGCAGAAAGCCGCCGAAGCCTGATGAATTCGGGATGACAGATTGTTTTTATGGTCTTGTCAGAGCAAGAACAACTATGGATTTTATAACTCGACATTCAGTCTAATACATATACAAACGCACATTCATTCTACAGCGATAAAAAAACGTGCTGCTTTAAGGCAAAACAGCACGTATAAATTCATATAAAAAGCTGAAATCTATTCTTCAATATTTGCAGCAAAATGCTCGGCAACATAATCTCTTACTGCAAAACGTTTTATCTCACGTTTTTCATAAGCTTCTGTCAAAAGGTCTGAAACTTCAAGAGATTCAAAAATTTTTGTTGCTTCTTCAACAGACGCACGCAGAACAGGATGCTTTGGCGAAAACAGTACACAGCAGTCTTCATATGGCAAAATTGAAGTTTCGTATGTGCCAATTTCATATGCTGTATTGACAATTTCTTCTTTATCAAGACCAACAAGAGGGCGCAGAAGCGGAAGTTCACATGCTGATTCTGTAACTTCAAGGTTTTCAACTGTCTGGCTTGCAACCTGTCCTAAACTTTCGCCGGTAATAAGGCATTGTGCCTTGATGCGCCGTGCAACCATGCTTGCAACTTTCATCATGCACATTCTCAGCATCAATGTACTGAAATTTTCTGGTGCCCGTTCTTTTATGCGCATCTGCACATCTGTAAACGGAATAACATTTATATGTGTGTCAATTCCATATCCTGCAATAATTGCGGCAAGATCTTCTACCTTTTTCTGTGCTTCAGCTGAAGTATATGGATATGCGTGAAAATAAACGCATTCTACTTTCATGCCGCGCCGCATCATTCTATAGCCGGCAACAGGCGAATCCAAGCCACCGGAAAGCAAAAGAAGCCCTTTGCCAGAAACACCAACCGGAAGGCCGCGTCTGCCTTTATTGCGGTCGCAGTAAACAAAGCAGCGTTCGCGAACTTCAACACGGATAAATGCATCAGGATGGTGAACATCAACTGTCATTATATTCTGTTCAAAAACATCTTCTGCCGTTGCAATGGCAATTTCATATGAATTCATCGGAAAGGATTTTTCAGCACGGCGGACATCAATTTTGAAAGTTTTTGCGCCTTCTGCTTTTGCCTGAAGTGCAACTTCCATAACAGCCTTTTTCATTGATTCTATGTCTTTTTCGCAGACTGTAGCACGCGCCCAACCTGTAATTCCAATGAGATGGCTTAAAGTATATTCAATTGCAGGAACAGACGATTCGGGTCCTTCAATGTAGAGTCTGCCTGCTCTAAGCAGTACACGAGCTTTTACAGTCTCTAAATAAAGCTGAGCATTGTTCACCAGACGATGCTCAAACTCCTTTAAATTGCTTCCTTTAAGCGTTAATTCGCCTAATTTTGCTAAATAAGTAACATTTGGCATAAAAACCTCTTGATAAAATGCAGGGTTCGATTTATTATTATGACAGTTTTACACTTTTTATAAATTAGTCAAACTCAATCTGCATTCTAAATTTTGAGCTTGACACCATGCACAATAAAGTGTATCAGACTGATAGTCATTTCAATATCAATGCGCGCAAAATATTGAAAATGAAATGATGTTATTAATGTTTAATTTTACAAACCTTTAGAAGAAGTAAAAAAAACTAATAACAAATCAGCCTTATTCCAAAAACAGGAGTTCGTATGTCTATTGAAAGAACAATTCCGTTAATGTTTCAGGCAAGGGTGCAAGCAAATCCAGATATTATTGCACAAGCCTCAAAAAATGAAAAGGGCGAATTTGAAAAGTACACTTATTCACACCTATATAAAGATGTAATCAGATTTGCATCTGGACTTCAAAAGATTGGCATAAAAAGGGCAGACAATGTCGCTTTTTTCTCTGATAACCGCCGTGAATGGCTGATTGCGGACCTTGCACTGCTTTCATTAGGAGCAGTTGATGTTCCCCGCGGAAAAGATTCAATGCCAGCAGAACTGCGTTTTATTACAGCTTTTGCAGGCTGTGTTTTTGGAATTTTTGAAAACTCAAGGCAACTTGAAAAAATCCTCGAAAAAATTTCAGATGTTCCGCTTTTCAAAACTGCAATTGTCATTGAAGAACCTGATGAAAAAATAAGACAAAAAGCAAAAGAGGCAAAAATTGAATTGCATTCTTTTGCAGAAATAATGAATCTTGCAGGCGAAGACTATGAAACACTGAAAAGCAACATTGAAAATGAAATGGAAAAAACAAAAACCGACGACCTTGCAACAATCATTTTTACATCCGGAACAACAGGAACACCAAAAGGCGTCATGCTGACGCATGAAAATTATCTTGCACAGCTCAATGTTGTTGACCAGATTTTGTGTGTCAAACCAGGTGACATGTGGCTTTCTGTCCTTCCTGTCTGGCACAGCTTTGAACGCAGCATTCAATATTTTGCACTATATTTTGCATCTGGAATTGCATATTCAAAACCAATTGCACCTGTAATGCTTGGCGACCTTGCCGCAATCAAACCACAATATATCTGCGGTGTTCCACGGCTCTGGAACGGACTTGGAAACGCTGTTATCCGCACGATGCGCAAAAAAGGCGGAATTACCTATGCAATGTTCAAGTTTTTTCTTGGCATCGGCAAACGTTATCAATGGGCAAAAGACAGAATGCTAGGTCTTGTCTGCCATTACAAACGCAAATCACGTGTCTTAGAATGGTTCATCGGTTTGCTGCCGTTTCTTCTGCTTGCACCGCTTAATGCACTTGGCGATGTACTTGTATTCAAAAAAATACGTGCAAAACTCGGCGGCTGCATAAAAGCCACAATTTCTGGCGGCGGTTCACTTCAAAAAGATGTTGATGAATTTTATAAAGCAATAGGAATAAATGTTCTTGAAGGATATGGAATTACAGAAGCAGCTCCAGTTCTTTCTGTTCGTCTCGAAAAACGTTCACGTTCAAATTGCGTCGGTCCAGTTTTTCCATCTGTTGAAGTTAAAATCGTTGCTGAAAAAAACGGCAAAATAATTTCAGGCGAACCACTTCCTGTCGGTCAAAAAGGTCTGATTCTTGCAAGAAGCAAAACAATGCACCAGATTATGAAAGGTTATTATAACAGACAGGATTTAACAGACATGGTCATTGATAAAGACGGATGGCTTAATACAGGCGATATAGGTCTTTTTACAGTTGACAGAGAAATCAAAATAACAGGCCGTGCAAAAGACACAATCGTTCTTTTAGGCGGAGAAAATATTGAACCACTTTTAATCGAAGAAGCATTATGCACAAGCGATTTTATAGAATCTGCAATGCTCGTCGGCCAAGATAAAAAATATCTTGGAGCATTAATCGTTCCTGCAAAAGAAGCCATTCAGAATTATGCAAGCGAAAACAATATTGCATATGCGGTTTATGACCAGCTTCTTGATACACCAGAAATTCAAATGCTTATTAGAACAGAAATAGACAGGCTTGTCAGCGCAGAAAACAACTTCCGTTCATGCGAAAAGATTTTCCGTTTCAGCCTTTTATCTGAAAGTTTTCAAGTCGGCAGAGAATTAAGCGCAAAACAAGAGATGATTCGATTTAAAATTGCTGAGCTTTATAAAGCACAAATCGAAAAAATCTTTGAAGAAGATGAAAATTAAAAATATTTAAGGCTCTGCAGATTATATTTTGCAGAGCCTTTCAAATTTTCTAATCAACAATTCATTTTATCAAAAAATATGCCGAAAATTGTATCGATGAACTCAATAAATTCAATGAATACAATGAAAAAGCTTATTATATGCAGTACATTTGTTTTTTTTATTTCTGCTGCATTTTCGCAAAACAACCAGACCGATTTAACACCGCTTGCAGGCATCTGGGAAAACTCAAACAGGATTATTTCTGTTCAGGAAGACAATTCACTTCAATTTGTACTAAAAACTTTTTACGGCTTTTATTTTGATAAAACAGCAACATTAAAAGCATCTCTTGATTCTGGCGAAAACGGTGAAACAATTCTGCGGATAAAATATCCATCAGAAAGAAAACCGCAGGCACATCCGATTGCAGTAATAAATGACAAACTGTTTCTAGATTTTTACTGCAAATCTACACTTGACAGCAGCGATGCAGATGATGCATCTATAAATGAAAATCAGACAGAAAGCGAAACACACAGTTCACCGTTATATGGCTACTGGCGCTGCTGCGGCAACGTAAAAGGCATTGAAGTTGCAGTTCCAACCACAAAACAGGAATTAACATGCTTTTACTTTACAGACACAGACGTTTACTATTTGCGTTACTGGCAGGCAGACGTGCCATACGAAAGAGAATCTGTAGAAGTAAATGACGGAGACTTTTCATTTAAAGTTGACAAGCTTTTAAAAATCGGAGACGTCGTTTACACATGTGTCGTCGGTCATGGTTTGTTTGTCAGAAACTTTGAAAAATCAGCTTATTCAATAACTGAAAATTCAATTACATTTGAAAAAGATTCAAAAACACTGCCGCTTTACATGGCACAAGACAGTTCACTTGTTTCGTTTAATGAACCTTATATTGTCCGTTCAGACATTCAAGATTTAGAAGCTGCAATTGCAGAACATAACTCACATACACATAATCCGCTAAAAAATCCACTCGATGTTTTCAACCGCAAAACCGCATGGGAAGAAAAACTCGAAAAAATGACAATAAACTAAACTTCAACTTAAAACACATAAAACAACATACTTCGCCCAAACAGCGAGGTATGCTGCTCTTAGCAGATGTCTGTTTTCATATATTTTGCAAAGCAAGGCGTTATCTTCCATTTCAAAAGTTCTTCACATGCTGTTTACATTATTTGACAGTTAATTGAAAAATAGCGCAGTTTAAATTGACAAACACACAAAAACAGCACAGTCTAAAAGCATGGAGAGAAAATGAATTTATACTGTATAAGTGTTTTTTTAACCCCAAAAGGAATAGAAAAAATTATTGAACAATGCAAGCAAACAAGTATAGCATATAAAAAAATTGAAATTACAGATCAGACCGCTGCAAAAGTTGAGGGTTATCAATTAAATATATCAGATTTATTAATTTTGATTATGCCATGTAATGATTTTCATAAAAATAAAGATTTTGAAATTGGAATTACAGAAGAGAATCATGAAAAATGGACAACTTTTACAGCAGAAACACAAAGTAAATATAAAAATGAATGCGGAAAATTCAAAGACGAAGAAACAGAATATTTTCTGTTCAAAGATGAAAATATCCATGGCAGTTTTTTCTTTATATTTGACGGTCATAAATCAAACGAACAGGCACTTTTATCAATAGAATGCCGGATGACAGAAAAGGATGTAAATTTTTACAATAAAAGAATTTCAAAATTAATTGGAACAAATTTGAAAGATAAGATAATCATACACAAAGATGACTGTTTTGCCATAGACAAAATAACTGTAATTTCAAAAACTGAGAACATAACTTTTGAAATAAATACAATTTAAAACTGAAATTTAAAGAACACCATTTGTACCACAGGAAAACGGCAGAAAATGTCATTTCTTTTTTAAAATTTCAGAAACTAGATTCCAACTGAAAATGCACCGTCATTTGAAATTTCAATCAGTTCTTTAGAAAGCGGCTTTGTCGAACAATCATAAGTTAAAATAACATCATCTCTTAAAACGCGATTGTAGGAATTTGCATATTTTTTCTTGAACACAACAGCCGTTGTAATTTCTGGTGCAGCAGCATAAAAAGTGCCGCCAAATTTTTCACATAGGGCATCTTGAAAAGGTCTGTAAAACAGCAGCAGTGGCGAAATAAAGCCAATCGGGTGGTGCAGGCTGAAATATTCAAACCGTCCGTTTTTGTGCCGTTCAAAATAAGCATCAGAAGCAAGTTTAGAAAGATTTTCATCAATTGCAAGACTTATTAAAGCAGCCGAAACAGACCACTGCGCAAGAAGATTTTCGGTCAATGGAATAACAGAACCGTTGTAAATGCATGCAAGATACATCTTTATATTATTCGTAACAAACCGGCAAAGTATATCATCTGAGCGTAAAGCCGGAAGAGATTCTTTCTTATTGTCAGCAGGTGCAAGTAACGGCAGCAAAGTATCTTTTGCAGTTTCCCAGTCTGGAATTGAAAGTAAATTATTTTTAACTGTTAAGCTCTGAATCATGGAGCTAATATACATATAAATATGCCGTTTGTGTGCAAAATTTTTAAAATTTAAGGAAATTTTAAGAAAAGCACATGAAAAATTCATTATTTTGCATATTTTAATGAAATAATTTAACCAAAATCTCCAAAAACTCTTTAAAGTTTCCATATTTTTTCTACCTGTTTTTTATCATAATTTACATTAAATCATTATATATTTTGAATTAATTCAGTGTTTAGCATGAATCCATATTGACCATAAAGTGCTTTTCAATATATTGTAAGAAAGTGTTATACAGATATTCAGCAAACGAAAAAGGCAAACCGGTAAAAAAAGCCGTAATATATACAAAAAACGAGCATTCAATTTCTGCTCAAAAAATAGACCCAGATGCAATGCGTGTAATTACTCATTTACGAGATAACGGTTACGACGCATATATTGTTGGCGGAGCAGTGCGAGATCTTCTTGTCGGAAAAACACCAAAAGATTTCGACATTGTTACAGATGCAACTCCACCAAGAATTAAAAAGATTTTCAGAAATTCCCGCATTATTGGCAAAAGATTCAGACTTGTACATGTATTCTTTGGTCCAAAAATATTTGAAGTAAGCACATTCCGTTCAATCGCAGACGGAACAGTCGGCAACAAATTTGGAACTATGGACGAAGATGTCTGCCGGCGCGATTTTTCGCTTAATGCTCTTTATTATGATCCAATAAAAGAACAGATAATCGACTATGTTGATGGAGTACGCGACATAAAAAAGCGTCGCATAGAGCCTGTCATTGCATTGGATGTCATTTTTAAAGATGACCCCGTAAGAATGCTGCGCGCCGTAAAATATGCTGCCGGAACAGGTTTTCATCTTCCGCATAAACTCAAAAAATCAATCTGCAAATCAGCATCTCTG
>JAZQNK010000005.1:0-44830 GCA_045627325.1 Treponemataceae bacterium | reverse complement strand
AGGCCGTATGCGTGAATTTGTTCAGTGTGATATTGACGTTTTGGGCGATGGTTCTCCAAATGCCGAAGTTGAATTAATCGACATTACAGCTCGTGCCATGCTCAACATTGGATTTAAAGATTTTTATATCAATATTAATGATCGCCGTATTTTACGCAGTATGCTTGAAAATATGGGATTTGCTGCAGAAACTTTGGATTCTGTTTGTATTTCATTTGATAAAATGGATAAAATCGGTGCTGATGGTGTAAAAGCTGAACTTGAAGAAAAACAGTTCCCAGCTTCTGCAATTGACGCTCTTTACAAATTCATTTCTGCAGGTGAAGTTACTTTGGACGAAGTTGCCGCAAAATGTGCAGATCCATCTATTGCTGATGATTTAAAATACATTATCAAAACTGCCGGTAAAGTAAGCGGCGGAAAATATGCTGTAAAATATTGTCCAAATCTTGTTCGCGGACAAGGATATTATACTGGTTGTGTATTTGAAATTGCTTCTCCACTGTTCAGCGGTGCAATTGGCGGTGGCGGTCGTTACGATAATTTAATTGGAAAATTTATCGGACAGTCTGTTCCGGCAGTTGGATTTAGTATTGGTTTTGAACGTATCTGTTCTATTTTGCTTGATCAGAAGTATCAGATTCCTGGTGCTAAAGAAAAATGTGTTCTTTTATATGATGATTCAATTCCTTTTGCACAAGTTATGGCAGAAGCAGAAAAACTTCGCGAAACTTACAACGTTTCAATCCTCAAAAAAGCAAAGAAACCAGGTCCTCAATTCGACATGCTTGAAAAACAGGGATATACAAAATTTGCACAGTTTAAAGACGGGGCAATTGCTATAAAATAAGAAAAGATAAAAGACTCAAAATCGGCAGCATCAGTTTTGAAGTGTTTAATAATTTGTGTACACTCCATTTTTTGACGCTGCTGTTTTTTTTAATTTTCTTTTATCTGACGGACTAAGACCCATGTAGCACCACGTCCGCCAAGATTTTTGTCAGGATGCCCAGATGCACCAAGGCGATAATCACGTTCAATAAAGTTCCGGACAACACCGCTTAAAATCGGGTTTTCGCTTGAATGGTTGCCTTTTCCATGAATGATAAGTACTTTGCGCAATCCTCGTTTCTGGCAGCTTGTAATAAAAGCATCCATTGTTATCCAAGCTTCATCTCGCGTCATGCCATGCAGATCAAGAGAAGCTTCTGCCGGCATATAGCGCACATATTCCATATCCTGAGCAAGCTGCTCTTCTTCGGCTTCTTTTGCACGAGCATCTTTGTCTTCAACACCATAGCGCAAAATCCACTGTTTCATCAGTTCTTCGTCTTTTTTTGCCCGCTCTGCTTCTCTCTGCTTCTGCGACTGCGGCTTTTGCGCCAGACGCGCTTTTTCTTCGTCATCTTTTTCAACTAAAGACGGAGCATTCAGTTTTTTGCCGGAACCAGCAGGCCGCTGTACATGCTTCGGCTTTTCTTTTTGAGCTTTGTCCCATTGATCAAGAATATCGCCAAAATCCATTTTTACTTTTCCCTGTTGAAAATAAATTTGACATTTATTGGAACAATAGTTTCTGCATTAACCCAGCCCATTTTCCGGCCGTTGTATTCAATTAAAATCCAGTCGCCGACTTTATTTGCAACACAAATTCTTGTACCCGGCGTAAGTTCGCCTGCAACCAAAGATTCTGTATCTGGCACAGTACTTACTTCGCCGCCAACAAAAAGTGCCGGAGTGCGCCAGTATTCTTTTGCATGATAAACACCACGCGCAAGACACAGCGCAAAAACAAGAAACAGCAGAAGAGAACGGAATTTGCTGCTGCTGATTCTTAAAACAAGCGACCAGAGCAGAAAAACGGCTGCACACACAAACCATGCAATTATAAAAATCTGCTGATATTCATCTGGTGTGTCATGCAGATCAAGCTGAGATTCAAAACTTTTGCGCTGCTCTTTTATGTTTGAATTGAATATTGATTCATGTTCTTTGGCACGAAGTTCTGCAAGTTTTTCAAGATATGGTTTTAATTCCTGCACGGAAGCACTGCGAGCCTTTAGATTTTTTGAAGTTTGTGCAGCAGCTTTTTTATCTGCTGACTGATTTTCAGATTCAAAAGCACTTGCAAAAAGCTGATTTTCCTGCACAGGCTTTGCCGCACTCTGCTGTGCAACATTTACATAAATTTCCGGAGCTTCAATTGTCTGAACTTCGCCGTTTGTTCCAGTTACTTCAAGAACTGCTTCAGGCAGTTTCAAGTCGCCGCTTTCAAGTGGAATCCACTGATAAACAGCAGCAGTTATTCCGTCAGAAAAATCTGCATTTTCATCAAATGAAAAAACAGGTTCTGTCTGTCTTGAAATTGCAGCCTGTTCATCAAGCGGCACATCAAGCCTGTCTATGGAAGAAACATAGCGGATTTTCAGTTCAAGCTCGACAGGCGAACCATATGCAAAAGCTGCATCGGCTTTATAATTCCAGAAAACTTCGGCTGCTTTCAGCTTTGCATTTTCAGTTACTTCAATAAATGGAATTTCAACATTGTAATTTTTTTTGCCGATTTTTACGGCAAGCGGCGGCAGTTCAAAAGTGCCTGGTTTATCAAAAATAAAAACAGATTCAATTATAATGTCAGAAGCTGCACTTTGAGAATCAATATATTTTTTTAATTCCATGCGCCTTGCACCAGCCGGCGGTTCAGCAAATGAATAATTGACCTTTTTCAGTGTCGTGTCTGTAACACGCACCTTAATAATAACTTCTTCGCCGACTTTTGCATTTTTTTCAAAATCGTCTAACGAAGCGTTTGCAGCTGCAAAACTGAATGCTGCGCACAAACTGAAAAAACAGCAAAAACAAATTTTTCTAATTTTTTTCATTTTTCCTAACTCAAATTTATAACTGTCTAAAATCATATTTAATAATCCAGAACATCCGATTTTTTCTGCGGTTCGCTTTTCCATTGTTTTTTATCATTCTCCTGCATCATTGAAAAAATTGCATCTTGAGAAGAACTGCCTTCCGAATGCTGAAACGGCAGTAATTCTGATTGAGATGATTTTGACTGAACTTCAATCTGTGACATTGCAAGTTCAAGATTTATTTTTGCATTAATCTGACTGTTATCAATTAAAAGTGCCTGTTTGAAACATTCTGCAGCTTTATTAAAATCACCCTGCTGATAAGAAAGTACGCCGCTGTTATAAAAAGCACCAAACCGTACAAGAGACGGAATGTCATTTTCTACAAGAGTTTCAAGCTGATTTGAGGCTGCATCTTTTTCGTTGAGCATTAAATATGAAACGGCAAGCCCGTATTGTGCATAAATTCTTGCAGTTTCATCCTGCTGCTGAACGGCAAGTTCACGTGCTTCAAGAAAATCCGCAGAAGATTCCTGATAATCTTCCTGAACCCAATGAATTACACCGCTCAAAATATTAAATGCACTTTTTTTAGCCCCGGAACATGAAGAAAAAAGCAGACAGCATATTGCAACTGCGGAAATTTTCGAAATGTTTTTTGGATTAAAATGCATGATGAAAAGTCCAAAGGCAAAAAACAGAATTGCAAGCAGGACAAAAAAACTCTGACGGCGCACTGCTTTTGCTTCATAAAGCGTAAGCGCACCGCTTTGAGTTTTTTCATTTGAAAAAAGTACGCCGTTTAAAACCGCAAGTGCAGAACCAGCGTTCAATGCATTTACATAAGATGCCTTTATTTCAAAAGAATCACCGTGACGGCGCTTTATCTGCCTTGAAATGTCATCACAGAGTTTTTGCAGTTCAGCTTCGCGCAAAGCTGTTTTTGCAGTTCTTTCGCCGTCACCTGTCAGAATTTCAGATTCATTTACGGAACCAAAGCCAACAATGTAAACCGGCACACCCTGGTTAAGTGCATTTTCTACGGCATTTTCAAGCGTTTTTGTTGTTTCGTCGCCGTCTGTAAAAAGAACAATTGCAGCAGAAAGGCTTGTGTTTTTTGCAAAAGAACGCAAGGCTGTTTCAATGCCGGAACCAAGATCTGTGCCGACAGATGTAAGCAGCGTCGGCGAAAGGCTTTCTAAAAGAGATTGAATGACTGCGAAATCGTCCGTCTGCGGAACAGTAAGCACGCCCGACCCTTTTGCAAGCACAACCGAAACAGAAGAACCCTGCATGCGGCTTAAAAGTGCGTTTGCATATTTTGCAGATGCATTTAAACGGGTTGAACCATCGGGCATGTCATCTGCATTCATGCTGTATGAAATATCAAAAACAAACGAAACTGCATTGCCGTTTTTTTGCACCGGTTCAAGATTTGTGCCCCAGCTTGGATCTGCTGCTGCAAAAACAAGGCAGCACCAGCCGGCAGACCAGCACAGACATCTTAAAATAACTTTTCTTTTCAGCATCTGCAAAGAATCCACAGATTTTCGGCTTCCGCTGTTTTTTGGTACAGCATCATTCTTCTGGCTCAAAGAAGATATAAGTTTTTTCAGTCTAAAGCCAACAGTAACCCATGCAAAAGGCAAAACAAAAAGAGCATATAAAACAACAGGATATTCAAAATCAATCATTTTACACCTCCTTAAGGCAGCAGCGGGACAAAACCCACGATAAAGCAAAAAAAGCTAACGCAAACCAAAGACACATTGAACCATATGAAATATTTACATTTACAGTCCTAAAACTTTGCACGACATCCTGCCGTTTGACAATTTCTGCAAGGGAAACTGACAGAGCTGACGTATTTTCTGCATTGAAATATGAACCGTCAGCAAGCATTGCTAAATTTATAAGATTGTTCTCATCAAATGAAGAATCAAGATAACCTGATTTTACTTTATTCGCAGTCTGGTCAACATATTCAACCCAAACCTTGCCTTTTGTCCCCAAGCCGACAACAAACAGTTTTATGCCGAATTTTTTTGCAAGTTTTGCAGCAGTGTGCGGATGAACCGAACCGGCGTTATTTTCGCCGTCTGTAACAAGAACAATGCACTTTTTGGGTGCCTTCGAATTTACAAGATGATAAACCGCAGTACAAAGCCCCGTACCGATTGCAGTGCCATCTCCCATTTCGCCAATTACAAGAGAATCAAGCCTGTCAAAAAACACCTGATGGTCAACCGTAACAGGCACAACAAGCGCCGCATCCAGCGCAAGCGACACAAGACCTAAAGAAGCACCGTCTGCTTTTTGTGCAACCTGCAGAATCGTCGATTTTGCTGCTTCAAGCCGGTTTTTATCCTGCATGTCACGTGCCGCCATAGAAGGACTTGTATCAATTACAAACATTATTTCCGTTCCGCGGCTCGTGTAGATTTTTTCCTGATGTGTTGCAACAGGCGAACACAGCGCAACAACCGCCAAAAGAAACGCAGCAGAAGACAAAAAATGAATAAGAAACGAAGCAAATCTGGCACGCTTTGATGAAAACGAAAAAGACAAGCCGCCCCAGTCGCTTAAAATAAGCGGCAGCGTAAAAGTTTTAAGGATTCCAACGTGCCGCAGAATATAATAAAGCGGCAGCAGCAGCAAAAGCAGAAAACCAAAAGGATGTTCAAAATGAATCATTTTTTGTTCTCCTTTATGCTTTCTGACTGATTTTCTTCAAGCGGAAGCTGCCTTACAGAGATTATGCCTGAAACCGCAGCCTGTGTTTCGGGTGCATTTTCTGCTGCTTTTGACAGAATATCTTCTGACAGTTCATTCTGGTCTTCGATTTCTGGCAAAAGCTCTTTTGTTTCGTGGCGCTTTTCAAAATGAAGGACGGCAGTTTTTAAGGCAAAAGCAATTGATGTTCTTTCATCTGCTGTAAACTTTTTTTTCTGTTCATCGTCAGAAAAGCGCAGTTCATCGCAGCGCACAAGCACTTTTTGAATTTCTGCAAGACTTTCAAGACAGCACTGCTCAAATTCATTTTCTGCAATATTTAAAAGTTCGCCTGTAACAGCAGATTCAAAACCAAGACCAAAACGCCGCTCAAGATAAAGTCTCACTTCTTTTGAAATAATCTCTGCACCGGCAATGTCTTCTTCAAACTGTTTTTTTGCACGCAGAAAAGCACGCAGAAGACGCACAAATTGACGTGCATTGCGCCGCCGCTTTGTTTTTATGCAGAAATTCTGCCACCATAAGCGAATCTGTTTGAAACGCAGAAGAAAAACAGAAACAAGCACACAAAGCACTGCAGCTACACAAATGCAAAAATAAACTGTATACGTTGTTCCAGGAATTACAAGCGGAGGTTCCGGCGGCTGCAAAACAGAAACACCTGTTTCTTCCGTTACAGAACGCACAGAAACAGATGGAATTTCAATTATAAAAGCATTTTCTAAATCTTCTGAATCAATCTGACCTGCAGCTTTGCTTTGCATGATAGAAAAATCAAACGGCAGAAAAGAAAGTTCACCTGCTTTCCACGGAATTAAATCCATTATAAGCACGCAGTCCGAACCGTTTGCTTCAAACTGCAGTGAAAATATCGTGCAGTTTCCAGAATCATTCTGTTTTTTTAAGATTTCACTGTTTTCTAAAAGATTGAAATTCTGCAAAGGAAACGGAAAAGACGATTCAAAGCGATAAACTAACTGTGCACGTTCTCCGACTGTAACATCAGATGGAATCAAAGAAACAGAATAACTCATAGCGATTTTTCCTTTGAAGCAAAAAATTCTTTTAATCTTTTTGCAGAATCGTCTGAAGTTGAAATGCACAAAGTTCTTGCTCCGCAGCGGCGGCATAATTTCTGCCAGCGTTCGCGCCGTTCAGTTTCTGCTTTTTTCCATTCGCGCTGAAAAGCAGCAGAATCTGTCGGAAATGTGCGGATAATTTTTGTTTCAGGATCTTCAAAAGAAAAACTGCCTATTTTCGGCAGTGCCATATCAACAGGGTCTGTAACACGTATTGCAAGCACATCATGTTTAGAAGCAAGCCTTGAAAGCGATTTTTGGTAACCAGTCGTACGAAAATCCGAAACGACAATTACAAGACTGCGGCTTTTTAAAAGTCTGCATGCACCGTCAAGAGCACCAGAAAGCATTGAACCGTTTACAGGTTTTTCATTCTGCAGACGATTTTTCAAAGATTCATCAAGCTGCGAAAGCACAAGCATGACATTGTTGCGTCCGGCTTTTGGCGTAAGCGAAAAACCAATTGCTCCATCAAAAAAAACTGCACCTAAAGGACTTGATATCTGTTCAGCTGCAAAAGAAAGAAGAGCCGCAATTTCATTTGCACATTCAAGCCTGCTCTGCGAATTAAACCCGGTGTTCATCGAAAGTGAACGGTCAAGCACCAGAAAAACAACAAGTTCACGGTCTTCTTCAAACATTTTTACAAATGGTTTAGACATTCTTGCCGTTACGTTCCAGTCAATGGTCCTTACGTCATCACCGCGCAGATATTCGCGCACTCCTGTAAATTCAATTCCATGGCCTTTAAACAAGGAATGAAAACTTCCGCTCTGAAGCCCTTCTGCAATAGAAAAAGCCTGTAAGCGCAGCTGGTCTGCACGTTGCACTAAAGACTGATACTGCGACAGCTGTGTTTCCATACAGACCTCCTTTTAATGGCTGGAATCGGCAGCCTCGGCGCAAAGCACCTGGGCATAAAAAACACTGCATGAATAAAGACATTCAATGCAGGATTTATGAAAGTGCAGGTTAAGCCGCTTGCAAAAGCTGCTGAAAACCAGCACGAAATGTTTCAGAGAATTCCTTGTAAAATTCCGCGTTCAGATCAGGGCACGGGAAGTGTTGCAAGAATTTTTGCAATGATGTCATCTGAAGTCAAACCGTCTGCAGCAGCTTCGTAAGACAGAACAAGACGATGGCGCAGAACAGCCGGCACAACTTTTTTTACATCATCCGGCAGAACATAAGAACGACCGGCAAGCAGTGCCTGTGCTTTTGCACATTTCTGCAGGGCAATGCCTGCACGCGGAGAAGCACCAAACGTAATATAGCGCAAAAAATCTTCGCGGTGTGCGCCATGTGCAGAACGAATGTCTGCTTTATTTTTTGCTTTTTTTTCTGGACGTGTAACAGAAACAAGTGAAACAATATATTCAATAATTTTGTCGTCACATGCAACAGAAGGCAAAGCTTGACGCATCTGTGCAATTGTTTCAGCAGAAAGCACCTGATTAAGCTTTATCTTTGATGGATCTACAGTTTGAGAACTCTGCTTTATAATAGCAAATTCTTCTTCATTTGAAGGATATGAAACATTGAGCTTCATTAAAAAACGGTCAAGTTCAGCTTCTGGAAGTGTGTAAGTTCCTTCCTGTTCAATCGGGTTTTGTGTTGCAAGCACAAGAAAAGGTTTTGGCAGTGCATAAGTTTTTTCGCCGATTGTTACCTGCTTTTCGGCCATGGCTTCAAGCAATGCAGACTGCACTTTTGCAGGCGAACGGTTTATTTCATCTGCAAGCAGAAGGTTTGTAAATACAGGTCCCTGCCGTACAGTAAAAGCACCTGTTGCCTGTTCATAAATAAGAGTTCCGGTTACATCAGCCGGAAGCAAATCTGGCGTAAATTGAATCCGTTTAAACGCAAGACCAGACATGTCTGCAAAAGTCTTTACGGCAAGAGTTTTTGCAAGACCAGGCACACCTTCCAATAAAACATGTCCGTCTGCAATAATTGCAGTCAAAAGTCCGTCTAAAAGTTCTGTCTGTCCAATAATCCGCTTTGCCGCTTCTGCGCGGCAAGCTTCGCCTAAAGATTTGCACTTTTCGCTAATACTTGAAGTATCCAATCGAAGCCTCCGCCTTAATATTAACAAAATAAATAAGCTTTTTCTACTGCTAAAAACACCATGCAAATGCAAATGGCACCAAGTTTTAAAGACATCAAGACAGCGCAAAAACATTCAAGTAAAAACAGCAGCACCAATTCAGCAAAGAACCAGAGTGCCACCCGAAAAAGCCGGATTCTGAAAATTCAGTATTTTTATGCAAAGCATTGCATAAAAATACAAAAAAGCGTATTATCTGCATATGATTAACCCATTAGCACAAGATTTGAACAGCAGGTTACGCAACACAGTCCCAGGAGAAATGCTCTCTGACTTAGGTTTGCGTTTATTCTTCCCAAGAGGAATCATCTCACAAGGCGCAGAAGCCAGAAAACTTGGAAAAACTGCAAACGCAACAATCGGAATGGCAGTTTCAAACAAAACACCTATTATTTTAAATTCAATTCAAAAAGAATTTACAAACCTGACACCAGCAGAAGCTGTTGCATATGCACCTACAGCAGGCAATCTGGAATACAGAGAATTATGGAAAGAACAGATTATTTCAAAAAATCCATCTCTTAAAAACAAAACCTTTTCTCTGCCGGTTGTCGTGCCGGGTCTTACAGCTGGCATTTCTTATCTCTGCGACCTTTTTTTGCAGCAGGGCGACACACTTTTGACAGCAAACCCATTCTGGGATAATTACTCTTTGATTGTTGAAACAAGACGGAATGCAACATTAAAACAGTTTACGCTCTTTACAGACAACGGCTTTAATCTTGAAGCATTTGAAAAAGTAGTAAAAGAACAGGCTGAAACAGGCAAAGTCCGCATTCTTTTGAATTTTCCGCAGAATCCTTCTGGATACACACCGACAAAAGACGAACAGGCTGCAATCTGCAGAATATTATGCGATACAGCAGAAAAAGGCGCAAACGTAATGGTCTGGTGCGACGATGCATATTTTGGCCTCAATTACGAAGACGATATTGCACCAGAATCTTTATTTGCTTCTTTGTGCGATGCACACGAAAGAATTTTTGCAATAAAAATTGACGGACCAACAAAAGAAGATTTTGCATGGGGCTTCAGGGCAGGTTTCCTGACATTCGGCGGAAAAGGCTTGAACGAAGAGCATTATGAAGCTTTGACAAAGAAACTCATGGGAACAATTCGTTCTTCAGTTTCATGCTGCTCTACACCTGCACAGTCAATCATGGTGCGTGCAATGAAAGAACCAAAAGTTGAAGAAGAAAAACTTCAATACAGACAGGTTCTCGAAGCAAGATACAAAAAAGTGCGCAAATTTGTTGATGCACGCAAAGGACACGCAGTTCTTACGGCACTGCCGTTTAATTCCGGTTATTTTATGTGCTTTAGATGCAACGGCATAAGTTCAGAAGACTTGCGCCAAAAGCTTTTGCATGACTATGGAATCGGAACAATTTCAATTGACAATGCACATCTTCGTGTTGCATTTTCAAGTATTGACGACGATATAATCGAACAGGTTTATTCTACTATTTACAAAGCAGCGGAAGAATTGGCATAATAGCCAGTATGAGACGCAGACTTCGTAAAAGATTTATTCCAATATTATGCCTGCCCTTTGTTGTGGCGGGCATTTTAATTTTTAATGCAACAAAAAAAGTAGAAACCAAAATAATAATCTGGACAGACCAGAGCAGCTTTGCATCTTATGCAGAACTTTTCAATACATCGCAAAACGATTTTAAAGCAATCATCAAATACAAAGAAAACCTTGCACAGGATTTTCCGGCAGACGAAGGACAGCGACCGGACATTGTAATCGGTCCATGGCTTAAAAATGAAAAAGTGCGCAAAAATTTTATGCCGCTTGATTTTATGTTCAAAAAAGAAAAGCTTAGCGCAAAAGATTTCTATCCACAGCTTTTAGACCTGGGCAATATACAGGACAAGCAGTATCTGCTGCCGGTAAGCTTCAATCTGCCGGTTATAATTTTTTCAAGTGAAAATGAAGCACTTATTGAAGACAATTTTGTACTTTCAGTTGACCAGATAAGAGATGTCGGCGCATCGTTCAACAAACAGAACAAAAAGAAAGTTTTTACATCCATGGGTTTTTCTCCGGCCTGGGACGCCGATTTTATGTACATTGTTTCTAAACTTTTTGGTGCAAACTATACAGAGCAGGCTCCGCTTTTCAGTTTTGACGAAACAAACATCAATAAATCAATTGAATATTTAAACAAATGGAGCTATGAAATTAACGGCAGCCCGAAAACAGAAGACGAATTTCAATTTAAATATCTTTATGCACCTGTTTATAAACTTGTAACTTCAGGCAAGTGTCTTTTTGGCTTTGCAAAAACAGACTATCTTTTTTCTCTGCCGGCAGACAGACTGCAGAACATTGATTTCAGATGGATTGAACAGGATAAAAGAATTGCAGTTTCTGATAAATTAATTTACATGGGCGTTTATCGCGGTACAAAAAACATAAAAGGCGCAGAAGCCTTTATTTCATGGTTTTTGAACGAAAACACACAAAACAAACTGCTTGAACGTTCAGCAAACCAGCACCTTACAACTGCCACTTTCGGCATTTCTGACGGTTTTTCTTCGCTGAAAAGCGTAAACGAAAAATATCTTACAAAATTCTATCCGCAGCTTTACGGTCACGTGCCGACAGCAGAAAACCTTTCTGTTCCAAACATTCTGCCTGCAAAATGGGAAGACATTAAACAGCAGGTCATAATTCCATACTTAAAGGAAGCTTCGCGCCAGACAGAAGAAAGCGAACCAATAAAAGACCTGCACACCCGCATGGAAGACTGGCTCAAACAAAATTACTAGAACATGCTGTTTCTGGTCAGGAGGGATATTGATGAAAAAGACTGTGGTTTTATTTTTTTTGTTTTCTTTTGCTGTATTTAATATTTTTTCTTTTGGATACATTGATGAATCATTAACAGAAAAGGAAATGATAAAACTTGAAAAAGAAATACGCCAAAACGATAATGTCAAAGATGTCAGAGTAAGGAAATTTGGAGAATATGCAAAATATTGTGATGTAGAAATATATCTTAAAAATGGCGGATACATGTATTTTGTTAATCATTATTCTTTCGCAGAATATTTGAATATTATAAATGATTATATAATAATTGATTGGCATCCTTATTTTGCTAAGTATGATTCAGTAAATGAGTATGGGGATTTAAGAGTAACACCCATTAAATTGGATTTCTTTTTGCAATTAGAAAATATAAAAGTTACGGAAGCAGCAATAACCGCAACTATGTTTTCTATTATTGATAATTACAATGATTTGTATAATTGGGTACAAACCTTGCCTGATTGTCCATTTGGTTTATCTGAAGAATCTATTACTCATCCCATTGGAGAACAGTTGATTTTACCAGAAAGCTGGTATAAGTATGAAAGTCCTTATACTTTTGAAATAGACGGTATTCCGCACAAACTTTTCAAACTAAAAGCAGATGATTTTGATGCATTTGCAGAAGCTCAAAATTTTGAGCAATGGGAAATAAGGTATATGACACATTGGAGACAATAAAGCTGTAAGCAGTGCTGCCTTTTCGCACCAGACTAAACCAGTTTGGTTTTAATGCTTGATAAGCATTTGGAACTTTTCTAGGGAGGACACTAGCTCAGAGTTCGAAGGCCGCTAGTTTCCTCCCTAGAACCCTTCTTCCTTGGCCACGACCAAAGGCTTTCGGCAGCCTTTGGAAACTGCAGATAGTTCACATTATTTGTTTTATTCTTCGCGGCAATGGTTGGAACAATTCTTTTTAACTAATTCAAACCGTTACTTCTACAAGTCCCGCGAGTTTGGTTTTCGTCTGGGGTTAATCACATTCTTTGGGTTGATTAATTTCCAGAAACTTCGGCTTTTAATTCTTCTGCAAGCTGCTGAACGGTTTCAAGCGGCAAACTGATTCCTATGGTTATCGGTATCATTCAGATTTTTACTGCAAACCTGTTCGGCATTTTATGGATTGTAGATTTAATTACAGTTCTTCTTAAGAAAAAAGTTTCTGTTTTAGCTTAAAAAAGCTCAATTTACTAAAACAGATAAAAAGGCTGTCCTGAAAGTTATTGAAAACTTCTTAAAGGACAGCCTTTTTTATGCTTTGCCGGCATAAAACTCAAAGCATCTGATTCTTGATTTCGCTTTCTTCCGGTTCGTCCGGATGACGTCCAAGCGGCGCATTTGAAAGCAGAAGCTTCAGACGGTTCAGCTGGTTTACTTCGCTTGAACCCGGATCGTAGTCGATTGCACTGATATTTGCACCCGGATAACGATGACGAAGTTCTTTTATCATTCCTTTTCCAGTTACATGGTTCGGCAGACATGCAAAAGGCTGAACACATGCAATTGAAGGAACACCCATCTGAATCAATTCGACCATTTCTGCCGTAAGGAACCAGCCTTCACCAGTGACATTTCCAAGCTGAACAACGTCGTCAACACCTTCCATCAATTCATAAATTGCTTTTGGCGGTTCAAAACGCTTTGATTTTTTCAGCTGCTTTTTAATGTAATGGCGGTATCTTTCAACAAGCCATACAAGCAGTTTTGCATTTCTTTCGCTCTTCTTTGGAAAAGACAGTTTTTCGTAGCGGTAAATTCCAGTTGAGAACGAATAGAACAAAAAGTCTGCCAAATCAGGCACGATACATTCTGCGCCTTCTTTTTCAATTGTTTCAAAAAGATTGTTGTTTGCAGTCGGGTGGAATTTAACCAGGATTTCGCCGACAACACCAACACGAGGCTTGCGCCCGGGTTTTAACGGCAATTTATCAAAATCATGCACAATTCCACGAATCAAGCGGTGATATGCACCAAAAGTTGGAATTTTCAGCATTTCAATAGTTTTGTCGTTCCATTTCTGATAAAGCGCATTAGCAGAACCAGCTTCAAGCTCATATGGGCGCACACGATAAAGCACACGCATCAAAACATCGCCAATCATAACAGCCATCATGGCACGCTGAATCAAAGGAACAGTAAACTTAAAACCCGGGTTCTTTTCAAGCCCCTGTACAGAAAGCGAAATAACCGGAATCTGGTTCCAGCCTGCATCTGCAAGTGCACGGCGGATAAAACCGATATAGTTTGTTGCACGGCAACCGCCGCCTGTCTGTGTTATAAGCAGGGCGGTTTTGTTAAGATCATATTTTCCAGACCGCAATGCGGCAATCATCTGACCTGTAACAATAATTGAAGGATAACATGCGTCGTTGTTAACAAACTGCAGACCAATATCTACAGCCTGTGTATCAACTTCCGGCAAAATTACAAAATTATAGCCTGAATATTCAAAAGCTTTCTGCAAAAGCTTAAAGTGAATCGGCGACATCTGAGGAGCAAGAATCGTATAATTGCTCTTCATCTCTTTTGTAAACACAACACGCTTATAAGCAGAAGACAACTCGGGCTGATTCTTATACTGGCGGTTTCTTTCACGTTCGTGAACAGCTGCAATAAGACTTCTTATGCGGATGCGCACTGCACCAAGGTTTGAACCTTCATCAATTTTGATGAGCGTATACATGCGGTTTTTGGCACGAAGGATTTCTTCAACCTGGTCGCTTGTTACGGCATCAAGACCACAGCCAAAGCTTGTCAGCTGAACAAGTTCAAGATTCGGCGTGCCTGCAACGAAACTTGCCGCACGATAAAGACGGTTATGATATGTCCACTGGTCTACAATGCGAAGCGGGCGCTCAACTGCGCCAAACTGTGCAACACTGTCTTCTGTAAGAACAGCAATGCCAAGTCCTGCAATAAGTTCCGGAATTCCATGGTTGATTTCCGGGTCAAGGTGATAAGGACGCCCTGCAAGAACAATGCCTGTCAAACCGCGGCGAATAATTTCTTCGAGAGCATCTTCACCCTGCTGCTGAACTTCGTCCTTGAATTTTTTCTGTTCTGTCCATGCTTTATCAACAGCGGCAAAAACTTCGCTTTCTGGAATGCTGAATTCTGCACAAAGTTCTTCGCACAGACGTTCTGCAAGACGATGCTTGTTGTCAATCGGCAGAAATGGATTCATAAAACGAACATCATGATTTCGTCTTAATGCATCAACATTGTTGCGCAAAACTTCAGGATAACTTGTAACAATCGGACAGTTATAATGATTTCCAGCCCCGGAATCTTCTTTTATTTCGTAAGGTGCACAAGGATAGAAAATGAATTTAACACCTGCTTTTAAAAGCGATTCAATATGTCCATGTGAAATTTTTCCAGGATAACAGACTGATTCTGAAGGAATTGTTTCAAGTCCGAGCTCATAAACAGAACGAGTTGAGCGCGGCGAAAGTTTTACAGAGAAACCTAATTCTGTAAAGAACGTAAACCACAGCGGATAGTTTTCGTACATGTTCAAGACACGCGGCAAACCGACAACGCCGCGCGGCGCATCTTTTGGATTCAGCGGAACATAACTGAAAAGCCGCTTGTATTTCCATGCAAAAAGGTTCGGCACATTTTTGTCTTCTGTGTTTTTGCGTGCATTTGACGCATCTATTGTTTTTGCAGAAGTGTCTTCTTCAACTGAAATTTCTGCACCGCGCTCGCATCTGTTGCCGGTTACAAAACGGCGCACCGATTTTGAATCATCGTTACCGTTCGAGAATGTGTTGATTGTCAAAAGACAGTTGTTTGCACATTTTCCACAGCGGCGCAAATCAAGCGAAACGTTGAATTTTTCAAGTTCTTCAATTGAAGCAATAGATGAATGGACTTCTGGAATTGACTTACGGTTTTTAATTTCGTCCATTACAGAAATATTTGGATTATAGCCTTCGTCTTCCGGCTTTAATTTTACTATATCAAGCCACTGGTCGCGTGCAATTAAAGCCGCACCATATGCGCCCATAAGACCTGCAACATCCGGTCTGAAAACATTTACACCTGCAATTTTTTCAAAAGCACGAAGAACGGCATCGTTGTTAAAAGTTCCGCCCTGAACAACAACTTTTGAACCGATTTCTGATGCACGGCGCAGTTTTATAACCTTGAAAAGCGCATTTTTAATTACAGAATAAGACAATCCTGCAGAAATATCTGCAACTGTTGCGCCTTCTTTTTGAGCCTGCTTAACACGGCTGTTCATAAATACTGTACAGCGGCTGCCCAAATCTACAGGTTTTTCAGCCAGCAATGCTTTCTGGCTGAACTCACGCACATTCATTCCAAGCGAACGTGCAAAATTATCAAGGAAGCTTCCGCAGCCAGAAGAACATGCTTCATTAAGCTGAATTGATGTAATTGCACCGTTTTTCATGCGGAGGCATTTCATGTCCTGTCCGCCGATATCGAGCAAAAATTCAACACCCGGAACAAAGAAGTCGGCAGCTCTGTAATGTGCAATTGTTTCAACTTCGCCGTCATCAACTCCAAGTGCAGCCTGGAACAAAGCTTCGCCATAGCCGGTTGAAATTGAACGTGCAATATAAACATTTTTTGGCAGCTGTCTGTACAGGTCTTTAAGGACGCGAACCGCAAGTTCAACAGGGTTTCCTGCATTTACGTCGTAGAAGCGCCACAAAATTTTGCCTTCATAGTCTATCAAAACAGCTTTTGTTGTTGTAGAGCCGGCATCAAGACCAAGAAAAACAGGACCAGAAGCTGCATTCAAATCAGAAGTTGCAGCCATTTCAGCAGAATGGCGCTCATAAAATTCATCAAGTTCCTGCTGGTTTGCAAAAAGCGGTTCTATGCGCTGAACTTCCTGCATTTCTGCACCGACCAGCTTTTTGAGTGAATCACGCAGTTCATTTATCGTAACGAAAGTTTCTTTTTCGGTTGCCGGAACTGCTTTAGTACATGTGCTTGATTTATCACAACCAGGACAGCCTGAAACACAATTTATCGGATCAATCTCGTTTTGTTCCTTGCCGCCATAAGCAGAGAACGCAGCACCGCCGGCAACAAAAAGCTGCGAATTTTCAGGAACAATAATTGCATCACCTTCAAGCTTGAGCGTTTCAATAAAACGCTGGCGCAGCTGGTCCAAAAAGTGAAGCGGACCGCCAAGAAAAGCAACACGGCCGCGAATCGGTTTTCCGCATGCAAGGCCCGAAATTGTCTGGCTTACAACAGCCTGAAAAATTGAAACAGCAATATCTTCGCGGCGTGCACCTTCGTTGATAAGAGGCTGCACGTCTGTTTTGGCAAAAACACCACATCGTGCCGCAATCGGATAAATCGTTGTAGCCCCGCGAGCAAGTTCATTCAAACCACTTGCATCTGTTTCAAGCAGAGCAGCCATCTGGTCAATAAATGCACCAGTTCCACCGGCACAGGTACCGTTCATGCGCTGCTCAATTCCACCGGTAAAATATGTAATCTTGGCATCTTCACCGCCAAGTTCAATTACGACATCAGTCTGCGGAATTATATTTTTAACAGCTGTTGTTGAAGCAACAACTTCCTGTATAAATGGAATGGAAAGCCATTGAGAAACAGCAAAACCACCTGAACCTGTTACACGGACAGAAAGCGAACGCTCCCCGCCACCGGCAACCTGATTCTGGACGCAGTCCAAAGCCTTTGTTACAACAGAAATAATTGTGCTTCTTATATCTGCACGATGCCGCTCATAATCTCCATAAAGCATCTTGTCATGCTCATCGAGAATAACGATTTTGACAGTAGTTGAACCGACATCAATGCCGACACGCAATGGAAGCATTTTTCCGTTTTTTTCTTGAAGTGACAATTCTGTTTCTTTTTTTTCCATAAAGCTATAAAAACCTACTCATATATACCAAGCAAAACAGCACAGATTGTATCAATATCAGACTGAGAATATTTAACTTTCTGCTGTTTCAACCGGGCAATTATTTCCTTTTTGGTTATATTATTATTTTCTATATACAAAATTTTAACTTTTTGTATCAATTCTGGATCAATCTCATATGGTTTTGAATATAATGCTTTTGGCGCCAATGCAAGCAAAGCTTTTTCAAGCCGTTCAACTCTTGCCGTCAAATCTGCATCATTTACATACAAATCTGGAAGAGTTGCTGCACGATAAAGCAATTCTGCAAAATCTTTTTCGGAAACAAAAGCACCAGTTACATGTGGCAGCAAATCGCCGACTTTTAATGCAACATCATATATCAAAGAAGAATCATATGAAAAAGCAATACCGGACGGTAAATAATCGCATAATTCGATATCTTTGTAAACAAACGATGACGGAAAAAGTACAAATCTGAACTTAGATTCATTTTCAACATAAACCGTTGCTTTATCCGACTGCATTCCAGGAATTTTCCACACAGCATCAAGTGCTTTCTCTATGGGTTTAAGCTGAGATTCTGAAGTGAAAAAACTTTCCAATATAATTGACGCAGTCCGACCGTCAAAGGTTGCAATTTCAAGATTATTTGAATTTTCCAGGCTTGAATTTTCTGCTAAACGCCAGCCTTTATAAGGACGCTTTCTGTTTGCATCATAAAACTCATCGTCTTCATCAGTTGTTTCAACATCAATAATTAAAGCTTCGTCTTTTTTTGCCTGCAAAAATTCGCCTGGTTCAACAGCAGGAGCTTCTGCCTGATGAACAGCACCGTCTTTTTTTGATGAAGACGAAACGGCAGGTTCAAGTTCTGTATCTAAAAGTGCAGGCTCTGTTGCTGTACAATAAACAGACGCACATAAAAGCATAAAGCAAAATATAAAAACAAAAGAGAACTTTTTCATTTATAAACCCTTTTTGATTCAAAACATCTGTACAAGACAATTTTCACCTGATTTTACTCATTTTTAAATTAGCCTGAATGTTGAGTTATGAAATCCATAGTTGTTTCTGCACTAACAAGACCATAAAAACAATCTGTCATCCCGAATTTATTAACATTCGTCGGCTTTCAGCTCGGAATTCCTTAATACAAGGGGATGCTGAAATAAATTCAGCATGACATAATGAATTTTACATCTCTTTTATAAAAACTCGACATTTGGGCAAATCAAATAAGTGAAAAGCCAGCTCTAAAAAGTGCGTTTTAGAGCCTGACAAAAATTCCAGACACCACTGCATACATGAAAGTGTCTGGAATTAAAAACATGTTTTTACGTTTACCGCTTTTTAGGCGAAGCTTCAATCAAGATGCGGTCGCCGGTTTTTATTTTTGATGCAATTTTTGAATCCTGCGGCACAGCAATGATTTTATTGCCTTTTTTCTGAAGTACAACTTCGCCGACCAATTCATTTGATTTTCTAAAAACATACGCCGTAGTGCTGTCAATTTTGTCTTTATAAACAGGCGAAACATAAACAACTATTTCGGCCCGGTTTTTAGAATCAATGACACAGCCAAAATCGCCGGTTTCTTTCAGTTGTGCTTCAAGATAATGCTCGTAAGAACGGACAGTTGCATCAAGTTCGGCCGCAGTCTGTTCAGATTCAGTACGTTCATTCAAAAAGGTTTTTACAATATCTGCCGTATCGGCAGCACATGAATGAATCATAAAACGCTGTGCCTGAGAATATGCAGCAAGGCTGTTTTTATGAGGCTGTGCTGCAACCAGTTCTGCAAGATATTCATAATCTGCAAGTTTTTTATCAATTGAAGCAAGCAGCAATGTTTCGTGTTCAGAAAGCTCAGCACCTTCAAAAGAAGGAATTAAAAGCAGAGGAGCTGTGTTTTCAAGCAGTTCTGCTTCAATCAGAATGCCGTCTGCATTTTCATCTTTTATTACAGGGTCAAGTGACTCAATTGTCTGCTTTAAAGAAGCAATTTCTTTTTTGTAGCGGGCTGCAACTGCATCAACAGCCTTATTGCGCTCTTTATAAGCTTCTTCTTTTTGGGTCGCAAGCTGCTTTTTCAATGACTCAATGTTCAACTCATATTCTTCAACAAGCTGCTGCTTTTCAATTTCAAAAACCTGCCGCTGAGAATCGATTTCTGACTGCATTTCCTGTGCCCGTTCAAGGTTTGCACTGTCCATTGCTGCAAGTTCATTCGTCAAATCTTGAATTTTTGCATCAATATATTCAGTGTCTTCCTGATGTGCTGCTTCAATAAATTCAATTTTATGGGCGCATGAATCTTCTATCTGTTTTTTCTGCTTTGAATATTCATATTTCGAAAGATTCATATATTGCAAAGTATGCAGGTCTGCATCACGGAACTGTTCTGCACTGGAAATACTTTCTTTATATGTGTCATCAATCTGCTTTTTTTCTGCCATTGCAAGAGAAAGCTCGTTTTCAATACGTGAAACAGAATCCAAAAGACGGCGAAGGTTCAAATCATCAAAAGATTCAACACTTACCTTCATTTTTTCGTTCTGCGTCTTTATATATTTTGAAAACAAAACAGAAAAGAGAATTACAAAAGCACCAATGCCAATAAGCATAAAAATTACTTTATACGAACGGTTTGCTTTTGCTTTTTCAAATTCTTTCTCAATATCATATGAACCTGCCGAAGACAAGTCCGAAGGCACAACCTTGTCGCCCAAAAAAAGGCTTACTTCTGGTTTTGTTATGTTTATTTTGATGTCATTGTCCATATTCCACTCCAATCTTCAGGCGGTTTTCTTGTAGACATTCGCTGCAAAAATACTTCTGCAACGCTGTGTCCGCATTTTTTCATGCTTGCTTTTGCTTCTGTCCATTCTCCGCTGTAATACTTCTGCAAACCTTCTTCAAAAATTTCAAGCTGTTTCTCAAGGTTTTCGTCCGGCGCCAAAGTATCATATGGGAAATAAATCTTTTTGCCTTCTGTTTTGCCTTTTACCTGCACCGTATCAATTTCATAGAATTTATACTGTGCAGTAAATTGAGAAACATCATTTTTGACAAACTCTGAAACAATAACAGGCAGGTGATAAATCCGCGTCAAACCTTCAAGACGGCTTGCAGAGTTTACGTTGTCGCCGATTACAGTCGTTGTCATTCGTTCAATCGAACCAATGTTTCCATAGAAAACAGTTCCGCCGTCTATGCCGACACCAACATCAATAAGAACAGCTTTATAAACACGTTCTTCTGCTTCTGTAAGGGCACGCTCCTTTTCAATTTCTGCACGGCGGGCAATCATTGCGGTGCGCAAGGCAGCAGTTTCTTTTGTTATGTCCCATGCACTGCGCACGGCTTCAAGAGATTTGTTGTGGTCGTCTCCGCGAAGCGCACCATAAATTGCAAGAACAGCATCTCCAATAATTGAACCGATAATGCCGTTCTGGTCGTGCACTTTGTTGATTGTACGCGAATAATGAATGTTCAGCAGGTTAATGATGTCGTTGCCAAGCGTTTCGGTCATGTAAGTAAAGCCTTTGATGTCCGAAAACAAAATAGTTAATTCTCTTTGAGTTCCTTCAAGTCCGACACGATGATCTTTATATGCATGTTCAACAACGTCCTGTGTTGTAAAACGCCTGAAAATAGAAATCAAATTGTTTATTGAAGCAGAAAGAGAGTTAAAAGATGCCCCAAGATATGTAATGTCATCATTCGGCGCACCAGTTAAATCGAGCATGGCAAGTTCCTGCTTCTGCTGCATGTCATAAAGACTTTTAATCATCTGCTTGAAATAACGCAGAATTTCATTAAACATGCAGAAACCAAGAACAAGAAAAATTGCAATAAGAAAAACGGTAACAATACAGATTATAAAAAATACGCGGTTTGAATCTGCATTCATGTCGGCAAGCAGTTCAGAACGAATCAAAAAGCACTGCCAGTCTTCATGATATTTATAAACCGCAATATTACGGCCTGCATTCGTCGTAAAATAAATTGAACCTTCTGAAATCTCGTCATCAAAGTCATCGACAATTTTTTCAAGCGCTTCTTCATCAGGAAACTGTGTATATTCATAACCATCTGCATTGGCACAAAAAACTATTGCACCTTCCGGAGTTACACCAAGAAGCAGACTGTGGTCATGTGTAAAGCCTCTTTTTGCAGAAGATATTATGGAAGAAATGCTTTCTTCCCTGTCTGACGAAAACTTAAAAATTTCATGCTGATTACTTGCATTTGTATAGATTTCTTTAAGTTCTTTGACAAGCAGCTGGTTTGTAACAGAAAACACATATTTTCTGTTGAGCAGCATGTTTACATAATTAGTAATAAAATTTGAAAATAACAGAAGACATAAAAACACGCCCAAAATCTTAAACGATATTGGAATAACCGATGTTTTCCCAACTTTCTGAAAAAAAAGCCCTTGCTTCAATTTCTGCACCTCCAAACGCATCATATTTTCAGCAGGTTTCTTCCCCAAAAAATCTGCATTATGCATGCGATATGTAGAATAAGTGAATTACAGGAAATTTTAAAAATATGCAGAAAGCATTTTTAAAATGCCTGTAAAGGAAGCCTTTAAGACAAACTTCCTGTTGGTCTCTCTCTCAGTTTTTGTTTTGACTTGAAAAAAATTGTGACTTTTTGTATTTTTACCTTTACTAAAAAGGCTGTTGCAAAATCACTGAATTTTGAGTTTTCAGAGATTTCTTTAATTATATACCTATTGAAACAAATCATCAACAAAAGTATTCTGTTATGGCTATGAAAAAAAAATCACTTGCAAGTTCAGGCATTACACTTTCTGCATTAACACTTTGTTCAAGGCTTCTTGGCGTTATAAGAGAAATGACAAAAGCCGCATTAATGGGCACGACTGCACTTTCTGACGCTTTTACAGTCGGTTTTATGCTGCCAAACCTGTTCCGACGGCTTTTTGCAGAAAGCAGCGTTTCAGTTGCATTCATTCCGACTTTTCGTTCTTACCTTGAACACAATTCAAAAGAAGAAACACAAGATTTTATAAATGCCACTTTTACTTTGGTCACATTTTTGACAACTGTGCTTACAGTTATCTGCATGATTATTTCACCATGGATCCTGCCTTATTTTGCATCTGAAAGTGCAAATGAAATTCTGCCGGAAATGACACTTCTTACAAGAATCATGTTTCCATATCTGATTGTCATTTCGGTTGCAGCACTTTTTCAAGGCATCCTTAATACATTAAAAATTTTTGCACCGTCTGGAATAACACCAGTTTTTTTCAACATGTTTGTAATCGGCACAACTTATCTGCTTGCACCTCACACAGCAAACCCTGCACGTGCAATGGCAATCGGTGTAATTCTTGGCGGAATTATACAAGCTGGTTTTCAGCTGCCGTTCGTTTTAAAAACAAATTGGAAAATCGGCTTTGTTTCCATTAAAAAAGCTTTTTTAAACCCGGGAACAAAACGCGTAATTTCATTAATTGCACCTACAATTCTTGGCATGGCAGCTTATCAGCTGAATGACGTTGTTTCTACGCATTTTGCAACACAGGCTGGCCCGGGTGTTGCTTCAAGCCTTTCGTTTTCTCTGCGTCTGCAGGAACTTATCTTAGGCATTTTTGCAGTTTCAATTGGAACCGTAATTCTGCCGGATTTAACAGGCCTTGCACAGAAAAAAAAATGGCAGGATTTTAACACAATGCTGGAACGTGCATGCAAAATAATTGCATTGATTACAATTCCAATTACATTTTTTTCTGTGCTTTACGGTGAAAATATAATCAAGCTTATTTTTCAGGCAAGACAGTTTTCTGATGATTCTGTAAGGCTGACTCTTCAGGCTTTTGTCTGGCACATCGGCGGACTTTATTTTATTGCATTAAACCGAATTCTGGCGCCTGCATTTTATGCACAGGGCAATTCAAAACTGCCGACTTTTGCCGGAATAATCAGCTTTGTTGTAAACATGATTCTTGCAGCTGCACTTGCAAAACCATTTTCTGGAGCAGGCATTGCTTTTGCTCTTTCTGCTGCAAGTCTTGTAAACACTGTAATGCTTTTCGTTTTTCTTAAAAAAACAGAAATGACCGGCGTTCTGCGTGTAGTAAAGGCAACTTCGCTTTATACATTAAAAATGCTTGTACTTTCAGCTGCAGCAATTGTACCGCTTTATTTTTTGAAACCGGTTATCTGTGCACCTTTTGAAGGCATGAACCGCTTTATTTCACAGGGCGTGCCACTAGTTTTATCATGCCTCATTTTTGGCATTATCGGAGTTGCACTGCTTGCATTGACAAAAGATTCAATCTTGAAAATTGTAATTGATTTAGTAAAATCAAAAATCGGCAAAAAAGCTGAAAATAAATAAAAGAATGACTAAAAACTTGAACATTATCATTCCAGATTTGAAAGCTTTCAGACTGGAATTTTAAACACTATACCTATAGTGCCGATGCCGAAACGAAGTCGGCATGACAATGTTTTTAGTCATTGTCAAAGATATTGACCGCAGAAGCGGATTTTTTACAGGAGAATTTATGCCTAAAATTTCAGTATATCAAAAACGACGTGCCGCCCTTGCAACATGGATGGCACAAAACAGCATAGGTCTTGTAATTATTGAAGACTCTGAAAACATGCGTGACCCTGCCCTGCGCTATTTCTGCGGTCATCCAAGCGACGGCGTTCTTGGCATTTGTGTAACAGGAGACGCAGTACTTTCACCATGGGACGAACATCTTGCAGCAAGAAAAGCTGACGCAGACGTTATCATTCCATTTACAAAATTTGACCGCTCACCTGTTCAGGCTGCAGCCGGCATCGGTGCAATTCTGCAGGTTCCTGCAAATACAAGAATTGAAGTGCCTTCAAGAACATCTTATCCGCAGTTTTTAAGATACATTGAAGCTTTCAGCAAAAACGATGTGCTTTGCCGCGAAAACGGCGTAAACCAGCAGATTAAACGGATGCGCGCAACAAAAGACGATACAGAAATTGATACAATACGCAAAGCATGTAAATTAACAGACGAAGTTATTAACGCAATTGAAGAAGGCCTTACAGCCGGAAAATTTACGACAGAATCTGAAATTGCGCTGTTTGTAGAAAAAGCCGCACACGACAACGGCTGCGAAGGCACTGGTTTCGGCACACTTTCTGCAGGTCCGGCACGAAGTTTTTACATTCATGCATTTCCGGGCTATACTTCAGGCGAATTTGGAACAAACGGCCTTTCAATTTTAGACTTTGGTCTTATTTATGACGGCTACACGAGCGACGTTACATTGACAATTGCACGCGGTACTCTTGAAAAAAAACAGAACGAAATGCTCGAAACAGTTCAGACTGTTGCAAACCAGGCTCTTGCACTCTATAAAGCAGACATTCCTGTATGCGAAGCAAACCGCAAAGCCGATTCAATTTTTCAGCAGATAAACAGAGAAATGCCGCATGCTCTTGGTCATGGCGTTGGTCTTGAAGCACACGAATGGCCTTCAGTAAGAAGTTCCGCAGACATTTCGCAGGTTTTTGCACCGGGCATGGTCGTTACGCTTGAACCAGGTCTTTATGACGCAAAACTTGGCGGCTGCCGTCTTGAAAACGATGTGCTCATTACAGAAACCGGCAACGAACTTCTGACCAATTCAAGAATTATACGCCTGTAATTTAAAACGGGGAAAATCTGCATGCGGATAGCAGCACTTTCGGTTTCATGTTTGAATTGTGCTACAAATTTGGACTGATTCTGCAAAACCTACGAGTTTATGCTTATGCATAAACTCGCGATTGGCTGGTTCGGCAGGTTGCTTTTCACAAGAATTAGCAGCATTAAGGTTATATGTTCATTAATTTTTTTTGCCACAGCAAAAGCATTTTTTGGGCAAAAGAAAATGAAACCCTTTGTAATATTTTGAAGTAGGTCTGTAATATAAAATCAATTTTGTCTTGCAGTGCGGACATTTAATTTGTTCTATGCAGCAACATAACAAAGCAAAATATAGTAGCAAAATAATAAAAGCACTTTCAATTTTATATAAAACAGCACATCCAACAAAAATTATTAAATACATGCCAAATAAGCCTCCATATAGTGCCAAATGAAATTTTTCTCTAACAGACATGTTTTTTTCTCCTAATAAAACAAAATATACAAACTGTTTTATACTTGTTTCAAGTGGGAAGTAATAAAGAAACAGGATAAATATTCTTTCTTCTTCTGAAGGACGTTCAGAATCTTTCCGATAGGCGTTCAGAATCTTTCTGATGGAAGCACTCGGCTGGCGCCGATTGCTTCGGGATTTGGTGTTACGAAATTACATCGTGTAATTTCGTAACACAAGCTTGGTGCGCCCTCCATGGCGCACTATTTGTACAAAGTAGAGCAGAATCTGCACAAGCAAATTCGTCAGTTTTTGCAATGTGCACAGTCTTTGCAGCAGCCTGTACAGCCGCTGCCAACACATGATGTGCCTTTATGGCGAACAAGATAGATGACTGCACTTACGGCAAGAACTAAAACAGCTCCCAAAACAATCCAGCTTTGCAAATTCATCATAATGCTCCTAAAAACATGCAATACAGCAAATAATCAGCTCAAGCCCAAAAGCGTTCCGGCCAATTTAAAGATAAATGCACAAACCCATGCAATTACACATTGAGTCAAAACAACAACAGTTACCCATTTTGGTCCCATTTCGCGTTTAACGGCTGCAATCGCTGCGACGCACGGCGTATAAAGCAAAGTAAACACAAGAAATACATAAGCCGTAAATGGCGAAAACAATAAAGATAGTGCAGATTCTGCACCACCAAGCAAAACTGTTAAAGTTGAAACAACGCTTTCTTTTGCAGCAAAACCTGTGATGAGTGCGGTTGAAACACGCCAGTCACCAAAGCCGAGCGGAGCAAAAACAGGCGCAATAAGTCCGCCGATTAATGCAAGCAGGCTTTCAGATGAATTTTCAACGACATTAAGCCGTGTATCAAACGTCTGCAAAAACCAGATTACAATTGATGCAACAAAGATTATCGTAAAAGCTTTTACAAGAAAATCTTTTGCTTTTTCCCACATCAACTGACCTACACTTTTAAGCGAAGGCAGCCTGTAATTCGGAAGTTCCATAACAAAAGGCACAGGTTCACCTTTAAAACCTGTAATTTTTAAGAAAAGCGCAAAAATCACGCCTGTAATCATTCCAATAAAATAAAGCGAAACCATTACAAGTGCAGAATGCTTCGGAAAAAAAGCCATCGTAAACACAGCATAAATCGGAAGCTTTGCACTGCAGCTCATAAAAGGTGTAAGCAGAATCGTCATTTTGCGGTCCCGGTCAGAAGACAGAGTGCGCGCCGCCATAATTGCAGGAACCGAACAGCCAAAACCAATAAGCATCGGCACAAAAGACCGTCCCGAAAGTCCGATGCGTCTTAGAAGTTTATCCATTACAAACGCAACACGTGCCATATAGCCTGAATCTTCGAGAATCGAAAGGAAGAAAAACAAAACGACAATTGTCGGAAGAAAACTTAAAACGCTGCCGACACCGGCAAAAATTCCGTCTATTACAAGACTCTGAACAGTTGGGTTTATGCCATAAACTGTAAGCCCATAATCACAAAGCTGTGTAAATTTTCCAATTAAAAATTCAAGCCCATTTGATAAAAATGCACCAATTACACCAAACGTCATCCAGAAAACAAACGCCATAATTGCACCAAATGAAATCAGTGCCGTGTATTTTCCGGTTAAAATTTTATCAATTTTGTTGCTGCGTTCATGTTCCTTGCTTTCATGTGGTTTAATCAAAGTAGCAGCAGTCAATCTTTCTATAAAGCTAAAAGACATATCTGCAATTGCAGCTTCGCTGTCAAGGTTTGTTTCCCATTCAAGCTCAACTACAGCATGATGAATCAAATCTTTTTCGTTTTTTCCAAGATTAAGAAGCAATTCAATAATTGAATCGCCTTCAATTAATTTTGAAGCAGCAAATCTTACCGGCAGATTTGCCGCAGCAGCATGGTCTTCTATTACATGCTCAATTGTGTGCACACAGCGGTGCACAGCAGCCTCATTTGAACTTTCATCCGGAGAACAGAAATCAATCATAACCGGAGCTTCAGCATATCGCGCTACATGAACAGCATGAGAAACAAGCTCGTCGATTCCTTCGTTTTTTGCTGCAGAAATTGGCACAACCGGCACACCAAGCGCACTTTCCAGCTTGTTAATAAGAATTGAACCACCGTTCTGGGTCAGTTCATCCATCATATTAAGTGCAATCACCATTGGAATGCCAAGCTGCAGAAGCTGTGTAGTCAAAAGCAGATTACGCTCAAGGTTTGTTGCATCAATTATGTTGATAATTCCCGATGGTTTTGTTTTTAAAAGGAAATCACGGGTTACAATTTCTTCGTTTGAATAAGGCGAAAGTGAATAAATGCCCGGCAGGTCTGTAACTGTTGCTTCTTTGTGCTTGCGCATCGTTCCGTCTTTTCTGTCAACCGTTACACCTGGAAAATTTCCTACATGCTGGTTTGAACCTGTAAGCTGGTTAAAAAGCGTTGTCTTTCCGCAGTTCTGGTTGCCGACTAAAGCAAAAGAAAGAGGCTGTCCTTCTGGAATAACTGCTTTTGGTTTTACTGGGTGTTCTGCAAGATGCCCTATGCCAAGCTCGCCGCGCCCCGGATGCGGAATATCTTTTACGCGCTCTGCACTGCGATGTGTATGGTCACTTTCATGAACTTCACGCACTTCAATTTTTTCAGCATCTGCAAGCCTAAGCGTTAATTCATAGCCACGAATTTCAACTTCAATCGGATCTCCCATCGGCGCCCGTTTTACAAGTGTAATTTCTGCACCAGGCGTAAGCCCCATATCAAAAAAATGACGTCTTAAAGCACCTTCTCCACCAACACTATCAATAATAGCTTCCTGTGCAATTTCAAGAGAGGCTAAAGTCAATTTTTTGTTCATTTCTTCCCCTTGCTTTTCTTTTGTTAGGTGACTATAACATACTTTGTTAGTTATGTCAAACATTACAAAGGCTTCAACAATCTGAACAATCTGCAATAATCATCTTTTTCTTTAAAAGCTAAAAAAGGGCACGCCAGAAACTGACGTGCCCAAAGCAAGAACAAAACGTTTTTAAATTGTGTCTGGAACCGACCGTTAATCAGCAAGAATTGCAGCAATTGATGCAACAGTTGCAACACCGGCTGCTACAACAGCTACGGTTGCAGCCTTCTTTGCAGTTGTGCTGTTACCCTCGATGACAACGACCTCCTTTTTAGTCGGTTCCGGACGTTTTTCAACAACTTTTACAACTTCTTTTTGATGATGCACTTTTTCTGGCTCAGGTTTATGCATTCTATGGGGATCATGCTTTTCCATTTCACGAGGACCATGCGGTGGTTCCGGTCTATAAGCTACAGAGTGTCTTGGCGGCTCTGGTTTATGAGCAGCAGGTCCTTTTGGCGGCTCCGGTTTATTTGCAGGAGTCTTCGGTGGTTCCGGCTTTTTTGCAGTTGTTGTGGTTGTAGTAGTTGTTGTTGTTGTAACAACAGTGACTTTTTTATTTGTCTGCTGATTTGGTTTTGCACTTACAGAAAATGTTACAGCCATAAACATAATACATACAGCTACTGATGTTTTTTTAATATTTGTCTTTTTCATAATAAACCTCCTCAAGACGGGGAACTTGGTTTTTTGTGGCGGTGTTCCCCGTCTTGATGGTCTAAGATTAGCACAGTTCAATTCTGCATGCTTTAGAAGGCACTTAGAGGAACCTTAAATCTTTTTTAGAGCAAATTTATGAATGCTAAGAATTTTTTAATAAAGTTCCTGATTTTTTAAGAATGAACTAGACAATAAACATCAATTCCGATATAAATTTTGTGGGCTTTTCGTTTACCCTTTGCGTTCGGAGTAACGCGTGTAATTTTTAGACAGAAACACTTTGTTGTTCGTTTTTTCGAAAAAGATGTTTATCTTAGAAAAAAAAGCAGCAGATTGCTTCAAAGGATTTTTCTCATGTGCGGAATAACGGGATACGTTGGCGTTAAAAATGCCACACCTGTGCTTATCAATGCACTAAAAAAACTGGAATACCGCGGCTATGATTCAGCTGGAATTGCAGTTTATGACGGTCAGGAACTTCTTGTGCGAAAATCAAAAGGTGCACTAAAGTTTCTGGAAAGCAAAATCGCAAAAGAAACAATTCAAGGTTCAATTGGAATCGGTCACACAAGATGGGCGACACACGGCAAACCATCTGACATCAATTCACATCCACATACAGACAGTTCAAACACCATCGCCGTTGTGCATAACGGCATTATTGAAAATTATGCAGCATTAAAAGCAAATCTTGAAAACAAAGGCTATGTTTTTAAAAGCCAGACAGATACAGAAGTCATAGCTCAGCTCATTCACTTTTACTACAAAAATGACATTCTAGAAGCTGTTGCAAAAACACTGAAAGACATTTCCGGAACATACGCATTAGCTGTCATCTGCAAAAAACAGCCGGACAGAATAATAGTTGCGCGCAAAGATTCGCCGCTTGTTATTGGCACAACCGAAAACGAGCAGTTTATTGCAAGTGACGTAACAGCTTTTCTTAATTTTACACGTTCAGTTTATTACTTGAATGACGGCGAAATTGCTGAAATTAAAAAGGACAGCATAAATTTCTTCAATCACGAACTCATTCTCGTTACAAAACAACCTGTTCAACTTGATTTAAACGTTGATTCAGCAGAAAAATGCGGTTTTAATCACTTTATGCTGAAAGAAATTCACGAACAGCCGCAGGTTCTTAATGATGCGATGATATCTCACCTTACAAAAGACAAAAAAATCAACTTGCCGGAAATTGATTTTGAAAATGAACTGAAAAATATAAGCCGCATTGTAATAACCGCATGCGGCACAGCATATCATGCAGGACTTGTCGGAAAATATGTAATTGAACATTTTGCACGAATTCCGGTTGATATAGACATAGCTTCAGAATACCGCTACCGGGATCCGATTTTTAGTCCGAACACATTGTTTGTCGTCATAAGTCAGTCTGGAGAAACAGCAGACACACTGGCAGCAATGCGCACAATAAAGCAAAACGGTGCACATGTCATAGGCATTACAAATGTTGCAAGCTCAACACTCGCAAGAGAAGCCGACTCTTTTTTATGCACAAATGCAGGCCCTGAAATTGCAGTAGCTTCAACAAAAGCTTTTACAGCTCAGCTAATCAGCATTTATCTTATTGCACTGAAACTTGCAGAACAAAGAAACACCATTTCAAAAGAAACATTGCAGGAAATTATCAGCGAATTAAAATCAATAAGCGGAAAGGCTGAACTTATTTTAAAAAATAAAAATATCATTGAACATTTCGCAGCAAAAACTTTTGACAGAAAAAAACACTTTTTTATCGGACGCCAGACAGATTATGCCATAAGCCTTGAAAGTGCATTGAAACTAAAAGAAATATGCTATACGCATACAGAAGCTTTTGCCGCAGGCGAACTGAAACATGGCGCAATTGCATTAATTGATGATGATGCTTTTGTCATTGCAATCTGCACACAGCGAAATCTTTTTGCAAAAATGGATTCTGCCATAAAAGAAGTAAAAGCACGCAATGCACACGTTCTGTGCATAACATTTGAAGGCGAACATTTTTTTGACAATGCGGCTGATGAAGTTCTGTTTATTCCAGAAACAAAAGACGAACTGGCACCTTTGCTGTCAATCATTCCATGTCAGCTTTATGCATATTATTGCGCAGTGCAACTTTCGCTTGACCCGGACAAGCCGAGAAATCTTGCAAAAAGTGTTACCGTAGAATAAAAGTGCAAGGCTCTCTAAAGCAGTCTGTTTTAAGACTGCTTTAGAAGTTTTGTACCGTCATTTATCACCTTCTGGCGGCAGTTCTTTTAAAGTATCTCTCTGCTTTTGCCGCTGTTCTTCAATTTTTTTTATAATTTCATCTTTTGAAACAATTTCATAAGGCAGACCTTTTTTCTGTGCATAAATTCTTTTCAGCTTTTCTCTCTTTGTTTCAATATCAACTTTCAACTGAAAACGAATATGATCAATCTGGTCATTATAAAGATGATTTTTGATGTTAGGGAAAGCTTTTAAAATTCGCAGTGTTTCTCTGTTCTTAGAATTTAATACTTCAAGTCTTTCTATAAAAGCAATAATAAGTGGAGAAGCTTCCTGTTTTGCACGGGCACGCAAAGATTTGAACATAGCATGAATATTTTCATGTTCAAACCATGTTTCGCCTTTAAATTTATTTTTGAGTGTAAGGCTGAACTCTTTGAGTTCTTTGAGCTTCTGATTGAAACGACTGAGAGTACGGATTGTCAATATAATGTCTGTCAGAAAAACAGCAGCAAAAATGCCTGAAATTATTTCAATATACGGTGTTTTTAAGCTTTTTATAAACTGAGAAACCAGCGGGTGTACAAAACGCAAAGCAAGAGTGCCTGCAGCACCAAAAATAACCGAATTTAAAAGGCAGACACGGCCGTTTATATTAAACTTGTAATGTGAATAATCCCACCAGCGGTTATGAAAAAGGATTTCCATAAGCCAGGAAGTAATATATTCAAGAACAGATGTAACAAACATGGCTGCTAAAAAAAGCTCAATCCAGGTATCTTTAAAAGGCAGAAGCGTAAAAATTACAAGCAGACCGCCGCACCCATAAACAGGGCAAACCGGTCCATGCAAAAAACCACGGTTAATAAAATGTTTTTCTGGAATTGAGCAATAAATAACTTCACCAACCCACCCCATAAAACTGTATACAATAAAGAGAACAAAAAGCTGCTGTAAATTCACTTTAAACCTCTAAATTATTTTGGCACGGCAGTTATTTTGCACTGGCGCTGCAAAAAATTTTCTGCTTTGCTTGCAGCCGGTTCTAATAAAAAACATTTTGCAATGCTTTTATTAAGTTTATGGCCAAATTTTAAGCCTTCAAAACAGAACTGCTTAAAATACTGTATTTTCAAAGCTGACAAGCAAACTTATAATTTTTAGTGTCAGTTTTATTTTTTTCATAACCGTTCGTTTTAAAAATACTGAAAAAATTTCCTCATCGTCAATAAAAAAGCTTCTGATACATGTTTTCAAGATTAAAATATAGTTAGAATTTAAAATCAGGCTTGCCGTTTATATCATTTTTAGGTATTTTATTTTTATGGATGATTTATATCAGGTTTTGGGCGTAAGCAAAAATGCTTCTGCCGATGAAATAAAAAAAGCATACAGAGATGCAGCCTTTAAATATCATCCGGACAGAAATGCCGGAGATGCCAGCGCTGAAGAAAAATTTAAGAACATCAGTGCAGCATATGCAGTTCTTGGAGATGAAACAAAAAGAGCTGAATATGACAGATACGGATCAACTACAGCAAATCAGTCTTATCAGCAATATAACCGCAACCCTTATGGTGCAGATCCATTTGAAGAATGGTTCAGACAGGCATATCAGCAAAGTCAGAACACACAGCAGACAGAACAAAGACAATATACATATACTTATTACAACAAAAAGAAGCCTCGCAGGATGACCAAAAGAGAAGCATTCTCTCAATTATGGCGCAATGTTTTAACCACAATTGTGGGTTTCTTCTGTCTTTCGAGCTTTTTATTCAGTGTTTTTGGTATAGTTTTTATTATTTCTGGTGTTTCAGGAATCATTCGTGCCCTGCAGTGTCTGTTAACTGCAGGCAACGAAAACAATGAAAGTGGCGCTTAGCGTTCTCGGAAAATAATTCTGCCACGATTCAAGTCGTATGGCGAAAGGGCAACACGAATGCTGTCACCTGGAACAATTCTAATATAATGTTTGCGCATTTTTCCAGAAAGATAAGCAAGAATTACATGCCCATTCTGCAGCTCTACTTTAAACATTGTGTTTGGCAGAGCCTCTTTTACGATGCCTTCAACTTCAATAGCTTCTTCTTTAGCCACAAGTCCTCCAAAGTTTTGAAAAAACATGAAAAAAATATTAAAAAGTGCAAATAAAAAATTGCTTTTTTAGCACTTCACACTTATAATTCTATGAATAAATGAAGACCTTTGTCAACATGGGGAGATAAAACTATGGAACAAGATTTTAATTTAAAAATGAAAGAAGCATTACTGGAGATGAAAAAAGAAATTCTTGGAACTTTGGCAGCCAATAATGATGATTTTCGAAAAATAGTTGATGACATGGAATCAAAAGATGTTATTGATATTGCTTCAGATGCTATCGACAGCAAAATGCTTGAAACATTTGGAAGCAAAGATATGAACCGTCTTAAACTCATTGATTCAGCACTTATGCGCATTGAACAGGGCAAATATGGTTTATGCTTAAAATGCGGCAAAAAGATTCCGCAGGAAAGACTCGAAGCCATTCCATATGCATTTTTGTGCATTGAATGCAAAAGCGATGACGAGCGCAGAAACCGCTGATTAAAAACCAGCTGCAATCTCGATTACACGGCATTTGCAAAATCTTTACTGTAAATGCCGTACTTTTTTATTTTTAAAAATTATTACAACATAAAGCGCACTTACAGAAACGACGGCGCATTAATCATTAGATTCAATCCAGTCTTCTGCAAGTTTGCTAAATTCATCAAAGAACACCCCGCATTCTTCAAGACAAATCTGACATGCTTCTGCATTTTCGGCTTTTGCAACAAGCTCCATTTGCTTTGCCGTATCTGACAATTTGTTTACAGCCAAAGTGGCAGCACTGTCTTTCAGCATATGTGAATATTTTTGAATTGACACATAATCACCGTTTTGAATTGCATCAGAAATTTTTTCAAAAACACCCACTGTCTGGCTTACAAAGTCAGAAATAAGCTGTTCTGCAAGTTTTCTATTGTTGCTTGCTGTAATAAGCATTTCTGCAACATCCCATGCAGAAGGGTTATAAACTGCACTTGAAATTTTTAATTTTGGCGGCTGGTTTTTATCTTCTTCTGCTTTAACAAACTCTTTTACAGCTGTTTTTTCAAGGATTTCAATCCATTTCTGCAAAATTTCATAAACAGTCTGTTTTTTAAACGGTTTAATCAAAACATCGTTCATTCCGGCTTTATAATATTCATTAAAATCTGCTTCATCAGTATTTGCCGTACATGCAATAATCGGAATTTCTACACCTGCGGCACGTATTTTCTGAGTAGCTTCAACACCACTCATTATTGGCATTTGAATGTCCATAAACACTAAATATGCTTTCGGGTGTGCAGTAACAGCAGCAACGGCTTCTTCTCCATTGGCGGCACAAACTGTTTCTGCGCCAAACTGCTGAAAAAACCTGCTGATAAGCTTTTGATTAACAGGGTGGTCTTCTGCAATAATTATGAGCTTATCTTTTGCAATTTCTTCATACACAGGCGCATCTGTGTTTTTTTCTGCAGGTTCTGCCGGCGGAATATAATTATTTTCAGGCTGAACAGTACTGCTTTTGTCTACAGGAGAGTCATCCGGCACGGCTTCAAGCTCAAGCGGATCTTCTGCATTTGCAATCAGCAAGTTTAAAAGCTGCTTTTTTTTGACCGGTTTATAAAGATAGCCGTTAAACCATTTCAGACGCTTCATTTTTGCATCGCGACCCATCTGACCTTCCGGAATGAGCAGATAAAGTTTTGAACTGTTTATCAAAGGATTGTTATTAATTTCAGATGAAAGCCGCCAGCCATCCATTACAGGCATAACCATATCAATAAAAACCTGTGTATAAGGCGTCTGCTTTTCGGCAGCATCACAAAGCTTTTTTAAAGCTTCTTCGCCCGACAATACAAAATCAACCTGTTCAAAGCCCAGCCGTTTAAGCTTTTTCCGAAAACTGTCTGCAGCACTTTCCCTGTCATCTACGATGAGGATTTTCTGCCCGTCCGTAACAGATTTTTCCAATTCATTGAATTCTTCTGCAGTGTCTTCCGGCAGTGTATAAGGCAACGTAAAATAAAAAACAGAACCGCCTTCAGGATTGTCTTTTACGGCGATGCGACCGCCCATAAGTTCAACAAACTGCTTTGAAATAGAAAGTCCTAAGCCTGTTCCGCCATATTTTCTTGTATTTGAAGCATCTGTCTGGAAAAAATTAGAAAAAAGCTTTTTTTTGCTTTCTTCAGAAATGCCGATTCCAGTGTCTTTTACAAAAAAGCTGATTTCTTTAGACGCATCATCTGCAGATGCACTTACTTCAATGTACCCCTGCTGCGTAAATTTAACAGCATTTTTTAAAAGATTTGTAAGAACCTGGCGGGTGCGTGTCGGATCACCTATAATCTGCGCCGGAAGCATAAAATCAATATCAGATATTATTTCAATATTTTTGTTGTGGGCTTCAATTGCAAGAAGGTCAATTGTCTGTTCAATTAAAACAAGCGGATTATACGGAATATACTCAAAACGGAACTGTCCAGATTCAAGTTTTGAAAAATCAAGGAAATCATTAACAAGAGAAAGCAAAGCTTCTGCACTGAAATGAACCTGCTGAATATACTCCAACTGCTCAGGATCGAGCGCTGTTTCCTTAAGCAGGTCAATCGTAGCTATAATAGTCTGTATCGGAGTTCGAAACTCATGCGTAATATTTGCAAGAAACAGATTTCTGTTTGCGTCGCTAGTTTTTTCCTTTTCATCCATTCTTTGACAATCCAAGCAGCTCCTGAGCTTTTTGAACTACAGCTTCTGGTTTCAGCGGCTTAATAAGATAACTTTTTGCGCCTAAACTCAAAGCCTGTACCACAGATTCACGGTTACTCATACTTGAATAAACAATAACCGCCGGTGGATATTCCAAATCTCTCAAAGCAGTAAGTACTTCATAGCCATTAAGACCTGGCATAAGAATATCAAGTACAACTACATCATAAGCCTTAGATTTAATAGCTGCAAGGAAATCTGCACCATTTTCAAAAAGATCTGATCTGGCATTGATTGCAGAAAAAGCTTTTTGAAGAATAGCTCTGGTAATTGAATCATCATCAATTACAGCAACCTTTATGTACATTTCAACACCAGAATCATCAGCGGAATTTTCACTTTGACCGACATCAGATTTAAAGCGCATCTGTACAGAACCTTCCCCATTCTCTTCTGTTGCAGAAAGCAGATTAAGGCTCGTAAGTTCGGCCATGTCATAAATATCCTGTGTTTTTGGTGCAATATCACGAATAAACGAAGTTACATCTGTTGAAGTTTCAATTCCACGGAATTCCGGATGGCCTGAAATAAGCTGCTTTGTATATTTGTCAAAAGTAAGAACTTTTACATTCTTGTCTCTTATACGCATATCAGAAAGAATGCTCTTGAAAAGAAGTTCAAGGTTCATGCCGTCAACAAAAGAAAGCTTGAGTGCCGACATCATAAGAACAACTTTTGGTGCTGAAATTTTATTTGATGTAATAAGTTCAGAAATGCGATAACCCAAAAGCGTTATTTTTTCGCGGTTTAAGCCTTGAGAAATTTCAACAAAGATAATGTTGTTATTTAAATGTGTTTCAAGAATACACGGTGTTGTATCAATCGGAATTGCAATTTGAAGCAGCTGACCGATTGTTTCAAAGAAAATATCAATTTTAATAGGTTTATTAAAATATTTGATGATTCTAAACGGTGCCAATTGAGCAATCTGACCATGCTCCAATGTTGGTCCAGAAAGAATAACAGGAATTTTTGCAGTATTTGGATTCGCAGATTTGCGCTGAAGGAAGTCAAGTAATTCTTCAAAAGAGAAAGTAGCGTCAAGAATAAGCAGGTCAGGCAAAATAGAGTGCATCTTTTTTGCACCATCATAATGATTTAACGCTGTTTCAACATAAATTTTGTCAGTAACGAGTTTTCCTTTTACATAATCTCTAAATAAAGGTGTCTCATCAATAATAAGTACTTGCTTCATAGGAAATATGATACTCCGAAATTCTGCAACACACAAGCATTTTGAATTTTGCTTCAAAATGCGCCACGCTTTTTTTGTAAAGATAAAAAAAGAGAATCAAAAATTGTAATTTTAAGTAACAGCTACAGATGCGATGCTTTACACCATTCAGTTATAACAATTTTAAAATCTCTTTTCTGCACTTTAATATCGGCAAAATTGTCAATTTTGCACATCAAAACCGAGTATCTTTTTTTTGCAAAAGAGGAAATAACCGTCAGCCACGGTGGCCTTTTCAGAAACAAACATTGAAACTTCACACGACAAAATTGAAATTCTGCAGCGCCTTTACATACTGAAAACTGCATAAAAAAAGCCTTTCTAATAATTTGGACACACTTTCGTGCTCTTCAAATATCAGAAAGGCTTTATTCAGATTGTTAAAGGCTATCTTGTTTTTTCAGCTTCAACATGAATATCATCAAGAATGCTCATTATTTTATCAACAACAGGCTGTTTTTTATCTTCAAGCTCTTCTGGAAGTGTTTCTTGAACTGCTTTTCTAAAAGGCTTGCATTCAAGCATTTTGCCAGCTGTATAAACCATTTTATCATGCCACATTTCGTCTTTTATCATGTTTGAAGGGTTTTCATCAGAAATGCGCAGGCAGTTTCCATTAATTGCAACAGGCAGCATTACATCTGAAAGGCGAAGATATGAATCAATTTCTCTTACACCGCGTTTTGTTTCAGGTTTGTTTTTTCTAAATCTTGTGCCGGCTGGAAAAACAAGCAGAATCTTGCCCTGTTTTCTTACATTGTCCAGAGCACGCATAGAAGCCATGTTGATTTTGCGGCTGCGCTGCTCTTCTCTTGCACGTTCTTCAGGATCTGTAATTGAAGCAAGGCTTCTGCTTGGATAAATTACTACGCGGTCATAAGCTGAAGCCCAGGCACTGATCATAGGATTTTCTTCACTAAGCTTCATTCCTGCAATTGCAACAATTCTGTCTGCAATTTCGTTCAGTTCAGCACTTCCAGATTTTCTAAGCAGATAACTGAACCCTGGAAGGTCAAAATTGCTGTAATGCTCCATTAAAACAAGACCGCGTTTGCCGGAATTAACAGCAGCCAGAAATTCTTTTACATTTTCTATTCCTGCTATGCAAGAACCTGGAAGCATGACACCATTCAGCATGTCATCCATAATTTTTAAAATAACAGGATTTGCTTCCTGCAGAACATTTGTATCATCTACAACACTGGCTGAATGGTTTAATTGTTTAAGCTTACTAAAAAGATGCGCACAGCATACATCAAGAGGTGAACCATCTTGAAAATCCATAAATCCTCCACAAATGCAAAATCTTGCATTACCCTATATTTCGTTATTATAAAAATTGTCTATAAACAGCAAAAACATGTAGCTTACAGTAATTTATCTTGAGATTCAGATTACCGCTTATAATACTTTAGTGTCAACGACTTGCAATTTCAGATTTTCAATTTAGAAAAAACTTCTCCGATAGGTTCGTTTATTACAAGATTTGCCATAGAATCGCACGAAGTACTTGATTTATTGATAAGTACAAGATTCTTGCCTTTAAAATAGCGAACAAGACCCGCCGCAGGATAAACTACAAGCGATGTGCCGCCAATAATAAGGCAGTCTGCAGCCGCTATTGCCGAAATGGCTCCTTCAATTACATCATTATCAAGTCCTTCTTCATAAAGAACGACATCTGGTTTTATAAGCCCGTGGCAAGGTTCTTTTGAACAATGCGGCACAAGCGAAGCATATTTGTTTTCTGCTGCATCGCCTTCAAATTTTCCGCCATAATTCTTGATATATTCAGCATCATAAAAAGCACCGCATTTTGTGCAGTAATTTCGAAGGACGCTTCCATGAAGTTCAAAAACAGCTTTGCTGCCGGCTTTTTGGTGCAAACCGTCTATATTTTGAGTAACAACAGCCTTTAACTTGCCTTTTTCTTCAAGTTTTGCAAGCGCTTTATGTGCTGCATTTGGTTCCGCATCAAGAAAAAGCATTTTTTCTCGATAAAAACGATAAAATTCTTCTGTTCTGTCTTCAAAAAAGGTGTGCGACAAGATTGTTTCCGGAGGATATGCCCACTGCTGATGATAAAGCCCGGATGTGCTTCTAAAATCCGGAATGCCGCTTTCGGTTGAAACACCGGCACCGCCAAAAAACACAATAGATGAACTTTCATCAATAATTTTCTGCAGCTTTTCAATTTTTTCCTGCATTTTTAAACGCCTCCTGTTTTTAAGCCAATCAATTAACATCAAAACAACCTCAGATTAAAAAAAGCCAAAGCAATCATAAAGAATCAACAGAAACAACTCAAAACGTTATGCGGCCTTGAAAACAGGCATTAATTTCTCGCACGATAAATTTCAAAACATTAAACATTCGTCTTATTCATTTTTGTGCATATTCAGAATGTTAATCCAGATTGCCGACAGCCGTAACCAAAAGGCAAAGTTCGCCGTTATAGCCGACGACACCATAAGAAAGCAGGCACTGCTTGCCTTTTTTTATGTGCGACAAAAGCTGGTCCTGTACAAACGCCGTATAAGTGCGCCGGCCGTAAGAAACCTGCACTTTTTTATTGAAAAGCTTTGCAAGATGGTTCTGGTTATAACAGTCCATATATGCCGAAATCATGTTTTTTTCTTTTTCGCTTATGTTTTTTAAACCAGAAGTAAATTCAACAAAGCTTCTGCCGCGGCTGAATGTGGCACTGAATTTGTACACGGCTTTTTCTGAAACAATTTCATGTGTTTCGTCTTCTGCAAGATATTTTTCAAGAACATCAAGTGCATAAAACGGATAAATGTCAGTAAACCCGCCAGTCTGTTCCGTGCGGCTAAGTTCACCTTTTACGTACTGTTTTCTGATAACAGAACCGTTTTCTCCGACATATTCAATCAGATAATCAATGCCCTGCTCTGCTCGCTGCTTTGCAGTAAGCGTAAGTTTATACGAAAGAACAAGCCCGTTTTCAAGGCGCTCTTCCTGTGCAGAAAAGCCTTTTAAAAGCTGCTGGCTTTCATTAAATTTGTGAATGACACGACATGCCTTGCCGTCTGCATCAAAATAATAAACAGACGATTCAAGCTTTGAATAATAAGCATCGCCTTTTTGATATACAAACTGAACAGTTTTTCCGCCATATTCGTTCTTTTTTACAAGAACAGTTTCTTCCTGTGCAGCAACATAAAAAGAACAGATAAAAATCACGACCAAAAACAGCAGTTTTTTCAGCCGTTCACATGATTTTTTATCAAAATGAGGAAAGCTTGTTATGTTAAAAATGCACAGCGGAAGTTTCAATCCATTCCCTATTTTTCCGGTTGTTTCAAATGTTAAAAGGTATCTAAAAAATGACATTTTAAGCTGTCTGATTGAACCAGCTTAAAATGCACTGCAATCTTTAAAAGATTTTTTAGCAAATGCCTAAATCAAATAAAACCCCAGTATAAATTAGTATATGCAGTTTTTAGCGCTTCTTCAATCAAAACTTTTTAAAATCTCTAAATCATTTAAATTTCAAAGGCAGGTTCTGAATTTTTCGATGTTTCAAGTCGTGATATTACAGCAAGTTAAAAATCGTATCAGCCCTAAACTTTTTATTGCAAATCCTATGCTAATATAACAAAATAAAATCTATAAAGTTAAATTTTTTATTAATGAGCAGTAAAAAATTTAAGGCAAAAAATGAACGAAAATCACCTTTGTACATCAATGTTCATTCTTAATCATAAAATAGCGCAGCCAGGTTTCATCCCGTTTTATGAAAACAGAGACTGAAACCGTCTGTACGAATCAAGGAAGTTTATTTGAATAATTTACGCTTTGGCTTTAAATCTGAAACAATAGGAACATTTTCTTTTGCTGCATAAAAAAGCACCTGCGCCACTTCAAGAACAACTTCTTTTGTTTCAGAATCCAGCTGATTTATGTATTTAATGACATTTTTAGGTTTTTTATACCATGTTTGAGCAATTTCATGCACAGAAGAAGCATCTGAAGCACCAAGCACATCAAACAGAACATTTACAAAAGTTTCAAGCTGGTTTTTATCAAGCTGCGACAGCCACCTTTTCGTCGTAAGGTCAACAAAAACACTTCCGGTTGTCTGCTTGTCTGCATATACAAATCTTGTACCATAAACGTACCATGAAAATGGATTATGCTGCAAAATTCCGTTTTTTTCATCGTTTTCTACAAAAACACATTTTCCATCATACTGAAACAAAATGCCAATAATGGAAGCTTTTGGCAAAAAAGTATGAACTATCGGAATGACACTTTTCAGCTCGTCTGTCTGAATGATTGAATTTTCAAAACCAGGACCGTCAAAATTATAAACAATTTTTACTCTGTCTTTTGCACTTTTTCTGCTGAAAGCCGCCGCATAAATGGCAAGGTTGCCGCCTTTTGAATGACCACCAAGAGCAAGATCACAATTCAAAACTTTCGCAGCTTCTTCAACATATTTTACAGCATCAGCCTGTGCTGGCACAGGAGAAAGATAAGCCATGTTAAAATCTTCTTTCCAGCCGACCAGAGAATCATCTGTTCCCCTGAATCCAGAAAAAGCCCAGCTTTTGCCAAAGCAGAAAGTTACAGCTGCAAACTGTTCAACATTTTCTGTATCTTTAACTTCAGCATAACCGCAAACATCCAGAGAACCAAAACGGGTACTGTTTCCAGCCATATATAAAAGCGTCAATGTTTTTGGTTCAACATGAGGAACTATGTACCTTTCTCTTTCGGCTTCTGTCATTGCATGACAATCATTTGCAATTTCTTTTAAAGTGCGCATGTTTTCAAAAGAAGAAGAAAGCCAGTGGCTGTAATTTATGTATGAAAGTTCACTAAAAATAAGGGCATCAACTTCATTCAGAGGAGCATAATCAAAGGAAACGTCGCCACGCCAGACGACATATTCCAAAATGGAATTCATTGCAGGAGCCTGATCCATATAAGACGCCAGTGCTGCATTTTGATTTGGTTCGTTATGGTCTTGAATTACAAGACCGCCCTGTTCTGTTTCAATTGTTTCAATTTCTGTCTTTTCCGTTTTTGCAGAATCTGATGTTTTGCAAGACACAAATAAACAGGCAATAATTATAAATAGAAGGAATTTTCTCTCTCTCATATCATTATTATCATGTAATTTTTAAAAACTGTAAAGAAAGCATATACAAAAACAAGCCGGAAGCTTTGAATTATGCCGCCATTGGTGTCTGCGGGCTGCCGTTTGGATTGTTATTGTCATTCATATCAATAATCCAATAAATTTTCCGTATGGCAGCAGGCAAAATTTCTCTAAGCAGCACAGTTTCTTTAGATTCTGTTCCAAAAGAAGCAGAAGACTGCAAAAAATCGCTCATTGCAGGCGGAATTTCGCCAATAAAATTGATTGTTTCTTCTTCAGAATATGTTTTGTGCTCCAAAAACGGATTATGTTCTTTCAGCATTTCTTCAGGATAATGCTTGCACGGGCGCCATGTTCTTTTCTGCTCTTTTGAATAAAAGCTGCTTGCACCGAACAAACGGCAGATATAAGCCCTTCCGCCATATATTGAACAATGATATTTTGAATCTGGATTGAACAACGGACAGGTTTTGCCGTTGTCAAAAGGAAATTTATTGTCAGCAATTTTTTCTGCAACTTCCGGCTGGTTTTCAATCAGCCAGGCTGCCATATACAGACTTTCTGCTTCCATTAAATCTGGTTCAAAATTGACGCAGCATGTGCCGCAGCCGTCTGGACATAAAAAATTGGTCTTTGCATACCAGTCATGCTGTTTTTCAGCAATATTCAGATAATCGTTTTCAATTTGAACAAGCACATCATAAAGCAAGGTGCCTTCCAGTTTTTCAAGAACATTTTGAATTTCAGACATTTTCCGCCTCAATTACCGAATATTACTGAAGCAAATAACGTTTGACAAGTATTTTTTAAGGTAAAGCACACAAATAAAAATGAACTCTCGGTTTTATGCGGCTTTTAGATCCAGCACTTTTTTAACGTTTTCATAAATGCGCCTTGCAATTTCGCTTCTGTTCATTGTGTAAAGATGAATGCCCTGCACGCCGTGGCTTACAAGATCAATTATCTGATTTACGGCATACGCAATGCCTGCTTCAAAAATTGCATCGTTGTTTTCGCCAAATGTTTCAAGCATTGTGCGGTATTTTTCAGGCAGTGCAACGCCGCAGCGGCTAACCATTCTTTCAATCTGAGCCTTGTTTGTAACAGGCATAATGCCGGCTTCTATCGGTGCGTTTATTTCTGCAATGCGGCAGTTTTCAATAAAGCGGTAAAACTGATGGTTGTCGTAAAAAAGCTGCGAAATCAAGTGATCTGCCCCACAGTCTGCCTTTAATTTTAAGTTTTTGATTTCTTCAAAAACATTTTTAGATTCAGGATGATTTTCTGGATAACATGCGCCCGAAAGATGAAAATTAAAGCCGTTTTCAGCAGATTCTTTTTTTATAAAGCTGATTAAATCTGAAGCATGTTTAAAATCTCCTGCAGGTTCACGTCCTTCAATTCTGTCGCCGCGCAGAACCAAAAGGTTTTCTATGCCGTTATCGCTGAAAGACTTGAGCATGACAGATGCTTCTTTTTTTGAAAGATGAAGGCACGGCAGATGAACAACACTTTCAACATGGCACGAATCTTTTATTCTTTTTGCAATTTCAAGTGTATTCGAACAGTTTTCGCTTCCACCGGCACCATATGTTACGCTTATAAAATCAGGCTTTAAGTCTGAAAGTTCGTCCAGTGTTTTATAAACGCTTTCTATTGAAGAAGTCTTTTTAGGCGGAAAAACTTCAAATGAAAAAACTGTCTTCCTATTAAAAATGCTGTTGTCTAACATATAAATTCCTTAAAAATGCTCCTGCGTGTTTTTGCATGACTGTTTTTAGACAGATATTCAAGGATACATAATTTCAGCAATGTAATCAAAATCTGTTTTTTTATGAATAACCATAATTTTTAATTATGACTTTATCGTTACGATTAAAAAAGCAGATAGCCTTGCGCCTAAAGCAGCAAAGTCAAAAGCGAAACCCCAAACACGAAACCGTTCCTGCAAGCAACTTGTCGCACCAGCCTTCGCGAGTTTATGCGCAGCATAAACTCGTAGGTTTCGCCGGATTCAGCCCAAATTTGTAGCACAGCCCAAATGCGAAACCGTAATTCGCATTTGCTAACAACCCGAAAAGATGTCTTTTTGTTCAATTAGCAAATGCTAACGACTCAAAAAGATGTCTTTTTGACCAATTAGCAAATGCTAACGACTCAAAAAGACGTTTTTTTGTCAATTAGCAAATGCTAACGACTCAAAAAGACGTTTTTTTGTCAATTAGCAAATGCT
>JAZQNK010000004.1:0-9530 GCA_045627325.1 Treponemataceae bacterium | reverse complement strand
TTGATTTTGTCAGAAGCGCAAGTTTATCACGTGTCATTTCAAGAATCTCCTGAACACGAGGCTGAATAATCTCACACAATTCCTGTCGTGTAATAATTTCTGGAGCACGTCCACCAACACCAGGAAGCAGAACTTCTTCATAAGTATCAAGCAGTTCTTCCCAGCAGCAGCCGGCATCTATTTTTATTTTTTCTGCATTTTCTGCAGATATTCCTTTTACAATAGAAATATCGTTTGTTACCATTTGACCGCCAATTGGAATTGAACATGAACAAAGCGGTGCATCTTCTACAAGTACAAGAACATCTGTAGTTCCGCCACCCAAATCGATCAAAATTGAACCAAGGTTGCGTTCCTCCTGTGTCATTACAGAACGTGCAGCAGCAAGTGTTTTGAGCATAATGCCGTCAACGCCATAAGCTGCACGATTGACACAGCGGACAATATTCTGTGTTGCAGTTACAGAAGCAGTAACAATATGAACTTCAACTTCAAGACGAACACCAATCATGGCTCTTGGTTCTTTCAAGCCGCCCTGACCGTCAACAATATATGACTGAGGAATTACATGAAGGATTTCACGATCCATTGGAATCATAATTGCACGTGCAGCATCAATAACACGGTCAATATCAGACTGATCTATTTCTTTATTTTCTTTTCCTTTACTTGAAACTGCAACAAGACCTTTTGAATTAAAGCTTTCAATTTGAGATCCACCGATTGCAACATAACATGAATTAACTTCACAGCCAGACATAAGTTCTGCAGCTTCAATTGCAGTTTGTATGGCTTTTAAAGTTGCTTCGATATTGAGTACGACCCCCTTACGAAGACCAGTAGACGGGCTTGAACCGACACCTGTTACATTCAGGCTTCCATCTTCAGACAACTCAGCAATAACAGCACGAACATTACTTGTTCCTATATCCAGTCCGACAATCACATTATTCAAAATTCAGCTCCCTAGCGGCGATTAGAATCGTTATTCAAAGAAACACCCTTTAGCTGATATAATTTATCTGACTTTTTTGTCTTATAAGAAACTGCGCCGTAACGCAAATCAACTTCAGTCACATCAGAATCAAGGGAATCAATCACATCAAGCACAACCATCATATACTGTAACGATTCTTCATTCAATTCTTTATCGGCTAAAACACGGATTTTTGAATGCATTGGATACAAGATAAGGTCATATTCGCCATAATCTTTTGGAGAAATGCGAATTTCAGAAATTGCACTGAAATATGCAGGTTTTGTCTCTAGAATTGAACCAATCTGTTTGAGCAATGGTCTGAGTTTTGAGTTTAATCTGATTCCCGGATGGGGATTTTCAAAAGTCAAACCACTAATTATTGGAATATTTCCAGAAGGGATATTTCCATCAACACGATAAACATAACCAGTTTTGTCTATCTGAACAGCAACAGATTGTCCATCCAGTTCGGCAATTGCAATTGCAGCAGTTTTTCGTTCTGACACAGTTATTATAACCTGATCTGGAAAACTTTTTTCAACTTGCACACTTTCAAATAGAGGCAGCTTCTTAAGTTTTGAAGATAAAGCAGCAGTATCAAAATTTATCCATGTCTGTCTTACATTTAATCCGCAAAGTTTTATGATATCTTCCGGTGTATATTGGGTTAATCCAGTAAAACGTACCTGAACAGAAGCTGTACAAGGAATTATAACAACATAAATTACTGCTTCAATAATTAATACAGCAAAAAGAACACCAACCAGAATCTTTAAAATATTAGTTCTCATATCAGTATTTTTCTTGCGCTTTACTTTACTGATAGACTCTTTTTGAGAACAATATCGCTCTAATTCTGCAAAGCTGTACATATCACCCATTTTTTAGATTCCCTCTCTTTTGTTCCATCTCGATACATTTATAATCAAACCGCAAAAACTCATTGAAACGATAAGCGATGTTCCGCCAGAAGAAAAAAATGGCAGAGGAATTCCCGTTGAAGGGAACAAACCGCAGACAACACCACAATTCATTAAAGATTGAATCAAAATTGCACTGACACAGCCAAAAGCCAGAAGACTTCTAAATAAATCTGTACAGGTTAATGCAATCTGATAACCTCTAAAAACAAAATAAACAAGCACAACCAGATAAATAATTACACCAAAGAGCCCCATTTCTTCAGCCCAGCCTGCAAAAATAAAATCTGACTGAACTTCTGGAATTGAAACAGATCCACGAAACAAGCCGCCGATTCCTTTTCCCCAAAAACCACCGCCGGCAATAGCTTTGCGTGCCATGTTCAACTGATAACCGCCGCCATAAGGATCAATTGATGGATTTAAAAATGAAATAATTCGCTGAACTCGATAAGGTTCCGTAAAAACAAACAAAAGCAAAACAGGAATTACAAGACAGAAAAAAATGGCAAACCATTTAAGTTTTATTCCAGAAAAGAAAAACAAAACAAAACTCAAAATCATTACAATAAGAGCTGTTGAAAAGTCATTCTGCAGATAAATTGCCAGAACAAATACAGATGTCATAATAACAGCAGGAATAATCGAAACTGCAACTTCATCAAGTCTGTCGTGTTTTTTAGCAAACAGATGCGACAAATACAAAACAATTACAAGTTTTGCAGGTTCAGACGCCTGAAACTCTATGCCGGCAATGCCAAGCCAGCGTCTTGCACCATTTTTTTCAATTCCAATTCCCGGAATACAAGTCAACAGGCAAAGACCTAATGAAACAAGAACAATAACAGGCAGAAAACTTCTTATTGCATCAAGATCCATCATTGCAAGAAAAAGCACGACAACAGAACCAATCAATAAAAATACAATCTGTCTTTTTACAAAATATAATTCATCATTTTTTATTCTTAAGCCTGGATTTATAGAAACACTGTAAAGAGTAACAAGTCCAAGTCCAAGAAGCAAAATAAACGAAACGAGGAAGCCTACATCTGTCTTTTTTCCAATTACTATACGTTCAGTAGACGGAAAAAAACGATTGTTTATCATGCGTGACCTCCAAGCTCAATTTCCAAAGCTTCAGCAGCACGCCACAAAGCCATTCCTTTTGAAGCTTTTAACATAACAAGGTCACCATTACAAACATTTGACTTCAGTTCTTTTATAATTTCTGAAATTTCGTCACTCCAGAAACTGTGTTTTTTATTTTTACATGCATCATATGCAGCTTTCATTTCTGTACCGAAGAAAAGCACAAAATCAGCATCAGATTTTGCAGCAGTCATGCCAAGTTCGGTATGCAGTTCTTTGGATTTTTCACCAAGTTCAAGCATGTCGCCCAAAACATAAATCTTTTTGCCTTTCCATTCCAAATCATTACAAAATGTTATTGCACTTTCCATAGAATCCGGGTTTGCATTATAGCAATCGTGAACCAAAGTTTTTGCACCACGATAAACCTGGCTTCTTCCAAAAATCGTTTTTACACTTTCAAGACCATTTTTTATTTCTGCTGTCGTCAAATGAAGATATTCTGCAACAGAAATTGCTGCCAAAGCATTTGAAAAATTATGCTTTCCTGGAACCGGGAAACGGATGAAAACACCGTTATATTCAAAAATCGTACCATCAAGTCCAGACGATGAAACATCTCGAATAAGTTTATTTGATTTTATGCCATATTTTTCTATTTTGCCGTTTGGAACATCCTGCAAGAAAGAAGCATATTTATCATTTTCTGGAACAAACCCGATACAGTTTTTAGAAAAATTTGAAAAAATCTTTTTTTTCTCTTCAGCAATAGCATCTTGTGTGCCGAGAATTCCGATATGGGCAGTACCGATATTTGTAATTACAGCAATCGAAGGAAAAAGAACAGAAGCAAGTTCAGAAATTTCACCCCGGCGGTTCATGCCCATTTCAAAAATTCCAACTTCATGTTCCGGTCTGATTTTAAAAACAGACAAAGGTAAACCTGTTTCAGAATTAAGGTTTCCGGCATTTGTAACAACAGAAAATTTTTGCGACAAAATTGATGCAATGATTTCTTTTGTGGTTGTCTTACCAGAAGAACCTGTAACACCAATTTTTATAAGACTTGAAAATTGTTCTACATAACGCTTTGCTGCAAGCTGCAAAGCCGTCATTGTATTATCAACAGCAATAAATGTCGCATCAAATTCTTTTGACAAATCTTCAAATTCTTTTTGATTTTCTGAAAGTTCAGATTTTGCAACAAAAACTACAGATGCACCGTTTTGCAGTGCCTGTTTTATATATTTGTGTCCATTTTGAACAGTACCAATAAGCGGCACAAATAAAGACCCTTTTGTACACTCGCGACTGTCAATAGATACAGAGGAGAAACCATAATTATTGCTTTTTGTACCAATCAAAACACCATTTACAGCATCAATCAATGTTTCAATTTGCAGCAGCGAACTAATTTCCATTATTTTTGCCCTTCACTTCAACACGTATAATATCTTCCGGCTTTGCTTTTTCCATATTTAATGTATCTGTCGCAATCATTTCAATACGATCAGGACTTGATAATTTTGAAATGCTTGCAATAAGACGCTTATTTTCTTCAATTACTTCATACTGCCTTTTTTCAATTGCAAGCACATCTTCTTCCAAACGGGCAAATTTTCTTGCCTGCAGCGTGTTCAAAACTAAAAGTGCAGGAATTGCAAGAGCCAGTATACAAATGAACACATTTTTCATTACACATTCAACTTTCATAAGCCTACTCTCTTACCTTGCGCACAACCCGCAAACGGGCACTGCGAGAAGGAGAATTGCGTTGTATTTCCTCTGCTGAAGGATCAACAGGTTTTCGTGTCAATAAATCTGCACGTCGTGTTCCGCCACAAGTGCAAACAGCCTGTTCAGGCGGGCATATACATTCCTTCGCAAGATTTCTAAAATGTACTTTTACAATTCTATCCTCAAGCGAATGAAATGTTATAACGCCAAGCTTTCCACCAACTTTAAGCACTTTAAATGCAGAATCAAGAACACGTGGCAAACGGTCAAGTTCTTTATTTACAGCAATACGCAAAGCTTGAAAAGTCTTGGTTGCCGGATGTATCGCTCCATGCCGATATTGGGCAGGAACTGCCCGATAAATAATATCGGCTAAATCTTTTGCATTTTCAATTCTAGCAGAACGTCTTGCGTCAACAATTGCATGAGCAATGCGACGACTGTATCGTTCTTCTCCAAATGCATAAATCATATCAGCAAGCTCATTTTCATTAAGATTTTGAACTAAATCTGCAGCCGACGTATCAGCATTTGGCGACAAACGCATATCAAGAGGTTCATCCATACGGAAAGAAAAACCTCTTCCAGATTTTTCATAATGAAAGAGCGAAATACCTAAATCAAAAAGAATCAACGAAGGTCTGTCATTTTCATCCGGGTAATTATCATAAAAATCATTAAACCATCCGGAATAAAAATTCATTCTTCCTGCAAACGGCGCAAGCCTTTCTCTAGCTCTAGCCTGAATAACAGGATCAGCATCAATGCCAATTACACGAAGATTCTTATATTTTGTAAGAAACGCCTCTGAGTGACCACCTTCACCCAAAGTTGAATCAATTAAAAGAGGAGAATCGCCATAATTTTCATTTTCCGGCGACAAATAGGACAGACATTCGTTCAGCAAAACTGACGTGTGAACAATTTCCAAAATTTTCCCCTTTTATAAAAAACACAAATATTAACAGATGTTTAAAAACAGATTGCAGACAATCCTTCCGCTGCTTCCTGAAAAGAAGATTCACTTGCAGAAAGATAATCCTGATAAGTAGTACTATCCCACAATTCGATATATTTATTTACACCGAGGACAACACAATCTTTTGTTAAATTTGCATATTCGCGGAGACTTTGAGGAATTGATATTCGACCAGATTTGTCAAACTCAACTTCTTGTGCAGGGGCTATAAGACGACGCAAAACCAGACGGGCCTGTGCATTAAACGGTGATGAACTTGCCATAATCTTAGCAGACAGTTCTTTCCACTCCTCAGGCGTAAAAAGCCATAAACACTTATCAAGTGCCTGAGTCAGAACGAGAACATTGCCTGTTAATTCATTCCGCAACCTTGTTGGAAAAATAATTCTCCCTTTTTCATCAAGCGTGTTGCGGTATTCACCGGTAAGCAGTTCCATCCACTTTTACCTACTTATCCCCACTTTCTCCCACTAAAAACCATTTTATCAGAGATAATTAGATTGTCAACGCTCAATTTTACAAAATTGAAAAAAAATTAACATTTACTTTACTTTTACGTTACACATCTGTATAGTTCTTCTTGCGAAATTTAAATATATGCTAAAATATATTCAGGCAGAACAAAACAATGATAAATACATACAATGAAAGTTCTCTTCATGCAGAACTAAAAAAAATATATGCAAAAGACTTTCAAGGAAAAACAGAAACTGAAATATCGGGCTATATTTGTGATGTAATTGCTGACAAAAATATTTACGAAATACAAACTTCAAATATATCAAAACTAAAAAACAAAATTATTGATTTATCTCCAGATTATTCAATTACAGTCGTTTATCCGATTGCACAAAAAACAATCATAAAAAAAATCGCTCCAAGTGGAGACATTATTTCTGAAAGGAAAAGTCCAAAACAACTTACTGAATTTTCTATATTTAAGGAAATTACCGGAATTCTGCCATTACTCAAAATGGGTATTATAAATATTGAATTACTCTATACAACTCAAAGAATAATAAGAGTACAAACAGAAACTCCTGTTCAACTTGCAAACAAAAGCCGCAGATTCAAAAAAAACTGGTTTCAGCAAGACAAAGAATTGATTGAAATTACAGGAAAAGAATCTATAAAAACAACAGAAGATTTAATTCAGCTTGTTTCACGAATCATTGACATAGAAAAACCTTTTACACTTAACACATTAAAACAGACAAGAGCAAAACAATTTGCCGGATTAATAATCTGGGTTTTTAACAAGCTTGAATTAATCTCTCAAACAGATAGCAAGCAGAGAAACAGAAAATTTATTTTCAAACAGGAAATCATAGACAATTTTAAATTAAATAATTCCAGTTTACAAAACAAACAATCTGAATATTCAATTTAACCAAAACTGCAAATACTTTATACAATTCATTACAAGGCAATAGAGTTAAAAATCAACACCCAGACGAAAACCATTCAGGGTACATTGTTCACAATAAGATGCCACAGATAAGTTCGATTCCATTCATTTTATTAAATAAATATTGAATATTCTTCAGAAACAGATATTGAACATTCCTAAAAAAATAAAAAAAGCCCTTGAACAAATTATTTCAAGGGCTCTAACTCGTAAATTAAGAATTACCAGTTATCAGACATATCGTCTTTATCACGGTTCTCGAATGCGTACAAGTCTGTAACAGCACGCAAATCATCAAAATAAATATAATAAGAACCATAAGACTGAAGTGGATCACAATCAACACGGAATCCAACTACGCGCAAACCAGGGTTATCACCCCAGCGTGGATCTGCCTGAACAATACCACGTTTTCCATCTGGTGAAGGTGGAATAGCAACGACCATCTTTTTCCAGCCAGAAAAGTTCAATTTTCCAACATAAAGTTCATAACTTTTTCCAAAGAAATCTTGAACCAAAATTGTCAAAGTGTGGTCATTATTACGTCCACAAACCCACAATGAAACTGTTTTTGTAACACCTTCAATTGGAATTGGTCGTGTTGCTTTAATTGTGAAGCTTGAGTAGCCACGGTGCATAAAGTCAACTTTAACACCAAGTACTTTGCTGTCATCCTGTCCATCTGGAACACCAGCTGGAAGAGGTTCTTTTGCAGCAGGTGCACCATCAAACAAACGAGCAGATACAATACCATCATCAACAGGCATTGCAACATCCCATGAACCTTCACGCTCAAACAGGTCAAGAGAAACTTCTCTAAGAGCCTGACGAGCAGCGTCAACACCAAGCATTTCAGGATCTGCATCAGACAATGAAGACTGAGCAAAAACTCCAAAAGCCATAAAAAGAACTAAAGCTGCAACTAAAAGCTTTTTCATTGTCCAGCCCCCTCGTCAAAAACTACAGTATCAAGATCGTATCCATCATATACATTAGAGAATGTATTTGTAAGATACTTAAACTGATCAAAGTAAACTGTAAAGATATCAACTGGAGCCTGTGGATCTGTTCTAATACGGAAACCTACAAACTGCATTGTCTTAGCACCAGAGCGGAATCTAGAATGCTGATTAATCCAACCAGGGATTGTTGTTTTAACATTTCTCCAGCCTACATATGAAAGCTTGGTCATTGGAAGTGAATGTACACGTCCGTCTGCGTCGCGAACAAGCAAATCCAAGTTATATGAATAACCGCCGCCCCATACCCAAACATCTACGTGGTCAACATCACCTCTCAAAGGAATGTTCTTTGGAACATATTTTCCATTTGCATCCTGTTTTGCAGGGAAAATCTCTACCCAGTTGTCACCTTTACGATTAAAAGCAAATTCAACGCCTAATACTTTGCCGACAACTCCTTCTTTGAGAAGGTATTTAACCGAGTTCGGCGCTCCCTCAAAATATTGCAGTTTGGGATAACCGTCGGCAATAAATCTACTGCCCTGAACATACCAAACCCAGTCCCCATTCTCAACGGTCTGATCGAAATCATCAACCATCAAAGAATCGTAACTTGTTGTTGTTACCGTCTGACCAAAAATAGGCAGCAATAACAGCAAACTTACGAGGACGAGACAAACACTTAATCTGCCCTGTTTCATCCAAATCTCCTTTTGTTATTGTCAGAAAAAGCTCGTTACACTTCTTACCGAATTATTATATTCCGCTTAACATGGCTTGTCAAACAATTTACAACGACAAACGCAGATACATCATTAAAATTGTTACCACGCAAAGAAAAGAATACTTATTAAATATCGTCATAATATGCTTAAAACTTAACCCTGTAAAATTACAAGAATAAACTTACACTAAATGCAGTATAAATTCCAGCATAACAAAACAAAAACACAAAAACAGATTCAACTTCTGTAATTTTCAACATCAAATGATTCAAACCTATCTACTAAAATTAATCAACAAAACATTTTTCCTCAAGAGGGTTTAATCTAAAGAGGGTTTAATTCCCCGACGCTCTGCGTCGAAATCGTGTATACTGGAGACATGAGTGATGAGCATATATACAAAAGTCACAACAAGACAATGCTACTGTATCATTTGGTGTTTCCTGCGAAGTACCGGCGGAAAGTATTTACTGAAGAAGTAAGCGAAAGGCTGAAAGGGATTTGTACAGAAATAGAAAGCTGTTATGAGATGCATTTCGTGGAAATAGGAATGGAAGAAGACCACGTGCATTTTCTGGTACAAAGTGTACCGACGATGGCAGTAAGCAAAATAGTGATGACCGTAAAAAGTATAACGGCGAAAGAGATATTCAAGAGCTTTCCAAGCATAAAGCGGGAAATCTTATGGGGCGGAGCATTATGGACAAGCGGATTCTACGCAAATACGGTCG
>JAZQNK010000003.1:0-4508 GCA_045627325.1 Treponemataceae bacterium | reverse complement strand
GATACACAGAACATTGCATGAATGGTATTTATCAGGTTTTAAAAACTGAAACTGCCCGCAAACTCTACAAAGAAAATTGCGATTTTAGATTTAAGGTTTTAGACGAACTTCAAGGGCTTGTTGATAATTCAAAAGTAGAAGAATTGTAATTTTTGGAATTGTCATCAGACTGCACTTCAAAAATCTTAAGTTGCCATATTCTTTGTCCTCTTTATAATACAAGTTTCTCATGGTATACTAAATTCATGAATTTAAACAAATCAGAAAATCAAAATATAGAATTCAAACAGTCTTGGCGCGATGAATATTTAAAATGGATTTGTGCTTTTGCAAATACTGAAGGCGGAATTTTATATATTGGTGTTGATGATAATGGTGAAATAGCTGGTGTTAATGACAGTCACAAACTTTCAGAAGATATTCCAAATAAAATTAGAAATACAATGGGGCTTGTTTGTGATGTTAAGCTTTTGAATGACAAAAATAAAGAATACTTTAAAATTACGGTTGATAAATATCCTTTTCCTGTAAGTTATCATGGAAAATATTATAAACGTTCTGGTTCAACAATGCAGGAATTAAGTGGTGCTGAACTGGATAAAATGATTCTTTTTGTTCAAGGAAGAACATGGGATTCATTACCTGTACCAGGTGTAAAATTTGATGACCTTGAAAATGATGCTTTTCGTTTGTTCCGTAAAAAAGCTTCAGATTCAGGGCGTTTGGATAAAGTTTCTCTTGAAGTTTCTAATGAAACTCTTGTAGAAAATCTTCATCTTACAGAAGGGGAATATCTCGACCGTGCAGCTATTCTTGCTTTTCATCCAGATCCTGAAAAATGGGTTACTGGTGCTTACATTAAAATTGCTTATTTTGAAAATGAAGCTGATATTTTGTATCAGGATGAAGTTCATGGACCTCTTTTACTGCAGGTAGAAAAATCAATTGAGCTGATTTACTCAAAATATATGAAGGCTCTAATTTCTTATGATGATATTTACAGAAAGGAAACATTCTTTTTCCCTCGAGCTGCTTTTCGTGAGCTTTTGTTGAATGCCGTAATTCATAAGGATTATCTTTCTACAACTCCAATTCAGATTCGAGTTTATAAAGATAAAATTCGTTTGTGGAATGATGGTGCATTGCCTAAAGAAGTTCCTCTTGAAAATCTTTTTAAGGAACATATTTCTAAACCTTGTAATCCGAACTTGGCAAACATTTTCTTTAAGTGCGGAATGATTGAATCTTGGGGAAGAGGTTTTGAAAAAATTGTGAATTATTGTAAAGAAGAAAAAGCCAAAGTACCAGAAATAGACCTTTCTCTTGGTGGTGTAACTGCTAGATGTTTTGCTTCGGAACTTTATTTGAAATTGATGAAAGATCATGAAAAAGAATTTTCTGGGCAGAATGAGGGATTAAATGACCCGATAAATGAACTTGAAAATCTTGTTCTAGAAATTATTAAGAAGAATCCTGCATATACATATTCAGAAATCGCAAGACAAATTGGAAAATCAGAGGCTACAGTAAAAAGAACTCTTTCAATCTTAAAGAAAGCCGGAGTTCTTGAAAGAGACGGTTCTAAGAAAACTGGTCATTGGATTATTGTAAAATAGCCTAAATGTCGAGTTTTAGAAGAATTTACAAAAAAAAGCGTAATCCTTTAAAATTTAAGTTACCACACCAAAAAAAGTGACGTTTCTGAACTCGCTGAAAAATAATCTTCCAATAGTAATTGTAATCAGGGTTTTCTTCTTTATTGAACGCGTTATTCTTTACAAAACAGGACTTATTTCCAAAAAGTATTCAAAACTTGTTCCATTGTAAAAGCACTTTTTGAACGTTCTGTTCTGTTACATAATACAATAATAGTTAAATCATTATCATAATTATATGAAAGCATAGAATTATAACCGATTGTACTTCCTATATGATAAATCCTGTTATTATTATACATGAATCCATATCCATATTCCGGACTATCATCTTTTCTGTTAAATGTCATTTCTTTTATAGAATTTTCATTTACAATTTTGCCATTTACAAAAGCTCTTATCCATTTAAATAAATCATTTACAGTTGAATTAATATCACCTGCACCTAATGAATAAAATGTTGGAAAATGCTTTGGAGAAACTTTATCATAAGGTTCTGCATCAACCATGCCTGTCTGTAAATTTGATGAATTCATTTCTAGAGGATCAAAAATATTTTTCTGAATATATTCATCATGTGGAATTCCAGTTACCTGTTCTACAATTTTTGCAAGCAGATAATAATTTAAATTATCATAATTATATTTTTGACCCGGTTTAGATGCTAATGGACGTTTGTTTAATTCATCAATCCAAAAATCAATATCAAGAATTTTGTTTTTATTTACAGAATTAATTAATGTATCTGTAATTTCTTTGGTTAAATAAAAATTCTCAGTTCCAGAACGCATAGTTAAAAGATTTTTGATTGTAATCTCATTTCCATAAACATAATCCGGGAAAAATTTAGAAAGTTTATCATCAACAGAAAGCAATCCTTTTTCAACAAGCTGCATTACTGTACTTGCTGTAATCTGTTTTGAAATAGAACCGATTTCAAATCGTGTATCAGGTGTAATTTCAGTTGTATCCGAATCATTTTTGTTGCAGGTTCCATAACCTTTTGAAAATAAAACCTTGTCACCTTTTGCAATAAGCACGGAACCAGTAAAATTCTGGTCTTTCAAGAAAGAATCGGATTTTTCAATTTTAGCAGTATTATCTGTTTGTTTTTGTGCTGGAATGCTTTTTGCAGTGCTGTTTTCTGCAAATAAAATAAATGGAATAAATAGAAGAAATAATTTTTTCATTTTTATATACCTTAACGAATTATTAAAATGATTATAGCAGATGTTATTTGCAAAAGCTGCAGTTTTACATTTTTGAGTAATATTTCAAAACCTTTCTTGCAAATTGATATGCATTTTTAATTTCAGTATTGCCTTCAAAATATTGTTTTCGAAGAATCATTCTGTTGTCAAAAAAATCAATTATTTCTTCAAATGTTTTTTGTTTTATAGGTTCAGAACTAATCAGTCTGGTGTAAACAGAAAGCATAACAGCAAAATCGTTTAATACAGGAACTTTCATGCAGTTTGTAATTGTGCCATTATTAATTCCAAGATTTGCACCAAGCAAATCAAAACTTGTTTCGGCATCAAAATGAAACCATTGGGCTGGTTTAAAAGAACAGAGCATGCAGGCATTGTGTGCTGCAGCGTTTCTAAGACGACGTACTGATTCAAAATGTTTTGTATATTCACATTTTAGATGAAAAAAATCGTAATAAAATGAATAAAAATCGATAAAGTCTGAGAATTGAATTACTTCAATAAGTGACCATACAGAAGGTTTTTCCATGTATTTTAAAAATGAATTTTTATTGTAAAATACAATATTATTATAATTTAGGTTTTCAAGTATAGTTTGAATTTTTTTATTTTTTTCAAGAAATTTGTTTACGACAAGATATCCGTCATCTGCATCATTTGACTGACATTCATTTATAAGGCTTACTTTTAAATAATGTTCAAAATCTATTGTCATTTTTAATATCAGTTTTCTAAAGAACATGTCAATTGTTGAAAGTTCGACTAGATGACCAAAATCAATGCCGATATATTTGCCGCTTTTTGTTTTTTCCTGTGCAACTTCTGCATATTGTTTTAACCTGAAAAAATAATTGTGTTTTTCAAGAAATGATTTAGCTTTTTCTTCGTCCATTAAATTAAATGTAATGCCCAGGTTGTTTTTGCAGTATTCAATAATTTCTGGAATAGTAAGATTTTTTTGTTCAGATTCATTCAGTTTCATTGTATTATTCTCTTTAAAAAGATTATAACACATAAAAAAATAAAATGGTGCGACATTTTATGATGTACTGAACGTCAATTTTTAAATTAAACTACAGCTTGATATAATAAAATTGTATTCTGTGTATAATGTTATGAGTAATGTTTATGAGAGGCTTATATGAAACTTGGTTTAATTGGCGGAACTGGTCCAGAATCTACTTTGGTTTATTATAAGGAAATTAACCGTCGTTTTAATGAAAAATGCGGTGGACAAGCATTTCCTGAACTTGCAATTGAAAGTGTTGATTTATTTAAAGCACTGGATTTAGTAAAAAATGAAAAATATGACGAGCTTACATCTTATTTAGGAGAACGTCTTCAGAATCTTGAAAAAGGTGGTGCACAGGTTGTTGCGTTGACAGCGGCTACTATGCATGTTGTTTTTGAAAAATTGCAGGCGTTTGTAGGTGTGCCTTTTATCAGCATTCCAGAAGCGGCAAGTGAATATGCTGTTTGCAAAGGTTATAAAAAAGTTGGGCTTTTAGGAACAATTTTTACAATGGAAAAAGATTATCTTAGCAAAGCATTTTTGCAAAAGGGAATTGAAGTTGTTGTTCCTTGCAAAGAAGATCGCGAGTTGGTAAATAATCGCATTGCAAATGAACTTGAATATGGCGTT
>JAZQNK010000002.1:0-34080 GCA_045627325.1 Treponemataceae bacterium | reverse complement strand
AATTATTACTCTGCACAAGATTTGCTTGATGTTTTGGGAAATGAAAACATAACAGGCACGGTTGATATTCCACTTGTAGCAGCAGACGGAAGCAGCAGGGTTGCAAAATATGTTGTAACAGACCGCGGCCGCACTTTAAAGCACCCTTACAAAATAACACTTAACAACACAGACGGAACTACGCTTTTTGACAGTACTTCAACTTCTGGTTCAACGGAATATTTCTATGCAAGCGACGGTTTCCCTATGAGCAATATTACTGTAGATACAGCACCTGTATCTATAAATAGCTCATCAGTTAATTTTCCGGTTACAGCATGGGACATAAACGGCGCAAAAATTGCAGCCAACGGCACTCTTATAGGTTTTGGCGAAGGCACATCACTGGATCTTGCACCTGTAACGCCAAAATACTTTGTTGACGGTGGAACTCTTTACATTAACCCCACTGCCGTTGCAGCTGGTGAAACAATCAAGATAACCGCAGCAGACGGTCCGATTTCGTCAATTGAAATTGACGGAGCTTCAAGAATTGCGCTTGATTTGACAGATGCAAACATTGTTGACAGTTCAGGTGATCCTGTAACAAATTGGGATAGCAACTGTCTGAATCCGAGTTATTCAAACTGTTTAACAGGCATAAAACTGCCGCGCAGCGTAACAGCCGTTGCTGATGATGCTTTTAATGGTTATGCAAACTTACAGAGCGTAACATTGCCAGACAGTGTTACGTCTATCGGTACTGGTGCATTCCGAGACAGTCCACTGTTAGCATCAATAAACATTCCAAATGGAGTTACGACAATCGGCGATGATGCATTCAATGGCTGTTCAAGCCTTGCATCAATAAACATTCCGAACGGAGTAACGTCAATTGGCGATTATGCATTCAATGGCTGTTCAAGCCTTACATCAATAAACATTCCAAATGGAGTTACAGAAATTAAAGCTGGTTTATTCCACTACTGTACAAACCTTACATCGGTCAATATTCCAGCTAGTGTTACGTCAATTGAATATAATGCATTCGACCACTGTACAAACCTTACATCAATAAACATTCCGAATGGAGTAACGTCAATCGGCGATAGTGCATTCAGTTATTCTGGCTTAACGTCTGTCTCACTACCAGAAGGTGTTGCAACAATTGAATCAAATGCATTCTCCTATTGTACAAGCCTTGCTTCGGTCAATATTCCGAGCGGTCTTTCTGTTTTTGGCGGTTCCTGTTTTTATAGCACAGCCATTACAAAAATCGTAATTCCAGATAATTATATTACAGGTTATGACGGCTGTTGCTTTTCAAGAAATGATAATCTAAGAGAAATCGAATTTGGTGAAAATCTTGATGGAGCACCTGTTACATTCGGTTGGAGTATGTTTCAAGAATGTCGTTACCTGCAGAAAATAACATTGCCAAGTACTCTAGAGAACATTGGCTCTTATGCATGGGATTCTATAGACGCTGCCGATAGAGAAAATATTGAAATTTATTTTAGAGGAACAATGTCAGTCTGGAAAAATGTAGATAAAAGTAATAGTGCTTCTAGTCCTTATCAAATGTCAAGCACTAAAATTGTTCACTGCAGTGATGGAGATATTAACTATTGGGCTACTAATTAAATAATTAAAGTTATCAGATTTTTCCGGTGCAGAAATATTCGGAGTGCCTTAAAAAAGATTTGCAGACTGCCTTAGTTTGTCTTTCTGCACTTTGTTTGCAGAACCAATCAAAGTATAAAGCAAATATAACAAATTAAGAACATTTTTGCACTTTTAGATTTTGCACAGATGCATTGCTTCACAAGGCTAACACACAATCAAAGACTTGAAAAAGCGATTCAGCTGATTTTTAAGCGATAACATAAAATAACTTTTACAAAAATATTACAGATTAAAAATTGCTCCTTTATGCTGCATTTGTTATAAAAGAATATAAAAGTTTTATAACAAAAAGGAACAAAAATGAAAAAACCACTTATTTTTATTTCAACAATGTTTTTGTGTTTAGCAATATTTTCATGCAAAAGCGGCAGCGACAGTGCTTCTGCAAATGCTGAAGACAGCTATGAAACAGATTAAACACGCACACATTTCATGCACTTTCCACAAAAAACGGCTTTTTGCGGCTTTTGCTAAATTTCATAAGATTTTTTGCCGAATCTATAAAGTGCATAGTTTTGCACACATGGCGGTATTCAATTGAAAAAGGCAAAAAAATTAAATTTATCAAAAAATAAAATTCTTATTTTACTTTCAGCTATATTAGTTTTGTTTATCGGTCTTTTGACCATAAGCATTTTTATTCAGACAAAGCATTTTGAACCAACAATTGCAGATATTGAAACACAAAATCAACAGACAAACACAATTGACCGCACTGCAGAAACAAATGAAAAAACAGCTAAAAAACAAAAGAAACAAAAGCAGTCACATATTCTGCGTTCAGAAAACGGCAAAATGATAATAACCAGTTCTGGAAAAAAGGAACAGCAAAAACAGTCAGAACTTATAGAAACACAAAACCAACAAGGTGAACCGTCAATTGACGCTGTTACAGCAGAAGTTTCTGGTTTAACACAAACAGTGCCGCTTACTGCAATTCCTGCGCCAGTTGCAGAAAACGACCAGCTTAAAGTTTTAGACCAGCAGCAAATAGAAGAAGCTGCAGCCCGTGCTTCGCAAAACACCGTACAGGAAAATCTTCTTGAAACAAATTCTGAAGCAGTTGTTGCAAAAGCAGAACCGCAAACAAACAAAAAAGTCAGTGTAGCTGGCGTTCCATTGCAGACAAACGGAACACTTATTTTTGTTTTTGACGATGCAGGTCATAACCTGCATCAGCTTCAGCCGTTTCTAGAACTGCCGTTTCCTGTTACAGTTGCAGTATTGCCCGGACTTGAATATTCTGTACAAGCTGCGCAAAAAATCAGAAGCTGCGGAAAAGAACTGCTTTTACATCAGCCGATGCAGGCAAAAAACAAATCTACAAATCCAGGGCCAGGCGCAATTGAACCAAACATGACGGCTGACCAGGTTTACGAACTTGTACGAGAGAATCTGGCAGAAATCGGACCGGTTTCCGGCATAAACAATCACGAAGGTTCACTTATAACAGAAAATGAAACTCTGCTTGGCGCTGTAATGGATGTCTGCCGATCAGAAGAAATTTATTTTATTGATTCGCGCACAACATCTGCAAGCGTTGCACGCAAAGTGGCAAACCAGCGCAATCTTCCAATTTGGGAAAGAACTGTATTTCTTGACAACACACAAAACAGAAAAGACATTGAAACAGCAGTAAGACTTGGAATGGAAATGGCCTCAAAAAACGGCTCAGCCATTATGATTGGTCATGTCTGGACAGAAATATTGCCTTCTGTTTTGACAGACCTCTACCCTGAAATGATCATGCAGGGTTATTCAATTTCTACAATTTCAAAATCAAGAAGCAAAATTACAGGAAACTAAGCCCCAAGCACAGGTTGGGTATGTCCGTTATCTGCATATAAAAGTGCAAATTATATGCAGAAAACAAAGCCCGACTTTCGCCGGGCTTATATGCGGTGCTATTAGTTCTCCTCCAGAACAATAAGAAAATCAGGATAAGCTTTACTACTAGGAATACATACAATCTGCACAACATGCCAACCTTCAGGGATAATTGTTGCTTTCTTGATATCATTAAAAGATCTTTCTGATGTATTCATTGTATACTTTACAATAACCTGTCTCTTATGTGTCTCTGCAAAAACTGCACAACCAACCATCAAAGTCATTGCCAATACAGCAATAAATTTTTTCATACTTGTCATAATAATTACCTCCTTTTTATGACAAATTATATTTAATTCAACATGAAGCTGAAAAAAAATAATTAAGGAAACGCCACACTGTATTTTTAATCCACAGACAGACTTTTCTTTGTTATTCTGCCTTTTCCCTTATCAATAATCCGTAGAGCTTAATAATTCGATTCTAAATGGGAAATATTTAAGTTTCTGTTCTGTATTAGTCTTTTCTTGTTTCCATTTTGGTAAAATTCTTTTAGCCTCTGCAACTTTCTCAGGATCATAATTAGGATTAGATGAAGACAATTTAGGACGATTTAATGTTTCATAGGTTATAGATACATCATTTGCACCTCCACCAGTCGCATCCATATAATCACCAGTAGACCTCGCGTTATAATAATCAACTTCCTTCAATGTCGGACTAGAACAGTTTTCCAAAACCCAGTTGCACCATTCAATATTTTTTATGCATTTTTCATGGTAACGCATATTTGATTCGTATTCTTTGTATTTGTCTTCATAAATAATCAAATTAAACCAATATGTAAAAAAAGTCTTTTTTTGTTTATTCCATTTGCCATAAACAATAGTTTTTTCATTTTTCTCAACGTCAAAACATGCAATGAACTCTCCTTTTCTTTTTATTTCTTTTGGAATCCAGTTTAAGTCTCTCTCTTCCGTGCCCTTTTGATTTTTAGAGTCATCTTGTATAATTTCAAAAATTCGTACATTTATATCTGTATAATACGAATTGTTTATGTTTTTCATAAAGAAATTTGAATTTTCAAAGTCACTGGAACCTAATATCAATATTGATTGAATATATCTCGAATCACCAGAAGTAAATATCTTAGTAAACAAATCTGATGCAAAAATTTGTGAAAGCATCATGCAGAACACGACAAAGATAGCAATTTTATTTTTCATAAAATCTCCTCATTCTGTTATTCTTATTCCATGTTTTTCTTCATATATATTTAATCTTGGAAACTCTAATCCATGTTTGAATTCCCAATAACGCCTAAGAGAAGTCTGCAAATACTGATGTTCTGGAACATCAATTTGTTTCAGAGTAATAAGTGCGTTATACATAGACCTGTCTGTTCTAATACACTCATCCACATTCACAAGAATATTTTCAACAGCCTTAAGATTTTTTATCCTTGTAGCAATTGCCTTTTCTGAATAAGGATTACCTTTTTTGTTTTTGATACTTCTTAGCCAGTTCTCAAAATTTTGCAAATCCATATAAAACTGCCTACTCCTCATAGATTCACCTACTTTGGCTACGCAAAATATTGGTTTTATTCAATCTTAATACGGCTAATACGTACTGTCAATACTGATTTTTTCAATACTTGTATTTTTCATAAGTGTTGAAAAAGGCTTAATTGGCGCAAACTTATAATATTAAAATGAATCCACAAGAATTACGGGAAGATTTAAGTCAAAACCTCAAAAAATACAGAAAACAAAAAGGCTGGTCGCAGTTTAAGCTTGCCGAAAAAGCTGAAATTTCAGAGCAGACTATAAATTCCATTGAAGGCTTGAGGCTCTGGCCAAGCGATAAGACACTCTCAAAAATAGCAAGTGCCCTCGAAGTCGAAATGTACCAACTTTTCGTACCGCAAAAATTTGACTTGCAGTCAGAAATCATATCAGAATTGAAGCAATCTGCTGTAAAGACAGTTGAAAGCCTTGTGCACAACACTTTGCAAGATTGGGCAAAAAAACCTTGAAAATCTGGAAAAATGTGATAAAAGCGGCAAAAAGAGCTGGAAAAATGTGATAAAAGTGACAAAAACAGCTGGAAAAATGTGATAAGCGGTTGTACAATCAAAATATGCTTAGACGGAAAATTGATGATTATCTGATTCAGTGGAAAAACAATCCCGACAGACTGCCGCTCATAATAAAAGGGGCAAGGCAGATAGGCAAAACTTTTTCCATTGAAAATTTTGCAAGAAGCTATAAAAATTTTATAGAAATCAATTTTATTACAGAACCTCAATTCAAGACAATTTTTAAAAACGGATATTCACCAGAGAAAATAACTAAAGAAATTACACTCATAAAGCCCGAATGGCATTTTATTCCGCATGAAACGCTGATTCTCTTTGATGAAATACAAGCCTGCCCGGACTGCACGACAAGCCTTAAGTTTTTCAAGATTGACGGCAAATACGACGTAATTTGTTCCGGCTCTCTTCTTGGCATAAACTACAATGAAATAACTTCCGTAAGTGTCGGCTACAAAACAGATTATGAAATGCATTCGCTTAATTTTGAGGAATTCTTGTGGGCAAAAGGCTATCAGCAGAATCAGATTGATGAAATTCTGGAGCACATGAAAAACCTTGAACCGTTCAGCGAAACAGAATTTTCTGTCTGGATGGAAAACTTTAAAGAATATATGACGCTCGGCGGAATGCCGAAAGTTGTCGATATGTTCATTTCACAGAAGAATTATTCCGGCACATTGCAAGAACAGCGGCAGATTCTTAATGCTTATGAAGAAGACATTACAAAATACGCAGTCGGACTTGATAAAGCAAAAGTCAAGAATATCTATAATCATATTTCTGTTTTTCTGGCAAAAGAAAACAAGCGTTATCAGATTACAAAAGTTGCTGCCGGTGCAAGAAACCGCGAATATGTAGGCACAGTTGACTGGCTAAAAGATGCTGGAATAATAAATGTGTGCTACTGCCTTGAAAAGCCAGAACTTCCGCTTAAAGGCAACTACAAGCCAAATGATTATAAAATCTATTATCGCAACACTGGTCTTTTGATTGCGTCTCTTGATGAAGAAGCCCAAGAAGATTTGCGTCAGAATAAGAATTTCAACACATATAAAGGCGCAATCTACGAAAATATCATTGCTGATGTTCTTGTAAAACAAGGCTATGAGCTTTTTTATTATAAAAACGAAAAATCAACACTTGAAATGGATTTTTTTGTAAGAGATGCAAAAAGTCTCATTCCTGTTGAAGTAAAAGCAAATGACAATGCAACAATTTCGCTTCGCAATCTGATTGAAAAAGAAAGCTATGAAGATATACGCTACGGAATAAAATTATGCAACAGAAACATTGGTTTTAATGGGAAATTTTTCACATTTCCGTATTTCTGCTCTTTCTTGCTGAAACGATATTTAAAAGACTCAGCCTCAAATCTAACAGCCGATGTACATAAACCCCAAAACATTGTATAACAGACACGTAGTTTTGATGCTCTATCAAAAGACAGACAGGACGGTATAATTTGAAAATCTTAGGTATTGAATCTTCTTGTGACGAAACAGCTTGTGCTATTGTTGAAGATGGAAAAACAATTTTAAGCAATGTAATTGCAACACAAATCCCTTTTCACCAGATTTATAACGGCGTTGTTCCAGAAATTGCAAGCCGAAAACATGCAGAATGGATTATGCCTGTTGTAAAAGCTTCTCTAAAAGAAGCAAACCTTACTCTTGATGACATTGACGCAATTGCTTCAACAAACAGACCAGGCCTTATGGGCGCACTTCTTGTAGGACTCACATTTGGCAAAACTCTTGCATGGGCAACAAACAAACCGTTTATCGCTGTAAACCACATGCTTGGTCACATGTACGCAGCTCATCTTGCAAACGACATTGAATATCCGTATCTTGGTCTGCTCGTTTCTGGCGGGCACAGCATTATCTGCAAAGTAAGCGACTTTGACAACATCGAAGTTCTTGGCACAACAATTGATGATGCAGTCGGCGAAGCATTCGACAAAGTTTCTAAATTTTACGGGCTTGGTTATCCGGGCGGTGTAATAATCGATAAACTTGCACAAAACGGCGACTGCAACGCTGCAAAATTTCCTATTCCAATTTTAAAAGGCGAAGACCACCGCTACGATGTTTCTTATTCAGGCTTAAAGACAGCCGTTATCAACCAGCTTGATCAATTCTGGGTTGAAGGTTATCCGAAAACAAACGAAAATATTGCCGCAGCCTTTCAGGAAACAGCTGTAAAAATTCTGCTTTCAAGGCTTTTTAAAGCAGTTGAAGACACAGGACTTAAAACTGTTGTAGCAGGCGGCGGCGTTGCAGCAAATTCAAGGCTTCGTTCAATGCTTGCAGAACACAAAGAAATCAACTGCGTTTTTCCTCCGCTGAAACTTTGCACAGACAACGGTGCAATGATTGCCGGTGTTGCTTACCATTATCTTAAACGCGGCGAAACAAGCCCGTGGACAACAACAGCAAGCCCGCGCATTCCAGCTTTTAAACGCGGTTTAATAAGACAGACAAAATAGCAAAGAGATTAAAATCTATTTCTTGCAAAACTTTAATTGAAGGTCTAGAATAAATTTATGAGTAACGATTTTTCACTTGACGACGTAATACGCAAAGTTCCAAATTTTCCAAAACCGGGTGTTCTTTTCTATGACATTACCGGAATTTTAGTAAACCCAAAAGCTTTTAAATATTGCATTGACATGATGGTAAAGCTTTACAAGGGTTTTGAACTCGATGCACTTGCTGCAGTTGAATCACGTGGATTTGTTTTTGCAGCACCTCTCGCAGAAAAACTTGGCATCCCGCTTATTCTCATCCGAAAAAAGGGAAAACTGCCGGGCGAAACTTATTCCTGCAAATATGCACTGGAATATGGTTTTGCAGAAATTGAAGTGCATAAAGCTGATGTAAAATCAGGTCAGCACATTCTTGTAATTGACGATCTGATTGCAACAGGCGGCACCCTTCAAGCTGCACAAAATGTTCTTGAACAGGGCGGAGCAACTGTCGCAGGCTTCTTTGGAATAGTAGGACTTCCTTTCTTAAATTATCAGCAAGTCCTCGACCCTATACCAGTAAAAACTTTAATTGACTATAACGCTGAATAAAACCAAAAAAAGTGCACTGATTTTTAAGTGCACTTTTTTTATGTAAAAAGACTTTTCAGCAGACTAAGATGCAGCAACATCTTTGGCACAAAACGTTTCAACAGACTAAAAAAGCCGCTAAAGAAACAAATTCATGCAGCATTTACAGAATTTCTTAAACTGCCAATTTTCAGAACAACTTTATGCGCAAAACCGACATGTGTGCAAATTTGCCATTTCAACCGATAATCAATTTGAAAGTTTTTTCAAAAACCAACTGAAGTTTTCCGTTTTGTGACAAACCGATTTTATAAATCAAAAAGGAACCTGAATTATGAAGAAAACCATATTTTTTATTTTAGCTGTTGTTTTTTCATTTAGTGTTTATGCAGAAATCGAAACATTTTCTTCTCATTATGAACCAGTTACAAGCGCAGAAGAATTTGACGTTTCATATTTTTTGCATGATTCCATGAAAATTTCAAAATTGCGCCGTGCAGGCGGTGTTCCAGTTACACAGGCTTTTACAATTGACAGCGGACTTTACGAAGAGCGTTTTACTCTTTTTAAAGACACAGGCTCAAGCGATAAAAACCGCAAAATGGAATATACAAAAATTGCACTGGAATATGCAGAAAAAGTTTCAGGTCAGCAGCTTACAGCAGAAGATTTTACACCTTTTAAAGCAGAAGATGTAGACGAAGAATTCAACGGCGATTTTGGACACACATGTTTTGTAATAAACCCGTCTTCGTCTTATGCAAAAGGCTATAAATATATGCTCATCGAATTTTTCTGCAAAGAAAGCCAGGGCATTGTAATGCGCACAATGCTTACAGATGACGAAACTGTTTTTACAGAACCTTCAGAAAATTTCATTTACGTTTATCATTCTTTCCGTTTTAACGCTACAAAGCCACGGCTTTCTGGCAGCACAACAAATGATGACGACACACTTTACTGGTAGAAATTTATATAAAGCTCTAATCATTGCTCTTTTCTGTTTTGCGCCTCTTTTTCTTTCAGCAGAAGTAATAAGTTTTGGCACACATTTCAGACCACTGCAAAACAGTCTTGAAACAATGAATGTTTCATTTTCTGTGCCGCAAGGTTTTGAACGCATTGCAGTTCCTCAAAAAGGTCTGGAAATTCCCATAAAGGTTTCAATGCGTCCAAAACCCAAAGCTTCTTCAATGAGCACGACACGCTCTTTTAAAAGCACAAACTCACTTTCAGACGAACACACCGAAGTAAGGCACTGCCTTTTTTTAGACACAGGCACCACAGAAAAAAGCTTTACAAGAGAATTCCTTGTATTTATGCTGAACTGTTCAAGCCTTATTGCAGGAAGAGAACTTGTAATGTCAGATTTTTCGCCGATTTCTGCCGCAGAAGTAAAGCGAACCTGCAAAGCAGACACTGGCTACATCTGCTATATTGCAAACCCGACTTCAAGGTTTGCAGCAGGCTACAATTACATGATGCTCGAATTTTACGGCAAAGCCGGAACCGGAATTGTCATGCGTGCCACCGTTTCAAATAAAACAGATGCAGTTGCAAGCAAAACAGGCGCATTTATAAAAGCAAGAAACAGTTTTTCTTTTAACTGAAATTTTCACAAATATTTTCGTGCTATCAATGCACTTTTTATCATTCCGTTTAATTTTTACTCATTGATATAATTCAGCTTTTTTTAGATAATAGCTTAAAAGTTATGTTTGCAGCGGCAAATCACATAACAAGGCTTCTGCACATGCAAACTCTTTAAGGACTAAAATATTTCGACAGCGGCAAAAATTATGAACAATAAAATCGAACTACTTTCACCGGCAGGCGACCCTGATGCATTTAAAGCTGCCGTTCTGGCAGGTGCAGACGCCATATATTTTGGTCTTGAACGTTTCAGTGCAAGAACAAGAGCCACAAACATTACATTAGAACAGCTTGAAACTTTAGCACCGCTTGCAAAAAGCAGAAACATAAAACTTTATCTTACGCTCAACACATTAATCAAAGACAACGAAATGGGCGACGCACTTCTGTTGGCTGCAGAAGCAATTGAACGAGGTGCAGATGCAATAATCGTTCAAGATATCGGTGTTATTTCTGCACTGCGGGCAAAGTTTCCTTCAATTGAACTGCATGCTTCAACACAGATGACGACACACAACATTGACCAGCTTGAAGTTCTTGCAAAACTCGGCGTTTCACAGGTAAATCTTTCAAGGGAACTTTCAATCGAACAGATTAAATACATGTCTGAAAAATTAAAAACATATGGAATAATTCCAGAAGTTTTTGTTCATGGTGCTTACTGCATTTCATATTCTGGTCAATGCTATTTAAGCGGCGCACTTTACGGGCAGGCCGGAAACAGAGGTTCATGCGTTCAGCCATGCAGAAGACAGTTCTGCACGGTAAACAGCGCTTTTATGTCACCATTCTCGCTGAAAGATAACTGCGCTTTTGAATTTGCCAAAGATTTGTGCAGTTTCAGTCCAATCAGTTTGAAAATTGAAGGGCGCATAAAAAATGCAGAATATGTATATACAGTTACAAAAAGCTGGAGGGAACAGCTTGACCTTATAAAAAATGGACTTGAAACTTCAAAAGAATCTGAAACATTAAACAAAGCTTTTAACCGTGGTTTTGCAACAGATTATTTGAAAGGCTGCCCTACACAAGATTTTTTCAACAACGGTCAAAAAGATGCAACGCAGCAAAAAGCCGGCAATGTTTTTGCATATTCGGCAGACAAAAAACTTCTGGAAATTTCAAACGGAACAATCGCACAGAATGACAGACTGCTTATAAAAACAGCAAAAGATAATTTTGTCTGTACGGCTGAAGTACTCGAAACAAAAAATGAAAAAACAGGCTGCAAAGCCAAAATCAAAATAACTGGAAAACTAAACGGTAAAATTGAAAAAGGTCAGCTTGTTTATAAATCAAGCCCGATTTTTAACGTGCAGACTTTGCAGACACAAATTGATGAATTAAAACCGGTTGAAAAATGCATTTCTGCAAAAATCTGCGGCTCAACCGGTACACCGCTTTCATGCAGTTTTTCCGCAGAAAATATTACGGTAGAAGCACAGACAGAATTACTGCTCGAAAAGGCAAACAAACAGGGTCTTTGCCTTGAAAACATAAAAGCCAAATTAGGCAGGCTTGGCGGCACAGGTTTTGTGCTAAAAGACATCGATGCAAGTTCTTTGCAGGACGGGCTTTTTATTGCACCACAAGCATTAAACGAATTACGGCGAATCTGTGTACAAAAACTGCAAACAGCCATGCAGAAAAAAGACGGCACAGCAAGCAACAAAACTGCTCAGCCGCAAAACACAAAAACATTAAACTGGCAGCAGATTTTTGAAAGCAGACAGAATTCTCAAAATAATTTGAAACATTCACCTGAACTTGCATTTTTCTGTTCAGATTTAAAAGTTGCAGAAACTCTTTTAAAACGGCAGAAAACAGTTATTTTAGAACTGCCACTCGTAATTTCAACAGAAATACAAAACTTCCTTGTACAAAACCAAAAAATCATTCCGCATTTTCAGAGCATTTTATTTGAAGAAGATTTGCAGGCAGCCAAAACACTGCTCTTAACCCTCAAAAACAGCCCGAACTTTAAAGCAGACCGCACTGTCTGGTGCGAAAACACAGGGCTTGCAGATTTTGCACATAAACAAGACTTTTGTACAATCTTAGGAAGCTTTGCAAATGCCACAAACAGCAATGCAATTTTTGCATACTCCAAACTTTTAGGTGCAGACGCAATCATTCCTTCACTTGAAATTTCCGCAGACGACATAAGCCGGTTAGAAAAACCAGAAAACACAAAACTTTTTATGTTTCTTTATGCTAATGAACTTTTAATGCAAAGCAGACAATGCCTTTTGCACAATTTAAGCTGCTGCAAAAAAGAAGCATGTGACAGAACATGCATAGAAAACTGCAGCAAAGAACTTATCTGCAAAGGCAAAGCCGGCGAAACTTTAAAAGCAATCAAACGTCCTGGCTTTTATTCAAGTCTTTATGGTGCAAAACCTGCATCAAATGCAAAAGCTTTTTCAAAGCTGCATTCTAAAATTGACACATGGATTATAGATTTGCGTTTTAAAGACGAAAATGCACAGCTAAATCTTATTGAGAAAGCAGAAAAATTCATTCAAAACGGAACGAAACAGAAAACTGAAGAACCTTTTAAAGACGCAGAAGAAAAACAGTCCTGGTTTTGAAAAATAAATTTTCTGAAATATTTTTATAAGGCAAAAAAATGAAAAAAGTTCTTTTTTGTGCGCTAAATGCACGTTATAACCATACAAATCTTGCAATCAGAAGCCTCTGTGCATATGGTGCTGTACAGTTAAAAGAAAAAAAACTTGCAGACAAAATTGATCTGCGTTTAAAAGAATGCAGCATAAATCAATCTGTTGAAGAAATTTTACGAAACATTGCAGAATCTTTTGACGGCAAAGAGCCGGAGCTTCTGCTTTTTTCAGTTTATATCTGGAACGCGAGCCTGACTTATAAAATTGCAGACGCCATAAAGCAGGTTTTTCCAGAAATCATAATAGGTTTTGGCGGACCAGAAGTTTCATACCAAAGCCAGGCTGTTTTCAATCATAGCAGCGCTCCTTCATTCATTGTAAAAGGCGAAGGCGAACGGCCTATTGCAGACATTTTAACTGTATATGCAGAAACCAGCAGCAACTTTCAATTTTTAAAAGGTTTAACAGCGGTCAAAGGTCTTTTTTTTAGAGACGGCACCTTTTCTGGAGATTTCATGCCTGTAGCTTTAGACAAAATTCCGTTTGTATACAGCGAGAATGCAGGTTTTAAAGAACGCAGCGATATAAAAGAGTGCATAGTCTATTACGAATCTTCGAGAGGCTGCCCTTATAACTGTGCATACTGCCTTTCTTCAATTGATAAAAAAGTAAGATATCTGCCAATTGAACGCGTGCTTGAAAATATTTCATTTTTTATGGAAAAAGGTTTCAGGCTTATAAAATTTGTTGACCGCACTTTTAACATTGACAGCCGGCGTTATTTAAAAATATGGCAGCACATAATTGATAACCACAACGGAAAAACTGCTTTTCATTTTGAAATTGAAGCACGCAATCTTTGCGCAGAATCTTTTGAACTGTTAGAAAAAGCACCTGCCGGTGTCATTCAATTTGAAATTGGCATTCAGAGCACAAACCCCGAAACATTAAAAGCTGTCAATCGTTCACCAGACATTGAATCAATTGCAAAAAACATAAAACAGATTCCGCCAAATATTCATGTTCACCTCGATTTAATAGCCGGGCTTCCCGAAGAAAACCTTGTTTCGTTTGGCAGATCTTATGATTACGTTGCTGCATTAAAAGGCGAACAGCTTCAATTAGGTTTTTTAAAAGTGCTTTCTGGTGCACCGATTGCAGAAAAAGCAGCAGAAAAAGGCTGGCAGTTTTTGCACACACCGCCATACGAAGTGCTTGAGACACCTGTTTTGCCTTACCGCGACATTTTAAAATTAAAAGATATTGAAAAACTTACAGACATTTTCTATAACTCAAAAGATTTTTTATACACCATAAGGTTTCTTGCAGAACAAACTTCGCTGTTTGGCTTTTTCTTTAATTTTGCTCAATTTTTAAATGAAAAAAAAGGCGGCGTACAGCTTCTGCGCAAAACTTTTGACTGGTTCGCCCTTATTGCAGAATTTATTCAGCTTTATTTCAAAAAACAGAATAATGCAGAAAAACTTTTGACAAATTCATTTCAAAACACAGATTTGCAAAACGAACATGCAAATACAGCATTAATAGCATCTGAACTTCTGCGCTTTGATTATATAAGGAGAGGCAAAACAAGCACTTTCGGTTCGTGGTATCTTCGCCGCTACAGCAAAGAAGAACATTCAAAAGCACTGCATGAACATACGGAAGTGCACAGCACACGATTAAGCTACGCAAATTCAGACTATGAAGAATTTGAAATTCTTCCATTTGAGACACCTGTAAAACGTGTACACACAAAAATTTTATTTTTATATGCTGGCAAAGAAGAAAAACAGATAAAAAACTACACAACAAAAGAAAACACTGTTTTTATTTGTCTATAAAATTTGTCTTTTTTGAAAAGCTGTTATAAACTAAATCTATCACAGTTTTAAAGAATTTAAACAGCATTTAATTCTGGGTGTTGATTATTGTTTCTGAGAAACATTGAAAAACGAAAACACTATGTTTTCAGGGTTTTTCTGAAAATGCAACTGTTCCACTATATCTGTTTTAGTTTTGAAAAATTCTGTGCACAGCTGGGGCAGCTCAATTTTAAAAATTTTTAAAATTGCATTTGTTAGCGATGCCCTTATATGTCTGGCTGTTTACTTTTGAGAACAACATACCGCGAATGCCCTGCGTTCGGGTTGTTGATTCCAGACTTTTGTAGGAGAAACAAATGAGATTAGTTACACGTTCTGATTTTGATGGATTAGTCTGTGGTGCACTTCTTAAAACATTGGGCATCATCGACACATGGTCTTTTGTTCATCCCAAAGACATTCAGGATGGAAAATTTCCAGTTAACCAGAATGACGTTCTTGCAAATGTTCCTTATATGCAAGGCTGCGGCATGTGGTTTGACCATCATTCTTCAGAATTCAATACTGCACACAAAATTGAAATTCCAGGCAAATGCGAACTTGCACCATCTTGTGCACGTGTCATCTATGAATATTATGGTGGCGATGAAAAACTGCCAAATTACAAAGAACTTGTCCGTGCCTGTGATAAAGTAGATTCTGGTCAGCTCACCGCAGAAGAAATTCACAATCCTACAGGCGGCGTTCTGCTTGGCTTTATCATGGATCCAAGAACAGGTCTTGGCCGTTTTAGAGATTTCAAAGTATCAAACCTTGCATTGATGGAAAAACTTTTGAGCGAATGTGCAGTAAAAACACCAGAAGAAATCCTTAAACTGCCAGACGTAAAAGAGCGCATTGACTGCTACAACGAACAGACTATGCTTTTTGACAAAATGCTTAAAACACATACAAAAACAGAAGGCAATGTAATTATTACAGACTTGCGTGGAGTAGAAACAATAAACGCCGGAAACCGCTTCTACATTTACAGTCTTTACCCAGATCAGAATGTTTCCATGTGGATTGTAGACGGCAGAAACAAGCAGAATGTTTCCATCGCAATCGGCTACAGCGTATTAAACCGCTCATGCAAAACAGACATTGGTGCAATCTGTGCTTCTTATGGCGGCGGCGGACATCATCAGGTTGGCACATGCCAGGTTGCTTACAAAGATGCAGACAAGACAATTGCAAAAATTGCAAAAAAGCTTAACACACAGCGAAAAAAGAGATTTTTGTTTTTCTAAGAAAATTTCTAAAAGTTAAGCTGCAGATATTCACTTAGCATAAAAAAGTGCCGGAATGAATTCAATGAGTTCAATCCGGCACTTTTCTTTTAAAGAAAAAAAGCTGACCAGTTACGGTCAGCTTCTGTAATATGCTTAGCTTAGCGGGCATATTCAATAATTCGTGTTTCACGAATCATCGTTATTTTTATGCGGCCTGGATAGCGCAAATCTGTTTCAATCTGTTTTGCAATTGAACGGGCCAAATCCTTAACTTCAATGTCAGGGATTTTTTCGTTGTTTACAAGAACTCGTAATTCTCTACCAGCCTGAATTGCATATGCTTTTTCAACACCGTTGAAACCTTCTGCAATCTGTTCAAGATTTTCAAGGCGCTTAACATAATTATCCATTGTTTCGCGTCTTGCACCAGGGCGTGCAGCAGAAATAGCATCTGCAATCTGAACAATTACAGCTTCAATGCTTGCAGGTTCAATATCGTTATGGTGTGCACCAACTGCATTAACAACACGTGCATCTTCACCCATGCGGCGAACCAAATCCATACCAACTTCTGCGTGGTTCTGGTCAGAATCTGTTTCTGCACCTTTACCAATATCATGAAGAACAGCTGCACGTTTTGCAAGGTTGCGGTCTGCACCAACTTCTGCAGCAAGAATTCCTGCAATTGAAGCAACTTCTTTTGAGTGGGTCAAAACATTCTGACCGTAACTCGTTCTAAAATAAAGTCTTCCAAGAGCACGCACACCATCCTGATTGATGTTGTTTATGCCGAGTTCAAAAAGAACACGCTCGCCTTCTTCGTAAATCTTCTGTTGAATTTCGCGTGTAACTTTCTGCACAACTTCTTCAATGCGTGCAGGATGAATGCGGCCGTCTGTAATAAGCCGTTCAAGCGACGCCTTTGCAATTTCTTTTCTGACTGGGTCAAAACAAGAAATAACGACAGCTTCAGGTGTATCATCAATGATGATATCAACACCAGTAAGTGTTTCAAGAGTACGAATGTTACGGCCTTCTCGACCGATAATCCGACCTTTCATCTCGTCGCTTGGCAGCGAAACTGTTGCTACAGTAATATCGCCTGTAACTTCTGTTGCTATACGCTGAATTGTAGCAACAAGAATATCCCTTGCTTTTTTTTCTGCTGAAAGCTGGGCTTCCTGTTCAACTTTATTAAGAAGAACCTGCGCATCGCGGCGCGCATCATTTTCAAGATCTTGAATAATAAGAGCTTTTGCTTCTTCTGCTGTCAAGCCAGAAATTCGTTCAAGTTCCTGTCTGTATTTTTCTTCTTCATTAGAAAGTGTTTCTTCTCTTGTAGATATTACTTTTTCTCTTTCTACAAAATCATTTTCCTGCTTATCTAACGCAAGTACCCGCTTTTCCAGAGCTTCTTCTTTTTGAAGAATTCTGCGTTCTAAACGCTGTAATTCACCGCGCCGTTCTCGGTTCTCCCGCTCCTGCTGATTGCGTTCCCGAATTAGTTGATCTTTCGCTTCTAATAAAATTTCTTTTTTTTGAGCTTCTGCTTCCTTTATAGCATCTTGCTTTACACGTTCTGCCCGTTGTTCAGACGCAGATAGTTGAAATCTGGCATACAGCCAGCGAATAATCCATCCAAGAATAACACCAGCCAGTGGGAGGACTGCATACATTATGGCACTCATAACCATTCCTCCGAACTAACTAATCAGTTTATAGAATAACATATGCAATAAGCATTGTCAAACAAATAGTCTATATATAGAAGACTTTTATAATTACAGCTTTTAAAACCCCTTTAAAAATACAGCAATCTAAATCGTTCTGTTTCAACTATTTAAATTGCTTGCCACAAAAAAAATTTACTGATTTTAGAGATGAACTTTATAAAAATCGTTTTTTATAAGGTTAAATGCAGATAATTTCATAAGAAAAATCAAATTCATTATTCTCATCAAAAGAAGCAAAACGTCTTTTGATATCTTCAAGAACTTTCATTTCTTCTTCACGTGAAAGTCCTACAAATACTGCAATTCGCTTTGCAGGAGAATACAATGAACTGATTCCAGAAGTGCCCAACGAAGGAGCTATTGAATTTATCAAAAGTTCAGATGCAAACAAAGCTTCGTCAAATGCAACAGTAGTTTTATTTTTAGCAGTTGCACTAAAAATAACCGTACACTGCCGCAAATTTTTGCTTTCATTAAGCTTCATAAGATAAATAATCATACGCAAAAATTCCGGTCTTGAAGGCGGAGTTTTCTGCATGAATTTCTGAAGCGCAATTATTTCCGAAGAAATATCAGATTCATCTTTTTCAAAACCGTCAATTGTCAACGGTTTTATTTTGCCAGAATCAACAAGCGAAACAAACAGTTTTACCATTATGGGATCAAACTGTTTTCCTGCATTATTTAAAAGCTCTTCCCGGACTTCTTCATTTGAAAGCCTGTCTCTGTAAACCCTGTTGCTCGTCATTACATCATATGTATCTGCAATGCACAAAATTCTTGCAATTTCCGGAATCTGTTCTGCAACCAGACCTTTCGGATACCCTTTTCCGTCATACCGTTCATGATGAAACAAAACAGCATCGCCAAGACCTTCAAGATTTTCTACATAAGTCAAAAGCTGTGCCCCAATAACGGTATGCTGACGCATAAACAAATATTCATCATCTGATAATTTGCTGCTTTTATTCAAGATAACATCTGAAACACCAATTTTTCCAATATCATGCATCAAGCCCATTAAATGAATGTCTTCAACATATTTTTTATCTTTGCCCAGTGCTTCTGCAAGAACCGCAGCATAAGAAGCAACACGATAGCTGTGTCCGCCTGTATATTTATCTTTTGCATCAAGTGCTGCAATAATTGTTTTAATCGTATTCAACGTTATTCTGTCTTTCTGCCGTACCTGTTCTTCAAAGTTTTTCATAAAATCAACAAAACTTTGAAGAATCGACATGAACAAAAAGAAAAGAACTGAAAAACTTAAAAATGAGCCAGACATGAAAAAATTTGGCAGCACTTTTTCTGAAAGTATTTCTAAAATGCCTGCACAGGCAACAGCAAAAACGCCAAAAGCCGAAAATTTATATTCTTTCGTTTTTCCCCTGAACAATTCGATTGTTGTCGTTACAAGAATTAAAGCAATTCCAAAACCCATTCCAAAAAGAATGAAGTTTATGCCCACAAACAAATCTGCTTTTTTCAAAAAAAACAATGACAGAAGACAAAGACAAAGCGCAATAAAATATGTATTCAGAATATTATAAAAAACTGTATAACGTTTTTTTTGAATCAAATCCCAATATGCAAAAACAGGAACAGACATAAGACACAAAAGAACAATTGCAAGCAGACCGGAAACAGACGGCATCTTGAAAAGCAGAGGACGAAGCCTGCTTTCAAAAATTTCCCACAAAGCAATGCTCGACATTGCAAGTCCAAGATAAACAAGATTTGATTTATAATGGGTTCTGTAGCGCAGGAACATGCACATTACAGAAACAATAAGACCGATTGCAAAAACAACGCAGTTTATAATGAAAACAAACGCATAATTTTCTATTTCAGAAAACCACAATGATGCAGAACTTCCAATTTTTGCGTTATTAAGTACACCAGAATATTGAAAAGAGCAGCATGATTCAATCCGTACCGTTTTTCCGGCATCTTCAGGTGTCAAATCAACAAAAATATTTGTGCTCGGCGGATCTATTGCAAAATAATGAAGCCGTTCAGCAAGATAACTTTGCCGTAAATCTCCGTCAATATAAATCCACATATTCTGGCGTGAACTTCTGGTAAAAAAGCAGTCATGCTCTGCAATATGCAGCGGAAGTTTTCTTTCAAGCACGATTTTTGAATTTGGCGCAGCAGATAATTTCTGCGGCAGATCAACAAGACCTTTCTCTTCGCCGTCAACAGTCAAATGCCAGCCGTCATCAAGGCCGGTTATATATAATCTTTTAGGAAAAGAATCATCTTCAAATCCGCGAAACTCACATGCAGCAAAAATAATAACGCATGTAACACAAATCAATGCAGAAATTATTCTGGTTATTTTTATAAAAGTTTCATTCAAAAAAACATTTTTCATATTATCTCTATTCTAGCACTTGAATGCTTTTATTTACAGTAAAACAAAGTAAATCTTTTCTGCAATTACTCGCCAGAAAGAGCATCAACAGGATCAAGTTTTGCAGCACGGCTTGCAGGGCTTAATCCAAAGAATACGCCGACAAAAACAGAAAAAACAAACGAAATAATGCAGGCATTCACGTTTACAACAAACGAAGATCCTTTTACATATTCAACGGCAAAACTTATAAGCACACCAAACAGTACGCCGAATGCACCGCCAATTAACGTAATGCTTGCAGATTCAACCAGAAACTGCCGTCTTATGCATGCAGGTGAAGCACCAAGCGCTTTTCTTATGCCGATTTCCTGCTTGCGCTCCGTTACCGTAACAATCATTATGTTCATAATGCCGATGCCGCCAACCAAAAGTGAAATTGCTGCAATTCCAGAAAGCATGACGCTTAACGAATTCGTAATTTCGCTCATCTGGTCTATCATCGTCTGCATTGAAGTTACATTGACCGAATAAGATGAACCGGTTTTTTCTGTACAATAACTTGTAATGTCTTCAACAAGCTTTGTCGTTTTTTCAGCAGAAACTGCCTGAACAATAACACTTGCCGCAGTCGGATTCGGCGAAATCTTTTTTGCATAAAATCCCCACGGAACAAATGCAGCACCATTTTCCATTCCAGTGGACTGTTCTGCAAGCACACCGCAAACAACAAAACCAAACGTAATATTATTGCTCACAACTATTATCTGGTTTCCAACAGCATCACCTTTGGGAAAAAGAGAAGCCGCTGTGTCATGATTCAAGATGATTTTTTGAGAACCTTCTTCGTTATCTGTAACTGTAAAAAAAGCCCCGGATTCAAGCTTGAATTTATAAGATTCAAGATAACCTGTTTCAATTGCAGAACAGTTTGCAGAAATGCTTGTATCATCAATGGCAATTGTGGCACTAAGGCTGTTTTTGTACCAGATTTTTTTTATATTTGGCACAGCACCAAAAAGCGACGTTCTGAAAGCTTCGTCAAAAACAATCGTAGAAGAACCGCTGCTGCCACGGCGCATAAAACCAGAACCAATGCTGATCATATCAAGACCGGAAGTTCCAAATGTATTTTGAATTTCCTGCGTAGAACTTGCACCCATACTGGTAATGACAATTACAGATGCAACACCAATAATTACACCCAGAAGCGATAAAAGAGTGCGTGTCTTGTTACGCGCGAAATTCTGCAATGCAGCAATAAAATCTTCAAACATCAGGGAACCTCTGTTTTTGAAGATTTTCTTTCAGACCGTTTTTTGACATTTCCATTTTATTTTGCGTAACAGCAATCTGAATAAAACAATCCTGTGCATCATTTTTCTGCTGTGCTTTCTGCAGAAAAGACGATGAAGCAACAGGCATACGCTGCGTCTGCTGTTCCAGCGGCTTTTTTGCCTGCACATCACTTTTTATTTGAGCTGCACGAACTGCTGCATGCACCTGCGGAACATGAACAGTACCAGAAACAGCATGTACAGAAGCTGCGTTAACAGCATTTGAAACAGCAGCACTTTCAGACCGTTTTATTACAGGCTGAACAGTCTGCTTGTTTTCAGGCTGTTCATCATTTCCAGAAAAAGGAACAGGTTCCTGCACGACGTCAGCTTTTATCTGCCCGTCAAAAATGTGAATGCAGCGTCTTACAGCTGCACCAATTCGCGGGTCATGCGTAACAATTACAATGGTTGTTCCGTTTGCATTAATCTCATTAAACAGCGCCATAACCTGTCTGCCTGTTTCGCTGTCAAGCGCACCAGTAGGTTCATCTGCCAGAATGATTTTTGGATTTGTAACAAGTGCACGCGCAATTGCCACACGCTGCTTTTGACCGCCAGAAAGTTCATGCGGTCTGTGATTCATTCGGTTTACAAGAGAAACTTTTTCAAGTGCAGCTTCTGCAAGTGGAAGCCTTTCGCTTTTTTCAATTTTCTGATATCTAAGCGGAAGCATGACATTTTCTGCAACAGTCAAAGACGGAATGAGATGATATTGCTGAAAAACAAAACCTACTGTTTTGTTGCGAAGTTCAGCCAGTTCTTTTTCATTCATTTTTGCAGTTTCTTTGCCGCATATAGACACAATTCCACCAGAAGGACGGTCAAGGCAGCCAATCATATTCATGCACGTTGATTTGCCTGAACCAGAAGGTCCCATAATTGCAACAAATTCACCTTGAGAAATATTAAAACTTATGCCACGCAAAGCCTGCACTTCAGTGTCGCCCATTTTATAAATACGGCGCACATCAGCCATTGAAATTACAGTTTCACTCATGTCAGTTATTTTCCACCACCCGGCCGCATTCCACCAGCACCACCGCCCGGCATTCCTCTGCCCGGCATTGCAGCACCAGCTTTTCCATTTGCACCGCTTCTGTTTCTGTTCCAGCCGGAAACTAATGGTTCGCTTTGGGCAACAAGCTGTTCGCCACCTTCAAGTCCACTCAAAACTTTTACATATTCGCTTCCATAACTGCTAACCTTTACAGAGCGCTTCTCGCCGGTTTTTGCAAGCACAACGAACGCTTCACCATTTTCATAACCGATTGCATAACGCGAAACTACGATATTTTCTTCAGGCGGACTTATCTGAATTTTTCCGGTAAACGAGAAATTCGGCAAAATTTCTTTCGGATATTCATCTATGCGGATTTTTGCCTTGACGACAGTTGCACCACGCGAAGTAATTTCACCAATGGCAGGCCAGCCGACGACAGCACCCTGAACAGTCTGTGTTTTATATGCAGAAAAAGTCAAATCTACAGGCTGACCGACGACAAGTTTTGAAACGTCTGTTTCTGCAACTTCAACTTCTGCCGTAAGATAATCAATATTTACAAGAGTTCCTACAGAATCTTTTGCTTCAAGAGAATCTCCGACAGCAACATCTAGTGCTGCAATTACACCATCAAAAGTTGCCGAAACCTTTCTGTCACTGACCTTCTGCAAAAGTGCAAGCCGTTCTGTTTCCATAAGCTGCACTTCACGTGCTGCACCAGAAATACGGGTTGTTGCCATTGAATAGTCATGTTTTGCAAGATTATAAACCTGATCTGTGTCATCAAGCTGAAGAATGACATCGCCCTTTTTTACATGGTCGCCGGCCTTTACATAAACGTTTGTTACAGTGCCGGAACTTAAAGCCTGCAATATCTGTTCCTGTGCGGCTGCAACAGTTCCAGAAACTTCAATTACATTTTCATAAATTTCTTTTGAAACTGTATATATTGTTTTTTCTGCATCTTTGGCAGTAAAAAACTTACGGGCCATAAAAAGAGCAACACCAATAAATGCGCAGACAAAAATAAAAATAAAAATAATCTTAAAAGCACTTCGTTTTTTCGCCATTTAAAAACTCCACATTTTCAGTTCAACTCATCATCAAAATAAAACAGCAGCTTTACCGTATTATTATACATAACAAGATCAAGTTCATTCATTATGCATTTTACGCCATAAAGGTCACGGTTATTTTTTGCCGAAAGATATTCACTTTTTCTTATATAACCTTCTTTATACCAGCCCTGCAGCTCTTTTTCGAGGTTTTGATACATATTGTAATTTTCCCTGTTCGTTTTAAGCTGCCAGAGCAGGTCTTCCAGATTTTCATCACATTCAGTACAGCTTTCTTCATATGCTTCATAAGCACTGTCTATTACAAGCAGTTCCTGCTCGTTCGCAATATCCTGCTGTTTTTTTTCAAGCTTTGAAACGCGCCTTGTATTCGGGCTTGCGGTTGCAGAAAGCGTTACAGACGGGCTAGACTTTTTATTGTTTACAGGAACATTTACACCTGTTGAAAGTTTCAATCCGCTCAAATCAGCCGAAAGACCTGCATCAACAGAATCTGAATCGGTGCGCGAGTTTTTAAAAGTATAGCCGCCGTTTGCAGAAAGAGCAAAATTCGGCGCACTTCTTGACTGAACGTTAATTTCATGGCTCCAGAGTGCATCAGCAATTGTTTTGTAAGTTTCAGCAGGAAAATTTCTGGCTTTTTCATATGTTTCTGTTTTCTTAATGACTGGAACCATTTTTAAAGGCGCGTCTTCATTTGCTGCAGGAACAGCTGCACCACATTTCCGGTAAAAGACTGCAACATTATGTGCAAAAACACGATTCGCCGTCGCAACATTCCTTTCATCACTCAAAACACTCATCTGGCTCAGTTTATAAGTTGAAGAACCAGAAAGATAACCTTCTGCTTTAATCTGTTCAAATTTAATCGTGTCATCATAAAGTGAATTTTTTGCAGAAAAGATTGACTGCGCATTTTCATACAAAAGCTTGATTTCGCTGTAAAAAGATTTTTCAAGAGTAAGGGCTCTCTGCTGCACTTTGCGCTTTGCACTTAAAAGTTCATGTTCTGCCTGAAGCAGCGTTACATCACGTTTTGTCTTATCCGGCGAAATTATATCAGCAGAAACAGACAGCGCAGTGTTTTTCATTGTTTTGCTGCTTGAATTTATGTTTATGTCAGAACTTGCAGAAAAAGAAAGGTTTCTTGCTTCTGGCAGAGTTGCTTTTACACTTGGATTTACTGAATATGTCAAAGAACCATTTTCAGCAGAAAATGACATTGTTCCTGTTGAAAGCGTAATGTCAAATCCATTATTTATTTCTGAAATCTGAAAAGAAAGTGCCGTTTTTTGAACATCAAGAGTCAATTTTTTAAGCTCCACGTCGTTCGCAAGATAGCCAGACAACAATTGAGAAAGAGAATAGCCGTCATTTTCATCAGCAAAGCACAGCCCTGTACAGAAAAAAAAGACCGCCACAATGCTTAGAATTTTCAGTTTCATAAGAAAGATACTATCATATACAAGAAAACCAGCGCAATTAATATTTTGTTATTATACGGAACTTTGCAAATTAAAACGCCATTTTAACAAGAGAAAAAACACTGACACAGAACTGCACATCATTCCTCTCAAAAAAATCTCAAAATGTGCGCCGAACTTTTTTGCTTTATGCCGTGTACCACTAGCAAAAGCAGTGCATAAACGCTAAAATCTGTGTATGCAAAAATCACTGTATCAGATTCTTGAAAACGCAGACATTGAATGTCCTGCTGAACATAAAAACATTCAGATTAAAGGTTTAGCTTTTGATTCAAGAGCCGTAAAAGAAGGTTTTTTATTTTTTGCACTTCCAGGCGTTCATACAAACGGCAACCGTTTTATTGCAGCCGCACTAAAAAACGGAGCAAAAGCCATTGTCTACCAGGACGAACTGCCAGAAGACCTGCAGATTCAAAGTGATATTGCATTTTTGCATGTAAAAGACAGCCGTTTTGTCATGGCTCCAATTTCAGAAGCTTTTTATGATTTTCCTACAAAAAAACTTGTAATTTTTGGTGTAACAGGAACAGAAGGAAAAAGCTCAACAGTTTCTTTTCTCTGGCAGCTTTTAAGAAAAGCCGGCAGAAAATGCGGTTTTATTTCAACTGTTGAATATTCGCTCGGCGAAGAAGCATTGCCCAACCCGGAACACCAGACCACACCGGAAGCACCAATTATCTGCGCAAAACTTTACGATATGATTCAAAACGGATGTACTCATGCAGTCATTGAATCTTCGTCACACGGGCTTTCTGAAAAAACAAACAGGCTTGGTTCTGTGCTTTTTGACGCAGTTGCCTTTATGAACGTAACACAGGAACATCTGGAATTTCACGGTACACTGGAACAATACAGAGATGACAAAGCAAATCTTTTTAAAGCATTAAATAAACACGACCATAAGAAAATTTTAGGTTCATCTGAAAAAGCAGAACAGATAAACGCTGCAGGTGCTGTCAATCTTGACGACAAGGCAGCAGGATTTTTTGCTCAAAAAACAACTCACAAAGTTTTTGGTTTTTCACTAAAAGAAACCCCGTCTGTTCCAGACACAATAAATGATTATTTTACAGCAAAAGACATTGCTGAAACTTCCACAGGCGTAACATGCAGAATTTCAAAACTGCATAAACAGGGTGCAGAAACAAAAATTGAATATGAACAGCCTGTTTCCCTTTCTGTACGCGGTTCATTCAACGTTTACAATGCACTTGCTTCAACAATTCTTATATCTGCTGTTGAAGGCATAGACGAACGCACAATTTTTGAATGGTGGAAAACACTCAAACCGATTACAGGCAGGATGAGTATTATTGATGAAGGACAGCCTTTCGAAGTTGTCGTTGACTATGCACACACACCTTCTTCTTTTTCAACAATTTTTGAACCGCTCGACAGGCGGCTTCATGCACAGAACAATCGCATAATTTCAGTTTTTGGTTCTGCAGGCGAGCGCGACACACAGAAACGCCCGGAACAAGGTCGTATTGCATCTGAACATTCAGACATCATCATTTTGACAGATGAAGACCCACGCAAAGAAGACGGAACAGCAATTTTAAAAGAAATTGCTGCAGGATGCACAAACAAAACCGAAAACGAAAACATGTTTTTAATAAACAACCGTCCCAAAGCCATACGCAAAGCGTTCAGTCTTGCAAAGCAAGGCGACCTTGTTCTGCTGCTTGGCAAAGGACACGAAAATTCAATTATATATAATGACACTGCCACACCTTATGATGAAATTGCAGAGGCAAAAGCAGCGCTGAAAGAAATGGGCTACACAAAAGCCCAGGAGGAATAATTTATGAATGTTGCGATTCTTTATGGCGGCAAATCAAGCGAACACGAAGTGTCTTTGCGGTCTGCAACTGCAGTTGTACAGAACATTGACACAAAAAAACATAACATTCTGCTGATTGGAATTACAAAAGAAGGCAGATGGTTTTTGCAGTCTTCAAAAGAAATTGACAAAGTCAAAAAAAATGCAAATGCAACTCTTACCATAAAACAGAACCCTGACATGGTTGTTTCTGTAATTCCAAACGGCGGCACAGAAGGCGGCTTGATTACAGTCGGTTCAAACTTTGGCGCAAAGAATCTGCCAGTTGACGTTGTTTTTCCAGTTTTGCACGGAACATACGGCGAAGACGGAACTGTACAAGGTCTGTTTGAAATTGCAAACATTCCTTATGTCGGCGGCGGCGTTATGTCAAGTTCTGTTTCAATGGACAAAGAAAAGACAAAGCAAATCTGGATTCATGCAGGACTTCCTGTAGTTCCGTTTGTATGCGTCCGCAGATATGAACACGACAACGAAGAATTGTGGCAGAATGCATTGAAAAATGTAGAAAAAGACTTTACTTATCCAGTTTTTGTAAAACCATGCTGCGCAGGCAGTTCTGTCGGTGCTTCTAAAGCAGCAAACAGAGATGAACTTGAAGCAAATGCAAAAGAAGCATTTCTATGGGACGATAAAATTCTTATTGAACCATTTATCGAAGCAAGAGAAATCGAATGTTCTGTTACAGGCAACACAGAAATTACTGCATACACACCAGGCGAAATTGTTTCAAGCCACGGGTTCTATGACTACGATGCAAAATACAATGATCCGAACGGTGCACAGCTGCTCATTCCGGCTGACCTTGATGATGCACAGCTTCGCACAGTACGTGAAATGGCAAAAAAAGCTTACTGCGCGCTTGATCTTTCGGGACTTTCCCGCGTTGACTTTTTTATTGACAAAAAAAGCGGCAAACTTTATCTGAACGAAGTAAACACAATTCCAGGTTTTACTTCAATCAGTATGTTTGCAAAAATGTGCGAAGCTTCCGGTCTGCACTACCCGGAACTTATTGAAAAACTTCTTGCACTTGCAATTGAACATTCAAAGAGCCGTGCTTCTTTAAAAACGAGTCGTGCATGAATTTTGAACATTTTTATAACGCAGAATGCGCTTTTAAATCGATAGAAGACATAAAAGGCAAGCACGTAACAATTATGGGGCTGGGCTTAAACGGCGGCGGAATTGCTTCTGCTTTGTTTTTTGCCCGACACGGTGCTTTTGTTACCATAACAGACATGAAAACAGAAGCAGAGCTTGCTCCGTCTGTTGAAACAATCAAATCTTCTGGCATAGACATGCAGAACATACGTTTTGTGCTTGGCCGCCACGAAATTGAAGATTTTGCAAACGCCGACTGCGTTATAAAAAACCCGGGTGTTAAATTTGAAAATAACAAATATCTTGCATGTGCAAAGCACATTGAAACAGATCTGTCCATTTTTCTAAGATTCAGCCCGGCACCAATAATTGCCGTAACAGGCAGCAAAGGAAAATCATCAACTGTAAGCGCAATTCATTTTGGTTTGTGCGAAGCAGGTTTTAACGCTTTTCTTGGCGGCAACATAACAGTCAGCCCGCTTACATTTTTTGAAAAAACAACAAAAGACACACCTGTGGTTCTTGAACTTTCAAGCTGGCAGCTTTCAGACCTGCGCGGCAGAGGCGTGCTAAAACCCAAAATTGCAGTGCTTACAACAATTGTGCCAGACCACCAGAACTGGTATGGTGCAATGGAACCTTATGTTGCAGACAAAAAACTTATCTATAAAGACCAGACATCTCAAGATGTAACACTCTGCAAGGCAAATGATAAATGGGGCAGCATTTTTGCTTCTGAAACAAAAGGCAGCGTCGTTTTTTACGACACAAGCATTGCAGACAAAACTGAACGGCAAAATAAAACAGGCGCATGGCTTGAAAAAGACGGTTCAGGCTTTTTCTTTGAACCGAACCTGAAACTGCCGCTTTTTGAATGCAAGCGAACAAACAGCAGCCCAAAAACAGAAAAAGAACAATACAAAGAGAACCAGGTTCTTAGCCCAAATTTAAAAGTGCCCGGCATGCACATGAAAGAAAATCTTCTTAAGGCGGCTGCCGTAATGCGTCTTATGGGTGTAAGCGCTGTTGAAACAGCTGAAATTTTGAGCCGCTACAAAGGAATTGAACACCGGCTTGAAAATTTTTTTGAATATAAATCACCAAAGGGAAATCTGTTCAGCTTTTACAACGATTCTGCAGCAACAGTTCCAGAAGCAGCGGCTGCTGCATTGCGTTCATTTGAAAAACCAATTGTGCTTATTTCAGGTGGAACAGACAAACAGTGCACATTTGAACCGTTTATTGAAGCATTAAAAGAAACGACACAGAAACAGCAGCTTAAAGCACTTTATCTTCTTGAAGGAAGTGCAACACAAAAACTTATAAGCGCACTGCCAGAAACTTTTGCAAAAGAAAATGCAGTACTTTCAAAAACATTGAACACAGGCACATTTTCAAGTCTTGAAACCCTTTTGCAGACATTAAAAACAGACCTCGATTCACTTGATTTGCAAAAAGATTCGCCGGTTATCGTTTTCTCGCCAGGCGCAACTTCTTTTGGCATGTTCAAAAACGAATTTGACCGCGGTAACACGTTCAAAGCCATGGTAAAGAAGATTTTTGGTTAATGCGAACCTCGTTTGTGGCGCACAACCGTGTACCACAAACGAAACATCAGACAGAAAAATTCTGAAAGTCAAAGATACACAGACTGCTTTGCAGATTCAAAAAATCAGATACTTTCATTAATCAAAATCTATTAAATTTAACGCTACCTTTATGCCGCCGCATTTAGGGCATTTTGGAATCAGAGGAACAGTCCAATTCATTATTCCATTTCTAATTCCAATTTTTTCAGTACTTTCACCTCCTGTAAAAAAATACCGGCATTCTTTACAGACAAAGCACATTCCTTCAAAAATAATTTTAGACACAAATACTCCTTTTCTGCATATGCTTAAAATTAAACACACAAACAAAGCTTTTATGTTTTAATCATTGAAGACTTGTAAATACTCAATATAACCTGCTGAATGCGACAAAGAATGTCATGGGGTAAACATTTTAATAAAACATATAAAATTTTCAAGAATTTTCGCAAAAAAGCACGAAAAAAATAATTTTGAACCTATATACATTGTGAGAATTAAATTTCATAAAGGAGTTTCACAATGAAGCCGATTGAACAGCTGACTTTTACCGACGATTACATGTTCGGCGAAGTCATGAAGAATGAGAAAATCTGCAAGGGCGTAATCGAGCGGCTTTTGCACATCAAAGTTGACCACGTTGAGCTGATAACGCTACAAAAAGACATTTCGCCGTATTATGAAACACGCGGCGTGCGCTACGACGTTTATGTCAAAGATTCTGACAAAGTTTACGACATCGAAATGCAGAACAAGCATTACAGCGACATCGAAAAGCGAGCACGTTATTATCAGTCTATGCTTGACATCGATATGTTGGCAAAAGGTGCGAGCATCAAGGAGCTGAAAGAAAGCTTCATCATCTTTATCTGTAAGACCGACCCGTTCAAGCTCGGTGAGCCGTGCTACAAAACGAAAACTGTGTTCGAAAATCACCCCGAAAAAATATTCGATGACAAGACGCGCAGAATCTTTTATAATGCAAGTGCATACACAAAAGAATCTGACCCGGAATTATACGCATTTCTTCAATTCGTCAGCACAAACGTTCCGGAAGACGACTTCACCGGCGAGATTTTCAACCTCGTCGAGCAAAACAAGCAAGACGAGCAGTTCAGGAGCGAGTATATGAGATGCAACCTTCACGACTATGACATTATGGAAGAAGGTATACAGCAAGGTAAACAAGAAGCTAAGCTTGAAGATGCACGGAATTTAATTATAAAGAACAAGCTTGATTTAGAAGACATAGCCGATTGTATAAGGCTCCCTCTTGAAACTGTACAACAGCTTGCGGAAGAGCTGAAAGCTCCAGTTGAACAATGAACAAGACGAACAGTTCAGGAGTGAGTATATGAGATGCAATCTTCATGATTATGACATTATGGAAGATGGTATACAACAAGGCAAACAAGAAGCCAAGCTTGAAAATGCCCGGAATCTTCTTGCAATGAATCTTGGTACTTATGAACAAATTGCACAAGCTGTGAATTTACCTCTAGAAACTGTACAAAAACTTGCAGAAGAACTTAAAGCAGAGCCGGTTTTGCAATAACCTCTTTTCGCAACAGATTAATCTAAAAACATTGCTTATTTGGCGAAAAGGTCGCTTTTTCTTCAAAAAATCTCAAGCATGTGTGCTAGGCTGTAATGATTGCTGACCATTACAGCCTAAAAGTTTGCCTTACCGGCGGCGGATAACACGAGTAGCACGAGGGAAAGCATCAAATGCTATTTTGGTTCGACGAGAAACCTCAACACTCGTCAGGCTTATGCAATTTTGGAAAGCCAACCTTTCTATTTCCGTGACGGAATCAGGTATCTCAATACTCGACAGGTTCTCGCAAGACGAAAAAGCACTGGATCCTATCTTTGTGACGGAATCTGGAATCTTAATGCTTGACAGACTACTACAGCCATGAAAAACCCAATCTCTTATTTCCGTAACGGAATTAGAAATTACAATATTCTTGAGATTAACGCAACTCTCAAAAGCACATTTTCCTAGTTTCGTAACAGAATTAGGTATTACAATATTCCTGAGACTTAGGCACATCGCAAAAGCAGACTCTCTTATTTCCGTAACTGAATCGGGTATTACAATCTCTGTTGGAAATATATTTTTCAGCCCAGTCAGAATGATTTCTCCATCTGTTTCATAATATTCAAACGAATCTAATAAAAGGTTGTAGCCACACTGATCACAGAACTGCGAACCTTCTTCTAGTTCTGCACCACAATTAGGACAGGTAACAGGTTCTGCAAGCTCTGCAAGATTTGTTCCACAGCCAGAGCAGAATTTTACACCAGATTTCAATACTTTACCGCATTTTGGGCATAAGGTTTGCTCCTCTTCTAATTTTGTTCCGCATCCTATGCAAAACTTGCTAGAATCCTCGTTTTCTTTTCCGCAATTTGAACAAATTTTCATTTCGTTTTTCTCCTTTGATATATCTATGTCGTTTTACATATCACCTTGTATCATTTTGTCAAAATTATTAAGAATGAATTCTTGTTTTATTTCTGAAATAAATTTTTTGTCACTAATCAATCTATGAATTGTTACAATAAAGCCTCCTATATCAAATTTTTTTAGACTGCTAGATACCATTTTTGCATTACCGGTTGCACTTCCAATTGCAGTTCCTAATCCTACAACAAGAATATTACTAGATGTAGCTATAACATTTGAAACTGTAATAACTTTTCTAGTTTTTACATCTAATAAAGCAGGATTTTCGGTGAAATCATTGGCATAAATAAGTTTATACATTATCTCAACCATCTTATTAATTAATGCAGATAATGTAATTCCTCTAACTAAAACGCGGAAATCAATATTGCATTGTGTTGTTAGAAATCCAGATAAGTCATTGTTTATTGAAGGAATAATAGGAACAGGCAATCCTTGTTTTGTAAAATAATCTGAACCGAAATGAATGATTTGTCTAATAATTGATATCACTAAGAGTTTTAAGCCGTCATCATTTTCAGAAACAATATTATAAAAATCGCTAAACATCCCAAATGTCGAAATTCCACCAAAAGATTTATAAGGAGCATCAATTTTCATATTAACAACTGAATATGTTTCTACAAAATTACTTTTAGTTAATGCATCAGTTAGAATGTTTGCCGGTCCAAAAATCCACCCCAAAACAGGATCATGTCCTAAAGTTCTATATCTATGAGTAAAACCTGATAAACCAGTAGAAACTTCAGAAAAATTATTTTGAAAATTGTCACTTAGATTTGTAGCATCATAAGGCACACTTGAAGTAAGGATATCAATAATATCTTTTTTATTTTTTACTTTTTGGGGTATAATTATTTTCAGGCCGTCTTTTACAAGTTTATCACCTTTATCATGAGATATACGATTAAAATCATTTGGTAGCAAATACTGACGTAGACATTGCAAACCGGTTGCCAAAAAAATAAAAGGAAAATCTTTTTTTTTCAAACCGGTTTTCTTTTCAAATTCCTCATCAAGATTCTTTATAATAATTGGTGCATTATGAGCAACCTCTGCAACGCGGTAACTTTCATTCGTGATTTTTTCTGCTTGGGAGATAATCTCGTTTGCACCAGAGCGAATTCCTGCCCGTTTTGCCTGTAATTCTTCCAATCTTGTCATAGAAATCTTCCTTAGTCTTTTAGAGATGCAAGACGATCTCTGTATTCGCAGACATTTTCTAATCTGGCTCTATATTCAGGTGAATTTGTCTGAGAAACAGCTTCTTCAAGCTCTTGTATGGTTTTTTCATATTCATCTAAAAGGGCTTCATACTCATTAAGCTTTTTCTTCCAGGCATTTGTCGTTTGCAGAAACAAATCAGCCTGCCTCTTGAGCTTTATCTCATATTCACGGGAACACCGCTGATATGCCAACAATTCACGTTCATAACCGTATTGTCGGGTTGCAGCACTCAGAATGCCTTTACGCTTACCAGAATTTATGACTTCTGTAAAACTTGTTTCTTCGTTATTGATTTCACATATTCTCTCAAGCAATTCTTTTAAGTCGTCAACCCAAAAATTCGATGCTCCTAAACGGTATTGTCCATTATTGATAATCAGTGCTCCATCTTTTTTATTTTCAACTGCCATAGTCCGTATATCGCTGTAACGGATATATTGCGAACCAGAAAGAGGACCCCATCTCTCATAGACACCAGACAAAGTGAATAAAAGACCTTCCTTGCAAGGTGTCCGATTGATACCATTCCATGAATCTTTGAAAGACAGAGATACCGATGTATCGAAGACACCTATAACAGCATCAAAGTCAAGATTACCGTCAAATTTCAGAAGATTTTTTTCCCGGTCACCCAGTTCTTCAAATGGAACATAATTTCCATATTCTGTTTTTGTTATGTAGTAATATGAAAGGATACAATAAAAGTGCAGTCGAAAAATACCTAAAAATATAGGAAAATAAAGAGAGGTATTTCGAATGCAAAGGTACAACAAAGAATACAGGGAAGAAGCAATTTCGCTTTCTGACGAAATTGGACCAAAGAAAGC
>JAZQNK010000001.1:0-4025 GCA_045627325.1 Treponemataceae bacterium | reverse complement strand
GCCGAATTTAGTTCGGCATCAACACAGAATACAGCGTATAGATTCTGAATTAAATTTATAAAATTTAATTCAGAAAAATTCTAAAAGTTCTTTCAGTTTATTTTGTTTCTGGATAAAGTCCCGGAACCATGAATTCTTCTGGGATTTTAGACGGACGCTGAGTCTTTGCATTTACGCTTGCCCATGAAACCTGGGCTTCTGCACAGACTGAACCATCCTGCTTTTTTATAGTCTGTTTAAATGTACCAGAAACTGCACCAGTTTTTAATGGTTCTGTTTCAATTGTAAGCACATCATCAAGAAATGCGGAAATTTTGTAATAAATATCTATATGTGTTACATAAAGATAAAAACCTGCTTTTACGCAGGCATTATAATCAAACCCAATATCCCTCATAAACTCAGTTCGTGCATATTCAAGATAATTCAAATAAACAGCATTATTAACATGGCTGTAAGAATCACATTCATACGAACGTACTGTATGGGTTACTGTTGTTTTCATTTTTAAATCCTTAGTTTTAACTGTTAAGCACAGAATCTACAAGTCTTTTAAAATCATAGTTTATTTTTACGTCTGCAGCAGGTTTATTTTCATCATAAATGCGATAAACGCCGTTTTCAATGCGGATATTATCAATTGTCTGCACAGGTTCGTCAAAAGTGCGCACCATTTTTGCAGCTGTGCTTTTTACAACACGGTCTGCAATGCCAGTGCGTTCAAATGAACCACGCTGTTCATTTTCTTTATCTTCAAATTTAACAAAAAGCTGAGGAGTTCCACCTTGCAAGCTTAAAATGCTTGTAATTGTTTCAGTTTCTACAGCAGGCTGAAGTTCTTCTAAAGTTTCATCATAAAAAGAGGTATTCATTTTTTTATCCTTCTGCTGATTTGTCTGTTCAAATCGAGCGTTTTGTTTATCGGCATTCTGAGAAACGGCATTAACTGTTTTATTTAAATTAAGTGTAAACAATGCAGACTTTTGCGGCAGGTTTGAACGATAATCGCTGCCACGATTCAAAAGACCATGTTGAGAAATATCTGTCAAAACTGTTGAAGGAACCTGCTGCATTGCAGACATTTTTATTTCTGCTGCTTTTTTGACATCATCATTAACCTGAGTTTTCTCTTTGAAAATTGAAGAAAGACTGCTTTTTCTTGCCGGTGTTACATTGAAGTTTTCAACGTTTTCCTGATTTTCTGCTTTTTCATGATTCTCTGCTGCATATACACTGCCTGCAGACAAAAGACCGTGCTTTTTCTGAACATTTTCTAAAGGCTGTTTCCGTTTTATTTCATGTTTTTTCAAAGTTTCTGGAACATCAGCTTTAACAGGCTCAATTGCAGCACTTTCTTGAGATTCATGTGTAATTTCAAATGCTTTATCGCTGTCATTCTGTTTTGCAACATCCTCAAGCGGTGCATAAGGTGCATCAGGTGATACATCTTCAGCAGACTGCATTTCTTTATTGTTCAGCGAAACATCAAGTTCCGGCACTGAAATTTCAGGTACTGCAATTTCTGCTTTATTTTCTGCAAAATCTGAATTTTCAAGGTTTTCTGCATCATCTTGAATATTTGCAGAAACAGGCTGCACATATTCTTCAATAATTTCCTGCCGCTGATGCATACGTTCATCAATTGCATTTAAGAATGCAGCAGTTGAACCAGTTGTTTTTGCATTTGTTTCAAAAACAGGCTCTTCAATTGAAATTTCAGACTGTTTTTTTGCATTTATGGCAGTTTTGGTCTGTTCCAAAAGCGGCTCTTTAATAACAGATGCATTTTTCTGAACACTGCTTTCTTCTTTAATATTTTGCGGCTGTGCTGCAGCAAAAGAACTTTGTGTTTTTTCTTCAGCTTCAATCTGCGGTTCTGTTTTGGCAGATATAGTTTTTGCATCATCTTCGGCTTCAATCTGTTCGTTTTTGCTATTCTGCCCGGCTTCTATCTCATAAATCTCATCAAAAAGAGCAGTCGCTTCGGCATCGTTTTCTGTCTGAATTTCTTCAAACAATGCATCATCAAACTGCTGGCTGTCATAATCAAACTGTTCTGCACTGGCTTCTGTTTTTGCTTTTTTTTCTTCAGACTTTTCCTTTGGAACAGATTCGGCAGCAAGAGATTCAAAAACATCTTCAAAGCGTTCCATGAGCGGTTCAGATTTTTCATGTTCTGCAATCCGCACCGGAACTTCTTCTGCGGCAGCTTCTGCAAGTTTTTTGTCTTCTTTTTCTTCTGCTTTTTTAGGCGACTCTGCATGACGAACTGCTGCATTTTTTGCTATGCAGCAGATTATGCTTATAAAAAAGATTAACCCGATTGTTGCAAGCACAATTACACGCTGGGTTCTTTCAGGCATATGCATTACATTTTCATTAAAAACAGTGCTTACAAAGCCATTTTGATTTTCCGCAGAAATCAACAGATAATTATTATTCTGGCCATTTGTGCCTTCAAAACTATTGATTTTCTGTTTTGAATTCCACGAAGAAATTGCTGCATTTTTGCAGACTGTTTCAAGATTTTCAGGTACAGAAAAAACAAAACCATGTGCTTCATTTTTCAAAGAATTCCAAAGATGTATGCTGCTCTGTGCCATTAAACGGTCTGTCGGAATAAAATAACGCAGCATAGACGGCGCATCTACATAAAAAGCAATTGTTCCAATAAACAGCATTTCATTGTCATAAAACGGATAGGAAAAAATCAGTCTGTTATTTTCCGAATCGCTGAAAATTCTGCTTTTTGTTCCTTCGGAAACTGCAATTGTGTTAAAATCTATATCGTTTTTGGGGTAATTTCTATAAGCGGCCGGTTCATCACCTTTTCTGGCTGCAAAATCCTGTGGAAATGTGCTGTAATATATTGTTTTTCCGTTTTCGCCGATTATGCGCAAACCTTCAAGGCCCGGCGTTTCTGTAAGCAAATCTGAAGCAAGTGTTGCTCTTGTTTGAATCAAAAGCTCGTCCTGGTCTTTTTGCGTAACAGCCTGCAATTCCGGATTTGCAGCAAAAAGCGTAAACAATGCATCTTGAGCGTCTATATACTTTCCTACTGTTTGTGCCAAAGAGTCGTTGAATTCTTCAAGTTCTTTTACAACCATAGGTTTGTAAAATGAATTTTCAATAACAGACAGCAGTCCAAAATGTGAGATTAATGCAAATAATAAACTTGCTGAAAAAGCAATAATTAGTGTAATAAAGACTCTTCGTCCTTCAGACACAGCAATTCCCCTTACGTATAATTTTCGGAAAATAATTTATAAACTTAATGAAGGACTGATATGTCATGCTGAATTTGATTCAGCATCTGTTTAATAAGACCCTGAAACCAGTTCAGGGTGGCACCTTGTACAAGTAATTAAATAAACCGGTTACGAGTTCTGCAACGCAAAATCTCGCAGCTATCAGCTTTGCTGATAGCCTCATTCTGAACTCGTTTAAGCGACTGTACAGAAAAAACCGCTTGCGCAAAACTGTATTTAAAAACAAAAAAAGCCTGTTTTCTTCAAACAGACTTTTCGCATTTGAGACGAAGCAAAGGATAAACTTTCAGAGTAAAAGTTTAATGTACTAATCCACAACAAAAAAGGAAATAAATGAAAAAGTGCACCTTGCTTTCACAAGCTTTAAGTTTATCCTTTGCTGCACCCCAAAATATTTTTTTTTACAGAGCCTGACCAAAGGATAAACTTTTAGAGTAAAAGCTTAATGTACTAATTCACAACAAAAAAGGAATTAAAATGAAAAAGTGCACCTTGCTTTCACAAGCTTAAAGTTTATCCTCTGCTCAAGCCCATAAAAAGGCAGGCTGCAAAAGCAACCTGCCCATTCAACTTAAGCCATAAGGCTTAAATTAGAATGTGTACTTCCAAGAAATTGGGAAGTCAACAATAGCTTTTCTTCCACGGAGACCTGTCCAAGCCCATTCTGTTCCTGTTTTTGCATGTGGAACGATGTCGCCCTGAACTACAGTCTGAACACCCATGCTGAATGAGTGAGCACCCATGTTGAAAGAGAAG